>URMK01000013.1 GCA_900548905.1 uncultured Lachnospiraceae bacterium | reverse complement strand
CCTTGCAGCACTGCCACCCCAGGGAAAAGGAGAGGGGATGCCCCAGGACACAAAGGGCCGTCTGAATTATTCCCATTTGTTCTTTTGGAGTCACTGTAACCGGGAAAGGGCCTTTCCGGCAAGATAGCGGGATACATTGAAGCTGCGTATCCCCATCCCCTCCGCTTTACGCTCCATGCGGGAATAATATTCCTCCATGGAATAGGACTGGTTTTTCAGGAATTCATAGTTTTCAGGCGCGGCAAGGACGGGGGCGGCATCCGCGGACAGATGGCTCAGGTAATAAAAATCCCTGTAACTGCCTTCCTCCGCCTGTTCCTGGCTCACAGCTGCAAAATCCACATACTCCATATTATATCTGGCAATCCAGTAATCGGGTTTGGCAAAGGCCAGAAGGATATATAGCACCGTGACCACGGTGATGCAATACCGGAAAAGCCGGAAACCGGGTTTAAATATGGTGACAATAATTCCTCCCAGCACCAGCGCGGTAGCAGCCAGGGCCCACAAAACAAGGATCCGCAGAAAGGTCAGCTGACAGGTTCCGATATAGAGAAGCATCCGGTATGCACTGGATGCCACCATAATATAGGTACAAAGGGATATCAGGGTGAGTATCCCCTTCAGCACCTTGCTTTCCCTGAAAAAGCCCAGGCACACCAATACGATAATGAGATTGATTATACATACCGCCAGGAGCTGGAAAAAACCCTGCCTGGCATAAGAGGAATAGGTATACCCGTCCGGCAGCTTCAGCTGTCCCAGGAACAGATAAACCACCTGGATCCCGGAGAAAATCAAATACATTACCGCAAGTACCGAGGTGAAGGTAATCGCAAGCACCGGCTCCTGGTTCCGGTTCTCCCTGCATTCCTCCTTAATGACCCGGCTGTTAAGCATAGCCATAAAGCAGTAGGAAGCAAAAAAACCAAACGTGAGCATACAGAGGACAAGCAGGATATTCAATATGTTGATATGCCGGAAAAGACGTACGAACAAATCCCGGAATACCGCATCCGCACTCACCAGAAGGGCCAGGATGAGGAGGCCCAGCGGAACCGCCACGAGAATACCCAGGGCAACATAACGCCCCTTGCCGTCCTTTTTCCCTTCCTGTGTCCGTTTCTGTCTCCAGGCGGATCCATCACTGAAAGGACGTCCCAGACAGGCTACCGACTCCAGAAGACACTGACAGATAGCGAGCAGATACCTGGAAAAATTCCATGCTCTGTCATTCAGGTACTGATGAAGCATCAGACTCAGAGTGAGAAGGAAAATCCCTGTTTTTGTTATCAGCTGTATGCTGATATTGTCTGTAAGGAACACGGATATTCCCAGGAGAAGCATGCTCACAACGGTGAAGGTACTGTCTTTTTTCAATGGAACCCCTGACCTTTTGGTACATAAGCCAAAATAGATAAGGGTTCCTGCGACGAAAAAAGGGTAAGTGATCCCCGAAGCGTTTTTGTACAGGCAGAAGGTGTAAAAAAGAGCATAAACTGCGCTGGCCCATCCGAAGAATGGAAAATCCCCGCGCATGACAGCCGCTTTCTTTTCCGCTTCAAGCCGCCTTTCCTCTTCCCTTTTCCTTTCCTCCATCCGCCATTTTTCCTGTTCCGTCCACGCCGGATTATTTTCCGCCGTATAGTTTCCGTTTACCGGATCCGTTCTTTCATAATCCATAACATATACCTCCTACAGGCTGTTGATCTCCCCATCCTCTTCGTCCTCCACATATTGGAGGATATCTCCCGGCTGACATTCCAGCGCCTTGCATATTGCATTTAAGGTGGAAAGCCGGACCGCTTTTGCTTTGTTATTTTTCAGAATAGACAGGTTGGCCAGTGTAATATCCACCTCTCCTGCCAGCTCCGTCAGCCCTTTCTTCCTTTTGGCCATCATTACATCCAAATTGATAATTATGGACATTATCCACCTCCTAAATTGTCAGGTCGTTTTCATTTTTATATGCCACCGCCCGGTCAAACACCCGGCTCAGCACCTTGCTGAACAGACCCGCTATCACAAAAACCAGGATGATTATCATCACCGCCGGTGTCAGATACAGGAACAGCCTTCCCGCCGTTACAAGGGCAATTAAAAAGCTGTAAGTCCCCATCCGGTTCAGGCTTTTCACATTGGCCTGTACAAAACAGTCATTTTCCAGAACGGTCCGGAACATCCTTCGCAGTTCAAATAAAATAAGCTCCGCCAAAATCCCGGAAACTCCGAACAATATAATCAGGTGAATATAATACTGTCCAAAATAGGAATTGATGCGCCCGTAAATGCGGACAGAAACCGGAAGGGTTAATGTAACCGCAATCCCTGCATAAAACATGAAATCCAGCATTCCTTTTGTAAACCGTGTGAGCTTGTTTCCCATGATTTCTTCTTTCCTCCTGCTCATAAAAAATATTCCACAACATACAGCTTTCGTTCTGTTCCCTTATACAAAAGGAAAAAGACGGAATCATCCTGCTGCCATAGCCTCTTTTCCATAAAATAACACTATTCACATTGAAAGTCAATATTTTTTTATTGTTTATCAATAAATATTTATTATTTTGCGGAAAGGGGCGACTAATTCTTATACCGGCCGCTTTCAAATTCCGTCTCCCCGGATCACTGTAAAAAAGGAGCCTGGTTTTTTCTTCCTCACAGCAATAAACTACATCAATTTGACAAAGATAATACATTTTTTTTAGGTTCCCGTTATTGTAATATCAGGCTGAGGGAAGTACTTGGGAAGGCCGCGCGGGACGCGGGAAACGGGGTATTTTATGAGCAGGATTATGCTTGATTTCACCTGGCTGCTTGGACGGCTGCGCAGGATTTATTTTATGGCCCTTCCCGAAAACGAAGGGGACTATGAAAAGAGCCGCAGGAACTACATAGCGGGGGACTCCGCCAATCAGACGATTGCCCAGCTGGCAGGTGGAACCTTCCTGGTTTCCCTCATGCTCTCGGTGAATATACCGGATGCATCCATCGGTGTTATTACATCCATGGGAAGCCTGGCCGCACTGTTCCAGCTCTTTACCATGCAGAGGATTAATAAGCTGAAAAAAAGAAAGCTGTTCGTCTGCGTTACCGTAATGCAGAAGCTCTTCTTTTCGTTCATTTTCTTTATTCCGCTGCTGCCCCTGCCAATCCATGTACAACAGTTCCTCATTGTGGCAGGGTATTTTTTTGCCCAGGCATGGTCACAGATCGGGACACCCGCGACCCAGGACTGGATAGCGATCCTTGTTCCCATGGAGCTGCGGGGAAGCTATTTTTCCAAAAAAGATGCCGTCGCCGTATTTGTTACCGTGACCGTAATGCTGGGGGCCGGCGTTATTATGGACAGTACGGCAGGGGAACACCAGCATATAGGCTTTCTCCTGAACGGGACGCTGATTTTTCTCCTCGTTCTTATTAATTTCTGTGCCTTCAGCCGGATGAAAGAGCCGCGCTATGCCGTCCGGAATGCCGCAGGCCAGGAAATGCACGGCAATCTTGCCAAAAAATACAAAGACAATGCTTCCGGGAAGCAAAAGGGCGTACTGAAAGCGGAAATCAAAGAAGCCTTCCGGAATTCCGATTTCCGCAAAGCTTTCTTTACCAACCTGCTGTGGCTTACCGCATTTTATACTTCTTCCCCCTTTAATACCAGCTATCAGATTAAAGATTTGAACCTTCCGTTTACCTTTATCATGGTGGTAGGCTTTTTCGGGAATTTGGTGCGGATCGCCATTACCCCCATGATAGGAAGAATGGGGGATCGTTTGGGTATGGCTTATATGTATAAATATTCCCTGCTGGGGATCCTTTTGAATTTTATGTTCATGGCTTTTGCCGTGCCTTCCAATGCCTATCCCATGACCATTGCCGCCACCCTTTTCTCCGCGGCGGGATGGAGCTTTGCCGGAATAGGGCTGTTCGGCATCCAGCTGGAGCTTTTAAATGAAGAAAAAAGGACTCTCCAGCTGTCTATCCTCTCCTCAATCGGCGGCGTTTATGGATTTTTGGTATCCTTTGTTTCAGGCAGGTTCCTGTCTTTCCTACAGCAGGCGGGCTGGAGTATCGGCGGAAAAACCCTGTACGCCCAACAGGTTACCAACAGCCTGGGTGTTATCTTTCTGATCGCCCTGATTCTATATGTGAAATTTGTGGTACAAAAAAGAGAACAGGAGCTGCGCCGGTAACGAACCTGCCGGTGAAGTTTATCCGGTCCGGGCAGCCTGCCGCTGCCCCCCGGTCCTGAACGAATCGGTTTACATCAGGCGGATATCCTGAATGGCGCCGCTCTCCTGGAAAATTTCCCATTCCGCTATGTTTACCGCATGATCGCCGATCCGCTCCAGATATTTGGCAATCATCAGCACATCCACACAGGCATCGATATTATCCACACCCTCCTGAAGCATGAAAACCAAGTCATCCTTTACCTTTGCGAACAGAGAATCCACCACATCATCATGGCGGATCACTTCGTCGGCCGCCTTGCTGTCACGGGTCACGAAGGCATGGACGGCATCGTGGACAATCTCCTTAGCTACCTGAAGCATACCTGTAATATGTCTGGAATAGGTATCCAGATCACAGTCCTTCAGCCGCAGCATCAGTTCCGCAATGTCCGCTGTCTGATCCCCGATCCGTTCAATATCCGTCACTACCTTCAGCGCTGCCGATATCATACGCAGATCTCCGGCAATCGGCTGCTGCCTGGTAATCAGGGAAAGACACTTGGATTCAATGCTTCTTTCCATGTCATTAATCATCCGGTCGCCACGGATAATCTGCATCTTAAGCTCCTCGTCCTTACTGTCCACCGCCGTCAGCAGCATATCAAAGGAAACCTCCACAGCCTCCCCCATCTCAGCCAGGCTTTTACGAAGGCCGTTCAGCTCCTCCAGATAAATCGTTCTCATTGTCATAATTCCTGCTCCTCGCATTTCCTTCCTGCATATCCGTATAACGGTTCATTTCTTCACGGTTCCATACCTGTTACCGTTTTGCCCGTAATCAGCCAAAACGGCCTGTAATATAGTCCTCCGTCCTTTTGTCCCTGGGCCTGGCAAAAATATTTCCGGTGGTATCCTTTTCCACCACCTCTCCCACCAGGAAAAAGGCCGTTTCGTCGGATACCCTGGCGGCCTGCTGCATGTTATGTGTCACCACCACCACCGTATATTTTTTCTTCAGATCTTCCATTAAATCTTCTATTTTCAGTGTGGAAATAGGATCCAGGGCCGAGGTTGGCTCATCCATCAGAAGTACTTCCGGCTGTACAGCCAGGGCCCTGGCAATACACAGCCTCTGCTGCTGCCCGCCGGAAAGACCCAGTGCGGATTTTTTGAGCCGATCCTTTACCTCATCAAAAATAGCAGCGCCTTTCAGGCTTTCTTCCACGATTTCATCCAGCTGTGCTTTATTTTTAATTCCATGGATCCGGGGGCCATACGCGATATTATCATAAATACTCATGGGAAAGGGATTAGGCTGCTGAAACACCATACCTACCTTTTTACGCAAAAGGGTGGTATCCACCTTATCATCATAAATATTTTCACCGTCCAGCGTGACTGTTCCATCTATCCTGACCCCGTCCACCAGATCATTCATACGGTTCAGCGTCTTTAAAAAGGTTGACTTTCCGCAGCCGGAAGGGCCGATAAAAGCAGTTATGGCATGGGGGGTAATATCCATATCCACATCTTTAAGCGCATGGTTGGTTCCATAATATAAATTTAATTTTCTGGTACTGATTTTCGCATTTTCCATCTTTGCTCCTGTCCGCCCGCCACCACGGGGCCTATGCATTTCGTTCGTATCCGTCAGGGTCTTATACGTTCCCCGCGCTTACTCTCTCGCTTCCACATTAAACTTCCCGGACAAATATTTGGTCAGCATATTGATGCCAAGCACCAGAACCAGAAGTACCACCGCTATACCGAAGGCTTCTCCGTACTGCGCCTTTGACATACACAAATACAGCTGAATCGTCAGTGTTCCTCCGGATTCCAGGATTTTGTGCAGGAAGCCCATGCCGCTCTTTGGGAGAAGATAACCGCTTCCCGCGGTAAAAAGCAATGCTGCCGATTCTCCCACAATTCTTCCCACCGCCAGGATGATACCGGTAATTATACCGGGCATAGCGGAAGGCAGAAGAATGGTGCGTATCATATACCATTTGGTAGCTCCCATACCCAGCGCGCCGCTGCGGTAGCTTTCAGGCACTGTTTTAAGCGCCTCCTGGGTATTCCGCGTAATGAGGGGGAGCACCATCAGCGTAAGCGTCAGGGCGCCGGTTAGAATGGAGTAACCGAAACCCAGTGTCGTTCCGAAAAATACCATGCCGAACAATCCGAAAATAATAGAAGGGATTCCGGAAAGAATTTCCGTGGTAAATTCAATCGTACGCACGATTTTGCCCGGCCTGGCATATTCATTCAGATAAATGGCGGATCCCACTCCCACGGGGGTGGCTATCAACAGGGTAATAATTACAATATATAAAGTATTGAGCAGATTTCCCGCGATGCCGAAGGTGCCCTTTATGGTACTGGGAACCGTCGTGAGGAACTGCCAGCTGATGCTGGAGACTCCTTTGATAAAGGTATAGCATACAATACCCGCCAGCAATACTATGGACAGGGATGCCGCCGCATAAATCATTGCCGTAATAATATAGTCTGATAACCTGACTCTTTTTACCAATATACTCTGATCCATTCCTACTCCTCCGTACCCGGGGTACCGATCCCCTTACGATTCGATCTGAATTGCCACTCCTGCATTGTTATCCAGGATTTCTGCCTTTACCGCCCTGCTTTTACTGGGCTTTCTCTTTTTTTCCTTCTCCTCCAGGCTCTTGGGCTTGAGAATCCTTGTAAGGCAGGTATTAATAATCATGATAAAGGCAAACAGAACCAGTCCGATAGTAAACAGGACTTCTCTGTGCAGCCCGGATGCATATCCCATTTCACTCACAATTGCCGTAGTGAGGAACCGCACGGAATTAAAGGGCAGAGGCAGGTTCACCGAACTTCCTGATACCAGGGTGATTGCCATAGCCTCACCAATCGCACGCCCCACACCCAGTACCACTGCCGTAACGATACCCGACTTCGCCGCCGGCAGAATTACTTTGAATATGGTCTGGATATGGGAACCTCCCAGAGCCAGGGATGCCGCCTTATACTGCGCCGGAACAGCCCGCAGAGCAGCCTCACTGATATTAATTACCGTAGGAAGAATCATGATAGCCAATACAATGACCGCAGAGATCAGATTGGCGCCGCCGGTAAACTGATGCGTCTCAGAGCCTTTGAATACAGCGGTTTCCACTTTATACATCAGAGGATTGAGTATCATAATTCCCAGGAGGCCATAAATAACGGAAGGGATCCCTGCCAGAAGCTCCACTGCCGGCTTCACTACAGCCGCCAGCTTTTTAGGCGCCACCTCCGCCAGAAAGATAGCCGTAAGAACACCCACCGGCACCCCGATTAAAATAGCCAGCGTTGTGCCCACAATGGATGTGAGTATAATATAAAGGATACCGAAGCTGGGGTCCTTGGCGGTAGGCTTCCATACGGTTCCGAAAAGAATATCCTTTAACCCCACCTTGAACAATGCCGGGGTTCCGTTTATTAACATATATAAGGTAATGGAGAAAACTGCAAGTATAGCAAAAAAAGCACAAACGGTAAAAATGATCTGAGCAGTCTTTTCCACTGCTGTTTTGGAATGTCTGCTTCCCACGATAGAAAAAGATTGTTTCATATATTTATCCTTTATTATGATAGGGCCCTGCTTTCGCAAGCTAAACCCTGGTAACTATTCAGACAGGTCTGCGCATTTACTGCACAGACCGTAAGAAAGCGTGGTGGTAGCGGGCATCCAGCCCATCGCGAAGCGATTTTATTGGCTGGATGCGGTAACAGTTCAGATAAGTCTGAACTGTTACAAACCCTGCTTTCGCAGGGTTTAAAATTACCGGTATTGTGTTGAGGGGGTTAGTCGACGGTAATCAGGCCAACGCTTTCCACGAGTGCTTTTCCTTCGTCCGATGCCAGGTAAGTGAACATTGCCTGTACCACTTCATTCTGTTCGGAGATTTCGCCTTTGGTTGCCATTACGAAAGGTCTGCTTAACAGGTAGCTGCCGCCTTTGATGTTTTCAACCGTGGGTTCCACCTCGTCTACCGCAAGGGTCTTAACGGTATCGTCGATAACATCCAGAGATACATAACCGATTGCTCCAGGTGTTGCGGCTACCTTTGCCATAACTGCGCCGGTGCTGTCCAGTTCGTTTGCGTAGGCACACTGGTCTTCGATTTCGAGCAGCTCTTCAAATGCTCCTCTGGTACCGGAACCGGCTTCCCTGCCTACTACCACGATAGCCTGATCGGCACCTCCCACATCTTTCCAGTTCTTGATTTCACCGGTATAGATGCCGGAAAGCTGATCCTTTGTCAGGCCGGCCGCCGTATTTGCAGGATCCGTAACAACGGCGATACCATCGATTGCCACAATGTTTTCCGCTACGCCTGCTGCCTTTTCATCCTCGGTGAGATTCCTGGAGGAATTTCCTATAGAAACGCTTCCTGCAGTAACCGCTTCCACACCTGCGCCGGAACCGGTAAACTCAGCAGTTACGGTCACACCGGGGTATTTTGCCATAAAGCTTTCCGCCAGCGCGTTTGCAAATTTTTCCATGGAAGTGGAACCTGCCATGGAGATGCTGCCGCTCAAATCCGCCGCAGCTTCGGAAGGTGCCGCTTCACTGCCTGCTGCCTCAGAGGAAGCCGCTTCGGAGGATACTGCTTCCGATGCCGCCGCGCTTCCTGCTTCGGAAGGGGTGGATGCCGCGTTGTCCGTTGTTGTTGTGTCAGTGGAGCCACAGCCCGCAAGTGCCGCCATTACAAGAGTGGCTGCCGCTGCAATTGCTACAAATTTCTTTTTCATAATAATTTTCTCCTTTACAACTTTTTATCTCGCTTGCAATTGCAATCATAACTGTTTCCTGTGAAAGAAAAAAGCAGGATATGGTTACAAGTTTGTAAGTTTTATGTAAAACACGGCTTGACTTTTACGATAATCATGTTATTATAAACCCAGTTAGTTCTAAAAAGAACTATATGGCGGAGGGCGTATGAATCGAATTATTGATTATCTGATCACAGGCAGAAGCCTTACCAAAGCATATAATAAGCATCTGGGTGAGGTCAGCGACAGTTACGGCCTGAACCGGATGGAAATAAATGTCCTCTTATTTCTGTACAACAATCCGGGCCACGATACAGCCTCGGATATCGTGGAGCTTCGCTCCTTCCCCAAATCGAATGTATCCAAAGCTGTGGACTCCCTGACAGGAAGAGGATACCTGGAAGGGATCACCGATAAGGAGGATCGGCGGATTATCCATCTGCGGATATGCCCTCCCGCACTGGATGCGGTTAAGGCTGCCAGAGAACAGCAGGAGGATTTTCTTCGTTTTATATACAGAGGAATTACAAAGGAAGAAAGGAAGGTAGTGGAACACGTGTTATCCGTTATATCCCATAACCTGAAGGAGATGTAGAATATGCTTGAAACGATTATTGTATGTATAATTGCCGGTCTCGGCGCCGGCATAGGCACGGGCTTTGCGGGAATGTCGGCCGCCGCCGTCATCTCGCCCATGCTTATCACTTTTCTGGGATTCCCCGCCTACGAAGCCGTTGGTATCGCCCTGGCTTCCGATGTTCTGGCTTCGGCCGTATCGGCCTACACCTACGGAAAACACAAAAACCTGGATATAAAAAACGGAATCCTTATGCTCGTTTCGGTTCTTGTATTCACCCTTGCCGGAAGCTTTATAGCATCCAGGGTACCTAACCGATCCATGGGAAGCTTTTCCGTGTTTATGACACTTTTGCTTGGCATTAAATTTCTGATAAGGCCCGTTATGACCACCAAAGAGTCCCGGGCCAATAAGGATACACGCACGAAGGTTATCCAGTCCCTCATCTGTGGAGCCTTAATCGGCTTCAT
Source organism: uncultured Lachnospiraceae bacterium (assembly GCA_900548905.1). GTDB lineage: Bacteria > Bacillota > Clostridia > Lachnospirales > Lachnospiraceae > Eisenbergiella. Next base: position 110,517 of record URMK01000013.1, on the reverse strand, counting down.
CTGCGGCTTTATCGGGGCCGGCGGCGGAATGATGATGCTTCTTATCCTTACAAGCGTACTTGGCTACGAATTGAAAACAGCGGTGGGAACCAGCGTCTTTATCATGACTTTCACGGCGTTTACCGGCGCAGTTTCCCATTTCACAATCGGAGGCATGCCCGATATACCCGCTCTGCTGCTCTGTATCCTGTTCACCCTTCTTGGTGCAAGGCTGGCTGCCCGTTTTGCCAACAAAGCCTCCGCTAAAACCCTTAACCGGGCTACCGGAGGCGTCCTCACCCTGCTGGGGCTTGTAATGGTTGTTATGAATTTTCTGCCGGCTTAACAAGTCCGTAGCTTTCGGTAATCATGCGCCGGACATCCTTGTCCGGCACCGTGCCGTCCAGGATTATGGTATTCCAATACCGTTTATTCATATGATAACCCGGAATCACTGCCGGATATGCATCCCGCCAGAACCGGATCCATTCGGGATCGCATTTTACATTTACCTGTATCCCTCCGTCTCGTTCATATATATAGGCAAATGACTTTTTATTCCCTCTGCACCGCATTACCGTCCAGTTTTCATCATGAAAAGGATAATCCTCATAGACGCCCTTTAAGGTCCGGCAAAAGGCGATAACCTCTTTTCGTGTCTTCATATCACGCCTCCCCGCTTATGTATGGTATTCTCAGAAATTTAAAACCCCCAGATGCTCCAGCAGTATTTTTGTTCCCATCAGAATCAAAATGATCCCTCCTGCCAGTTCTGCTTTCGCCTTAAATTTCGTACCGAACACATTTCCTATTTTAATTCCAAGAACACTTAAGAAAAAGGTAATAACCCCGATAAAGGATACCGCAGGAACGATATCCACACTGAGGAAGGCAAAGGTAACTCCCACCGCAAGCGCATCAATACTTGTCGCCACCGCAAGGGGAACCATGGTCTTAACCTGAAAGGAATCATTCTGGCATTCCCCTTCCTCCGCCTTTTCCCTGGACTCTTTTACCATATTCAATCCGATAAGGCAAAGCAGGACAAACGCAATCCAATGGTCGATACTTGTGATCAGGTCCTTGAACTGTGTCCCAAGGAAATAACCGATTAACGGCATCCCCGCCTGAAAGCCGCCGAAATACAATCCGGCGATCAGCCCATTTTTCCAGCTCATTTTCTTCATGGAAAGCCCTTTGCAGATAGACACCGCAAAGGCATCCATGGACAGCCCTACCGCAATCACCATCAATTCCCAAAGATTCATTCTTTTTTCCTCCTCTTTTGCCCCTTTGGGCAACGGTTCCTGTCTGTCTGATCCGCTGCCTTTTTTCCATGCATATTCATGCGCCGCTGTTTTCCGTTAAGGGAAAGCATACCAGCCGGGTACACTTAAAAAAGACTTATCTGTCCTCCCGGACAGATAAGTCTCATCATTTAAAGCAAAGCCAGATAGTCAAACTATCAGTGTGTTGACTTCACTACACTATCAAGTGCCAACTACTCCCTTATCGTGGAGTTCATCATATCATTATGATAAAAATATGTCAACAATGTTCTTGAAAAAATTTCCGGATTGCCTGTTCCCCTGCTTGAAGGGAACCTTGGATCATGGGGTTCTTTCCGCCTCCCCTGCCGTTCAGTTCCTGATTCATTCTTTTGCCCAGCGCCGCTGCATCCTTCTCCCGGCTGCATATCACATATTTATAGCCTTCGCTGTCGCTTCCGGAAAAGACAGCGGCAAGTCCTGCCTTTGTAGACACCAGATCCGCAAGCCTGCGCACCTCTACCGCATTCAATCCCGCTTCAAAAAGGACTGCCTTTTCCTGTCCCTGCGGGATATCCTGTAAAAGCATTTCAAATAACCGCTGCTTCAAAGCTATATTTTCCTGCCTCAGCTCCTGCATCTGTTCCAGCTGTTTTTGTACCGCCTCTCCGATTTCTTCAGGCTTCGCGGATAAAAGCTTGGACACTGCCTTCACATTTTTCTGCTTGGTATCATAATCGTTCAATGCCATCCAGCCAATTTGCAGCGTAAGACGGATCCCTGATTTATAGTGCTCGGAGGAGGTCACCTTAATCGGACCTATTTCTCCGGTACGCTTCACATGCGTTCCACAGCAGGCACATACATCAGCTCCGGGAACGGTAACAATACGGATATCCCCGTCAATTTCCTTCTTGCTGCGGTAATGAAGCTTCTCCAGCATTTCCGCCGAAGGGTACTCAGCAAGTATTCTTTCATCCGCAAGCACTGCCGCATTTGCCTGTTTCTCCGCTTCGGCTATCTCTTCTTCCGTTAAAAGACCGCTGAAATCAACGGTCACAAAGTCTTTTCCCATATGAAAACCGATATTATCGTATCCATACATCCTATGGATAATTCCCGAAAGGATATGCTCACCGGAATGCTGCTGCATGTGGAGAAACCGCCGGTTCCAGTCAAGTCTTCCGTGTACCGTCGTTCCCGGCTCCAGATATTTGGTGCAGATATGCAGGACATAATCTTTTTTGTCCCTTACATCCGTCACTTCTCCCTGTCCCAGATAACCCTGATCAGCGGGCTGGCCCCCTCCTTCCGGGAAAAAAGCAGTCTCATCCAGAACAACTTCATAACCGTTCTTTCCTTCCACACAGCTTTGCACCCTGGCATCAAACTCTTTCATATAAGCATTTTCGAAATAAAGCCTCTTGGTAACCATCCTGTTCTCTCCTCATTCTTCTTCTCTATGAGGCCGGCATCCTGCCCATACCGGAAAGAGCATTCCTGAAAAAGCGAATAAATCCTTCTTTTTGGGAAGACATGCACTGCAGCTGTCCGCCATCCACAAAATAGCTGCCGGTAACAATATCCACAGATATACAATCCAACGGAAAGCCCTCCTCCTTTTGCTCTTTGGCTCTGTCAACCAGATAAAAGCTTCCTCCTCCGATATCCATCCCCTCATATTCATATCGTTCCCTGCTGTTCATCAGCAGGCAGACAGCATTTCTGTACTCCGCCAGACATTTTCCTCCCTGCCTGCGGGCGATACCTGCATAATAAGCCGTCATTTCTTTATCCGACAGCCGTCGGCCTCCCACATTGCGCACATGGATCCCCGGCTGTCCTTCCTGCGGCAATCCATGGATATAAAGTCCGCTATCACAGGAAAAAACCGGCTTATGGAAAATATTGTAATAATATTCCGCCTTCACTCTTGCATTTTCCAAAGGAGTACTTCCTGTTTCCTCCGGGGCCTCTTCTGCTTTGGACAATTCATTCAGACTTATTAATGTTACATTCAGTTCCTTCAGGTAATCTTCCATTACCGTAAATTTGGCAGGATTTCCTGTCCCATATATTAATTCCATTTTATTACACCTGTCTCCCTTTCGGGAGCTTTTACTGTGATAGCTCCGCTTCCACAGTATTAACAGCCATCCGGTCTGGCTGCTTTCCTGACAGCAAGTAACAGTTCAGACAAGTCTGAACTGTTACTGCAGCTACCACTCTTTTTTCAGATCCTCTTGCGCCAGCCCGTACCGTCTGAGAAAATCCTGCATGTCACTTTGGCTTCGGATATACAAAATCTCTTCCGTATACCCTGTTTTTTTATCCCGGAAGCAAGCTACCTTTTCCCCCGTGCAGATGCTGCACCTTAATACCGGTATCTGATTCTCTCTGTTAAATTCCGGGTAAGTTATATCTTTTTTCTTTTTAAAAAGAGCCACTTGCCTCTCATCCCCTGTTTCATTGCAGTTTCGGCCACCGCAGCCACAGGAAGGAAGCGCTGCAGCCACGGCGGCCGCCGCCTTATTCTACCGCATAGTTCAGCTTTACTGTTATCATAGCTGTTTTATTTCTGGAGCTGGTATCAAATGCGCCGTCGTAGCTGTATTCCCCGGATCCCGAATTCTTGGCGGTAATCTGGAAAACTCCCAGATTCGCACTCAGCATCCGGCCCGTTTTGCTTCCGGTTCCTGCCGCCATAATATCGATTCTCTGCTTGGCGTTATCCGTTGCCTTCTCAATGAGCTCCAGCTTGACTTCATCCAGTTTGGTGCAATAATATTCAGGCGAATTGGAAACAAACTCTACCCCTGATTCAATCAGCTTGGTAATATCCCGGGATATATTCTCCACCTTATCAATATCCACAGAGGTTACGGACAGACTCTGATACAGATCATATCCATCCGGATAATCCCTTATGTAATTACCGTTCTCATCATATTCCGTACGGTAACGCTGGGAAATATCCACAGAACTGAATACCAGTTCCTCCTCGGAAACCCCATTTTCCAGCAGGTATTCCTTTACAATTTCCGAATCCCTCTTGATGATGGAATAGGCCTCCTTGGGCGTAGCCCCATAGGTGGAAAAGCTTCCTCTCCAGACTACCAAATCCGATTCAAAATCCAGACTTGCCGATCCTGTTGCCGTAAGTCCCCCTGCACCGGAGGTCTTTTTATAATTCACCAGGCTGCCGGAAAAAATCATGACACACAAAATAGCTGTAATTCCTGCTATTAAAGCGATAATAATCGCTTTCCAATCTCCCAAACCGCCCTTTTTCCTGTCCGGTGTGTATTCTTCCTGTTGCCTACCTGCTTCTTTTTTCTCATTCATTGGCATACCTCCCTTATTTCCCTATAATTCTCTGCTATAATTTCAGTATAGCAGCGGAGAAAGGAAAAACAAGGAATATTTTCTTAATTCTTGCTGTTGTGGTAACAGTTCAGACGGCCCCTTGTGTCCTTCTGTCATACGTGGATAATTGCATATAAATAAGAATCCTGTATACACCCGTTTTTAAAAATACTTTTTCTCTTAATCCCTTCCAATTGGAGACCGGCCTTTTCCAAAACTCCCCTGGAAGCCAGGTTGGTGGAAAACGGCTCCGCATAAATACGCACCAGCTTATAGCGGCGGAATGCCTCCTCACACATCTGCTGCACAGCCCTGGTCATAATGCCCTTTCTCCAGAACGGTTCCCCCAACCAATAGCCAAGCTCTGCGGATTTACAATATACGTCATCCTTCCGTATCACGGCTATACTTCCCACCGCTTCCCCGTTCACCACAATAGCCCTTGACAGCTGTGTTTTTCCCTCTTTTTCCATACAGTCCCTGACAAACCATTGCGCATCCTCTTCTGTATAGGGATAAGGGAAGGAATCCCGCAGCCTCCCCGCTATTTTTTCATTGTTGGCGTATTTTGCCACATCCGGTATATGCTCTTCTCTCCACTCTTCCAATATAAAATCCATGTTATTATCCTCCGATATCTGATTTCCTGTTGTCATCCATATATTACTGTGTAAATGTGCAATACGATATGTATCTATGTTCCGATATACCTTCCGTCCGTTTTATGCCGTGCCCTCCCCTTGTGGGGATGGCAGCGGCCTCTACATGACTTTCGGCCTTTTTCCCTTCCATTCTCTTTTTGTAACGTTCAGTACCTTTACATTTATTGCAAAAATCCATCCAAAATCGCTTTCAGCGATAGGATTTTTGCACTCCTGAATCACTTTCTTTCGGTCAGCGCAGGAAATGCGCCGACCTGCCGAACAGTTACCTTTTTTCTTCTTATATCCCATAGATTCATACATAATTCGGAAACCTTCCTTACCGGCCGCTGCCCCATCGATTTTACATCCGTGCGCCCGTACTCCCTCCAACCCGCAGGCTGCGGGAATAAACTGCAAAAAAAACCGCAGAGATCGTCAGAATTAAAACTCTGGAATCCATGCGGTTAAATCCTATCTATTCAGACCACACAGATACAAGCCTCTGCGTACTTGCATCTGTTTTGTACAGCTACAAGCACCGGAAGTTCATGGACATGACTGCGGGCATCATAAAATCTGCAGTTTTGGTCATTTTCTTATCCATAAATAACTCCTGTACTGTGAAATCTCTTCCAATTGGTATCAGTGTAGCAAAAATAGGTATAAAAATCAACTCATAACGAAATTTTTTTTAATTTATATCCGGTACTAATGATAACGTATCCGCGTATCCCATATCAACTGCCCACTGACCTTCTGATTTTACCTCCAGATAGCAGGTTGTATTTTTAGGATTATTTATTACCATTTGGCCGGCATAGGGGCCGATTGCGCTGGCAAGCAGCTGGCTGGTTCCGTCGGAATAATGGGCCCATACTATAAAATTCCCTTTTCCGGAATTGCTCATCGATACGGTAGTACCCGTGGAAGGAAGAGAAAAGATCCCGGTAACTTTATCCCCCACACTGGTTACAGATTTCGTGGACAGGTTGGTGACCGTAGATACGGTAATTGTCCAATTGCCGTCCCCCCGAACATCAAGGGAGCCCAACGGCACGGCGGAATTACCATCTGATAAAAGAGTCGTCCCCGCATAAACACCTATGGCATTTACAAGCAGTTCCGTACGCTCATCCGTTATAAATTTGACACTAAAATTACTTTTCCCTCCATAGGTACAGGTGATTTTGTAAGCCGTCCCCTGAGGAAGTACTACATTGGGTATCGTTAAATTCCCGGTACCCGCATATTGAAGTACAGGTACTGCCGCGGGAACGGAATTATCACTGAAATCGGTGCGTACCGTTACCGGTCCTATCCAGTTTGCCGCCTGAACGGACATCGCTGTACCGCAGAGCAAAGCAAGGGACAAGCCGAAAGCAAGCAATTTCTTAAACTTATTCATAAAGACCTCCTTATACATAACTGTTTAATACCTTCACCTTTATACGGGCAAATTATAGCACAGGCAGGATCTTCATTCAATTCCCATTAGAAATATTTAATAAAACATTAGGAAAATAAAAAGTATTTGTAAATTAAGAAAACCTTAAAAGTATTTTCTATAAGGTTTTTTATTTTTCCATTATAGTATATGATAGATTACATGTTTTTTCGTGTGAGGAAGAATACTGTTACTGTTCACTCAGTACTGTGCATTTACTGCACAGCAACAGAATACTAATCACGTATACTGCATATTATTTTACGAGGACATTTTTTATGTATATATTCATACTTCTTTTACTGTTTATACTTCTTTTTCAAGTAAGCTCCTCCGGGCCGGAACACTTCCAGGAGGATCATTTTACTAAAAATTTTGAATTGCCGCTCCGCGGTTTCTTCACCCTGGTTATTGTTTACCATCATCTGTCCCAATATCTTGACACCCCCGGTTCATTCAGGGTCTTTCTGGAGGTGGGAATTCTTTGTGTGGCCGCATTTTTCTTTTATTCCGGATATGGGCTGATGAAAAGTGTCCTTACAAACCAGAACTATTTCCGGCACTTTTTTCTGCGCAGGTATATAAAGATATTTGTACCCTTTTTTATTTGCAATATCCTGTATCTATTTGTATATTATCTGACCGGCGACCGTTTCGGGCTGAAGCTGTCGCTGGAATATGCAAGCGGAATACAGCTTATTAATCCCCAATCCTGGTATATTATTGTAATTGCCCTTTTTTACTTTGTATTCTTTGTAACCTTCCGTTTTACCCGGAACCGGGTGATCAGCTTTTTTCTGCTGGGAGTTTTCCAGATTGCTTTTCCCACCTACTGCATGGTTAAGGGGCCGGGTATTTACTGGTTTCAGGGGGAATGGTGGTTCAACTCCAGCAGCCTGTTTTTTATCGGTATCCTTATAGCCCAGTTTGAAAAGCCTATTATCAAATACACACGGAAATGGTATTATCTGCTTCTGCTCGTTTCTGCAGGGGCCTTTCTTTATTTCTTTCCGAAATCCGTACAAGTATTGGATAGAATAGAACCGCTTCTTATGAAGGAACATATCTTTGCAAAAGAGATGCTTGGAAACTGGATATGCTTTATATGGCAGACCCTTGCCGTTATCAATTTTATGATTTTTGTTTTTCTTCTCACCTTAAAAATACGATTTACAAACCGTATCCTCATTTTTCTGGGAAGCCGGTCCTTTGAACTTTATTTAATCCATGGACTGTTTCTGGAGGTGTTCCGCAGCGATAAATTTTATATACAAAGTGATTTTTTATATACAGCAGCAGTACTTTTATTGTCTTTGGGCTGTGCTTCTTTCATGTATTACCCATTTAAAATGATCTCTAAAAAGCTGGAACAGTATAGCCTGCAGCTATATAAATGACCACCGTCAGGCCGGCATATTTACAGCATCTCCTTTACGTCCGATATCCCAAAGCGCTGCTGCCGCCAGCCCTATTAAAAAGATGCCTCCCAGTATGCCTGTGGGATCCGGGCCGAGGAACGGGTTCACCTGACCGTCCGTAAAAAGCATGGAAGGCGAGAACAGATCCATCCCGTTCAGCGCTGCATGAAAAACCACACAACTCCAAACCGTCCCTGTCCGGAAAAACAACCAGCCCTGAATACAGCCCAATACTGTACAGAACAGCACCATGGCTCCAATTCCCGCCGCCGGATGACCTATTCCATAATTAAAACCACAGGCAATTACCGGTGCATGCCATGCCCCCCATATCACCCCGGTAAGAAGCACCGCCTTCCACGGCTCCATAAAATCCAGCAGCTTGGGAAGCAGATAACCGCGCCAGCCGGCTTCCTCTCCCAGACATTGCACCAGCCCCATCACAGGATTTACCAATACTGCCAGCGGGAGGGTTGCTGCCAGATACCCTATGTACTCTGCTATGGTTTTACTCCCGCTATCCTGCGCACAAAGAGAGGAAAGCGGCTGGAAGTCTTCGGGGAAAACCAGAAAATAGAACGCCGCGCCCATAAAAGCGAGAAAAGGCGTAATAATCCATATGGCAACATACCATCCCTTGTTTCTTCTGAAATACGGGCGTATAAAAGCAGCTTTTTTCCCTTCCCCGGTAAAAAGCCTGGCTGCAAGTGCGCTCAGTCCCGGCGTCAGCATGAGCAGAAGCAGTACTGTAGTTTCTCTGCAGCGTATATAAACTGCCCCTAATATAAATAAGAAAATAAGTGTGAACATGCCAAACAAAAAAACACGTCTTTTTGTTTCCGTTTTCAGCCCTTTTTCAATTGCCTTCATTTAACACCATTCCTTACTTATTTCCTTTTCCCGGTTCTGTCCCCCGCCTCTTAACAGATATCATGATTCCTCCCACCGAAAAAGCAACCGCAAGCAAAATACAGATAATAAACAGAATCATTGTGGTATTTCCATTAATATATTCATCACTCCATATTCTGAAGTCGCAAGGCTGCAGCACAAAAGGCTTCCTGTCTATAATCATATGCAGAATACTGTTGATAAACAAATTATAGATACCGCTGAAGCCCAGTGCCGCGGCTGCCCGGAAATACGAGTGTATGTCCAGATAACGGATAATGGCAAGGAGCCCCCATACATATATGAGCCCGGACACTGCCGTGGGACAGGCTATTGTAAAATAGTCCTCCATATTTCCGCTGTAATGCAGGGCAGATGCCAGAAGGATAAACAGAAGAACCGTGTCGGCAGCAATGCACAAAAATGCTTTATGCCGGTGCAGGCTTCCCGGCAGCGGCAGATTAGGCAGTGCAAAGGGCAGAAAGACCACAGAAAATCCCAAAGTTACCGACCACAACGCAACAAAGAACCAGCCTCCCCCGGTATAGACGGCGCATACAAGCAGCAGCAACAACAGGGATAACCAGAAACTGCCCAGTGTCACTGCCGCTTTATACTTTTTCAGATATAAGGGAAGTGAAAGAAGGCTGAAGGCTGTCAGAATGCCGGCAAATACAATAAAAAACCAGGTAATCCTGTGTTCTACGGCAAGATTTGCAATAAAGCAAGTAATAAGTGTAATACCATAGATTACCAGCATGGTTATGTTATAAGCCCGGATCATATTCTGATAGGAAGCAGCCTGCTTTTCCAGCTTTTTCTGCTCCATATCCTCGCTGGCCGTAATCAGCTCATGCTCGCTGATAGTAAGGACGCTGCAGATCTGGGATACCAGAGAAATATCCGGATAAGATATGCCTCTCTCCCATTTCGATACGGCCGACTCCGTCACAAACAGCCGCTGGGCCATCTCCTTTTGGGTCAGACCGCTTTCTTCTCTCTTCCTTCGCAGAAACTTACCAAACGTATCTTTTTCTTCCATCTTTCCAGCCTTCCTTTCTTTCTATGAATCCCCTCTATAGCAAAGGACTGATTTTATTTCCTTATACCCTTTTCTCCTTGCAAAGTCAATGAAATCCCCGGAAATCGGAACTCGACCGTCAGGCCAGCCGGGGTTTACCGGGGATTCCGAGAGGTTTGATATTTTATTTAAATCATTCAAATCTGATTCGAATATATACTTTTGTAAACTTAATTTTTATAGAATTATTATTATGTATATTTATTGAAATACAGAGGTTCCCATGCAATAAATACTGTATTGGGATAGTAATTGAATACCGTATACATTTATACAAAACAAGAATAAACTTTATTATGAACAATATAAAATTAAGCTTATCATTACTCGTTATAAATATTAACTCTTCTTGGTTTTAAATTAAATCAGAATTTAGGAGGATATTGCTTTCGTGTTAATAATGGTATTGCAGAATATAAGGCAGGTGCTGATTCAGACTGGGTCCCATTTAAGAAGGCAGGTTTCAGAATTCCAAATTTGTATGCTTACGTAGGAGGAAGTAACCGAATGTGCAAATTAGAGACCACTATAGATGTAACTGATATTAGTACATTGTATATTGGTTCAGTGTCTAAATATAATAACAGTTCATGGCATACATGTACGGTTCAAGGAATTAAATCAGACAACACAAGAGTAAATATTGGTCTTAAAACTGGAACAGAAATAAGTGTAACGGAATATAGCAGTGTTTACATACACTTAATTCCAAGTTGGGATACTAATCAGGAATCATTTGTACGATTAACGGATATAAGAGCATATTAATCTAATTATTAATGTAAAAATATATAATCATTTTAGAAGTAATAATGGAAATAATTTTTTAGTATGTTGTTCAAAGCTATATGGCCTATTTAAAGTTTCGCATTAAGAATACATTTTAATTAAAGTTATACGTTCACATTTATCTAAGTTATTTCAATATATTTTAGAAAAATACAAGTAATGTATTATTTATTCAATTAGATAAATATCATAATATGGTGTTATGTCACAAGTCCCCCCTGCTAAATGACCATAATTACCAGAAGTAATGGAGGTTTTATTAATTGTAAAGGAAAGTATCCCATTTTGGTTATTATAATTAAGTCCAGTTAATGGGGAAAAATTTTTTGATGCAGGTTCTCCATGTTTATCATTGGCTGATCCCCATGACGATATATAAAGGTATATATGATTTAAAGTAAAAATAAAATTGTAGGATTTCAAGTTTGTATAAGTATTTGTCACATTTTTTAAATCCAGTGAAACTGTTCCGGTCACATTTGAAGAAATTAATTTTACTTCACCCCCCAATTTTTTTGGTACTGAATCAGCACCTACCACATACTTTCCAGTTTCATCTTCATAAAAGGACAATCCCCCTAAATTCTGATTTAATTCCTTTCCAGCCAAAGCCCCCATCACATATCCAGCCTCAGAATTGGACGCAATATCGTTAATATTGTCAATTACCCTGCCCTTATCCAGACTTTCATTTACAGCCTGGTTCGTTTTATTTATTTGACCTTGTCCAAATTGGCTTCCTACCTGGTCATATTCCGTAGTATCCTCAAAGGATACGGTGCCGTCCGGATTTTGTATCATTCGATATCTGCGACGGCCTTCCATAGCCTCGCTCATAATATCATCCTTAAAATTTACGGGTAAAATTTCTTTTGCCATTATTAAATACCACCTTTCTTGTTACCTAAACGAAATGCAAGTCTTGGTAATCCGGCCTGCTGCCGTTCAAGTATTTTATACATCTGCAATGTTGCTGTTTCTAATCTGTTGCATTCCGTCCAGTCAATAAATTTGCCATTATCATAAAAACTCTGGGCAGTCCCATAATTATCAGTAAATATATGAATATTGATAGCATCAACATTTTCTTCCATACGGTTAAATTCATCTGCATAAAAATAAGATGCATAGCTTTCCTTATCTTCTCCCATCTCGGAAATAGAAAAATAAGGATATAACATAACTGCCCATTCATGTATGTAATTAATATTTCCTTTGATCCTATTGTAATCCGAAATATTAAACGGATCTGTTTTCTTCCAGTCTGTTTTAGGACTTACCCACTGTAATTCAACATCAACGTCTCTTTGTTGATTATTTCTTACCAACTTCTGTCACCACCTTCCTCGCTTTCATTGTAGCCTCCCAGGCTCCGTTAAATCTGATTTCATTTTGATAGCCGCAAATCATGGGATTTTCTCGTTCCTTTAATTCCAGAAAAAAGAAATCATTAGCATCAATTCTCGGATCTCCCCGCATTTTCAAACTATATTCTATATCTCCTAAATAATAAGACGCCAGCCATCTTTCTAAGTCAGCTGCCTGCTGCCAGGTGCTGATAAGCGGATTTTTCCATACCTTTATTTCTCCTTGGTGATTATGTTTTACACTATAATAATTCTCTTCCACTTTGTATTCATATCCGCTGACTTTACATGTAACAGAAGTTTTATCTATGACTCCATTAAATTTAATCGTTGCAAAATAATTACTATAATCTTCAATATCACAGGTTATTAAGGGATTTTCTAATACCTCTGCTGAAAATCCATAGGAAGCATTCGTAAAATATACGGTATATGTGTCTGATTCCGGACTTACCACAATTTCTTCCGTACATAAATCTTTTCTGGATTCAACAGAGTTATGGTAAGTTTTCCTCAATACATCAATGGATTTAACTTTATTTTGTCTTAACCCTGTGGGAGAATCAATTAAATCTGCACCGTATTCAAGTGTATAATCGGTGATATCTCCTATTTCTATAGAGTCTACCGTGATGCGGCTATAAGGCTTTCCTTTGGTAAAAATGAATTCCATTTTATCAAATAAAGGAAATTCTTCGTGTGATACAAATTCGATCTCCGGCTCATCTATGGTAATTACAGTCACCGGAACGTTTTGATAGTATGTACGTATTTCAAATTCATCCGGTGCCACATTTCTGAACGATATGCTTACTCCAAATGCAGTCATAGCAGCCTCAAGTTTTAAAGTAATAACAGGATTGGTTTCAAAATTACCTGTTTTATTAGCAATACTCTCACTTACATATCCGGTCTGTAAAAACTCCCCGTTATTTGAAATAAAATATATGCTGCCGTCAACAATAGAAAAATTTTTACTTTCCATGGCATAGGCATTCTTTGTCTCATTATCCAGAATATTCTGCACCTGGCTAAATACGGTTTGATCATCGGAAGATGCCAGCATATCCGGAATAAAGGAACCTTGCATATGAATTCTGCATTTTCTGTCATATGTCAGCACACATCTGCCAGCATTGGCAATCATCTGGAGAGCTTCCGTATGTTTTACTACGGGCACGGGATTATAAACGTAAATATTTTTAAGATAAGGATCGATAAAGTATTCTTTTTCATCAATAATACCCGCATCCTGAATTACATCAAGAGCCAGGTCATAGAGGCTGATTCCTTCCGGTCTATACCTTCCCTTATAATATGTTCCAGACAAATAATCGAATCTGTCCGTTGCCGTAAATTTTGCTTGTTTATCATCGGCAGTCCAGCTCTTTAAATAAACTGTATTTTCGGCAATCCATTCAATTTTCCCCATACCGTCCACATCATAACCAAAAGCTGCTTTTACTTCCTGCCCGGGTTCCAGAAAAGCTAAGGTGCTGTCCGGATTATCTGCACTATAATATAATTTATGATTATCTACCGTAATACTCATATCCTGGCTCGGTATCGTTTCTGTTATTGGGGAAACAAAATCTTTAAATGAATACTTTAATATCTCACCGTTTGTAAAACTGTTAGCTATACCGCACATAAATTGGTAAATTCTGAGCCTTCCCTGTCCTTTACACATTTTCTGAGGTGTTATCTTGAAATAGGTTGTATTATAAAATACATCTTCGGTGGACCATACAGCTTTACCGTTATCCGTATAGTTATAGATTTCATGTCCATTATCTATAGTAAAATCAACGGGATAATTTCCACCAAAGTCTATTGTAAGACCTTTTATATCTAATTCCTGCTGTGCAAAAAAAACATAAATTGTTCCCAGCAGTTCTTGCGTTACCAATCCTTGACGGAATGCTATATTTTTATCACTTCTTGGCAGAAAATAAAAATTCCCGTCAACTCTTGAAAAGTTCTGTTCTCCTGTCGCATATATGTATTCCACCGCTTCTGAATTAAAAGGTCCCTTCACGTCAGAAAAATAAGTAAATTGATTTTTTTCATCTGAAACATTGACGTTTTTTTGTGCCTGGGAATTAACCACACCAATATATATCCGGATATATCCTCTGTTCCGAAGCATATTCTTCATTGACTTTTTATAATTATTACTACACTGCTGCATTATTCCCACCCACAATCTATAAGGTTAATCTGGCAGTTGCGATACATTTTTATTTGTTTGTCTTCGTCAAGTCTGTATGGTTCCGCACTACGGTTTCCCGGATACATGAATAGTGTTTTTCTTTTTCGGGTTTCGGGATCTTCAAACGTTACAGGGATATAAAAAGGTTTTAACGCCTGCAGCATATTTTCCCATACTTGTGCATCCAGACAATCCCACTGCATAGAATCCAGTTTATACTGGTTCCTGCCTACAACTTGACCTACAACTGCACCATTAGCATTTATGTTTGATTCTACATTAGTTACGATTGACATTTTGAATCCTCTTTTAGGAGCAGGGAATGCCATTCCGTTTACAAATAAAAACGCTGACATATTACCTCCTTTCTATACGGCCACAGGCCATTGTTTCACTGCAGGTTCAGGCAAAACTGAAACCATTACGTTTTCTTCTTTTTTCAAGAGCTTCCAATCCTTCCCTTGTATCAAATATGACATTTCCTTCTTTTTCAAGAATGGCCTGTAATAAGTAGTTTTGTTCTCTCAATAAATGATTCTGTTCTTCATTATTGATTCCCTGTACAACAGCGTCTCTGATGGCAGTTGTAATCTGGTCGTTATTCGCTACCGCAACTCTGTTTCCTATTGTACCTACCATTTCCGGCAGCCCATTTTCCCGTGCCACAAAAAGTTCTCCTGTATTGGGATATCCTCCGCCGGCATAACCTCTTGCTGACAAAGCAATACCACCGCCTAACGTAGACATTTCCTTTTTAACTGACTGGATGGAAGCCTCCATAGAACTACAGATTGTTTTAATTTGATTATTAAGATTTTGAACAGCATTGAGAACATCTCTACAGGCCTCATTGACAATCTCTATAAAACTTCTCCATTTAATCCCCCATTCCTGATTGGTTTTTTCCATACCTGTCCTGAGGTCCAATTGCATAAAACTGAGCTGTGACTTAACCGAATTACGTATCAGTGTCCATGTAGTCTGGGTAGTCATCATAATGCCCGTCCATCCTGCTTTCATCAACCGGGAAATTCCTTCCAAAATAATACCCATTTCTTCAGTCAGAAGCGTAAGCGGCTCCAGAATCCCCATTCCTATTCCTGCCATACTTTCAACAATAGAATCCGTAAATTGAAGCATCAGTTCTGCAAACATCATCTGAAAATTATAAAATGCAGTTATTATTCCCTGAGAAAATCCTAAAATAGCTGCATTTCCGATTTCCATAAATCGTTCCGGACTAAATACCATACTAAAATATGCAAGAAAAGAGTTTGCAAATGCATTTATCTGAGCAATGCCTTCTTCATTTGATTGAAACGGCTGGAAAAGTCCCATCATAGCGTAGTCGCCAATTTCAGACATCTTTTTACTTGGACTGTTAATATCAAGTGCATCCTTAAATCCCTGTAAAAAACTGTTACAGAATTCACCAACTGATTTTTTCAATCCTTCCCATGCATCCTGTATTCCCTTCCATAATCCATTGATAATCTCTTTTCCCGTTTCTATGAATTTAGCAGGCAACTCTTCAAAGAAGCTAATTAAAGTATTTACAATTTCCGGTACTTTTTCTTTAACAAATGCAACGAAATCATCTTTCCATTCCCCTACCTTTTCAAGAACAAGCGTAACGGCTTCGTAAATCCTTCCCGGAAGTCCCATAAACCATTCCACAATATTCTCAATAATTTCGGGTATTTTTTCAATAAGATATACATAGAGATCTTCAGCCCAGGTAATGATGGATCCCAGTGCATAACCAAGAGCATAACCTATCTTTTCCGGAAGTTGCGCAAACCAGGAACCGATAGACTCGATTAGTTCCCTGAATTTTTCTGGTATCTGTGCAAAAAATGGAAGTACGGTACCATTCCACCATTCCGCTATGGCTGTCCCCACAGTTGATAGTGTCCCTTCAAACCATCCTAATAATGATTCACCAATTCCTCCGAATATTTCCAGAAGTCCATCCCCGATTGTTCGGAGACCTTCCATGAATTTGTCTCCATCGAGAGTAAAAATTCCTGTCAGAACTTGCACAACACCAGTAATAACATCAATAATTCCCCCCAGAATAATACCTAGGGCTGCAAATTGACTGGCAATAATATCAATAGCTGCACCAGCTACAATACCAAGAAGTACTGTAGTAAAGGAAGCAAAAGCTTCTACAATGGTTTTTAAACCGCTTTCCTCATAAAATTCATAAAGTGAGCCGCCTAAGTTCTTTATTTGCTCCCATAAGGTTCCAATAACCTCACTTATTTTATCAAACGCATTAACAAAACTATCTTTTACTAAATCAAAAGCCAACTGTACTGCATTCCGAAACGTTTCGCTTGTTTTCCATAGATCCATTAATGCAAGGGCGAGGGCTGCTATAGCCGCAATAATACCTACAAAAGGTAAGGATAACCCTGATAATGTTGTACCGATAGATGCAAGAGCCCCTCCTCCGCTTCCAAACACGCCTGATATAATCGGACCTAACCCAGATAAATTCTTTTTTAAATCTATAATACTTTGACCTGTTTGTGAAAGTGTACCTATTACCCCACTGACATTCTCCAATGATAACAGTCCGCCTGCAAGTTCTTTAAAAGCTCCTCCAAAATCTCCCGTCTGCATAGAAGATGCTATTTTTTCCAGACTGGGGACAACAGCACCTGCCATTTTCCCTATAGAGTCTGAAAAAGTGGTGATGTTTCCATCAATACTACCTATTGCATCTCCCAAAGTTTTAAGATCAGTTACAAATGTCTGTAATTTACCAACGTCTTCTTCTTTTTCTTTTCCCATGAATCACACCACACTTTCATAAGGCGCTCATGGGCGCTCAGTATCATTTTGTTTCTCTTTATTCTCAAACCTCCTGTTGTATTCTTCAACCCACAACAGAAATTTTTCTTCCCCGCTTACCTGACACTTCTCCTCAAAAATAGCAAAAGGTTTTTGAGGGTATCTACTCTTACGTCCACCAATAGCAGCCGCAATTGATGCCATATGGTACTGTCCCTGAATCCAGGCATACCAATTCTCCATCTCCATTTGTTCTTCCATCTTTTTTATATAAGAATCCTGATAAAGGTTAATAATACGTGGATTCATGCACCAAAAAGAATCGAATGAAATGCCGAACCGGATAGCTGCGGGCAGCCACACTTCATATATAACTTCACTATACGACACAAATTGCTGTTTTTGACAATATACTTCTTTTTCCTTTATATTAATGCCTATTCCTTCTGTTCTCTCCCCAGAAGTTTCTTGAAAAAACCGCTTCGATCCACCGCCAAAGTAAAACTTTCGTAAATACTGTCCAAGGAACCGCCGCCCATAATATGCTGTTCAATCAATCTTTCGGCTTCCTCTCTTTTACAGCCCGCACAAATTCCCACAAATGCTGTTGCAACAGAAAAGACCTTCTGATTTTGAAATAAATCAATGATAGAAAATCCCATATCCTCCATTGCTACCATATCTTTAAATCCTAACTGGGGAACCTCATATTCCTTATTATTAATTTTAATGCTCATATTTTTATACTCCCTTATTTTATTGTTTATAGGAAGCCGGATAACCGGCTCCCTGCTGGGTTCAGATATTATTCCTTGGCCGCTACAGTAATACGTGTGGAAGGTGATACACTGATAGTCATCTCCCTAACACCGTTTACTTCGCCTTCATTTATAAATACGATGTGCTGCCCGCTCCAGGATGCAATACCGTCGGCACCATCAGCCCCCATGCTCAGTCTGTACTGGCCTGGTGTACCTGCTTTGGCATTCACGGCCGTATACGCTTCAAACGTGTAGTTGGCCAAAAATTCCATTGCTTCCATAGTCTGTACCCCCGGGACAAAAGTCTGGGTCTCATCTTCCAGATCCGTTGTTTCGATCTGTTCCGGAGAACCGCCTAATGCCGGATAAGATTTAATAGTACATAATTTTGCCCAACTTGTTCCATCCGTACTGAATTCTAAAATTGTTCCCATAGTACTTAATGCTTTTTTTACTGTCATAATTTTTCCTCCTGATTTAAATTAGTTATATGTAAACCTTAATCTGAGTCCATGTCTGTAATAAAACCGGCCTCCCGAAATTTATAATTCGTGTTAAGGGGTTTACCTATTATTTTCTATAAAATATCTCCATCCGCAATAATCCTGCTGCATGCGGAATAGAATATCCATCCTTTTATCAGTCATATTAATTTCGTTCCTTTCCAGATTGCTGATTTTTCACCATCCGGGATTTTGGAGTAAACTGATAACAGTTTTCTGATGTATTAAATATATTCATACCACCACATTCTGTTTTTGGACATTTCACTTCTCCCCTGCCTTCAAATGTTCCAAGCATTCTGCCGCAGCCTCCGCATCTTACTTCCACCAATCACATCACCTCTTTTCATTCTCAATACCATGATTTGCAGGAACGGTACCGTTTATCTCTTTCACAACTGTAGAATAACAAAAGGTAATGTCCTTAAGGTGGTCATATTTTTTTCTCTCTGTCCAACAGATAGAAGAAATATCGACGATAATCATAAAATGTCCTTTGACAACAGGGGATTCCCATAATATCCCGTAAATACCAAAAAGGTTCTTCATAGCAGACGGATTTAATTAAATACTGCTGTAAATCCTGGCTGGCCTGTCTTGCGACATTTTCCACAATATGACATTTGCTTTCAAGCTCTTCCTTCCTATCTTCGTTTTCTTCCTTTCTTCCCTTCCCCTGAGTCTCCTGTACACGGACTCCGGAGAATGATATACTTTCCCCCGGATTTTTAAGCCGTTTTAAATTGCTCATCCATTCCGGATATTGTTCACAAAATCCGCTTAATTCTTTATATCGTTTTCCACTGATTCCATATTTTTCAAGATTCAGTTCCCGCTTATTCATAACATTCTCCTTTCTAATAATTCACTGAACTGGCTGTTAAATATACAGAATTACTGTACTATTTTAAATTAACACAGTATTTCTGTATAGTCAAGCATCATGTACAGATTAACTGAACATTTTCTTTACAACAACACAGTTTCACTGTATAATTTTTAATAAATGATGGTAAGGAGAAAATCAATGACGCAACTTGGAGAAAATATAAAGAAGTTCAGACTCTTATCTGATTTAAAACAGGAAGAACTTGCTTTAAAACTGGGAAAGTCCAAAAATGTAATATCCAACTGGGAAAGGGGCGACAATAAACCTGACGCGGATATGATTGAAAAGATGTGCAAAATATTTAAAATTGAACCGAATCAGATATATGGCTGGGACACGATGACGGAAACAATCGCCGCTCACTTCAGCGGTGAGGAATACACCCGGGAAGAGTTGGAAGAAATCAGGCAATATGCTGCTTTCATTAAAAGCCGAAAGAAATAAAGTCCGTTTTATAGTACTTCATTTATGCTATAGTAACGTATTATATAGTAGTGCGGAGGAATGGCAGCGAGTGAATGAATATGAAAAATTAACCCAAAAAGCGGATGATGAACATGTAGAAGTCATTACCTATCCATTTCAAAGTGAAAGGATAAAGGGACTTTATATAGACGGAACTATCACTTTAAATGAAAACTTATCTACTACATCGGAAAGGGCCTGCGTTCTTGCAGAAGAACTGGGACACTATTATACTGCCTCAGGTAATATTATTAATCAAAACATTGATGAAAACCGGAAACAGGAATTAAGAGGACGATACTGGGCTTATAATGAGCGAGTCGGATTAACAGGCATTATATATGCCTATAAATCGGGTTGCAGAAACCTTCATGAAATGTCTGTTTTACTGAATGTAACTGAAGAATTTCTGAAGGATGCCCTTGCCGTTTATCACTCTAAATATGGAATTTATGCTGAAATAGAAGAATATATTATTTTGTTTGAGCCTGCACTTACCGTTATTGAAAGATTTGGATTTTTCTCTGATTAGTTGAAATGAAATCACAAAAAATGTCTTCCGTTTATCAGCGGAAGACATTTTTGTATCAGAATTAAATTAAAAACTGCAGGCAAACCACCGCCCCTGCCTCATAAATCCACCGTTTCTCCAGCTTCCCCGATTTATCATCCCTCTCAAACACCACCAGATTATCGCTGTCCTGATTTGCGGCCAGCAGCCACCGGCCTGATGGGGAGATCTGAAATCCCCTGGGATTCTTTCCTTCGGAAGATATCCACTGCACCCCCTTAAGATCCCCCCTGTTATCCACACTATATACTCCTATGCTGTCACCCCCCCCGGTTTCCCACATAAAGGAACCGGTTATCCGGGGACAAAACCACTCCTCCTGCCGTACTTCCCTGTGTTTTCCCTCCGCTTTCGGGCAGGCTGGATATCATCTGCTGCAGAGTAATTATTCGTTCCTCTTTTTTCCACTCCAGCACAGCAATCTCATTACTCAGCTCACAGGTCACATAAACTTTCTTATTATCCGGAGCAAAGGCTATACTTCTAGGACCGCTCCCCGCCGGAAGAAAAACAGATGCTGCACATTCCATTGTGCCTCTGCCCTTATCCGCCTCCAGACAGGATACTTCATCGGTTCCCAAATCCGCAATCCAAAGGAAATCATCTTCTATAGCCGCACTATGTACATGAGGTTTCTCCTGGCGCTGGGGATTCCGCAGTCTCTCCCTGCCATCCCGGTTTTCTTTTTCCCCGAACCTGTGGACTAGCTGCCAATCCATCTCCGAAAGGCTTCCATCCTCTGCAAGACGGAAACGGCTCATGCTCCCGCCGTTATAATTAGCCGTATAAACAAAGCAGCCCCGGCTGTCACCGCTAACATGGCAGGGTGCCGCCCCCATGACAGGAAGGGTTTTTTTCAGCACAATTCCCCCGTCTTCTTCCAGCTGATAAGCACTCAGGGCGCCGCCATGGGTCCCCTGGTAATCATCCAGTTCATTCACCGCATACAGCATCCTGCAATCCGGGGAAACAGCCATCCAGGATGCATTGAGAGCCTGTCCGTAAGCCCTCTTTTTTTCCAGCTTCCCCGTCTCTTCTTCCAAACTCCACAGACATATTCCTTCTCCGTTTCCCTGGTAAATGCTTCCGTCACCGGTCAGTACAGGTGCATTGTAGCTGCCCGTATATAGCCGGATTTTCCCGTTTTCATGTGATTTCATTTAATCGTCTCCTTCCAATACCTGATACAGATAGGCATTTCCCTTTTTGCCGACCCGTTCCACAACCTCCGCATAGGTCAATATATTCAGTACTATCTGAGCCAGATTTGCCCGGATATGCACCTCCTTTGCAAACTCCTTTACGGTAAAAGGCTCCGGAATACCATAAGGAACCAACTGAAGATAATCCCTGGGACAGTCAATTTCCATGACATCCACCAGATCCAACGGGATTCTGTCATACCTGGAGGATCCTTTTTTCTTATCCCTGCTCCATCCGTTTAACAGCCGATATTCCTCCATGTTCATAAATACCAGCTTCAGATGGAAATTATCATCCAAAAGGAAATTCTTGATTTTATATAATTCCTTGAACGCCCCATAGGCATTCCCTTTAACCGGTGATTTCCTCCGGCTACTGAACTCCCCGGTTTCCTCATCAATCCATATCAGCCACTTTTCATAAGGGATAGGGTAAATAATGGTTACCGGGTAAAGAGGAAGGAATTTGCGCAGCTTATCCCTCATCCGGTCAAAGCTTCTCGTCTGTATCTCCACAATTTCCGTTCCGGTATAGATATCAGCCACACTTCCTTCAATAGGTATTTCATGCATATCCTCATCCGGAGCATAATAGTTTTTCAAAACCGCATGGACCGTTTTTTCCGACAGGGTCCCGATCCCCTGCCGTTCCCTCACTGTTCCCACAATTTTATCCCTGGCCCAATCAAAGCGTTCCTTATCGGTCACGTCAATCTATCCTTTCCCGCATCCTGACTTTTCAATTGCATATCCGCATCCTCAAACCTTCACTGTTCCTATCATAACCTACTTCTTGTGATTTTGCACAATTTTTGTTAAATTTGTGCAAAATAAATTGCTATTTTCCAGAAAAATACTTATACTAAGAGAAAGAAAACTTGTGTCGCATAAAAGCGGCGGAAGGGAGTAGCCTATGAAAATGCTCTTAGCTATTGTGCACAATGAAGATGCACCTTTACTTATCAATGAACTGAATGAAAAGAAGTATTTTGTTACCAAACTTGCCACCACCGGCGGCTTTTTGAAAAAAGGCAATACCACACTTCTTCTGGGTATCGAAGATGAAAAAGTGGATGAGGTGTGCGAAATCATCAAGCAGCATTCAGGCAAACGTCAGCAGATCATGTATACGCCTCCGGCTCCTTCCAATTGTAATGTATATCCCAACGCAGTTTCCAGCGTACCGGTCAATGTGGAGGTGGGCGGTGCCACTATCTTTATCATGCCTGTTGATGATTTCAGAAAGGTTTAACTTTCCTTTGCATGTATTTTAACAAAACCACAGCTCTTCTGCAGCTATGCAGAAGAAGCTGTGGTTTTTATATATTCCTTCCTGATATACTGTCTCCGTATAAGGCTGCAGCAATCGGAATTTTTTATACCTTTTCTATCATTCTGTCATTAGAAAGGAACAGGGTTTTATTTTCCAGTATTTCTTCGACCAGTTCCTGCATTTGGGCAAGCTTTTCCTGATAATTTTCCCGGGTAAGCCGGTAATTGTCTTCTTTCATCTGTTCCACCATATACTGGTTGATCTCCGCTGTAAAATGAACCGGATCCATATAATTATCCAAATCCAGTATAATCTCCCTGTCATTCTGGAAATAGTACATCCTTACATTCCCATAATCCAGCAGCCTTTCCATAGAAGTGCGGGCCGCGTACATGGACTGCTCTAATTCCCCGCTTCTGTACATATTATCCCACCACAGCATGGAATAAGGGGGATAGAAAAAGATAAAGGTGGTTTCCGGATGCATTTCCACCTGCTTCACCAAAAGCGCCACATTTCCGTCCACAAAATCCTTGTATTCCTCTTCCGCCTTTACCGGCTGTATTTCTTCCGGCCGGCTATAATTACGCAGCGCCTCTTCCCTGCTGAAGGTTTTATATTGTGCCCAGTTGTAGGAGGTTCCCTCGTCGTAATCATCCAGAAAGGTTTCCGCCAGCATATACGGGATATCCTCAAAAATAACATCTTTATTCAGCACATACTTTACATCCGTAAACGGATTATTATCATACAGGTACAAGGGCATGGATTCGTCCGGAAATACAGTATCCGGATCCCCTCCCAGGGCAAACAAATCCAGACTGTAAAAAACAGCTTTTATTTCCCTGTTTTCGAAGCCCTGCTTCAGATAATAGTCCAGCTGGGCCGTTATCCCCGAACTTTTTATGGCTTTTACCGTAGTGACGCCAAAAGCGTCATCAAACCACCTGTTATTGAAATTCTCCGCCGTGGAGGAACCCAAAATCAGGCTGTCATAGGAGAAATTACGGATAGTCCCTATACTTTGGTATTCCTTTTTGGTCAATACCGCTTTTAATGGGCCCACAGGTTCATGATAATGGAAAAAGGGATCAAACAATATCACCAGTCCTGCTGCCAGAACCAGAAGGATTCCTGCCGTAACCGCAAAATTTTTAAGAAATTTCTGATACATAATGTCTCCGCTGTTCAGAGGATAACCGGACAATCCCGTTATCCTGCTAGAAATTAAAATAAACAAAAGTACTCACCCCGGACAGGGACAGGACGGACCAGACAAAAAGAAAAGCCAATCCAAAGGTAAAGGAAAAGGTAATCTTCTTTCTTTCCACCTGCTGCTGCGTTGTTTTCTGTGCAAGCACCACAACACAGATTCCTGTAATAACAAGCATAACCGCCAACTGTGCTATTCCTACCAGCCCCGGCGCAGCCATAGATAACGCTTTGGTCAAAAGATAGATTTCAGAAGGCTCCATAGCCGCCGCCAGAGCCATAATCGATCCGTTATACTCTAAGGAAAATATCCTTCCCATAATCCGAAAGCCGTCTCCCATACTGTCCGCCCGGAAAAAAACAAAGGCGGCACAAATATAGGCAAAGGTAAGTGCTCTCGCCAGCCACTTTTTTCTCACCTTTACCAGCTCCAGGCTGTTAAAGGCCACGCCGATCCCGTGAAGAAGCCCCCAGAAAACAAAGGTCCAGTTCGCCCCATGCCACAATCCGCTGACGAGGAAAGTGATCAGCGTATTCAAAATCGTCCTTGCTTTTCCCTTTCTGCTGCCGCCCAAAGGAAAATAAACATAGGTCTGCAGAAAGGAACTCAGGGTAATATGCCATCTCTTCCAGAAATCCTTTACCGATTCCGCCTTATAGGGGGAACGGAAGTTCTCCGGTATGGTAATACGGAACATTTTCCCGATACCGATAGCCATATCCGAATAGCCGCTGAAGTCAAAATACAGTTCCAGAGTATAAAAGCATGCCACCGCAAGACCCGAAATGCTGTCCAGGGAAGCAATATTATCATATCCGTAATTAACTGCCAGTGCAAGCGTATCTGCCAGAAGCACCTTTTTTCCCAGACCCATGGTAAACTGCATCACGCCTTTTGCAAAGCTTTCCGTATCGAACCTCCGCAGGGCTTCATCACGGAACTGGGAAACCGTCCCCGCATGGAGTACGATGGGACCTGAGATCAGGGAAGGGAAAAAGGTAACGAAGCTCAGGTAATCCAGAAGCCCGTAATGGGGCGCTTCCCCTCTGCACCGGTCAATGAGGTAAGACATCTGCTGAAAGGTGAAAAAACTGATTCCAAGAGGCAGGATAATAGTTTTTAACTGAAAATCCGCATGGAAAAGAGTGTTTATATTTTCCAGGAAGAAATTACAGTACTTGAAATATCCCAGCGCCCCCAGATTTCCCAGACATCCTGCAATAAGAAAAATCTTCCGGCTCCGGGGTGTGTTTTTCCGGAACAACAAGGCACTGATACCATAATTAAAAATACAGCTTCCCGTAATAACCCAAAGAAAGCTTACATTATAATAAGCGTAAAACCACAGGGACATCCCGATTAGAAATCCCTGGGCCAGCTTATACTGCCTGCACCGGTTCAGCAGGAACCAGCCCGCCAAAGCAAGGGGCAGAAACAGAAACAGAAAAAAATAGGAATTAAAAAGCATGCGTTCCTCCTAAGAAACCAAAGCGGAATCCGGCTCCTGCGGTGTCTTATCCTTTGAATACAATATTTTCAGTATAATTGGTGTGAGAATGGAAGAAAATACAATCAACAGAATAACCGCCGTAAAATAAACGGAATTCAGCAACCCTACATTCAGACCCTTCTGCGCCACAATAAGGGCCACCTCCCCTCTGGTCATCATACCCACGCCGATTTTCAGGGAATCCGCATTACTGAAACGGCATATTTTCGCCATAATCCCACAGCCCACAATTTTTGTAATAAGCCCTACCAATACAAAACATACCGCAAAAAACAGAATCGACACATTCATATCTCCGATATCCGTTTTCAGGCCAATGCTGACAAAGAAGATAGGCCCGAAGATCATATAAGAATTAATATCCATTTTCCGCGCAATGTAATCCGAATCCTGAATGGAACACAGAATGAGACCTGCCACATAAGCCCCTGTAATATCCGCAATTCCAAAATACTTTTCCGCGATAAAGGCCATGGCAAAACAAAGGGCCAGTCCTAATATAGGAATTCTCCTCGTATGGGGATATCTTTTGTCCATCCACTTAAACATTATGTAGCAGACAAACCCCACCCCTATGGCAAACAGGAAAAACAGTACCGTGTCCATAACCACAGTTCCCGGATTAGATTCCGGATTTTTAAAACCAATAACAAAAGTAAGTACAATAATACCGATAACATCATCGATGATTGCGGCGCTCAGGATGGTGGTACCCACCTTTCCTTTCAGCTTTCCCATTTCCTTCAGGGACTCCACCGTAATGCTCACCGAGGTAGCCGTCAGTATTACTCCCATAAATACGGCCTTATAGAATTCTTCCGACCCCCAGGGTGTAATCCCGTAAAATCCCATATACAGAAGGGAGCCGCCGATAAGGGGAATAAAAACCCCGCAAAGCGCAATAAGCAGGGCAATTGGTCCGGTTTTCATTAAATCCCGCAGATTGGTTCCAAGCCCTGCGGAAAACATCAGCAGAATAACACCGATTTCAGCCATCTGCAGTATAAAATTGGACTGCTCCACCATCCCCAGCAAACTGGGACCCAGAATAAGGCCCGCCACAATTTCCCCTACCACCTGGGGCGCTTTACATTTTCTTGCCAAAATGGCAAATATCTTTGCCGCAACAATAATGATTGCCAAATCTCTGAACACATTATAAGCTTCCATAATTTCCTCCCTCATTGTTTCTAACTGTCTACGGTCTGTAATTCGCAGAGCGGCCAATCCTGAACCCGGATATCGGAACACAAGATGCGCAGGTGCGGCCGCCTTCCCCATGGGATTCCGGCAATGCAGCACCTGCGCTTATTCCCTTCCGTAATAACTATCCGGCTGAACCCGTATTAATTTGCGGTTTGGATAAAGCTTTCCACTTCTTCCCTGCCCGGCATAACACGAAGCGCGCCCTTTCTTGTTGTAACAATGGATGCCGCCGCATTGGCAAAGGTAAGCATTTCCGTAAGCTTGCCTTCATCCAGATTATCAAGTCCGTACGTTAACAGGTAATGCAGGCAGCTTCCTCCGAAGGTATCCCCCGCCCCTGTGGTTTCTATGGTACTTTCCTGAAGGAACGGTGCAACCTCCACCTTCCGGTCCTTATAATAGGCCCTGCTGCCATCCCTTCCCATAGAAAGAAGAATCAGAGGGATATCATAATCCTTTTTCAGTCTGGCAATTCCCGCATCATAATCCTCTTCTCCCGTAAACCACTGGATCTCGTTATCCGATATCTTCAGCACATCACATTGCCCCAGCCCATAAGCGACCTGAACCCTGGCATCCTCCAGGGAATTCCACAGGGGAGGGCGCAGATTGGGATCAAAAGATACGATTGCCCCGCTTGCCTTTGCCACGGCAATCGCCCTCTTCGTAGCTTCCCTTACGCCCTCATGAGTCATACTGAGCGTTCCGAAATGAAAGATCCTGGATTCCTTTATCAAATCCTCATCCACTTCCTCTGCGGTAAGCAGCATGTCCGCCCCCGGATTCCGGAAGAAAGAAAAATCCCGGTCCCCATCCTCAAAGGTCTGCACAAAAGCAAGAGTCGTCCTGGCATTTTCGTCCACAATAAGATTCGAGGTATCGATCCCCACCTCTTCCAGTGTAGCCTTCAGCTTCAGGCCGAAGATATCCTTCCCCACCTTCCCGATAAAAGCAGTAGGATGTCCGCACTTATTTAACATCGCCAGGACATTGCACGGTGCCCCTCCCGGATTTGCCTCAAATAACGTATTCCCCTGTTCACTTTTTCCATTATCCGTAAAGTCAATTAAAAGCTCGCCTAATGCCGTTACATCGAATTTTTTCATATATGTTCGCCCTTCCTTATTTTTACAGCCCGATTCAGCTGATTTTATAGATTTATTCTATCAGTTTTTATAAAAAATGGGAACCCTTATCATTATCTTAATTTTTTCTAAATCCTTTCTGAAACACAAGATATTTTCTGTCAATATGTTATACTATGGGTATCACAAAATAACCGTCTTTTTTTATAAGAAAGGAAGAAGAACAATGGATATTACCGAAGGAATCAAAAAAATATTTCTGGCCGGCGTTGGAGCTGTAGCCACCACCGGAGAAGCTGCCAAAAACCTGATTGACAATCTGGTGGAAAAAGGAGAGCTCACTGTAGAGCAGGGCAAGGTTCTCAACGAAGAACTCAAACGCACCACCAAGGAAAAAATCAATAAGCATGTAACGGTAAATGTGGTTAATGAATTCAAGGACGTTTTTTCCGCAGTGGACAAGATGTCCAGGGAAGAGCTGGAAGCTCTGAAGGCAAAGCTGGATGAACTTAAGAATGCGGCTCCTGCAGAGGAAGAAGCCAAAGAAGACTGCGGCTGTGAAGAAGAGTGCTCTTGTGAAGAAAAAACCGAAACCTGCGACGGGAACGACTGTGACAACAAATAACAAGCAGCAAAATGATGCCTCCGGTATCCGTCTTAAAGAGATACTGGGGGTACTGAAAAAACATCATATTACATCCGGTATCCAACCGGAAAAGCTCCGGCAGATATTGGAGGACTTAGGCCCCACCTATGTAAAACTGGGTCAGATTATGTCCATGCGATCCGATATGCTGCCGGAGTCTTATTGTAAGGAGCTTGAACGGTTAAGAACCGATGTGAAGCCCCTTCCTTTTCATGTCATAAAATCCGAAATAGAGAGAGAACTGGGAAAGCCCGCGGAAGCTTTTTTCAATGATATCTCTCCGGAACCATTAGGCTCCGCATCCATTGCACAGGTTCACCCGGCGGTTCTGAAAAATGGAGAGCAGGTGGTCATCAAGGTACAACGTCCCCGGATCCATGAAATTATGGAAGAGGACATCAAGCTGATGCGCCATGCCGTATCCCTCCTCAAATTTACCATAGGTACGGGGGAACTCATCGACTTCCGTACCGTCCTGGATGAACTGTGGAAAACCTCTCAGGAAGAGATGGATTTTCTGAAAGAGGCGGACAATTGCGACACTTTTTTCCAAAACCAGAAAGACATTAAATATGTGACCTGTCCAATCGTTTACCATGAACTGACCACTTCTCACATTCTTGTCATGAGCTATGTGGACGGAATTCAGATCGATCACATTGATGCTTTGGAAGAACAGGGCTACGATATGACTGAAATCGGCCGCAAGGCCGCAGAAAATTACTGCAAGCAGATACTGGAGGACGGCTTTTTCCATGCGGATCCCCATCCTGGTAATATCCGTATTTCCGGCGGGCAGATTGCCTGGCTGGATTTGGGGATGATGGGTACCCTTTCCTCCCGTTACCGCGCCCTCTTTAAAAGAGCGGTAACCGCAGTGCTGAAAAACGACATCTATGAACTGAAAAATGTACTTCTCGCCCTCGGTGAATCCAAAGGACGGATTAATCACGCCCGTTTATATACGGATATCGACGACATCGTCAGCAAATTCCTTACTACCGGCTTCGGCAACATGGATGTGGGCGATTTAATAGAAAAGCTTCTGGACATGATAAAATCCCATAGCATAGCCATTCCTCCCGATATCACCCTTCTGGGACGAAGTATGGTAACCATGGAAGGGATGCTGTCCGCCTGTTCCCCTGACGTAAACATGTTCCAGATCCTGTCAGGCCATATGGCTTCCATTCTCATGGATGATTTTAATCTCCGCCATGAAATAAAGCATAATGCCCGGATGGCCTATTCCTCCCTGTCCAAATCCCTGGAAATCCCTGCCCAGCTTTCCGATTTGCTCAGCATCACCAAAAACGGGCAGACCAAGCTGAACCTGGAACTTACCAACGCGGAAGAGGCCGGCAATAGGATCCAAAACAGCATACATCACCTGTCTCTTTCCATACTGACGGCCTCTTTATTTATCGGTTCGTCCCTCTTATGCCTGGCCCCTGTAGAACCCCTTTTTCTGGGTATTCCCTGGCCTGCATTCGCAGGGTTCTCCATCGCTTTTATTCTGTTCCTCTGCCTGATCCTTCGCATCTTTATGCATAAGAAATAACCATGGGAACCGTTCTCCTGTCACTTTGCCCGAAAACGAAGCCCCTCCCGGACGGTTCCTTCTATTCTTTGTAATCAGTTACCGGTTCAGTTTCCGATAAGGAAATCCAGAATATCCCATCCGTCGGAATTCTGTGACTTATACAGTTCTGTAAAACCGCACTGCCGGCAGCTTATCGTAACAAATTTCTTATTCTGCACATCGAATATTTTCGCAAAATTTCCCCCTGTGGCCTGAAACTGGTCGCTTTCATATTGCTGGCAGCCGCATTTGGGACATATGTATTGTCTTTTTTCCATTTTTATACCTCTTCGTTTTAATTATAGATAACTGTTCCAGATTATAAAAGTTACAAGTATAGTACCTTATAATTATAAGCTACACCTTTTTTATTATAGCAGATACTGTTCAAAATGAATCTTAAATTATTCTTATTTTTCCCTAAAAACGTATATTTTTTTTATATTTTCCTTTATAATTTTACCATATAAAAACAGATAAGCTTTTGTTCAGCCATCCATGAGAAAGGAGGTTTTTATGTCAGTCTTTGGTGTTCTGTTTATGATTCTTTTTTATTTAGTAATTGCTTCAATCATAGGGGGCTTTTTATTTTTTATTATAAAAACCGCCGTAAAAGAAGGTGTCCTTGATGCTTTAGAGGAATGGTATCATGGAAAAAATAATAAATAACTCTTATATTTTCTTTTTTTCACTGTCAACACTTCCGCTCCCCCATTCGTTCTATATAGGAAAGTATAAATAAGCAAACCTTTACGAAAGGGGGAATTCCTATAAATCCCGAATTATACTATGAATATTATCTTTTCATTTCTGCCGGACAAATCGAGAAAAACAGAAGAAAGCTGGAATTAATTTCAGAAGGGAAAAACAAAAAAAACCGCCTTAAGCGGCTGCAATCCCTGTTTAACCCAAATAATCTTATTCCAAAAAAATGCCGTATTTTCCCGATATCTGGTACAATGAAACTGTCACAAAGACGGAAAGCAGTCAGGAGAATCTTATGATAACGCAGATTTATCAGCTGTTTTTTCAGGAACTGGTCCGCTATGTTACCAATATGAGCCGTGATAAAAGTGCAGCGGAGGATATTGTACAGGAAACCTTTCTTCGCGCTCTGGAACATGCGGAAACATTGGATGTTATGGACAAACACCAATGCCGCGCATGGCTGTATAAAACAGCCCGCAATATTTTTATTGATAAAGTGCGAAGGGAAGCAGCTTGCCCGGAAACAGAAGAAAAAACAGAAACACTGGACGATCTGTCCGGGATCGAAGTGCGGCAGCTGTGTGAAAAACTGCCGGAAGAAGAACGGATATTATTTATAAAACGGTATTTTGAGGGCTATGATTCGACACAGCTGTCCGACATGTACCATATTCCTTCTTCAACCGTACGTTCCCGTCTTGCAAGCGCCAGACGGAAGCTGCGCCAGAACTATCCCGAACTGGAAAACAAAAAATAAAGGAGAGGTACCCTTATGGAAACAACAAAAAAATTATCTGTTAATACAGCTGTATGTGATTTGACGGAAATAACGGAAGAAAGACTGTCACAATATTCTGAAATCAATATCAATGCAGCGGCGGTTATCCAGTCTGAAAAATCCGCCCTGCTCACTGCGAAATATCCGGTTAGCATGAATACTGCCTGTGCCCTCAAGGTACCGGATGGAACAAGATTAGTTCTCAAAAACGGCTCTGTGGAAATCGGAGAAAAAGACATTGCCTCGGAACATACCATTTTATTTGTATCCGGTGAACTTTTTATTCATCCCGCAGCCGGAAATGCTGTAGACAGCTATGAAAAAATAGTGGTAAACGGAAGTCTCCTCTATCCGGAAAGCCTTGCCGCTTTTGTATCAAAAATACAGGTAAACGGCAAACAGAAAAGCTATCCTGATCACGCCGTCTGCCTGCAAAAAGACGTTGTTGTTGATAAATATTTTATTCTCCGTGCCCGCCAGAATACCCCTTATTTTATAACCGGAACGGTAAGTATTCTGGATCCTGATTCGGATATCCGCACATTGCTGGAAAAACAGGTCACTCTCCTTTGCACAAATGCAGCGATAGCAGAAAACTTATTCGTACCCAGCCTTCCCTTGTTTCCTGATCATACTGAAATTGAGATCATTCCCGACGGCTGCTGTATCCTGCCGGATAATATAACGATTAATTCCGGTACTATCCGGACGTTTGGGAAAAAACTTTATAAAAGAGGAAATCTTATATTAACCAGGGAATCGATAGAGGCGTTATCTGAGCTGGAATATATGAAGGTAACAGGCACCCTGTACATCCCGGAAAAATGCATTCAGGAAATCGCTGATCTTCCAGTGGAATACGGAACTCTTTTTACAAGCAAAGGCACGCTTGTAAAAGATCAAAGCATAATGCATATTGACAGACAGTTACTGGAACAGGAAACGGATGGTCTGCATGTTATTGACTGCGCTGTGGCTGAAATCGCGGATGATGTGACTCCTGAACTCATCCGGGATCGCCTTAAGCTGGAAGATATTGCAGTTGTCAGATGTTCTGCTGCACTTAAAAATGCTGCACGGCTCGTATCCGGTGATATTGCGGTGTTTGAAGATTTTAAGGAAGAACCGGAGACAGACGGGGATAATACCACGTATGTTAATGCCGCAAGCTATAAATTCTGATTAAAATATTCAGGTAAGACATACACCTGCCGCAAATACGTTTGTTAGGATTGCTGCTCTCAAAAAGGAAAAGGAGGCTGGCCTATATACAGGATTATCCCTGTATCCGGCAATCAGCCTCCTCTATTCTTTCTCCTTTTACTCTACCCTATAAATATCCACATAAGCCTTCCCGCTGACATCCACCGTCACATTACCGGACTTTCTGTCCGTATCAAGCTCAATCACGGCAAAAACCAGCCCGTTTTCCGCGGATACCTCTACGATTTCCCCATCCGCAATAATAGAAAAATCGTTCAGGTCTTTTCCCATCTCGACGGTATCTTTCCCCACGTTTATTTTTCCGCAGGAAGGAATATAGGATATGGACGTACCATAAAGATTGGCTGAAAAATCACAAGGCTCCTGCATATGAATGGATAATTCAATAACAGCGGCCTTCTGCATCATGTAGAAAACCTTTCCTTCTCCCTGGGAAGCGGATACACCTATCCTGGCTTTCCGGAATGCCTTGACCGGATTCTGTCTCAGCTGTAATCCTTCCGGCGTCCGGGCAAGAGTAAGCTGCCTGGGAAGCCCCATGACCCCGGTATACAGTTTTCCTTTATTTTTGGTTCTCAGCCAGGGAATAGTAATGACATCCTCCGTTCCCCAGATGGTCTGTGCCGCATAAGGAAGCTTCGTGCGATAGGCTTCATGCTTTACACCGTCCGTTTTAAATTCGTAGCCGTCAAATTCTCCCAAAAAGTAATAACCGTCCGCACACCAGAATACCCACTTTTCTCCGCCGCCTTCGATTGGTATCCTGCGCAGATCCGGACATTCCCAGGCATCCTTCAGGGTAAGCACCTGACTCTTTTTCCAGTTTTTCAAATCCCTTGACCGGAGAATCATAAATTCATTGTCTTTCAGATACAGGACCATAATATAAGCCCTGCTCTCTTCATGCCAATAGACTTTGGGATCCCGGTTTTCCTCGGAGATATGTCTTACCACACTTCCTTCCATCTTGGTGAGGGTTTTGCCTTGATCCGTGCTGTAAGCAATTCTTTGGTTGAAGGTTTTCCCAAGGCTCCATTTGGATTTATTGCCGGCACAGGTATAGAAATAAATATAGGCATCTCTGGGGAGTCCCAGCAGCCCCTGTTCATTTACAATACCGCTGCCGGAATACATGACGCCGTCACCGTCCGGATACAGTGCTGTTTCTTTCTGCTCCCAGTGGAGCAGATCCTTGCTTACCGCATGCCCCCAGCACATGTTCTCCCAACGTGTATCAAAGGGATTATATTGGAAGTACAAATGATAGACGCCATCCTTATACAGCAGCCCGTTAGGATCATTCATCCAGCCCGTCCGGGGTGTAAAATGAAGAAGCGGATGGGCCTGGAGATTTTCAGGCACCGTATCTGAAAGGGATAGGGCATCCAGAAAGGAACCGGAAATTCCCCCTTCTATCAATAAAACTTTTCCTATGTATTTTTCCACATCGATGGGTGCAAAGTAATGAAATCCGTAATAGCCTTCTTCCTTTTCATGTACTGGGACATTAAATTCATATATCCTTTCCCCCTGAAAGGACAGCGTGATTGTCTTAAGTTCCTGCTGCGCACATATGGGTATCAAAAGATACCTCTTATCAATTGTGATATACCTTTTCATTGCCTGCCTCCTTTTGAAAATACCCGGTTTTCCAATACATTCTAAAAAAAGTATATCACATTGCGCTTGCCTATACCATGCTTTCTGTAGGCATGATTACAGAGATACACCCTATTTATATATAAGAGTAAGGAAATCAAGGATCCAATCGGGCACCTTAGGATTATAGGTGAAAAGAAAGTTCTTTACTGCTTCCCTGGGGGTGCCTTCCCCCATAGAAGTCATATTCCATCCCCACATATGTTCTCCTGGCCTGGCCACAGCTGTTTTGCCAGCCGCCGATATTCCTGTTGCGATTTCTTTACCGGCTGCCGCCACCCCTGTAGCATATATTCCCAGGCTGGATACCCCTCCTGCAACAATCCCGATGGCTGCCACCCCCACAGCCAGCGCGCCGATTGATACCACTCCCAAAGAAACCAGCAGACCGACAGAAAGAATGCCGATACTCAAGATTCCTACTGAAAAAATACCGGCGCTTATTACACCGACGGCAGCATTTCCTATCGCTATAATTCCTTTTGCAGCATCCTTCATCCGGATTCTCCCGGCATTCCGGGTGAATTTAATATGAAGCAGGGGAATTCCGGCTATATTCGCCATACTTTTATATTCAAAACCTTTCCTGTAGCCGATAAATTCCTTAACTTCATTGATAGACTGCCTGATGTCCTCCGTTTCTCCGGCAGGCTCCCTCTTTGCTCCTTCTCTTTCCTCACAGCTGTCAATTAAAAGATAATCCAGGGTAACCTGAAATAATTGGGAAATAGCTATCAGCTTGCTTATTTCCGGCATCGTCTTATCCGCTTCCCATTTACTTACCGACTGTCTTGATACCTCCAGATACTCAGCCAGCTGTT
Source organism: uncultured Lachnospiraceae bacterium (assembly GCA_900548905.1). Classification (GTDB taxonomy): domain Bacteria; phylum Bacillota; class Clostridia; order Lachnospirales; family Lachnospiraceae; genus Eisenbergiella. The sequence goes on along the minus strand of URMK01000013.1, from coordinate 75,160 downwards.
CCTGGGAATACCCTTTTTCCCTGCGCAGCTGAATCAGCTTATCACAAAATTTCTTCATTTAATCTCCTGTCTGCCGCAGCTGCGGCATTGTTTTCTATAGGTTTATTTTTTCATATAACCTGCTGTTTTACAAGAAATCTGTGTATTGCAATTTGTCACCCACAGGTTGCATCCCTGTAAAACAGCGGTTTCGTGGGATCCTATAGTAAAAAAAACCTCCCGCATTTTGTCCCTCTCCGGAATATCCGGACAGAGACAAAAATGCGGGAAGGCTTCCTTTTTCCTTAGTTTTCTTTTTGCGCTGAGACGATAAACATCATGGGACGGCGCATTTCATCTTTCATGCCGGGAACGCTTTCCAACATTTCCGCCGGTGGCTGCGGCTCTTCCACATCCAAAAGCCGGAACCCTTTTTTCAGCAGGGTAGAAATATATGTGGTAAAGGTCCTGTGATATTTGGTGACCTGTTCTCCCAGGAATACTGCGTTTCTTTTTCCTTCATAGTAGTAATTATCCACGGGAAAATGAAGGATTCTTCCGTTTTCATCGTAATACCAGTCCTGGCTTCCTTCGGAAGTAAAAACCGGATGCTCTGCGGAAAAAATAAGATATCCACCAGGCTTAAGAATTTTATGGATCTTATCCACAACTTCAATGTAATCTGCAAGGTAATGAAAAGCCAGGGAGCTTACTACAACATCAAACGATGCTTCTTCCAAATCAATGTCCTCAATGGGACTGCAGATATAATCTATATTCCCCTTATTATGGGATTTCCGTGCTTCTTCCAGCATCTTTTCCGAAATATCCACCCCGACTACCCTAACCGCTCCATGCCGGGCGGCATATTCACAGTGCCATCCATAGCCGCAGCCCAGATCCAGAACTGTCTTGCCTTCAAAATCCGGAAGCATTTTCTTCAGGGTGTTCCATTCCCCGGCACCTTCCAGCCCTTTTTGGGAACGCTCCATCTGACTGTATTTCTCAAAAAAGAGAGGATCATCATATTTATTTTCTTTCATCTTATTACTCCATCTTTTCCTGCCACTCGTTTTCTCTGAACCCGGTCAGAATAAAATCATCGGCAATAATCAAAGGACGCTTAACCAACATGCCGTCTGTTGCAAGCAGCTTAATCTGATCCTCTTCACTCATATTTTTTAATTTATCTTTTAATCCCAGTTCTTTATATTTTAATCCGCTGGTATTAAAGAATTTCTTAAGAGGAAGGCCGCTTCTGCGGTACCATTCGGTCAGTTCCTCCTCCGTTGGATTTTTCTCCGCTATATGCCTGTCCTCATAATTAATTTCTTTCCCGTCCAGCCATTTTTTCGCTTTCTGGCAGGTAGAGCATTTAGGGTATTCTATAAACAGCATTCTATATTCTCCTCCTACAATTGCGGTACAATGATATCCATACAGCAGTTCATCATTTCTTCCGCATCCCGAGACTCCGCATTTATGGCAATGACTGCATTTTTCTCAGGAAGCACGATGGACAGCTGACCGTATTTTCCGTCCGCCCGGTATGAATTATAAGGGCCGCGCCAGAAAAGATAGCCATAGCCGTCTTTGCCGTTATCAACCTGCTTCACCGACGCTTCTTTGATATAAGAGGAAGGGACTAACTGCCTGCCCTCCCAGTTTCCTTCCTGAAGCAGAAGCTGGCCGAATTTCATCAGCTCTTGTATGCATAAAAACAGGCCGCCGGCTCCAAAGGTATATCCAAGGGGATCCGTTTCCCAAACAGGCCTTCGGATTCCCATAGGGTCAAAAAGCCGGGGCATGAGATAATTAACGAGATCACAGCCGGCCCTTCTCTGTACCAGGATACCGGCAAGATAAGGCCCTGCATTGTTATATAGGAAACAGGTACCAGGTTCCTGTATAAAAGGACGTGACAAGGTAAAACGTACCCAATCCTTTTCTTCCATAAGCGGCCGCTGTTCTCCCATCAGATAAGCCGAATCCTGTCCCAGGCACATGGTAAGCAAATCTCTAACCGTTGCCCGGCATAAACAGGCAGAAGGGTTATCCGGCATCTCTTCCTTAAACGCTTCACACAGCTTTTCATCCAGGGCAAGAAGCCCTTCCTTACAGGCCATTCCCACTGCAATACTGGTAAAACTCTTGCTGGCAGAGTACTGGTTCCGCCTGATTTCTCCATCCCAGTCCTCTTTTAAAAGGATCTTCCCATCCTTCATTACCCCAAGATTCAGTATCCGCATTTCTTCTGCTTTTTTCCGGATTTTACCAATATCCATCTTTTTTACCTCCTGATTTCTGTCCTGTACCGGCCGCTTCTGTCATATACCGTCAAACAGACTCAGCTGCGTACACTCATACCCTCTTTTATAAGCCCTTACGATACTTTTCATCTCATAAAGGATACCGTATTTTTCACATTCCGTCCGAAAAACCTTCCACAACTTTTCCGCCCTGGGACTGGTGCATTGATAACGGGTTCCATATCTTTTCTGATACTGTTCCACATAATCTTTGCCGGGGAAAAGCTCCCTGAGCCTGTCATAATACCAAATACGCTGCGCATCCCTCATAGTCATTCCGAATGCGGCATAAATAAATCGTGCGCCGGCTTCATGGGCCATTTTAACGATTGCCTTTATATTCTCCTCATTGTCCTCCAGGAAAGGCAGCACAGGCATCAGCAGGATTCCTGTAAAAATTCCCACTTCACTCAGCCGGCTAACCGTTTCAAAACGTACGGAAGAGGGACAGACACGGGGTTCCACCAGAGAAGAAAGGGAATCCTCCGCAGAGGTAATCGTGATCTTGCACAGAACAGGGGAATGCTCTTTGATTTCTGACAGAATATCCATGTCCCTCACTATCAGATCACTTTTTGTTGCTATTGCGGCGCCAAACCCAAAGGCATCCACTAACTCCAGGGCATGCCTGGTCAGTTCTTCTTCTTTTTCATAAGGGTTATAGGGATCACTCATAGCACCGGTTCCCACCACTCCGGTTTTTACCTTGCGCCGCAGATCATCCCGGATGATCCGGAGGGCATCCTCTTTGGCCCTCACCTTATCGAAATCCGTAATGCCATAACAGTCGGAACGGCTGTCGCAGTAAATACAGCCGTGACAGCATCCCCTGTATATATTCATGTTATAATCAATTCCAAACCACCCGGAGGATTTTGTCCTTGTTACAATCGTTTTCGCCGGTACATATTCCAATTACGCCACTCCCACATACTGCATACAGTAACCTACGGCCTCCTCCAGTAAACGTACGCTTACCGAACCGTTTTCACCCGCAGCCACAAAGCCAAATGCCAGTAAAGCTGCAAATAGCACTAATACACTGCCGCATAGCAGTGCCTTTCTGTTTTCCATAAATTGTCTCCTCATAATATCCTTCAAAAGGATTCTCCTCAATATATACTTTATAAGCTTTTTTTCCCGATTTGTCTATTGTTTTTTTCAGATAAGGAAAAGAGGACGAAAATTTTCCGCCCTCCCGCTGTCCTATTCTTCTCTCAGCATTTCCACTACGCTTTCTCTATCGGTAACCCGCACGGTTATATAAGGGACTATAATCCCCATAAGAACCATAAAAGGAAGTACTATAAGCATAGGCCAAAGGATAAACCGGTAGGTTGTAAACCAGAACATAACGAAATTTCCCATTACCGCCAGCGAAAAGATGCTTCCGGCGGTCAGGCTGAAAAAACACACCCCTGCCGCGTAATAGCCGCCTTCCATACAAACCATTTTCTGAATCTGCTTCTCTGTCATACCGATTGCCTTAAGCGCGGCAAACTCCTTTTTTCTTGTAATTATGCTTGTAATACAGGCATTCACAAAATTCAAAACCCCTATAATTCCGATAATCAGAGAAAGAACGCCTCCTACCAGGGTAAATGTTCCTTTTAAACTCTCAAACTCATCCAGGTATCTGGTTTTTGATTCATAGGACATCATAGGTTCCCGGTTCTCCGTGTAAGAAGCAAGAAACTGCTCCATTTCCCCTTCTTTATCATCCTCGCATTGGAACACATAAGTCATTACACAGTCCATATCCCCGCCCAGCTTTTCATAGCCGTCTTTACTTGTATAAAATACATAATCCACGCTGGAATATCTTACACTGTTGGTGTAATATTTGATCTTTATCTGGGCAATCACTTCCACTTCTTTTTCGGTCCCGTCGCTGTTATGGATGGTTACCTTATCCCCTATGGAATATTTCACATGCTTTTCATATACCTCCCCATAATCATCCGTTTCCAGCCCTTCTATAATATAATTTCCGGTATCCAGCTTTTCCTTTAAAACGGCCGGATCCTTTTCACCTGCCACAATTTCCATCCTGGCAAGGGGAAGTTCCTCCATCCCATACAGATTCGCTCTCGGATACATGTTCTCATCAACGTTGATCCATTCTCCCTCTGCATTCACAGCCGCCCCGTACTCATTCAGATGAATCGGATTAGGCTCCGGCATCTTCACGGATACTCCCGGATAAAAAAGGATACGTCCGCCTTCCTCAAATCCCGGTCCTTCTTTAATAGCACGGATCAGGCTTTCAGAAATCCTTTCATCACTGCTCATGTAATCATTGTTAAAATACAGGGCATGGGCCGCCAGAAAATCAGTATCCACAAAGGTGGACAGATATTTATTCAGATCAAAGCTTTCCGTCAACGTTACCACGCTGTTCATCAGAATCGCACTCAGGGAAAGGGATATGATAACCAATACAGTCCGTTTCCGGTTTCTTCCCAAATTGGACAGTGCCATTTTATATATTTTGCCGCCGTCGGTGGATTTTTTGTTCTTTTTGCGGATATCTGCCGTAGTGTCCGTGTATTTCACCGCTTCCACCGGAGAAATAGCCGCCGCCATCCTTCCGGGCTTTCTGGTACTGATAGCTACCGTAAAGAGAGAAAACAGAGCTGCCCCCACAAAAATAAGGGGATTCAGGGAAATACTTACCTCTCCGCCGCTGAAACTACTGATATCCATAATAAAGGGGACAATTGCTTTTCCTATAAAAAAACCAACTACCAGGCCAATCGGTATCCCGTAAAGAGACAGACGCATCCCCTGTCTGCGGATGATTTTTTTTATTTGTTTTCCTGTGGTTCCGATCGTTTTCAGTAATCCATAGAACCGTATATCCCGTATTACGGATATCTGGAAAATATTATAAATTATCAAATATCCGGTAAGGATAATCAACCCCAGTGCCGCCGCCACTGTCATTATGGTAAGCGGATCCGTGCCCATGCTGTTGCTCAGATATGCCCAGTTTACATTGGCGGATATATAATTATTATCCTTATCATTCAGGGAATATCCCAAATCCTCCACCAAGGTCTGCATTTTCTGTTTCATCCCATATGAATTGGTAAACATGAGATCATACATAACAGATCCGGTCATACTATAATCCTGCACATTGGCAGCATCATGAGTATAGGCAAGTTCATCCGCATATTTTAACGTATATGCCTTGGAACAGATGGCAAATCCTACATTCATGGAAGGGTTTACAGGCTCCCAGTAGCCGGAAAGAACAAATTCCCGTTCTACCTGTTGTCCCTTGACCGTAAGAAGAAGAGTCAGTTTTTCCCCTATTCTGGCCGGTACCCCCAGCAGATCCAGAGACGGAACATCCATTATAATCTCATTTTCCGCCTGTGGGATACTTCCCTCCTTCAGAGATATAAAACTCAGCTCCATACATGTCTCATCTTCGTAATACATTTCCACACGGCGTTTCAGGAATTCCGGATTGTCTACACTGTCCGCCGTTATTAAACGATATCCTGTTTCCTTTACCAGAGGATGGGATTTGACTCCTTCATAGATGGAGGGCGATGCAAATTTAATAGTTGCATGGCACTTCCCTCCGGCCTGCAGCATCGTGTTATACTGAAAGGATTCCACCGCTCCGCTGCCTATGGTAAACAATGCGGTAAATAAAATAGTAGTAAGGGCAATGGCAATCACTGCAATAATATTCCGTGTTTTATTCGCCTGGAAGGTTTTATCGGCAAGGCGGCTAATACATTTCTGATTTTTAACCTTAAGCATCTGCCTCACACCCCTTCCGTATCTGAATCATTCCATCTTCTATTCTTACAATACGGTCTGCCAGCTGAGCCAGATCCGGATTATGGGTTATCATAACAATGGTCTGACCGAACTTTTCACCGGTTACCTTTAAAAGGCCGAGAACATCCTGGCTCGTCCTGGAATCCAAGTTTCCTGTAGGTTCATCCGCCAGTACAATAGCCGGTTTGGCTGCAAGTGCCCTTGCTATAGCCACTCTCTGCTGTTGTCCGCCCGACAGCTGGCCGGGGAGATTCTGAAGCTTTTCCCGGATTCCGAGAGTTTCTATTAATTCTTCCACATAGCCCTTATCCACTGTGTTTCCGTCCAGTTCTATAGGAAGGACTATATTTTCATATACATTAAGTACAGGTACCAGGTTATAGCTCTGAAATACAAACCCTATTTTCCTGCGTCTGAAAATAGTAAGCGCTTCATCCTTCAGGCTGAAAATATCCTTTCCGTCTACAATTACCTTGCCCGATGTGGGACGATCCAGCCCTCCCAGCATATGGAGCAGTGTTGATTTGCCACTTCCTGACGTTCCAACAATAGCGACAAATTCCCCTTCCTCCACCGAGAAATGAACCCCATTTAAGGCATGTACCTCGTTTTCTTTATTTCCATAAATTTTTTTAAGATCTTCTGTTATAAGAATTTTCATAATTAACTTCCTTTCCTGCCTGTTTTTCTTATTTGAGATAACTATAACAAATGAATCTTTCCATGTACTTTCCATGAAAAAAAGAATCGTGACAGTTTTGAAAGAATTGGACACAATTCTTAAAAGAAACAGAAAATCTTTAACAGAAACTTAAATTTATGCTTTAAGAAAAGCCTGCATATATCCCTATTCTGCTTTCTTCCCGGAACGCTCCGGCAGGAATACTCGGAAACAGGATCCTTTTCCTTCCTCTGACTGAAGGCTGATATAGCCGCCCTGCTTGGAAATGATCTCCCTGGCCAGATAAAGACCCAGCCCTACCCCCTTTTTATCATTCACCTTTTCGGACCGGTAAAAACGGGTGAATACAGATGCCTGCTCCTCCTCTGCGATTCCGATTCCGGTATCTTTTATCTGTACAGCCGTAAAACTGTGATAGGGTATCACTGTAATCACGATTGATCCGTTTTGATCCGTATATTTCTGTGCATTTTCTATAATATTGGATATTGCTTCCACCGTCCATTTCAAATCGCAGCATACCTGCACCGTTTCCTGATCCCGGAATCCGGGATCAAAGGAAATCCTGCTATCTCCGCTTTTTTCAAATATACCCGCCAGATTATCCATAAGTACCTCAATATCCTGGTTTACAGGATGCACCGAGACAATACCATTTTCCAGCCTTGACATTTTAACCAGATTCTCAATGAGAAAGGCCATTCTGTCATTTTGTTCCGCGATTCGCTTAACCAGTAGTTTTTCTTCTTCCTGAAGCTTTTTTTCTTCAAGCAGGCCGGCGTAAAGCCTTATCGTTGTAATGGGTGTTTTGGTCTGATGGGATATGTTGGCGATAAGCTCCACCACCTTCCCCTTTTCTTCCTCAATGCTTTTTCTGCCGAGAAAACTGGAGGACAGGAACTGGTACATCTTGCTTTCCAGCCGGGAAAGCATCAATTCATCAAATTTTTTTTCCTGAAAAGTGCCTTCTATGGCACTGTCCAGCATTTGATCCAGCAGCGCATACTCCCTGCGTATTTTTATACTTACATAAATCAGTCCCCCTGCAAGCACAAGAACAGCGAATGCCAGAAAAATAACAGGAAGGTTCCAGAACATTCTTCTGATAACAAGTGCAGTCATGACGGTTCCTCCTCATTTATCTGAAAACGGTAACCAATTCCATAAATTGTCTGAATGTATTCCGGTTTTCTGGGATTTGTCTCTACTTTATCGCGCAGTCTTTTGATGGTAACGGAAAGTGCATTTTCATCCACGAATTCTCCGTCATTTCCCCATACCCTCGCTATCAGCGTATCCCTCTCCAGAATGCTGTTTTTATTTTTCATCAGTACCATAAGAAGCTTTTGCTCCGTTCTGCTCAGAATGATTTCTCTGTCTCCCATAAAAAAGGACTGGTTTTCAAAATCCATGATAAACGGCCCTTCCTTCAGCACCGACAGCGCCTCTTTTGCGGTCTGGCCTCTCTCCCCTCTCCTCAGCGCCGTCATTACCCGTTCCCGTAATACGGCAAGGGAAAAAGGCTTGGTAATATAATCGTCAGCCCCGGCCTGGAATCCGGTCACTTCATGCAGTTCCGTATCCAAAGCGGTCAGGAAAATAACGGGATCTATCCGTCCCTCTTTCCGCAGCCTCCGGCAGATATCCAGACCGCTGCCGTCAGGGAGATTAATATCAAGCAGAATGAGATCAAATTCTGTTTTATCCAGCGCTTTTTTTGCATCTTTTACGTTATGACAGCACTGAAATGATAAATCATTCTGACGCAGGACAAGTACTATCCCTTCCGCAAGGGCTTTATCATCCTCAACAAGTAATATATGTTTCATATTTGGATTCTCCTTGTAAGGAAATAAGCAGACAGCCGCAATGGCTGTCTGCTTATTCCACATGCCCGGCAGGACAGATATCCTGTTTCTGCCTGATGACTATTCCTCAGTTTCCGTAGGGAAAATTATATTTTCATCTTCTATTTCTCCGGGATATCTTTCTTCCTCCGGAATATCCTCCATGGCATCATCCGGGTTTTCGAATTCCTGGCTTCCGTCGGATACTTTTTCTCTTACCTTGGCTACCTGAGCTACTTTCACACCCTTATCCAGGTTAATCATCTTAACGCCGGAAGTGATCCTTCCCAAAATAGAAATATCTTCAACCCTTAATTGGATAATTATCCCTTCCGTGGTAATCATCATGATTTCATGATCATCGTTGCAGCCCTTGACACCTACCACATAACCTGTCTTTTCCGTGATCTTGTAGCATTTAACACCCTTGCCGCCCCTCTTCTGGACACTGAATTCCTCCAGATAGGTACGCTTGCCCATGCCGTTCTCGGATACAATCAGCAGGGAATCTCCCTGGCTGTCCAGCTGCATACCGACAATCTCATCCCCGTCATCCAGGTTCATGCCGATTACACCCATAGACATCCTTCCGGTGGCCCTTACATCCGTTTCCTTGAAGCGGATGCACATGCCGTGTCTTGTCACAAGGAAAAGATCCGTATCCGCATCGGTGATCTTTACTTCGATCAATTCATCATCATCACGGAGATTGATTGCCGCAAGCCCGTTTTTACGCACATTGCTGTATTCCATAACCGGTGTTTTCTTCACGATTCCTTTTCTGGTAACCATGAAAAGGTTCTTGTCATCCTCATAATCCTTTACGGGTATGATAGCGGATATCTTTTCTCCCGGGTTCAGCTGAAGCAAATTAATGATAGCGGTTCCTCTCGCCGTTCTGCTGGCCTCCGGAATTTCATAGGCCTTCAGACGGTAAACCCTTCCGTAGTTGGTAAAGAACATCACATAATGGTGGGTGGTAGTCATGAGAAGATCCGCAATAAAATCCTCTTCAATCGTCTGCATTCCCTTAATGCCTTTGCCCCCTCTGTTCTGGGATTTAAAATTATCTATAGTCATACGCTTTATATAGCCAAGATTGGTCATGGCAATTACCGTGTTATCCCTGGGGATCATATCCTCCATGGAGATATCATATTCGTCATAACCGATACGGCTTCTTCTGTCATCCCCGTATTTCAGGGCGGTAATCTGTATTTCTTCACGTATTACGCCCAGCAGAAGCTTTTCATCCGCCAGAATCGCCTGTAATTCTGCGATCTTGGCCATAAGCTCCTTGTGCTCATTTTCCAGCTTTTCTCTTTCCAAACCGGTAAGAGCACGCAGCCGCATATCCACGATAGCCTGCGACTGGGGATCCGAAAGTTCAAACCGTTCCATCAGTTTTTCTTTGGCATCCTGGGTATTCCGGCTGGAACGGATAATACGGATCACTTCGTCAATATGATCCAGGGCGATAAGCAGGCCCTGCAATATATGATCCCGCTCTTGTGCTTTGTTCAAATCGTATTTGGTTCTTCTGGTAACAACGTCCTCCTGATGCTTTAAATAAAGCTTCAGCATTTCCATAAGGTTGAGCACCTTAGGTTCGTTATTTACCAGGGCCAGCATGATAATGCCGAAGGTATCCTGCATCTGGGTATGCTTATACAGCAGATTCAGGATCACGTTGGCGTTGGCATCCCTGCGCAGCTCGATGACGATACGTGTGCCTTCGCGGTTGGATTCGTCCCTGAGATCCGTAATACCGTCTATTTTTTTCTCTTTATGAAGCTCCGCGATCTTTTCGATCAGACGGGCCTTGTTCACCATATAAGGCAGTTCCGTTACGATAATCTGACTCTTTCCGTTGGGGAGTGTCTCGATATCGGTAACAGCACGGACACGTACCTTTCCCCGGCCGGTGCGGTAGGCTTCCTCGCTTCCCCTGGTTCCCAAAATAATACCGCCTGTGGGAAAATCGGGAGCGGTGATAATCTGAAGGACCTCCTCCATATCGGTATCCCGGTTCTCGTTCACCCGGTTATCAATAATTTTTACCACCGCATTCACCACCTCGCGGAGGTTGTGGGGGGGGATATTGGTCGCCATACCAACGGCAATTCCGGAGGTTCCGTTTACAAGCAGGTTCGGATAACGGCTGGGCAGAACGGTTGGTTCCTTCTCGGTTTCATCGAAGTTGGGCACAAAGTCTACGGTATCTTTATTAATGTCCGCCAGCATTTCCATGGAGATCTTGGAAAGCCTGGCTTCCGTATAACGCATGGCGGCAGCACCGTCACCGTCCTCGGAACCAAAGTTTCCGTGACCGTCTACCAAAGGATATCTGGTGGACCACTCCTGGGCCATATTAACCAAAGCGCCGTAAATGGAGCTGTCTCCGTGAGGATGGTATTTACCCATAGTATCGCCGACGATACGGGCACATTTCCTATGGGGCTTATCAGGACCGTTATTCAACTCTATCATGGAGTAAAGAACACGCCGCTGAACCGGCTTTAAACCATCTCGGACATCCGGAAGCGCACGGGATGCAATAACGCTCATGGCATAGTCGATGTAGGATTTCTCCATGGTTTCTTTCAAATCGACCTCATGAATTTTGTCAAAAATATTATCTTCCATTGTTTATTGACTCTCCGTTTCTACAGTACCAGTTATCAGATATCCAGATTCTTGGCATATTTGGCATTGTCCTCGATAAACTCACGTCTTGGCTCCACTTTATCGCCCATAAGAGTGGTGAAGGTAAGGTCCACTTCCGATTCTGCTTCCTCATCCATATTCACACGCAGCAAAATACGTTTTTCCGGATCCATGGTGGTTTCCCAGAGCTGTTCTGCATCCATTTCTCCCAGACCTTTATAACGCTGGATCTTATTGTTCTGATCCCTTCCCACTTCCGTTAGGATCGCATTCAGTTCTTCATCGCTGTAGGCATACCATTCTTTTTTATTTTTCTCCAGCTTATACAGAGGGGGCTGTGCAAGATATACATGTCCCTGCTTAATAAGCTCCGGCATAAAACGGTATATAAAGGTGAGTAAAAGTGTGGCAATATGGGAACCATCCACATCGGCATCGGTCATAATAATAATTTTATGATACCGTAATTTGCTCACGTCAAAATCATCATGGATTCCCGTTCCGAATGCAGTAATCATAGCTTTGATCTCCGCATTGGCATATACCTTATCCAGCCTTGCCTTCTCCACATTCAGAATTTTTCCTCTCAGGGGAAGGATGGCCTGGGTGGCACGGCTCCTGGCTTTCTTGGCGGATCCGCCGGCAGAATCTCCCTCAACGATATAAATTTCACAGTTTTTCGGATCTTTATCCGAACAATCCGCCAGCTTTCCGGGCAGGGACATTCCTTCCAGAGCCGTTTTCCTTCTCGTCAGCTCCCTCGCCTTTCTGGCCGCTTCCCTGGCACGCTGGGCCAGGATGGATTTTTCGCAAATCGTTTTGGCAATGGACGGATTTTGTTCCAGATAATAGGTAAGCTGCTCGCTGACCACATTATCCACCGCTCCTCTTGCCTCGGAATTCCCCAGCTTCTGCTTTGTCTGCCCTTCGAACTGGGGATCCTCAATCTTTACACTGACAATAGCGGTCATTCCTTCCCGGATGTCTTCGCCGGTAAGGTTGGTCTCACTGTCCTTAAGCAGCTTATTGTTTCTGGCATAATCATTAAAGGTTTTGGTAATGGCATTCCGGAAGCCCACCAGATGGGTTCCGCCCTCCGGCGTATTTATATTATTGACAAAGCTGTAAACGCTTTCCGTATAGGAATCGTTGTGCTGCATTGCCACTTCCACGTACACGTTGTTCTTGCTTCCCTCAAAATACATGACATTGTCGTAAAGGGCGGATTTGCTCTTATTCAGATAAGTGACGAATTCTTTGATCCCGCCTTCGTAGTGGAACGATTTTTCCTGGGGATTTTCTTCCCTCACATCTCTGAGTATAATTCGAAGGCCTCTGGTAAGAAATGCCATCTCACGCAGACGCTGCTTCAGTACATCAAAATCATAAACCGTGGTTTCCTGGAAAATCGTAGGATCCGGTTTAAAGGTTACCTTGGTACCCGTTTTTTCCGGATCACATTCCCCGGCCACCTTCAGCGTATCAATTGTCTTTCCCCGTTCGTAACGCTGTCTGTATACCTTGCCCTCCTGGCATATTTCCACCTCAAGCCAGTCGGAAAGAGCATTTACTACAGATGCGCCCACACCATGGAGTCCGCCGGATACCTTATATCCCCCGCCGCCGAATTTACCTCCGGCATGCAGAATGGTAAATACCACTTCCACCGCAGGGATGCCGGCTTTATGGTTGATCCCCACAGGAATACCACGTCCGTTATCAATAACCGTAATGGAATTATCCTGATTGATGGTAACATCAATGGTATCACAATGCCCCGCAAGAGCCTCATCCACCGCATTGTCTACAATCTCGTAAACCAGATGGTGAAGACCTCTGGCTGATGTGGAACCAATATACATACCAGGTCTTTTGCGGACTGCTTCCAAACCTTCCAGGATCTGAATCTGATCCGCTCCATATTCACTGTGGCTTTCTGTGTTTTCAGTACCCATATATTCCTCCATTTCACTGCTTAAAAGGCCAAAATTCAACAAAAAGGACACAAATAGATAGAAAAGCTTATAGAACCCTCAGGCCTATAAGTTTTTCTACCTGTTTGCCTATTCTGTTTTATTATAACATGAATTTTATTTATCCACAATAGACAGAATATCGATTGATCCGTTGGTGATCTTGAACATCCGGTTGATTTCAAACCGGTTATTGATGAATTCATCCAGTCCCGTACAGGTAATTATCGTCTGGATGTTCCCTATGCTGTTCAGCAGATAATTCTGCCTGCTGCTGTCCAGTTCGGATAACACATCATCCAGAAGAAGTACCGGCGTATCTTTTGTCATTTTTTTTACCAGTTCAATTTCCGACAGCTTCAGGGAAAGAGCCGCAGTCCTCTGCTGTCCCTGGGACCCGAACTTCCGGATATCGATCTCGTTGGCTATAAAGGCAAAATCATCCCTGTGCGGCCCTGCTGTGGTCTGCTTCAGACGGATATCCCTTTCCTGGCTTCCCTGCAGCTTCCTTTCGAATGCCTCCGATGCCGTATCCGGTTCATAGGAGATCACAAGCTTTTCCTTCCCTCCGGAAAGGCTGTCATGGATCCCGCCTATCATTTCATTCAGCTGATCCACAAAAGCCATACGCCTTTCGATGATCTTCTTTCCAAATTCCACCAACTGTATATCCCATACATCCAGCGTGCCTTTCAGGGATGGGTTCATATACATATCCTTCAGCAGTTTATTCCGCTGGTTAATAATTTTATTATAGTTATTCAGATGGTGCAGATACATGGGATCGAGCTGACATAATTCCATATCCACGAACCGGCGTCTTTCGGAAGGCCCGTTTTTGATAATACTCAGATCCTCGGGAGAAAAAAAGACAACATTCATAAGCCCCATAAGCTCTGAGGCCCGTTTAATTTTATTTCCGTCGATTGCTATGCCTTTGGTTTTATTTTTCCTCAGGTGCATATCAATTTTGATCTCATCCCCGTCCTTTTCCAGAAAGGTCCGGATATGGGCTTCCTCTTCTTCAAAATTAACGATATCACGATCCTTTGTGCCTCTGTGGGACTTCGTTGTTGCGCACAAATAAATCGCTTCAAGGATATTTGTCTTTCCCTGTGCGTTATCGCCGTAAAGAATATTGGTGCCTTTGTCAAAATCCATATCCAGAAACGCATAATTCCGGAAATTTGAAAGCTCCAGCGATTTTATTACCATGAAAATTACCCAATATTGCCTTTACTCGATTTTAAGAGTTTTCCCGTTATATTCTACCAGATCTCCGGGAACCAGCTTTTTCCCTCTCTGGGTTTCTACCTGCCCGTTCACTTTTACAAACCCGTCCTGTACCGCATATTTGGCATCCACACCGGACTCTGTCAGTCCGGCAGCCTTCAGGGCCTGCCCAAGCTTGATATATTCGTCTTTTATTTTAAAGGTTTCCATGTTCTTCCTTCCGCTTATGATACTGTCGTAAAGTTAACCGGCAGGATCAGATAAATATAATTATTTTCTTCATCCCGGATGAAGCAGGGAGCCTTGGGATTAACCAGATAAATGGTTATGGTTTCATCATCGATAACACGCAGGGCATCAATCAGGAATTTGGGGTTAAAGCCTATCATGAGATCTTTTCCCATTTTTTCAATATCGATTTCTTCATCCATGCTTCCTACCGTGGAATTGATCTTAAGCTCCATGGAATTGTCCGTAATATTGATGATAATGGGTTTCTTATCCCCTTCCTTGATGAGCAGGGTAGCCCTGTCGATACAGTCAAGAAGCTCTTTTTTGTGGATGGTTACCTTGGTTTCATAATCGCTGGAAAGCATCTGATCTATTTTAAAGTATTCCCCTTCGATCAACCTTGATACCACAGTTGTATTTTCAAATTCGAACACAATGTGTTTGTCGGTAAAAAAGATCGTAACATCCTTGTCTGCATCCCCGCCCAGGATCTTGCTGATTTCGTTCAGCGTTTTTCCGGGTACCACTACCTTTTTGGCAGGATAAGTGTTTTTCAAAAGGATCTTACGGATGGAAATACGGTGTCCGTCAAGGGAGATCACTCTCATTTCTTCCCCGTTGATCTCGAAAAGCTCACCGCTCATGAGTTTATTGTTGTCATTATCCGAGATGGAAAAGATCGTCTGGCGGATCACTTCCTTCAGGGTATATTGGGAAAGGACAATGGATTCGTTTCGTTCAATCATGGGAAGATAAGAAAAATCCTCACCTGACTTGCCGATAATATTAAATTTGGCCTTCTCACAGGTGATCGCAGTCTTGAAGTTGCTGTCCGTTGTGATGGAAATATCGTTATCAGGCAGCTTTCTGACGATCTCTAAAAAGATCTTAGCATCCAGGGCAATGATCCCCTTCTCTACGATTTCCCCTTCTATAATGGTTTCAATTCCCAGTTCCATATCGTTAGCCGTAAGTTTGATCTCTCCTCCGGTGGAATCAATAAGGATACATTCCAGGATGGACATGGTTGTTTTATTAGGCACCGCTTTGGATACTACCTGAAGCCCTGTTAACAGATTGCTTTTGGAACAAACTAATTTCATATGTGTATAAACTCCCTTCTGCGAATTCACAACAACGTATCGCCTGCCGCGCCGTGCGCGATCTTTTTATTAATTAAATAATTTAGTAATATTAAATAGTAGAGGATGTAGATATGTGGATAACCCTTTTCATTATACATTTTACAAGGGAATTTGAAAATAATAACTTGTTTAAAAGTGCCGGATAAGCTGAGGTTAAATCTTAAGCTATTCACAATGGCCCTGAACCCTGCTTTTTTGTTTTGATCCGGATAGGTAAGGGATTCACAGCCTGTCCCCAACGTACCCACAGCTTGTCAACTTTTCTTTAACAAGGTTATACACATATTTTCTTTTTGATAATTTCAATATTATTCTTAAGTTCTTCATTAGAAGTAAGTTCATCGGTGATCTTGTTGGCCCCATGGATTACCGTGGTATGATCTTTTTTACCGAGAAGCTTCCCTATATTAGCGAGGGAGGTTTCCGTGAGATCTCTGCACAGGTACATAACCACCTGGCGGGGGAGGACATATTCGGAATTTCTCTTTTTAGAGGTAATGTCTTCCGGATTCACGCCGTAATGCTCCGCAACCACGCGGATAATGAGTTCCGGGGTTATTTTATCAGGCTTGTCCGGATTAATAATGTCCTTGAGGGCATCCTCTGCAAGCTCCATGGTGATTTCAGGCTGGTTTTCTATCTTGGATTTTGCGATGATGCGGTTAAAAGCCCCTTCCAGTTCCCTGATATTGGATTTAATGTTTGTGGCAATGTACTGGAAAATGGAATCGTCTATCTTTTTATCATAGTTCTCCGCATTTTTACGAAGGATAGCCATTCTGGTTTCATAATCAGGCGGCTGGATATCTGCAATCAGGCCCCATTCGAAACGGGAACGGAACCTTTCATCCAGGGTTTCCATCTCTTTCGGAGGTTTATCGGAGGACAGTACGATCTGTTTCCCCGCAGCATGAAGGACATTAAAGGTATGGAAAAATTCTTCCTGGGTACTTTCTTTTCCTATTATAAACTGGATATCATCGATCATGAGTACATCAACGGTACGGTACTTGTCCCGCAGCTTGGTCATGGCGGCGGCATTACCGCTTCGGATAGATTCAATTACTTCATTAGTAAAGGATTCGGAAGTAACATAAATCACCTTCATATCCGGATTCTGTTCCAGAACAAAATGGCCGATGGAATGCATAAGGTGGGTTTTACCCAGTCCGGCACCACCATATATATAGAGGGGATTGTAAGCGTCACCCGGTGATTCCGCAACCGCAAGGCAGGCGGAATGGGCGAATTTGTTGTTGCTTCCGACTACGAAGGTATCAAATTTGTACTTCGGATTCAGGTTAGCATTTTCATAATTAATATTAAAGGTAGTGCTGTAGGGGGATTTCAGATCTTCAGAAGAAGACTTGTCCTTCTTAGCATCCTTTTCCAATATAAAGGAGACTTCATAGTAATGATCCATCATTTCTGTGATGGTTACACGGAAGAAGTCTTTATATTTGGAAGAAATATAATTAAGGGCATGTGATTGGTTGGATGTGATGAGGATGATAACCACATCATCCTGAACATCAAAAAACTTCAGTGGTTCTATCCACGTGTGATAGGAAACATCGGAGAGATCATATTCCTTTCGGATTGTTTCCTTAATCTCATCCCATCTGGCTTCGATTGCCTGCATTGCTAAACCTCCGTAAACTTACTGAAAATACATCTATCTTATCTTACTCTAAAAAAAAGCAAATATCAAATGTTAATTCTGGGGATAAATTTTTTCCACATAGTGTGAATGACAGGGGGGAGTAGTTAACATATTTCAGGTTTCCTATGTGTAAATGTGGATAAGTGGAAAAGTGTAATCAACATATAAACATACAGAAAATATGGGGCTTTGATATTTATTTTTAATTTGAAAACGAAAATTAAGCTGAGTTTATCCACAAGTTATACACAATTTGTGGATAATGTTATGTTAAGTGGAAAGATCCGTTAGCAGCATGTGGATGAAATTTGGGGTGCTAGATGTTGTGGGAAAAATGAAATTTGAGTAACTACATGTTGTATTAGTGAAAAACACGATTTTTGCGGGCTTTTTTCAGCGTTTTTTTATTTCGTAAAATGCGCGGTTTTGCTTGACTTGCAGGATTTCTTCCTATATAATCGGTAATGATATTTTCTGACACAACATCAGAAACCCGAGTGAAGGAGGTGCATCGTAAATGAAAATGACATTTCAGCCTAAGAACAGGCAGAGAAATAAAGTTCACGGCTTCAGAGCCAGAATGAGTACTCCGGGAGGAAGAAAGGTACTGGCAGCAAGAAGAGCAAAAGGAAGAAAGAGATTATCCGCATAGGCCGCAGTTTTGTGGCCTTTTTTTCTCTTTCCAGGAAAGATTGGACATGTAATGAATTTTTCGGAAAGTTTGAAGAAAAACCAGGATTTTCAGTCTGTTTACCGGAATGGCAAATCGTATGCCAATCGTTTGTTGGTAATGTATGTGTTGGAAAATAAGTTGGAGACAAACAGGCTTGGAATTTCGGTGAGTAAAAAAGTTGGTAACAGTGTTGTGCGCCATCATGTCACAAGGCTGGTGCGCGAAAGCTACAGGCTTCAGGAAAATATATTTAATAGTGGTTTAGATATAGTAGTCGTGGCCAGAGCGAATGCAGCTTCGGCTTCCTACAGGGAAATCGAGAGTGCGCTATTGCATTTGGGTAAGCTTCATAAAATTATAAGCTGATTCGGATATGAAAAAGATAGTAATTGCGTTAATTAAAGGATATAGGAAGTATATATCACCAATGAAAAGTACAAAGTGCCCTTATTTTCCCACCTGCAGCGAGTACGGGTTACAGGCTGTGGAGAAGTACGGGGTTATTAAGGGCGGTTTGCTTGCTTTTTGGAGAATAGTAAGATGTAATCCCTTTTCCAAGGGAGGCTACGATCCGGTACCCTGAACAGGTGCCGTTTTAAGGAGGAAATAAGTTTTGCCAGGAATTATTTTGACCAAAAGTGCGACTCCTGTTATCGGGTGGGTTGCTACATTGCTCGGTTATATTATGGAGGGAATATTCTATCTTCTTAACCTGATAGGCCTTCCCTACATCGCTCTTGCTATTATTGTTTTTACCATTGTTATTTATATGCTCATGCTTCCTCTGACAATAAAGCAGCAGAAGTTTTCCAAACTGAGCAATAAGATGAATCCGGAGCTTCAGGCTATCCAGAAAAAGTATAATGGTAAAAAAGATAATGATTCCATGATGGCTATGCAGAATGAGACGCAGGCTGTTTATGCCAAATATGGCGTGTCGCCTATGGGCAGCTGTGTGCAGATGCTGATTCAGCTTCCGATAATCTATGCCCTGTATAAGGTAATTTATGCGATACCTGCTTATATCGGACAAGTAAAAGACGTATTTTCACCCATGGTTGATAATCTGATTGCACAGCCCGGCAGTGCGGAGTTTATTCAGGGATTCAAGAATGCGGCTATGTATATGAAACAGTTTTCCAATGAACTGTTTCTTGCAGGAGATCCTTCCTATGTAAAGAATACCTTTATAGATGTCCTGAATAAGGCGTCCACACCGGAATGGAACAGCCTTGCGGATAAGTTTCCCAATTTAGCCCATGATATCATGGAAACATCCGAGAAGCTGGCATCGTATAATAACCTGTTTGGAATGAACATAGGGGATTCCCCTTCCTACTATTTATCTGGTGCCATGGAAGCCAAGAATGTGCTTCTCATCATTGCAGCCCTTGCCATTCCCGTATTGGCGGCGGTTACCCAATGGCTGAACGTAAAGCTTATGCCTCAGCCTGAATCAAACGGTGAGCAGAACAGTATGATGTCTTCCATGAAGATGATGAATAATATCATGCCTATTATGTCAGCGGTGTTCTGTTTCTCTCTTCCGGCCGGTGTTGGTTTATACTGGGTTGCCAGTGCGGTAGTAAGAAGTATCCAGCAGGTTCTGGTTAACAAACATATTGATAAGACGGATTTTGACCAGCTTATTGAGAAAAACAAGGACAAGGCTAAGAAGAAAACAGATAAGCGTATTAAGCGTATGGAAAAGGCGGGTATTGATCCTAAGACAATTAACCAGTATGCCAGTATGAATACGCGGAATGTACAGAGTACCACACCGAAATCTTCCGGTATTTCCGCCAAAGCTTCTTCTGCCAAGCCGTCCATGTCCCAGGAGGAAAAGGATCAGGCCGTAAAACAGGCAACGGAAATGTATAATAAGAAAGCTCCGAAGCCGGGCAGTATCGCTGCAAAAGCAAATATGGTTAAGATTTATAATGAAAATAATAATAAAACCGAAAAAGGCAGTTCCGATAAAAAATAAGCAGAACGTACGCTTTAATTGATTGCCGCACCCGGCGGCAGAATGGAGGAAATTATGGAATTCGTTGAATTTACTGCTAAGACAGTGGATGACGCCATTACCGCAGCTTGCCAGAAATTTCTTGTAACCAGTGATAAGCTGGAGTATGAGGTAATAGAAGAAGGTTCTACCGGTTTCCTGGGATTTAATGCGAAGCCTGCTAAAATTAAGGCAAAGATAAAGGGAAGCATTGAAGATACTGCCAGAGAATTTCTGGATGATGTGTTTGCCGCAATGAAAATGACCGTTGTTATTGATGTGAAGTACGATGAGACAGAAGGATTCCTGGATGTTGATTTACGCGGTGATGATATGGGCGTTCTGATCGGTAAAAGAGGGCAGACCCTGGATTCCCTTCAATACCTTGTATCTCTTGTGGTGAACAAAGAATCCGAAGAGTATATCCGCGTGAAGGTGGATACCGAGAATTACCGTAAGAGAAGAAAAGAAACGTTGGAAAATCTGGCAAAGAACATAGCATATAAGGTAAAGAGGACCAAACGGAGCGTTTCCCTGGAGCCTATGAATCCTTATGAAAGAAGAATTATTCATTCCGCTCTGCAGAATGATAAATATGTTACAACCCACAGCGAAGGGGAGGAACCCTTCCGACATGTTGTCGTCACCCTGAAAAGATAACAGACATACCCTATTTGTGAGGGTTTGAGGTTAAGAGATTTATGAAACAGACTGAAACAATTGCTGCAATTGCAACGGCGCTGTCTGATTCAGGAATAGGAATTGTCCGTATCAGCGGAGAGGATGCAATCGAAATTGGAAACAGGGTTTATAGATCAAAGAATGGCTGCCATAGTCTTAAGGATTATGGCAGCCATACCATTCATTATGGGTTTGTTATGGATGGAGAGGAAATCCTGGATGAAGTAATGGTTGCTGTTATGAAAGCGCCAAATAGTTATACAAGAGAAGACACCGTTGAGATCAATTGTCATGGCGGTGTCTTAATCGTACAGAAAATTCTGGGGATTGTGGTAAGGCAGGGCGCAAGACTGGCTGAACCCGGTGAGTTTACGAAGCGGGCATTTTTGAATGGAAGGATTGATTTGGCAAAAGCGGAGGCGGTTATGGATATCATTCATTCCCGTAATGAGTTTGCTTTGAAATCTTCCATGCAGCAGCTGAAAGGTTCCGTATCTGATTGTATCCGCGGTATGAGGGAAGAAATCCTGTATGAAATTGCTTTTATTGAATCGGCTCTTGATGATCCGGAGCATATCAGTACAGAAGGCTATCCGCAGAAGCTGTGGAAAAAGGTGGAGGATCTGCTGGTCCGCTGTACGAAGCTGATTGATTCTGCGGATAACGGAAAGGTCCTGAAGGAAGGAATCAATACGGTTATTGTCGGAAAGCCTAATGCCGGGAAATCCTCTCTTATGAATCGGTTAGTGGGGGAAGAAAAAGCAATCGTGACGGATGTTGCCGGTACTACCAGGGATGTTTTGGAAGAATCAATAAAACTGCATGGTATCGGATTAAATATAATCGACACAGCCGGTATCCGTTCTACGGAAGATGTGGTGGAAAAGATAGGAGTGGAGCGTGCACGGAAAATAGCCTCCGATGCGGATCTGATTCTTTATGTGGTGGATTCGTCCGTGGATCTGGATGAAAGTGATGAAGAAATACTCGCTTTGATCCGGAATAAAAAATGTATTGTACTTCTTAATAAAACAGATTTGATTTCGGTGGTTGAAGAAGAAGAGTTGCGAAAGAGACTTGGCAATACGGATATTTCCGTGATCCGTACGTCTGCTAAAGATAACACCGGTATGGAAGAATTTGAAAATACAATTAAGCAATTGTTTTATACTGGCATGCTCACCATGAACGAAGAGGTGGTCATTACAAACATGCGGCATAAGCAGGCTTTGGAGGAAGCCAGGGAAAGCCTTTTGATGGTAAGGAAGAGCCTGGAGGATGAGATGCCTGAGGATTTTTATTCTATAGATTTGATGAGTGCTTATGCTTCCCTTGGTCTTATCCTTGGAGAAGAGGTGGGAGAGGATCTGGTAAACGAGATTTTCAGTAAGTTCTGTATGGGGAAATAAAATGGAACAAATGTCATTATTTGATGATAACAGAGTGATGTATGATCCCCTGGCCAGCAGACTGCGGCCTTGTGTGCTGGATGAGTTTGTGGGACAAAAACATCTGATTGGGGAAGGAAAAGTTCTTCGGCGCCTGATTGATCAGGATATGGTTTCTTCCATGATCTTCTGGGGGCCTCCCGGAGTGGGAAAGACTACCCTCGCCAGAATTATAGCCAGAAGTACAAGGGCTGAATTTATCGATTTCAGTGCGGTTACCAGCGGGATACGCGAAATCAAGGAAGTGATGAACCAGGCAGAAAACGCCAGGCATATGGGAAGGAAAACGATTGTTTTCGTGGATGAAATCCATCGTTTTAATAAGGCGCAGCAGGACGCCTTTCTTCCTTTTGTGGAAAAGGGAAGTATTATCCTGATTGGGGCAACTACGGAAAATCCGTCTTTTGAGATCAATGCTGCTCTCCTTTCCCGGTGTAAGGTTTTTGTACTGCAGGCACTTTCCGTAGAGGAAGTGGTGCAGCTGGTAAATCATGCCCTGAAGGCGGATAACGGGTTCGGAAACCAGAAAATAGAAATAGAAGAGGATATGATAGAAATGATAGCCCGTTTTGCCAATGGAGACGGACGGACAGCTCTGAATACGCTGGAAATGGTAATCCTTAATGGAAATTTGCAGCCGGATGGGACAACTGTCATAACCAGAGAGATACTGGAGCAGTGTACCAGCAAAAAATCCCTTCTCTATGATAAAAAAGGGGAAGAACATTATAATCTGATCTCTGCCTTGCATAAATCTATGCGGAATACGGATCCGGATGCTGCGGTATATTGGCTGTCCAGAATGTTGGAGGCCGGGGAGGATCCTCTGTATGTAGCCAGAAGGCTGGTTCGCTTTGCCAGCGAGGATGTGGGTCTGGCGGACAGCAATGCACTTCTTGTGGCGGTTGCCGCTTATCAGGCTTGTCATTTTAACGGTATGCCGGAGTGCAATGTCAATCTGGCCCATGCGGTGGTATACCTATCCATGGCGCCTAAATCAAATGCCCTCTATAAAGCATATGAGGATTGTAAAGAAGATGCAGTTTCCATGCTGGCGGAGCCGGTTCCTCTGCAGATAAGGAATGCCCCCACCAGTCTGATGGAAGAACTGCATTATGGGGAAGGCTATGTGTATGCCCATAATACGGAGGAAAAGGTAACGGCTATGCGGTGCCTTCCTGAATCCCTTCTACATAAAAGATATTATGTACCTTCCGGTGAAGGAAAAGAAGCACAGGTAAAGGATAAGCTTGATCGTATTCTTGCTTGGAAAAAGGAACACGAAAGATAACGTGTTCCTATGGAAATACTTTCAGAAAGGGAAAGAAAAGCCTGCCTTGAAGGCTGTTGAGGCAAAGGCTTTTTCGTAATCCCTTAAATCGTACAATTCTATATCCGGAAGATGGATTTTGTTATCCTTCAGCAGACGCAGGGCCGGCTCAAACGGGCCGCACCGGCTTCCTACGATGGTAAGTTCGTTTACGGCAACCATACTCATATCCAGGCTGACTGTTCCGGAATAAGTGCTTTTCAGCATTATGGTTCCCTTTTTACGTACCAACTCCATAGCCTGCGGAAGGCCGCTTTCCGATCCGGTACATTCCGCAACATATTCATAGCCTTCTTTAACGCCGCAAGTTGTGGTTTTGGCAAAGGGACGGAAAAACTCCAGTTTTTCCGGATGCCTTCCTATTACGGTCAAATCCACACCGGTAAGAGCCAATACCTGGGCGGTAAGAAGAGCCAGCCTGCCGTCTCCCAGGACGGCAGCATTTTTGTCCGGGGAAATGTGTACCTGGGTAAGGATTTCCAGCGCTGCCGCAAGGGGTTCTGTAAAGATGGCCTGTGTGTCAGGCAGTGCATCCGGGACAATATGGAGCAGGGAAGTGTCAATGGTCATATACTCAGCAAAACAACCATCTTTGGAGTCCATGCCCAATACCTTCCGGTTTGAACAATGGGTGGGCCTCCCTGTTCTGCAGTAAATGCAGGTTCCGCAGGCAGCATTCAGTTCTCCCACAACCCGCCTTCCGATTAGATCAGAATCCGGGGAAGAGACCACTTCCCCCACGAATTCATGTCCCATAATTCCACGGAAAGACGGACGGTATCCTTTCCGGACTTCTTTGTCCGTATTACATACGGCGCTGCAGCGTATTTTTATAAGACTTTCTTTTTCTCCGGGAACGGGTATGGGAAGATCCTCCCGGTATATGGCTTGTGTGCCATTATAATAGAGTCCTTTCATAGTATCTCCTGTTTGAAATGATGTATGGTTTGGGCGAGCGAGAGAGAAAACGACTAAAGTCGTTCCCCTGTAAGGAACCTTGCAGAACCGCCGCCCCAGGGAAAAGCATTGAGGGGGATGAGGGGATGCCGCAGGGCACAAAGAGCCGTCCAAACTATTGCCGGTTTTAGTTGTTGTTCACTCCATGGCCAGTCACTGGTTTTATACTATTTTATATTATCATTAACTTTACGTGTTTTCTATTATTTTTTTTTGTGGTATGATAAGTCCATGAGTATGCAATTTTGCCGGAGATAAAACCACAATTGACAGAAGTGCAAAATTTGGGGACAGGAGCAACGGATATGAAGAAAGAATCAAATATGGGGTTATTTTTTCTGATGGCAGTAGGTATTGTGGGACTTGGCCTGTATTATGGGGCTACTAAGGATTACAGTAATGGTGAAATCCAGCTGTATCATTTTATTTGCTGGGTAATCCTGATTATTGCTTTGCTGCGGGCGCTGGAGCTGGTATGGGAGCCGGTAAGGCTCCTTTGGGATCAAGCCTGGGGAAAGGTGCAGGAAAACAGGAAGGATGCTGCAGCGAACCCGGTAAACCGGACTATGCCTGCGCAAGGGGAACCGGAAGATGCCGTTCTTTCAGAGGAAGAAATGCAGACTGCTATTATTGTTCCGGAAACCAGCCAGAGGATATATGTGGAAAAGGAAATAGTTCCTGCCGCAGTTTCCGTACCTGAGGTAAGCAAGGAAAAAAAGAAGAAGAAAAATAAGAATAAGAAGAAATAAAGGAGCTTGTTTATTATGCCGCAGATCAGAGAAAGCTATGATGTTTGTGTGGTGGGAGCCGGGCATGCCGGATGTGAGGCGGCCCTGGCCTGTGCCAGGATGGGATTGGAAACCATAATATTTACCGTCAGTGTAGACAGCATTGCATTGATGCCGTGTAATCCCAATATAGGCGGTTCCTCCAAAGGACATTTGGTTAGAGAAGTAGACGCTCTGGGCGGTGAAATGGGCAGAAATATCGATAAAACTTTTATTCAGTCAAAGATGCTGAACGTGTCAAAGGGACCTGCGGTACATTCCCTGCGTGCACAGGCAGATAAAGCGGAGTATACCTGGCAGATGAGGATGGTTCTTGAAAATCAGGATCATTTGACGATAAAGCAGGCTGAGGTGTGTGAACTTCTGGCGGAGAATCTCCCTGCGGAGAATACCCAAAAGGGTGAGTATCCCAAGAAAATAATTGGTGTAAAGTTATTTACCGGTGCTGTATATGAATGTAAGGCAGTGGTCTTATGTACGGGTACTTACCTGAATGCCAGGTGCCTGTGCGGGGAATCTATCACCTATACCGGGCCTAACGGTCTGCAGCCGGCCAATCATTTGACCGATTCTTTAAAGGCTTTAGGAATCGAAATGCGTCGCTTTAAAACGGGAACACCGGCACGTATGGATAGACGGACCATTGATTTTTCCAGAATGGAGGAACAGCTGGGGGATGAAAGGGTGGTTCCCTTTTCCTTTTCGACAGATCCTGAGAGTATTCAAAAAGAACAGGTGTCCTGCTGGCTGACCTATACCAACGAAGAGACACATGATATTATACGCGCTAATTTGGATCGTTCCCCAATTTATGCGGGGATCATTGAGGGCACAGGCCCCAGATACTGCCCGTCTATTGAAGATAAGGTAGTCAAGTTCGCTGATAAAAAAAGACATCAGGTTTTTTTGGAGCCGGAAGGAATTCATACCAATGAAATGTATGTAGGAGGGATGTCCTCCTCTCTTCCGGAGGATGTACAGCTTGCAATGTACAGGAGTGTTCCCGGATTGGAACACTGTAAGATTGTCAGAAATGCGTATGCTATTGAATATGATTGCATTGATTCCAGACAGTTGGATCCTACTTTGGAGTTTAAGAAGATTAGAGGACTGTTCAGCGGAGGACAGTTTAACGGAAGCAGCGGATATGAAGAAGCGGCTGCTCAGGGACTGATTGCGGGCATAAATGCCGGTCTGTCCATTCAGGGTAAGGAACAGATTGTATTGGATCGTTCACAGGCTTATATAGGTGTTTTGATAGATGATTTGGTAACAAAGGATAATTATGAACCCTACAGGATGATGACGTCACGGGCGGAATACAGGCTGCTTCTTCGTCAGGATAATGCTGATATCCGTTTACGGGAAATTGGATATCAGGCAGGGCTGGTGAGCGAAGCGGAGTATCAGTCTACTCTGTGGAAGCAGGACCGGATCAGAGATGAAATGGAACGTTTGAAAAAGACGGTGGTAGGTGCCTCTGCGGATATCCAGAAGTTTCTGTCAGAACATGGAAGTTCCCCTTTGAAAACAGCTGCGAGCCTTTCTGAACTGTTATGCAGGCCGGAGTTAAATTATAGTATCATAAAAGATATTGATCCCAACAGGCCAGAATTAGCATCAGATATTTTAGCACAGGTAGAAATTGAATTAAAATATGAAGGTTATATTGCCCGGCAGATGCGGCAGGTAGAGCAGTTTAAAAAAATGGAAAAGAAGAAAATACCCTCTTGGATAGATTATGAGCAAATACCCAGTCTTCGTTTGGAGGCCAGGCAAAAGCTCATAGCATACAGACCGGTTAATATGGGACAGGCTTCCCGTATTTCCGGGGTGTCGCCGGCCGATATTTCTGTTCTTCTTATATTTTTAGAGCATCAGGCAAAACAGGAGATAGGATGAAAGATTATAATTTAACACAGTTCAGAAGCGATCTCGCGCAGCTCCCTGTATCTTTAAATGAGGGGCAGGAAGAACAGTTCCTTTTATACTATGAGCTGTTGATTCAATGGAATGAGGTCATGAATTTGACTGCTATTACGGATTTCGACGATGTATTAAAGAAGCATTTTGTAGACAGCCTGTCTCTTATAAGAGCGGTGCCTCAGCTTGTGCAGGATTCTTTATCTATTCTTGATGTAGGTACGGGAGCTGGTTTTCCTGGCATTCCGTTAAAAATAGCTTTTCCGGGATTGCGTATAACTTTGTTGGATTCCTTAAATAAAAGGATTACTTTTTTAAATGAAGCCATAAGTAAGCTTGCCCTTGATGGTATCGAAGCTGTCCATGGAAGAGCGGAGGATTTTGCCAAACCGTCTCTATTTCGGGAAAAATATGATATCTGTGTATCCAGAGCTGTTGCGAATCTTTCTACATTGTCGGAGTATTGTTTACCGTTTGTAAAGGTGGGGGGACAGTTTATTTCTTATAAGACAGAAAAGGCGGAAGAAGAAGCGGTTGCGGCGGAAAAAGCTATTCATTTACTTGGAGGGGAAGTAGAGATGAAAACTGACTTTTATCTTCCCGATAGTGATATACACAGAATATTATTTGTAATTAATAAGAAAACGTGTACACCAAAGAAGTACCCTCGTAAAGCCGGATTGCCGGCAAAAGAACCTATTGTATAGGATAAAATAATTCTAAAATGTTTCACGTGAAACATTTAAATAATTGCTAAAAGAGATCCCTTTCATTATCGAGGGATCTCTTTTATTTTAATTTTTTGTCAAGAATAATGGTTTATATTGTTTGCATATATATATGTCGATAATGTTGCCGAAAAAGGTGCGTGTGATAATAATATATAAATGGTAACGACCGAGTTTCAATGTAAAGCAAATACAAATTAACTTTAATCCATTGTTTTTATGGTATTCAAAGCTGAATCATATTGCTTACAGCCGGTTATATATTTGGTTTTTATAAAATTATGTTAATTTGTTCCATAACTTTAGCGGGTGCTTCCAAATGACAAAGATGCTTTGTATTTATAATAGGAAATGCTTCAATGGATTGATTAAAATATATATAATTATCTACTATTGTTTCAATATCCTTTTTACAATCTCCATATAGAATATAAATACTATGATCTATTTCTTTTAAGGCATGTATAATATTAGCATTCATGTATCTTCCTGTAAAGCTGGCAAAAGAAAACTTGGCATTATGATCAGGAAGATGAGATGCTTCCACGTAACTTAATAAAACGTCGTCTTTGATATGAAAAGGTTCGTTAAAATATTCTTCAATAAAAACTTTTTTATACGATTCTTTTGTGGTTTGCAGATTATAAAGTAAAGTTCCTAAAATAGGGGTATCTATTAAAAACTTAAGCAGTTTTGTCTGTTTGTTAGGTATTTGATTTAACTTATTGATACTCTGGGGATTGATAAGTAATACCTTATCAATAACCTCCCCATCGTTATGGCAAGCCATAATTCCAACAGGAGCAGCATCTCCAGTAGCAATAATACTTGTCTTTCTTCCAATTATAGTCTTAATAAAGTCAATGACGGATTGGACATATAAATAATTTGTATATGTTATGTTTGGTTTATCTGATAAACCATAGCCTAAAAAGTCTATAGCATAAACCTCATGTTTTTCTGCCAGGGAATCTATTAAGGAAGA
Source organism: uncultured Lachnospiraceae bacterium (assembly GCA_900548905.1). Classification (GTDB taxonomy): domain Bacteria; phylum Bacillota; class Clostridia; order Lachnospirales; family Lachnospiraceae; genus Eisenbergiella. The sequence continues at coordinate 46,112 of URMK01000013.1, read as the reverse complement.
AAACTCATAACTTGAACTACCGGGAGTAAGATCATGCAGCAGTAAAACCGGTGTGCCGCTGCCTTTTTTAATATATCTTATTTTACCAAACCGCCATTCATAATATTTATTGTTTGGACAGCTAAGTATATTTTTAACCGAACTAAAAGAAAATTGAATTCTATTTATCATATGAATAGTAAGTGTAGTCATACCTGTTAAAAGGATTGCAGTCCCCAGTTTTTTATTCATAAGTAATACCTCCTGTATCTAAATATTATAAACCATTCACCTTCTTCTTACAAGAAAATCATGTGTTCAGATTTAGTGAATGAAAGATTTAATGAGAATATAAGTTTGGTAACAGTTCAGACGGCCCCTTGTGTCCTGTGGCATCCTCATCCCCTCCTTTTCCCTGGGGCGGTAATGCTGCAAGGTCCTTTGCAGGGGAAGGACTTTAGTCGTTTTCGCTCTTGCCTAGCCGAAAACGCAGTAATACTAATGCTGCAAAGGACACAGAGCAGCGTTAGGACTGGCGTTTTTAGACGCCCCTTACAGGAATCCATACAGCACTGCCGCCTAGAAAAAAGGAGGAGAGGGGTATGCCACTGGACACAAGGGGCCGCCTCAACTGTTATAGTTTGTTTTCATGATTACTATAGTTATAGTAATCATGTAGAGAGACTAAAGAACTGTTGTATTATTTATTAGTATAATTAAAACATGAACTGTATAACTTTTTGAGGTAATATTTTATGGCTATATTTTATGGCTATATTTTATGTTTATATTATTATTAATGCCTTTTTATCTTTTTGCAAGTTTATGTAAATAATGACGTATTTTTTCTGCTGAATAGACGATATGAAATATATAAAGTATTAAAAATATTGAAATATGTTAATTTATAATAACTGTCTTACATTAAATATATAATATATATCCTTATGGTTTAAGTTAATTTAATATATGTATAGATTTAATTAATTTCAATATTATAAAAAAGTTATTATAAAAATTAGAAAGTTATATTACAATGTTTCACGTGAAACATTAATTATTAAATTTAGAATAAAAAATTACTAATATTTTTTTTGAGTAAATAATAAATAATATATATTAACAATAAATAATAAAACATAAATATTAAAATAACATATTAAAATATAATATTTAAAATAAATTTTTTCTATTATATGTTTCACGTGAAACATGTAATAGCATGTCATACAATGAAAATGAAAAAAGAATACTTAAATTCTAATATTTCCTTATAGAATATAAACAAAAAAAGTGATATAATCGTTAAGTACTTTATAAGGTGGAAATTGTGTCAGTGAGGAATGACTCTATCATGTTTGTAGAACCGCAAACGAAAGGAAATATTTAATGGGAAGAATTATCGCAATAGCAAATCAGAAGGGCGGTGTAGGTAAAACAACCACTGCAGTTAATCTTTCAGCTGCGCTGGCTGCAAAAGGAAAAAGAGTTCTGGTTATTGATACGGATCCCCAGGGAAATACAACGAGTGGGTTTAACATTGACAAGAACGAACTGGATAATACCATTTATGAGTTAATGCTGGGAGAGTGCAGTATTCAGGATTGTCTTATAAAAGAGGTAGTGCCCAATGTAACGGTTTTGCCTTCAAATGTGAATCTGGCAGCAGCAGAGATTGAATTAATAGGTGTAGATAAAAAAGAGTACATATTAAAAAATGAAGTGGACTGGATAAAAGAGCAATATGATTTCATTGTTATAGATTGTCCGCCATCATTGAATATGTTAACTGTAAATGCAATGACAACTGCGAATACCGTTTTAGTTCCAATACAATGTGAATACTATGCACTGGAAGGATTGAGCCAATTGATCCATACGGTTAATCTGGTTAGGGAAAGATTGAACCCACAGCTTCAGATAGAAGGAATCCTGTTCACCATGTATGATTCCAGAACAAATCTATCTATGCAGGTAGTGGATAATGTTAAAAAAAATTTGAATCAGAAAATATACAAAACTGTTATTCCCCGGAATATAAGGCTGGCGGAAGCACCCAGCTATGGCCTTCCAATTACAATGTATGATCCCAAGTCAGCAGGTGCGGAAAGCTACATGGCATTGGCAAACGAAGTGATTAAAAGAAAGGATATTTGATAAATGGCGGCTAGAGGATTGGGGAAAGGCCTGGATTCTTTAATTCCTAATGCAATTGGGGAATCAAAAGGAAAAACAGATAAAGGAAGCGGATCGGAAAATAAAAATCCGGAAACCATGGTAAAAATAACTATGGTGGAACCTAACAGGGATCAGCCAAGGAAAAATTTTGATGAAGATGCCCTGATGGAGTTGGCAGAGTCTATTAAGCAGTTTGGTTTATTACAGCCTATCCTGGTTCAGGACAGAGAAGGTTATTATGAAATTATTGCCGGCGAAAGAAGATGGCGCGCTGCCAAGATGGCAGGATTAAAAGAGGTTCCTGTAATAATAAAGAAGCTTTCCAATCAGGAAATTGTAGAAATATCCCTGATTGAAAATATACAAAGGGAAGATTTAAATCCTATAGAAGAGGCGCAGGCATACAAAAGACTGCTGAATGAATTTAACCTGAAACAGGATGAAGTTGCAGAAAGAGTATCAAAGAGCAGAACAGCTGTTACGAATTCCATGCGTCTGCTGAAGTTGTGTGATGAAGTTCAGCAGATGGTAGTTAATGAAATGATCAGTACAGGACATGCCAGGGCTCTCCTTTCTATAGAGGATCCGGAAGAACAGTATATGATTGCACAAAAGGTTTTTGACGAGAAGATGAGCGTACGTGAAGTGGAAAAACTGGTAAAAAATCTTCACAAGCCGGAAAAACCGAAAAAAGCTGAAAATAAATCAATGGAGGTTATCTATCAGAATATAGAAGAAAAACTGAAAGAATCGTTGGGGACGAAGGTTTCCATATCCTCCAAAGAAAATGGAGCCGGTAAAATCCAGATAGAATTCTATAATCACGAAGATCTGGACAGGCTGATGGAACACATAATGAAGAACTAATGTATTTCAACATAAGATAAAGGAGAATTCAATGTCAAGTGGTTTACTGGAGAGCATAGGATTAGGAGGACTGGATATTGCGTACGTGCTTATAGGCATGTTGGTTATGATTCTGATACTTCTTGTTCTGGTTATAATACAGTTCAGCAGGTTAAACAAGCAGCAGAATAAGCTTGCCAAATTCATGAAGGGGAAAGAAGCAAAAAGTCTGGAAGAAGAGATAGAGGGCTTATATAAAGATAATGACTTCATAAAAAAGGAGTCGGATAAGAATCGTAAAGATATCAGGGATATTCAGAAGAGGTTAGAGTATTGTTATCAAAAAATGGGCATTGTAAAGTATGACGCCTTCAGCCAGATGGGAGGACAGCTCAGTTTTTGTATCGCCCTTTTGAATGAGAAAGATGATGGTTTTATTTTAAATTCTGTTCAGAGCAGTGAAGGGTGCTATACATATACAAAAGAAGTGAAAAAAGGAGAGTGTGCTATCACCCTGGGAGCAGAAGAAAAAGAAGCATTGGATAAAGCAATTGGATATTAATTTTATATGAGGAGAGGAGCCTTATTATGATCGACATTAAATTTTTAAGAGAGAATCCTGAAGCAGTAAAGGAAAATATTAAAAAGAAATTTCAGGATTCTAAAATAGCACTTGTGGACGAAGTTATCGAATTAGATAAAGAAAGCAGGCAGACACAGCAGGAAGCGGATGATCTGCGTGCAAGCAGGAATAAGATTTCCAAGGAAATCGGCGGTTTAATGAAAGCCGGCAAAAAAGAAGAGGCAGAGGATAAAAAAGCGGAAGTTGCCGCCGGGGCCAAGAGACTGGCTGAGTTAGAAGAGAAAGAAGCAGATCTTCAGGAAAAGATCACTAAAATTATGATGCTGATTCCCAATATTATAGATCCGACGGTGCCTATTGGAAAAGATGATACTGAAAATGTGGAGATAACAAAATATGGCGAGCCGGTAATTCCTGCTTTTGAAGTTCCATACCATACGGAGATTATGGAACGGTTTAATGGTATTGATTTAGACAGTGCAAGAAAGGTAGCAGGCAACGGCTTCTATTATCTGATGGGGGATATTGCCAGACTGCATTCCGCGGTGATTTCCTATGCAAGGGATTTTATGATCAACAGAGGGTTTACTTACTGCGTCCCTCCGTTTATGATCCGGAGTAATGTAGTAACAGGTGTTATGAGCTTTGCGGAAATGGATGCCATGATGTATAAAATTGAAGGGGAGGATTTATATCTTATTGGTACGAGTGAGCATTCCATGATCGGTAAATTTATAGATACGATTGTGCCGGAAGAGGAACTTCCCAAAACACTCACCAGCTATTCTCCTTGTTTCCGTAAGGAAAAAGGTGCACATGGCCTGGAAGAGAGAGGCGTATACAGAATTCACCAGTTTGAAAAACAGGAAATGATTGTAGTATGTAAACCCGAAGAATCTCCTGTGTGGTTTGAAAAGCTTTGGCAGAATACAGTAGATTTATTCCGTTCCATGGATATTCCTGTAAGGACAATAGAATGCTGCTCCGGCGACTTAGCCGATCTGAAGGTTAAGTCATATGATGTGGAAGCTTGGTCCCCCAGACAGAAGAAGTATTTCGAAGTGGGGAGCTGTTCCAATTTAGGGGATGCACAGGCAAGAAGATTAAAAATCCGTGTAAATGGGGAAAATGGGAAATACTTCGCGCATACACTAAATAATACGGTAGTTGCTCCACCCAGAATGCTGATCGCATTCCTGGAGAATAATCTTCAGGCAGACGGTTCCGTGAAAATCCCCGAAGTGCTTCAGCCTTATATGGGCGGTATGACTGAGATAAGATAACATGGAACCGCACAGATATGAAAAGCGAGGTGAGATTCTTGCATAAATTTTTAAAGTCTGTAGGATTCAGTGAATATACATCTACCAAGAAAATCCAGGAACTGATTAAGGATGTGATAATGAATGCGGAGAGCAGAAATTATACCACCCTTGATGGAAAAGAAGATACGGTTTTGGTAGAGTTTTGCAAGGATTTCGCAGAAAATATGGGTATCGCGGTTTGTGGGGAGTTTGATGAAAATGATAATTTTACATTTTATTATTTTTATCCTTATCTGCGTGGTACCGGAGTCAGTTCCATGGAAGATGTAAGTGTAGAGCGCCATGCGGCTAAGGAATCCTATGCCGGTGTCTGTGACGATATTAAGGTTGGCGTTACTTTAATTTTTTACCTGCAGAATATGATTCCTTACATCAAGTACCGGAATACAGATAAGTTACCTGTACGCGGTACCAGCCTGACCTTGTCTGCATTGGCAAGTCAGGGATCTATTATGATGCCGATAATAAAAAGTGAAAATCAGAAGAAGAAAATCCAGCAGACCACAATGACCCGGAACCAGCTTATTGAAGCGGCAAGGCGGGGAGATGAGGACGCTATCGAAAGCCTTACCCTGGAGGATATGGATACTTATACGACAATTTCCCGAAGGATCCAGAAGGAAGATGTATTCAGCCTGGTTGACACCTACTTTATGCCCTATGGGGTGGAATGTGACCAGTATTCTGTATTAGGTGAGATTTCTGAATGTCATGTAACCAGAAACAAACTGACAGAAGAAGAGATCTGCCTGATGACGCTCAATTGTAATGAACTGTCTTTTGACGTTTGTATCAATGTTAAGGATTTATATGGAGAACCAAAAATCGGAAGACGGTTTAAGGGCGTTGTATGGCTGCAAGGGGCTGTAAATTATCCCGATCAGGACTAGTCCGGATCGGTCACCGATAGCTGTTTATATGCGCTGCTATCGGTGATTTTTATAACAACTATTAAAATACGATAATTTATTCTATAAAACGGGTAGACAATTTCATAAAAATATTGTATTATATTAGTTGTGTTTCCTTAGTTAAATGGATATAACAGCCCCCTCCTAAGGGGCAGTTGAGGGTTCGATTCCCCCAGGGAACGTAGATCCGTACAGAAAGAAGAACGTCTTTTTGTACGGATTTTTTATATATAAAATTATATAGGTACGGATGAAAAATACAGGACGGAACGGTTATGAAAAAGATAAGGTTTCATTTTAAAGAACTGACAAATATAAGACAGCAGTTATATACCATATATTTTGCTGCTTTATTTCTTCCTATCATGATTATCGGTATTTTTCTTCTGATGAATACTTATACGCTGCTTGCAAATTACCACAGGGATCTCCTGGAATCAGATAATCTTAGGGTTAAAAATATTTTGTTTGAAATAACCACCCAGGTCTACAATATCTCCGAAAATCTAATTTTTGATGAAAAGGTAAAGGAAGTGCTGTCTACAGATTATGAACAGCGAACAAGTCTGATCCAAAAAGCAGGGAATCTGACAGTGGTTGATAATTACGGTCAGAATTATGCGGAAATCGAAAGTATAGAGATATATACCGACAATCCTACCTTTACGGATTATAAACAGTTCTATAAAGCAGGAGAGGGAATACAGCAGTCCGGCTGGTACCAAAAGGCGATTACCCAGTCCAGCGTGTTCTGGGTTCCCATGACAACCACAGACAAGTATGGGAATGAATACTGGAACCTGAGCCTGGTACGCAGGCTTCCGCTGACGGATGCGAATTATAATGCGGTTTTGGTTATCAAGATCAGTGATAATTATTTGAGGACAAGGATAAACAGCCAGGAATATGCAGCCATGGTATCCGTAAACGAAGGAGAAGTTTTTTTTAACACCGACCGAAGTGAATATGGCATAAAGCAGAAGATACCTATTGATTATACGGAAAATTACTATCAGTATACAGGTACAAAAAAGATTAATGGCATAACGTATTTTGTGGATGTTTCCACTCTGAACCTGTATCAGTGCGATTCCCGGCTCTATATATGTACCATGAATGACCAGGGTTATATCAGCATTAAGAGAATCTTGACAATCTGTGTTTTAATCCTGGCAGTGGCAATACTGATACCCGGGATTATCATACATTATTTTACCGAGTATTTTACTTCCCGTGTTCTAATTCTAAGAAAAGCCATGCACCAGGCCAGTAATGAGGATTATGACATCCGCAGCTTTATCCGTGGGCAGGATGAGATATCGGAAGCCTTTTCCGATTTGGAAATCATGGTCCGGAATATAAAAAAGAAGGACGCGGATATGTATGAGGCCCGTATTAACAAAGCGGAGCTTCTGAATGAACAGCAGGTCATGGAATTTAAAATGCTGGCAAGCCAGATTAATCCCCATTTTCTTTATAATACACTGGAGACTATACGGATGAAGGCTTTTAAAGCCAATGACAGGGAAGTTGCCAGGGCAATCAAGCTTTTGGGGAAATCCATGCGTTATGTCCTGGAGAATACAGGTACCTCGTTTACCACCCTGAGCAAGGAACTGGAACATATAAAGGTGTATCTGGATATTCAGAAGCTGCGTTTCACGGATAAATTTGACAGTGTAATAGAAGTAGAGGAGGATATGGATCCCGGAAAGCTTCTTATCCTGCCGCTGCTTCTTCAGCCCGTGGTGGAAAATGCCATACTGCACGGACTGGAGGAAAAGGAACGGGGAGGGGTGATCCATATATCGGTAGGAAAACAGGAAGGGGAGGAGGAACTGCTTTGTATCGGCATATCTGATAATGGAAATGGAATGACGGAAGAAAATCTTGCCTGTCTGCAGAGAACGATTGAAGAAAAGGATATGAGCAGGAATAAGAGCATTGGCCTGTATAATATCAATCAGCGGATTAAGCTCACCTATGGGCATAAATATGGGGTCAGAATCTATTCAGTTTTGGGAGAAGGAACAAGGGTCTGCCTTTTGCTGCCGGTGAACCATATGAATGAGACAGCTGAGATTTCACAGAAAACAAGGGAAAATTTGGAAGATTTCAAAAAGTGAATGTATTTTTAATCAGAATTTTACCGTATTTTTATAGTTTTAACTTTATTATAATAAATACATCATAAGGGTTGTGAAACCCTGTGGTGTATTTTTTTTACTAAAAATACGGAAATTCAGTTCAGGAAAGGGAGGAATAAAATGAGCAGTACAAAGTCACGAAAGGAAATTCTTACGGATAGGCTTTATTATCCCATACGGATTGCCATTCTTTTATCAGTGGTATTTCTGTTTATACCAAATCTTAACCCGGCAAGAATAAGCGGCATGATTAATAAAAACATGTCCCTGTTTACGGCAGGTATTTCCTATTCATCCTTAACGGCAGAATTCGGCCGCGCTTTCAGAAAAGGATGGGTGGAAGAAAGCTCCATGCAGCTGTTATTTACGGCATCCATGGCCATGTGTCTTGGTATAGCAGTATTTAGTGTAAGCGGATGCATGTCATTGGGAAATCTGAAATGCAAAAAAACAGGGAATATCATAGGAGCCATAGGATGTATTGTGGAGCTTGCAGGTATCGGAGGCATATATGCCGCATACACGCAGGTGGCGCAGACAACTAAACCGGGAAAGGTGGAACCTGTTTTTCCTTCGGGACTTCTTCTGATACTTGCAATAACGTTGCTCATTCTCGTGATTTCGGTCCTGCAGCTGATTCTGTTTCCTAAACTAACCGGGAAAAGCAAATTTGAAATGCCTACTAAGTTCAGGCTCTTCCTGATGTTAATGCCTTTTCTCGCTTTGGTGGGAGTATTTGCTTATATGCCTTTATGGGGATGGAGGTATGCATTTTTTGACTATAAAGTAGGGGATTCCATAAGTATGGAAAACTTTGTAGGCTTCAAGTGGTTTACCGAGCTGTTTAAAAATCCGGCCACAGTCAGGGATATCGTGCGCGTGCTGAAGAACACACTGGCCATGAGCGGCCTAGGAATCGCAACGAGCTGGCTTCCCATGGCGTTTGCCATATTCCTGTCGGAAATAAAAAATGTAAGATTCAGGAGATTTGTGCAGACCTTTACGACGGTTCCCAATTTTATAAGCTGGGTCCTGGTATATGCCATAGCATTCTGTATTTTCTCAACAGACGGCTTTGTCAGCAGCATTATGGTAAATCTGGGAATCTGGGATCAGGGCGTGAATATGCTTATGAGCGGCGATTATGTATGGATTAAGATGCTGGGCTGGGGCCTTTGGAAAGGGATCGGCTGGAGTGCCATTATTTATATTGCGGCTATATCGGGAATAGACCAGCAGCTGTACGAAGCCGCAACCGTGGATGGTGCCGGCAGGTTCCAGAGAATGTGGCATATAACGGTTCCCGGATTGATCCCTACGTTCTGTGTTCTGCTGCTTATGTCCATTGCCAATATTCTCAGCAACGGAATGGATCAGTACCTGGTATTTGAAAATGCGACCAACCAGAACGCCATCATGGTTCTTGATCTATATGTATATAAACTGGGTATCGGAAAAGGGGCCATACCTCTTTCTACCGTAATCGGTATGGTCAAATCCATAGTCAGCGTGACGCTGCTGTTCGCCGCAAACGGAGTATCCAAAATGATCCGCGGCGAAAGTATTGTATAGGAGGGAAGAGCATGGCAAAATCATCACAGGAAAAAGCGGACAGAAAGGCAGAAAAGCTTTATGAAAAAACGCACAGTAAAAAATACAGGACAAGGCCGGGAGATATGCTTTTTAACCTAGTAAATTATTTGGTTTTTATTCTGTTTACCATCGCCTGTATTTTCCCGTTTTATTATCTGTTTATCAATACAATCAGTGATAATGACCTGGTGGTAAAAGGTGTAATTAACTTTATACCGCGGGGACTTCACCTGGATAATTACATATCCCTGCTGAATGTAAGTGATCTTTCCAATGCCTTTCTTGTTTCGGTGGGAAGAACCCTATTGGGAACCGCTTTCATGGTAGCCGCCTCTGCCTTTGTGGGTTATCTGGTAACGAAGCAGGAAATGTGGGGCAGAAAATTCTGGTATCGATTTTTGATCATCACCATGTATTTCAATGCGGGACTGATTCCCTGGTTTCTGAATATGCAGATGCTGGGTCTGACCAACACCTTCTGGGCGTACATTATCCCCGGAATCGTAGCCCCTTATAATATTATCCTGGTAAAGACCTATATAGAATCCATTCCGGCAGAACTGGAAGAAAGCGCACAGATTGACGGTGCCACCCATATGGTGATTTTCCGTAAAATCATATGGCCGTTGAGTAAGCCCATTCTGGCAACCATAGCGATATTCGGCGCGGTGGGGCACTGGAATTCCTTTACGGATTCCCTGATACTGATGCAGTCGGCCCCCAATCTGTATACCTTGCAGCACAGGCTTTATATTTATCTCAATACAGCATCCAACCTCAGCGCATTGATGGAGTCCGGAGGCCAGGTCAGCGATGCCGCCCTCAAATCGGCACTCAGTGCAAAGGTTATAAAATATACCATTTCCATGGTAACGGTAATCCCTATTCTGGTGGTATATCCGTTTATGCAGAGATATTTTGAAAAGGGAATTATGCTGGGAGCCGTAAAAGGCTGATTTATTTCATTATTACATGTTGGTGTTATCCGTTTAAACGGTTTTGTAACACAATTAAAAAGGAGGATGAATATGAAAGTAAAAAAATTAACTGCACTGCTTATGGCTTCTATGATGACCATATCATTGGCTGCCTGCGGAAGTTCAGGCACGCCGGCTTCAGAGCCTGCTGCAGACACCGCTACCCTGACAGACGGGGAAACAGACGGGGATACGGCTGACACGGAATCACAAGCCGGAATGGACGGGGATTCCTATGAGGAGCTTCTTGCGGAAATCATCCCGGAAGAAACGGTTACACTGGACGTATTTGATCAGCTTGCCAACTATTCCGGAGAGCAGATCGGATGGTTCGGGCAGATTATGCTGGAAAAATTTAATGTAAAGCTGAACATCATTCCTGATCCGGACGGGGTATATGAAACACGTATGGAGTCCGGAAACCTTGGGGATATCGTAATCTGGGGGAATGATTCCGATGAATATATGCAGGCTGTTCAAAAGGGTATGCTTTTTGACTGGAATGAAGATGAAATCCTGTCCGATTACGGCCCGTACATAGAAGAACATATGCCTTATGCTTTGGAGAAAAATACAAACCTGTCCGGCGGAACTACCTATGGTTACGGCTTTGATGTGGCAGTGGATCCCAGTGCCAGAGGGGATATCATGTATACCTGGGATTTGCGGTGGGATCTGTATAAGGAACTGGGGTATCCGGAAATTAAAAATCTGGACGATATGGTGGAAGTGCTGTCACAGATGAAAGAAATCTGCCCCAAAGATGACAACGGCAAAACCACCTACGGGGTATCCCTGTTTAACGACTGGGACGGCGATATGGTTATGTTTGTAAAATCGACGGCTACCGCGTATTATGGTTATGATGAGTTCGGTTTCGGCCTTTATGATTCCGAAGAACAGAAGTATTATCCCTGTCTGGAAAAGGACGGCCCTTATCTTACCTGCCTGAAATTCTACAACGACCTCTACCAGAGAGGACTTCTGGATCCGGACTCTCAGACCCAGAAATATGACGGTATGGTGGAAGATTACCAGAACGGCAGCGCGTTCCTGAATGTATTTAATATCCTGGGTTCCGCCATGTATAATTCCGACAGCCATGCGGCGGACGGAAAGGCCATGTATCCCTGTCCTCCGGAAGAAGCAACGCCTATCGCTTACGGGTTGAATGTATACGGCGGGAACCGGATCTGGTCCATCGGCGCGAAAACTGAATATCCCGAGCTGTGTATGGCTATTCTGAACTGGCTTTCCACACCGGAAGGACGTATGACGGCTGAATACGGCCCCAAGGATGTCTGCTGGTATTATGATGAAAACGGCAAGACCTGCTTTACGGATTTGGGAAGAGCCGCAAAGCTTGACATTAAGACGGAAATGTCCGATGGTTATTCAGGGACCTTTGAGGACGGAAACTTTAAAATGAACAACCAGACCTGGGCTCTTGATACGGAAAACCTGGATTCCAACGGAGATACCTATAACTATAAGAAATGGGACAGCTTCATAACCGACCCCAATTCGGAGATTGAGGCCGACTGGAGGGACTACACGAAAGCCAGAACACCCGATGAATACATGGGACAAAGACCCTACAAGCTTGCTCCCGGGACCACCTATTCCGCAGGAACCAAATCCGACGAGCTGCTTGTACTTTGGAATCAGGTTGCAGACTGTATCAAAACGAATTCCTGGAAGGCGATCTATGCTTCCACAGATGATGAATTTGATAAAATCGTGGATGAAATGATTTCCAAGGCAAATGAATATGGCTATGACGAATGCATCGCATTCCAGGAGAATGAAGTTAAACTGCGGGCTGCGGCAGAGGATGCCGTAAAATAACCATGCAGGCAGGTCTGCGCATTTACCGCGCAGACCTGTTTGAACTGTTATGGGACAGGAAAGGACAGAGAAGGGAGAAACTTCTGAAATCATGGATAACTATTTGAATACCCCTTTATGGGATAACAGGCTGCCTGTAGAGGAACGGCTTACTTATTTACTTAAGGAATTGTCGCCGGAAGAAAAAATTGCCTGCCTGACCACCGGCTGCCCCGACATAGAGCGGCTGGGGATCAAGGCTTCCTTTATGGGAGGTGAAGCCGCCCATGGAATAGAAGCCAGGCACGATCAGGCCTTTAATAAAGGGGAGCCGGAACCTACCACCTCTTTTACACAGCCTATTGGAATGAGCGCCAGCTTTGACAGAGAGCTTATCCGGGAATGCGGACGCTGCGTGGGAGAAGAGGCGAGGGCTTTATTTACCCGCAACGGTTCAGGAGGGCTTTGCAGATGGGCCCCTACCATAGATATGGAACGGGATCCCAGATGGGGGCGGACGGAGGAAGCCTATGGGGAGGATCCCTGCCTGACTGGTGAAATGGCATCTGCGTATATACAGGGGATGAAAGGGAACGACCCGTTTTATATCCGGTGCGGGGCGACTCTGAAGCATTTTTATGCCAATAATGTGGAAAAAAACAGGATTGCGGTATCCTCATCTTTGGATCCGAGAAATAAATATGAGTACTATCTGGAACCCTTCCGGAAAGCTATTGTGGAGGGCGGGGCGGAAGCCGTTATGACCTCTTATAATGAAATTAACGGGGTTCCCGCCATTGTGAATGAAGAGGTCCAAACCATTCTGAAGGATACCTGGGGGCTGCCCGGGCATGTGGTCTGCGACGGCGGCGATATGCAGCAGACCGTTTATGACCATAAATACTTTAAAACCCATGAGGAGACGGTGGCATACGGACTGAAAGCAGGAGTGGACTGTTTTACGGATGACAAGAAAGTGGTTATGGAGGCCGCGCGGAAGGCTTTGGAAAAAGGACTTATATCCGAAGCGGATATCGACCGGTCAATACGGAATTCCTTCCGCACACGTATCCGTCTGGGTTTTTTTGACGGAGACGGAGACTGCCCTTATACGGGAATGGGGGAAGAGTATATCAATAACCAGGATCACAGGGAAATGTGCGAAAAAATGGCCGGGGAAGCGGTAGTCCTTCTTAAAAATGACAGGAATGCCCTCCCCATCCTGCCGGAAAAGACAGAATCCCTGGCGGTTATCGGTCCCCTTGCGGATGTATGGTACAAGGACTGGTACTGCGGAATCCCTCCCTATACGGTAACTGTGCTGGACGGTATAAAAAAAGCCTATCCGGATACCCGGATTACCGGCAGCAGCGGTTTGTCCCGGGTTTATCTGTGCAGCGGGGGAAGGTATGTGGGGATGGATGCCTCCTGTAATCTGTTTCTGACCGGAAGGGAGGAGGCGGAATGCTTTACGTTTACGGACTGGGGCTGCGGAAGTACCACTCTGACCGCATGCAGTAATGGAAAATTCGTCACGCTGAAGGAGGATAATGTCCGGATAAAAGCCGACAGGGAAGAAGCGTTTTCCTGGTTTATCCGGGAATCCTGGAATTTCAGACCCATTATGGAAGAAAAAAGGATTCTGCCGGATACCTATTATCTTGACAGCTGGAACGGAATACCGGTGACCGTAGATAACAACGGTTTTCTTGCGTGCGGAGGAGAAAAAGGGGAACCTGCCGTATTTACCATGGTAGAGGAAACCGACGGAATAAAAGAGGCGGCGGATGCGGCCCGGAATGCACAGCGTGCCGTGCTGGTATTGGGCTGTAATCCGGTCATAAACAGCAAGGAAGAAATCGACAGGAGTACACTTGCCCTGCCCCCATACCAGCAGGCGTTGGCAGATGCGGTAAAACAAGCCAACCCGGATACCGTGGTGGTCCTGCTGTCCAATTATCCGTATGCCATAAACCGTCTTCAGGAAGAGATGCCGGGGATCCTATGGAGCGCTTCGGGCAGCCAGGAGCTGGGTACCGGGATTGCAAACGTGCTGTGTGGGAAAATATCCCCTGCGGGCAGGCTCAATATGACCTGGTATCTTTCCGATAAAGATCTGCCGGATATAAATGATTATGATATTATAAAAGGGAAACGAACCTACCAGTATTTTGACAGGGAGGTATTGTATCCGTTTGGTTACGGGTTATCCTATGGGGAATTTTCTTACGGAAAGTTATCCCTGGAAAAAAAGGAAAAGCAGGTAATTGCCCGTCTCACCGTAACCAACACCGGGGCATATGTTTCGGATGAGGTGGTTCAGCTTTATGTTCATAAGGAAACGTCCCGTGTAATCCAGCCAATCAGCAGGCTGAAAGCCTTTACCAGGATTAAAAACATATCGCCGGGGGAAACAAGGCAGGTGGAATTGGCAGTCAATTGCGGGGAACTGGAAATATATGATGTAATTTCGGAAAACATGCTGTTGGAAAGCGGAGAGTATATGTTCCTGGCAGGTGCGTCCTCACGGGATATACGGCAGAGAGCCACGATTCATCTGGAAGGGAAAAAGATTGGACTGCGCAGCCCCTGGAAAGTAACTGCAGCGGACAGATACGATGACTATAAGAACTGTTTTATACATAAGGGGACAGAAGGATTTACCTGTACCATTCCGGGAAAAGCAGGCGACAGTCCCGATACGGCGGAGACTGCCGCGGGTAAGAAAGCCGCAGGAACCTGTATATACCATGACTTTCTTTTTGAAAGAAATCCCAAGGAATTGGTAATGTGTGTGCACGCCCTGGAGGAGGGACGGATAAAAATACACCTATATTCCCGGGAATCACAGGAAACGGACAGCCTGGCTATACAGGTCATGAAAGGAAAAGGCTTTGAGGATCACCGCATTTCCTTTCCTTCCGGTTTTCATGTGCCCGGGGAGCCCTGTTCCCTGAAAATAGAAACGGAAGGCAAGATCAGGATCTGCCGGTTTTTCTTCCGGTAAAACCGCCGGTTAAAGCGTATCGCCGGTTTTTTTACAGGGAGTAAAAATGCTTTTACGATATTCAGCAGGGCTCATCCCCGTATACTTCTTGAATTTTTTATGGAAATAATCCACATTGTTATAGCCTACCTGTTCGGCTATTTCATATACCTTCAGCCGGTTTTCCTTTAATAGTTCCTTGGAATATTCTATCTTCCTGTGATCCACATAGCAATTAAAGCTCTCTCCGAAGGTCCTGTTAAAGATCTTACCCAGATAGGTACTGCTGTATCCGAACAGGGGGGCAATTCCCTCCAGCTTAATATTATTCCTGAAATTGTGATCGATATAATAAAGGATATCATCCAGTATGGTATCCCTGGACGGACTTCCGGTGGCATTCATGATCATTTCCGTCTGTGCGGATATAAAAAGAATAATTTCATACAGGTAACGGCTTTGATCAATGCGGCGGATGATTTCCGAATTTGTGGGAAAAGGGATCTCCGCCGAACAAAAGGTATGGTTTACCTTCTCTTTGATGCGTAAAAATAAATCCTTCAGAAACAGCTTGACGGAGGAAATGTCATTTTTTACATTATACAGGAATTCTTCCAGGCTGAATAAGGTTTCCGCCACTTTATTCCGCTGGAACGCAAGCAGATAATCGGTCAGAAGATTGCTGTATTCTTCCAGTTTGGCATTATTAATTTCCAGGGAGATTTCATGAAATTTCGGAAGCTCCCCATAGCCCAGGGTGTGCTGTCCCTGCATGCAGAAAAATCTTCTTTTCCGCAGAGCGGATGCTTCCCGGTAGGACAGACATATCGAAGCCAGATCGGAAACCGGCCGGCCATAGGCGAGAAACAGGGAATCCAGCGGACTTCCCTTCTGAGGGGGATTTTTTTCATACCGTTCCAGAAAACCGCTGAACTTATTCAGCGCAAACCGGCCCTTCAGAAGAATCACTTCATTGCTGTCCTCATTAAAGTGTTCGAAGGTATGATTTCCCTTGTTCGTAATTTTAAGAAGTTCTGCGAAGCTGTAACTGATATCCTCCGGATTGGGGCTGAATTTTTCATAGATTACGACCTGATAGCAGTCCGCATGCAGATTCATTTCCTCTATTTCACGGGAAGACAAAAGTGCTGTTTCCGCAGTCTGATAGGTTCCGGTAACTATTTCATGGAGAATGACGTCCTTGGCTTTTGTTTTCAGCAATTCCATGTTTTCGGAAACGGTATGTTCATCCTCCAGACTTTTCTTGATCTTACAAATAGCCTGCTGAAGCTCATCCTCATCTATAGGCTTCGTTATATAGTAATCCACGCCGTACCGTATGGCAGTTTGGGCATATGTAAAATCGGAATAACCGCTTAAAATAATAAATCTGCCCTGGAAGCCTTTTTCCCGTGCAATGCGAATCAAATCGGTTCCATACATTTTAGGCATTCGGATATCAAGAAGGACAAGGCTGGGCTTTTTCTCCAGGATCAGGCAGAGGGCTTCCTCCCCATTGGCGGCTTCTGCACATATCTCAAAGCCAAGTTCGTTCCAGTCTATAATATATTTCAGACCTTCACGGATATTTATTTCATCATCTGCAATCAAGACGGTCTCCATTTTGCTACCCCGCTTTATAGTATTTGGTTGCCTTGTATGTAGGAAATATAAAAAAGCCTGCAAATTAAGTATAAAAGCATATTGAAAGAATGTCAACGTATGCACGACTCTGCGTGTTACATAAGATTCGCGGATGTAAGGAGACAATGGTATGAAAATAGAATTGAAAAAACTCCTGGCCCTAATGGCTTTATGTATTCTGGTTTTGGCGGTTTCCAGCTGTACAAATAAAAAAAACACATGTCCCTATGAGGAATTCATCGTGGTGGATGTGTTTGATTCCCTTGCCAATTTCCAGGGAATACAATCAGGCTGGTTTGCCAAAATTGTAAAAGATAAATTCAATATGCAGCTAAATATCATTGCACCCAACGTATCCGGGGGAGGGGATACCCTGTTTGAAATCCGTTCCGCCGCAGGAAATCTTGGGGATCTTGTGATATGCTCGGCAGAAAACGGAGTTTTGCAGGACATGGTAACAGCGGGACTGGTTATTGATATGGAGCCTTATTTAAAGGATCGCCAGATCATGCGGTTTGAAGATGCCATATATGATCTCAATGAAAACGTAGGCCAGCCGGGAATATATGCCATTCCTTCCGAGATGTCCATGAATTCTCCCCGGACATCCATGGAAAATCCGGACCCTATTTACGGTCCCTATATCCGCTGGGATCTGTATAAAGAGATGGGTTATCCCGAAATAAATACCCTGGAGGATCTGCTTCCCATTCTGAAACAGATGCAGGAACTGGAGCCGGTTGCAGGGAATGGAGAGAAAACCTATGCCTTTTCTTTTTTTAAGGACTGGGACTCTAACCTGATGAATGCGGTAAAACAGCCCTGCTGCTTTTATGGCTATGATGAGTATGGTTTTGTGCTTGTAAAGGCGGACAGCAGTGATTACCAGAGTATTATTGAACCGGATTCTTTGTATATGAGAGTTTTGAAATGGTACTTTGACGCAAACCAGATGGGACTGGTGGATCCTGAATCAAGTACACAGACCTATGACAGCTTTGAATCCAAATATAAAGATGGGCAGCTGCTGTATTGCCCATGGCCCTGGGTAGCCCAGCCCGCATATAATACGGAAGAACGGATAAGTGAAGGAAAAGGGTTTATGATGGCGGATATCCGGGATATGGTGATTTATTCCTATGGCTGCAGCCCGGCCGGAAACCAGAAGGTGGTAATGTCCATAGGATCCAAGGCGGAGGATCCGGAAAGACTGGCAGCGTTTGTTGACTGGCTGTATTCCCCGGAAGGAATACGGAGTAACCGGGCACAGACCTCCGGGGGAATGGCGGGGCCGGAAGGCTTATGCTGGGAATATGGGGAGGATGGCCCCCATTTAACGGATTTTGGGAAAAAGGCTTTATTGGGAGAAGATGCAGAAGTGCCGGAAGAATGGGGGAGCGGTACCTGGTCGGAGGGGATTTCCGCCCTCAACTACAGCACGGTTGCCTCCTGTGAACTGGATGACAAAGGATATCCCTATGCATATCTTTTATGGGATTCCGTAAGAGATATGGATATATCCCCCTTGGAAAGGGATTGGCGAGAGAAGATGGGAGCGGATACGGCTATGGAATATCTGCAGAACAACAATAAGCTTCTGGTTTCCCCCGGTACCGGATATATGGCGCCCCAGGAGGATTCCGAAATGGCGGCTATCCGGCGTCAGTGCCGGAAGGTTATCCAGGAGTACTCCTGGAATATGGTATTTGCCTCAGATAAAGAGGAATTTGACCGACTTTACACACAAATGTATAAGGAAGTCATGGAACTGGGCTATGAAACCATGCTGGAGATCGATCTGTGGAACGCAAAGGAGAAAGAGGATGCAAGATGGGAAGCGGTACAGAAATATGAAGAAAGCGTAAAAAAAAGGTAAACAGGCAAAGTCCCTGGAGATATAAAGAACCGCCGCAGGTTTTGACAATCTGCAGCGGTTTTTAAAGTTTTTACAGGAATACTACCGTTCTGACATTCCTGAACAACTGCCAAATATCAGGACTGCTGCGGAGGGATGGATGCTCCGCAATGTCCGCAGAATTTGGCGTCCTTATGCAGCATTTCTCCGCAAACCGGGCATTTAACACCGGATTTATCTTCAGAGGCAGCTTTCTCAGGTTCAAGCGAAGAACCGCATTGTGTACAGAACTTCAACCCTTCCGGATTGACTGCCTGACAGGAGGGGCATACCACCATAGATTCCGGCTCCGGTTCCGGCTTATCAGGGGACTCCGGATCCTTTGCACCATCTTCCGGCTTCGCTTCTCCCTGCTGGGCGTCTTCCTTGTTACCGCCATTCTCTTTCTTAATCCGGTCAATTTCCGCCTGCGCCTGATCTATGATTTCATAGTGGCCTGCGGCCGCATCACAAAACTCCTGGATCTCCGTATCTATAGGTTCTTCCTCGGCAAATTTCTTGTAATAGAATTCCCCGATCTTTTTCAGATCTTCTCCAACCGCATTCTTTTCCGAAGCGATTTTCGCATTCAGCTTTGTGATTTCAATCGCGTCGTTCGTCCTGTCACCAATATTCTTTGCAATATTTCCAATCTTATCTAAAAAATCCATATGTCTGTACCTCCTTTTCCATCATTCTATGCGCAGGAATAGGAAATAACAAGGGACTTTAGAAATAATTTAGAAAGATTAAGAAATCCTTTGACAAATGGACTACAGGATGTTATCCTAAATTTAGGACTACACAGTGTTGTCATAAAGGAGAAGAAGATGGGACATATATCTGAAGCGGAAATGGAATTATTGAAAATTATATGGGAAAACGGAAATACTGCTTTATACACGGAAATAGCAGATGTTTTGAATAAAAAAGGGAAGGATTGGTCGAAAAATACTATCATAACCCTGTTATCCAGGCTAATTGATAAAGGGGCATTAAAAGCCGAAAAACATGGGCGGAAGAACCAATACATAGCAATTATCTCTGATATGGATTATCAGACCGAGCAAACAAGAACTTTTTTGGATAAGGTTTATGAAGGAAGGGCCAGCAGTCTGGTAAGTACCTTAATACAAAATAATTTTATTTCGGAAAATGAATATGACGAGCTGAGCCGATTTTGGAAAGATGCAAAGGATGGAAAATAAATGGATTATATAAGGGCTTTGTTTCCTCTTTCTTTGTCAGGAACTATTTTTATAAGTATTCTTCTTATAAGTAAATCATTTACAGGTAAGCAGTTTAACCACCAATGGCAGTATTATATTTGGCTGATTGTTGTTTTAAGGCTATTAATACCTGTAACCGGTGGGTGGAATATTATGGACAGCCTTTGGATGCAGCTTAAAGAGCTGCCGCAGCATCCGGAAGTGACAGGGCAGGCAGCCGTTTCCGAAACTAAAACAGAAGAGGAAAAGAAAACGGTGGAAAGCTATGGTCTGATCATAAATAAAACTGAAACGGGGAGAGACCTAGTTCCGCAGTATAAAGAAATAAGTCCTTCCTCGATTTCAATATGGAATCATACGTGGGGGGACGGGGATAAAACGACGGTCTCTGCCCTATATGATAAAATCTCTCTCTTTTTCTTTTCTGTTGGAATGGCAGGCTTTTTACTGAAATTATTTTTATCCTTGCTTTATGAGCACCGGATCCTTAAAGAAAGCCGGCTCCTTGAGTCGGAGGAATATCAGTACGAATTTGATTTAATAAAAACGCAGATGAAAGTAAATAGAAAAATCCGGCTTACGGCAAATAGATGTATTCGTTCGCCTATGATACTAGGTATAATACGGCCATGTATTGTGCTTACAGATAAAGAAATAGGCTTGCAGGACTTCAAATATGTCGTAATGCATGAATTAATCCATTTCAAAAGAAAAGATTATTTATATAAATTAGCAGTACAATTATCCTTATGCATCCATTGGTTCAATCCGTTTGTATGGCTCATGCAGAGAGAAATAAACAGGGAATGTGAGATATCCTGTGACGAAGGCGTTTTAGGCCGGCTATATAATGAAGAACGTTTTCTGTACGGTGATATGCTTCTTCACTCTGTGCATGTTAATAAAGGATACAAAAAGAGTATCATTATATCAGGTTTGGGAACCGGAGGTTCCCGGGTAAGGGAAAGGTTGGTGTGTATTATGAACTATAAAAAAATTTCATTTATAAAAAAAGCAATTGGGGGTACGACCGCGGCACTTATTTGTCTAACGATATTTTTAACAGGATATATAAGGACCGGAATCGATATCTATGCCAAGGATAAGGTGGAAACAAGTTACCTGACAGGATTTCCTGCAAATCAGGCAGAGAACATAATCAGGCCATTGGCAGTTATGCTGGATAATAGTAATAAAGACAGCAGTTATGCAGGTCTTTCCAATGCATCCATTATTTATGAAGCTCCTATTGAAGGAAATGTCACAAGATTTATGGGGATTTTTGAAAACTATGGTGAAATGGTGAAGATCGGTTACATAAGAAGCAGCAGAGATTATTTTATTAGCCTGGCTAAAGAGTACCATGCGGTTTTTGCACATTATGGCCAGACTTTTTATGAACTTGATCTAATCAACCAGGGTGAAATAGATCATATAAGCGGGAGAGTGGACAAAATTCAGTCCCCGGCAAAATATTCTTTCTTAACAGATAATGATAAGAAAGCCCCATATAATAAATATGTGGAAGGGGAGGGAGTTATAAAAGATATTGCAGACTTCCGGTATGATATGGATTATCAGGACAAGACAGGACAGAAATTTTACTTCCTATCTTCCGGAGAACAAGTAAGCAGTAAGGCAGTTTCGCATGATACTTATATTTATCCCGGCAACAGCAGCGGCGGAAATGCTTATCAACAGCAGGAAGCATGTTTTCGATATAAAGACGGAAAATATATCCGGTATCAATACGGTTCTCCGATCAAAGATGAGAATACGGGAAAAGAAATAGAAGTTTCAAATGTAATTTACCAATATTGT
Source organism: uncultured Lachnospiraceae bacterium (assembly GCA_900548905.1). Lineage (GTDB taxonomy): Bacteria > Bacillota > Clostridia > Lachnospirales > Lachnospiraceae > Eisenbergiella. The sequence goes on along the minus strand of URMK01000013.1, from coordinate 24,172 downwards.
ACAGACGCAGTAAGAGATGAAAAAGGATACCAAACATTTCAGACAATAGGGGAAGAGAACAACCGGGTAATTATTTTTACCCAGGGAAAAATGACAGAAGGGACATGGAGCAGGCCGTCCGAAACAGAACCGGCAATATATAAGGACGAAAATGGTGATTATATTAAAATAACACCAGGAAAAACGTGGATTTGCGTTATCGGAACCAAGGAATAATAGAGAGAAGAGCAGCTGTCCAAAAAAACGGGCAGCTGCTCCTCAGTATAGGAGGGACTCTTAGAAATCTATTTCCGTATCATAGTAGCAGGCTTTCAGGAGCTTCTCCATCTCTTCCTGTGTGGGAATACGGGGATTGCTGCCTGTGCAGGCATCACCGATTGCAAGTTCGGCAACGGTAGGAAGCTTCTCCAGGAATTCTTTTTCATCAATAATGGTAGTATCGGCTATCAGACCGCCTTCACCGTAATTCTTGATGCCCAGAGGAATATTCAGCATTCTGTTCATATTCCGCAGTTCTTCGATTAAGGCTTCGATCAGTTCCTCGGTAGTAGTTCCGGGAAGATTGATAAATTTGGCGATATCCGCATACCGTTCCGCCGCTTCTTCATTTTTGGCATTGAATTTAATTACCTTGGGAAGGTACATGGCATTGGCGGCACCGTGGATAATATGTCCGCCGGAGTAAGCAGCGCCGGTCTTATGTGCCATGGAATGAACGATTCCCAATAAAGCGTTGGAGAATGCCATTCCGGCCAGGCACTGTGCATCGTGCATCTGATCTCTTGCGTCCATGTCTCCGTCATAGGATTTCTTAAGGTAGTCATGAATCATCTTAATAGCATGGAGTGCCAGGGGATCCGTATAGTTGCAATGTAAGGTGGAAACATAGGCTTCAATGGCATGGGTCATGGCGTCCATACCGGTATGTGCTACCAGCTTGGGAGGCATGGTCTCTGCAAGGGCAGGATCTACGATTGCCACGTCAGGGGTAATATTGAAGTCTGCCAGAGGATATTTGATCCCCTTCTGATAATCGGTGATAACTGCAAATGCGGTAACCTCCGTAGCGGTTCCGGATGTGGAAGGGATCGCGCAGAAATGCGCTTTCTGGCGCAGCTGGGGGAAGGAGAACGGAGTAATCAGTTCTTCAAAGGTTACATCGGGATATTCATAGAAAGCCCACATGGTTTTGGCTGCGTCTATAGGAGAACCGCCGCCCATGGCAACAATCCAGTCCGGTTCAAATTCCTGCATTAATTTTGCGCCGCGCATAACCGTCTCCACGGAAGGATCGGCTTCAACACCCTCGAAAAGCCTGACTTCCATTCCGGCTTCCTTCAGATATTCTTCAGCCTGTCCCAGGAATCCGCCTCTTTTCATGGAACCGCCGCCCACTACGATAATGGCTTTTTTTCCTTTGAGGTTCTTCAGTTCAGCGAGAGATCCCTTTCCATGATACAGGTCACGCGGTAAAGTAAAACGTCCCATTGCAAATACCTCCTTATAATTGAAAATAGTGTTGTAACCGGGTATGTCATGTTCCCCTCAATATCCCTTTATCCTATGACGTCCCGTTTGTTAATATTTTAACACTATCGGTTTGCAAAGTCAATTCAAATAAAAAAGATTGCAGGATTATGATTACTGTGTTTCTTGAATTATTTATCTTCCTATAGTATGCTGGGATCAATAGAAAGCGGGGGAAATGCGGATGGACATCAGTATTTTAATTGTAGATGATGACAAGCTTGTTGTGGAAAAGCTGGTAGAAGGGGTCAATTGGAAGCAGTTAGGGATCCGTACCGTGCTCACGGCTTGTAATATCAGACAGGCTAAGGAAATTCTGGAAGAGGTGACGGTGGATATCCTGCTTTCGGATATCGAAATGCCCCAGGGTAGCGGCCTGGAATTGCTGGAATGGGTAAGGGATAAGGAAATACCGGTGGAGTGTATCTTCCTGAGCAGCTATGCCTACTTTGCTTATGCCCAGAAAGCGATCAATCTCAAATCAAGAGAATATATGTTAAAGCCTGTTTCCAACAGGGAGCTGGAGGAGGCACTGGGGAGTATTGTGGAGGTTTTAAGGCAGAAAGGGGAGTCCGGGGGCGAAGGCGAGGAGCGGAAAAATTCCTTTTGGGAGAGATATCTGCTTCAGGAAAACGGAACCCGATCCCGAACCCTTTTGGAGAAAGCCTGCAAGGAGGGAATCTGCAGCCCCGACGGAAAATACGGTCTGCAGCTTATCAAGATCCTTCCCGATTCGGATACCAGAAAGAAAAAAGATCTTGTCTTATATGATTTTATCATTCAGAATATTACCGCAGAATTTATGGAAGAACGGCATCAGAGGCTGAAGGCGGTGCTACGGGAAAGCGATTATGAATGGGTTCTTGTGGCGGAGGAGAGCGGTGAGCAGGAACAGATGAAAAAGGACTCCTTTCATTTGAAAGAATGTCTGGAAAAAGCGCTTCATATGCGGGTATGTATTTATATGGGAGTTATGGTTTCCATAGACTATCTTGAACAAAGCCGAAGGAACCTGGAGCAGATGGAGCAGGAAGCGGTCCCGGGGAACAACGGCATGCTTTTTGAAGAGGAATGGGACAAGAAGGATATCGTATACGTTTCTCCTCCATGGGAAATATGGGAAAAAGAAATGTCGGCCTCCGGTATGATAGAGGATACCCAGGAGAAAATCCTTTTGTTTCTGGAGGAGCTTTGGAACGGCAATCAGGTCACTATTTCCGTACTGGAACAGTTCCGTAGGGAAATGATGCAGATGGTTTACCGCTATCTGAACAAACAGGATGTGCTGATCACCCGGATTTTTGACGGAAGGGAGTTCGACGAGCATTATGAAAAGGCGGTGGCGACCCTTCCGGACATGGAAAGCTTCATCCGGTATATTTTTGAAAAGCTGGCCGGCTATCAGCATCAGGATAACCGGCAGGAGTCGGTGGTTGAACAGATTAAGACGTACATCAACGAACATCTGAAGGAGGACTTGTCCCGGAAAACACTGGCCGGATCCGTGTATCTTTCGGAGGACTATGTATCCAAGATTTTTATGAATGTAACCGGTATTTCCATTCCCAGCTACGTGGCGTCCTGCCGGATGCAGAAGGCACAGGAATACCTGAAGTATTCCAATTTTACGGTGAGCAGGGTGGCTTTGGAGGTAGGGTACAGTAATTTTTCCTACTTCAGCAAGACCTTTCGTGACTATACCGGATGTACGCCCAATGAATACAGAACCCGGGTTAAGAAATAAAAATAATTTACAAAAGAGCAGATATATGGAATGTATGATTTTTTCCTTTAAGGGCATCCATTTCAGATATCTGCTTATTTTTGTCATTATTCCGGAAAAATAACAGGGGTATGCATATGCCGCGCCGGGGAGATTCTAAAGAAGTAACATTTTTAAGCTGTAAATAACAAATTTACGGCTTTACTAATAAACCTTATACGGAGAAAACCCCTTAATTTTGTTAAGAGATGAGCTTAGAATTTATAGATATCTGATTATTAAAAATATACAATATATCCATAAACAAAAACAATTGTTTGTGTAAAAATTCAAAAAGATAAAAACCAATAGGAAAACAGAAAAAAAGTAGCACAAATAATTCAGAATTAAGTTGGGAGTGATGAAAAGAGTGGCACGACAGAAAACAGCAGTAAACGTTGCAAAGCCGGTCAGTTTCGGAAAGAGGTTGAAAAGGAGCAGTTCCCTGTATCTGCTCATGCTCCCCTCGCTGGTAATTATGTTTCTCTTTACCTATATACCGATGTATGGAGTGACCATTGCCTTTAAGGATTTTACCCCATCCCAGGGAATTATGGGAAGCAGCTGGGCAGGATTGAAATACTTCAGACAATATTTTAATTCCTACCAGTTCTGGATAACAATTAAGAATACCCTGGTAATCAGCCTGTACAGTATATTGGTTACCTTCCCTCTTCCCATTGCGCTTGCCCTCATGTGCAATCAGATGGCAAGAAAAGGGTTTAAGAAGTTCTTCCAGGTATCAACCTATCTGCCGCATTTTATTTCCACCGTTGTTATGTGCGGTATGATTATCCTGTTCCTTTCCCCCAGCCAGGGAATTATTGCCAAGCTGCTGAGCTATATCGGAATTACCCTTCCCAACCTGATGGGCCAGCCGTCCGCTTTTTCCAGTATTTATGTATGGACAGAAGCGTGGCAGCATGTGGGATGGGACAGTATCCTCTACATAGCCGCCCTTTCCGCCGTGGATCCTTCCCTTTATGAAGCCGCTACCATGGACGGGGCGAGCAAGTGGCAGAAGCTGGTAAACATTGATATTCCCATGCTTCTTCCCACAGCTACGATCATGTTTATCCTCCGTACCGGCAGCATTATGAGCGTCGGCTTTGAAAAGGTTTATCTGCTCCAGAATACCCTGAACAGCAGTGCGAGCGAGATAATTTCCACCTATGTATATAAGATGGGTCTGGTGAGCAGCCAGTACAGCCTGTCAGCCGCTATCGGCCTGTTTAATAATATAATAAATCTGGTATTGCTTCTTTCTGTGAATTATATCTCAAAGAAGATGAGTGATACTTCACTGGTATAAGGGGGAATATAAATGGCAAAGAAAAGCGCAATGGCCGGAACGGGAATCAAAGTTAAAAAGTCCAAAAACGACAAGGTATTTGATTTCTTCCTTTATCTTCTGGCTTTTATCATTATACTGATTGTCCTGTATCCGATGTATTTCATTATTATTGCATCCATCAGCAACCCGGCGGATGTATCGGCAGGTAACATTGTATTTCTGCCGAAAGGAATCAATTTCAAAGGCTATTTAAAACTGGGTGAATATTCACAGCTTTGGGTGGGCTATAAAAACACCATCCTTTATACGGCTCTCGGAACGGTCCTTTCCCTTGTGGTGAATATCCCTGCGGCTTATGCCCTTTCCCGGAGGGATTTATGCGGGAAGAAGCTGTTTACCATTTACTACCTGATTCCCATGTTCTTTACAGGGGGACTGATTCCTACCTATCTGGTGGTAAAGAATTTTAATCTGCTGGATAATTTCTGGGTTATGGTGGTGCCGTTTTCCGTAATCACTTATTACATCATCGTGGCAAGAACTTTCTTTAATAACAGTATACCGGATGATTTATGGGAGGCCGCACAGATAGACGGCTGCGGAAACCTGAATTTCTTCTTCAAAATCGTTCTTCCCCTTTCCAAAGCGGTTATTGCGGTAATAGCCCTCTGGACGGCGGTTGGACAGTGGAATTCGTATTTTAACGCATTGATTTATCTGCGCAGCCCGGAATTGCAGCCTCTGCAGCTGGTACTGCGAAATATCCTCATCAGTAACCAGAAGATCAGCGCCATGACGACCGGCGCGGCGGCAGTGGAAGCCAAACAGATGGCGGACCTGATTAAATATGCGGTAATTGTGGTATCCTCCGCACCGATTATGTGTATGTATCCCTTTGTTCAGAAGTATTTCAACCAGGGCGTTATGCTGGGATCCCTGAAGGGATGATGTTATGTAACTGTGATGGTGCAAAACAGTTACGATTTCAATAAGGTATTCATTGCTTGGAAAGCAAAAGTACATAAACACTTGTTTCAAAGAAAAGGAGAGATGAAAATGAGCTATTGGAAAAAAGCGCTGAGCATTGGCTTGGCAGCAGTGATGACGGCGTCCATGCTTGCAGGATGCGGCGGCAGTAAGGATTCGGCACAGTCGGGAGGAAATACTGCGGGCACACAGGCTGCGGAGACTGCGGACAATACAGCTTCTGAGGACATTCCTACCTATACCATAGCAACGGTGCGCTGGACAGATGCATGGCCTACCGATTACCTGGAAAGCGGCTATATGAAGGAGCTGGAAGAAAAACACGGAATTAATATTGAATGGCAGGTATATTATGACAGTGACTGGCAGGAACAGAAATCCCTTCTGCTGGCATCCGGCGACCTTCCCGATGCCTTCTTTGGCTCTATCTGCCTGAAGGATACGGATATCTCCCAGAATAAGGATTATTTCCTGGAGCTTACGGATCTGATTGATCAGAACATGCCGAATTTAAAGGCCGTTTTTGAAAAAGAGCCGGAGCTGCTGGCAAGGGCCAAGGATCGTAATGGTGAAATTTACAGCCTTGTAAAGAAACTCCCGTTAAGACCGGAGGTGTGCGGTAATATCCTTTATATTAATAAAGACTGGCTGGATAACCTGAACCTTGAGGTTCCCACCACCTATGAAGAGCTGGAAAGCGTCCTGGAAGCCTTTGCAACAGAGGATGCGGACGGGGACGGCGATCCGGGCAATGAATTCGGAATTACCGGAAATGCAAGCCTTTATACCTTAAGCGGATGCCTGCGCAGCTATCTGGCACCCTTCGGGACCATGGTCAGCAGAGATAACAACTACATGGGGCTTGTAGACGGAAAGCCCGTATTCATGCCTGTGGAAGAAAACTATAAGGAAGCGGTAAAATGGTTCAGCGGTATGTATCAGAAAGGGATCATTGATCCGGAATTCTTCACACAGGAAGATGCTATGAGAAGAAGCAAGCTGCAGGCGGAGGGCGGTTCTCAGGTAGGACTGGTATCCGCATGGACGGCAGATGCCGAAACAGGACTGAACGCAGGACAGTTTGTTCCGCTGGAAGCTGTTGCAGGCCCGGATGGAAAACATCACGTGGAAAATGCCCAGAATTTCCTGGATATCTCCGACAGAGAGCTTTTAATCACCAAAAACTGCCAGAACCCGGAAAAGCTTCTTGCCTGGGCGGATGATTTTTATACCGATTTGGCTTCTCTGCAGACCTTCTACGGATCCATCCCGGATCAGGTACAGGATAACGGCGACGGAACTTATGATGTGCTCGTCCCTTCCGACGGAAGTTCTCTGGATACTTCCGCATGGTCCAACTCCATGCGTGACTTCGGACCGAAATATATGAATCCTGATTTCTATGACAAGGTAAGCCTTCCCGCGGATCAGGGTGATGGAATCAAGCTGGCAGAGGATGCCATTAACGGAAAATATGTGGCGGATGACAATGTCATCGGATTCCCTATGGTAAAATATACCGATGATGAGCTGACACAGTTAACAGCTCTCGGTACGGATATTTATAAATATGTGGAAGCGCAGTTCGCACACTGGGTAGTAGACGGCGGCATCGATGAAGAATGGGATGCCTACCTGAAGCAGCTGGACACCATGGGCTTACAGGATCTGATGAATATTCAGAACGGAGCTTATGAGGCATATCTGGAGTCTATGGGCAAATAAAATACCCCGTTGCCCGCAATATAAAAAGAACAGGTGCATATCCTGCGGGAAGGAAAGGAGAAAAGTAACTATTCAGTCAGGCCGGCGCACTTGCTGCGCTGGCCGTAAGAAAGTGATTCAGGAGTGCCAAAATCCATCTCTGAAGGCGGTTTAGGATGGGTTTTGGCAGTAACTGTAAAGGGACTGAACAGTTACGGTGAAAAAATGATTTTCAGGAAAGATAATTGCCTTTATTACCAATACGATAATGAAACGGTGCGTATAGAGCCATGGGGAACCAATTCGGTGCGGGTAAGAGCCACCAGGAACGCTTCCTTTTCCGGGAACAACTGGGCGCTGGAGGAAGATGTGCAGGGAAACGGGGAGATTACCGTTTATGATGATCAGGATGCCTCGGCAGTAGTATACGCCAATATGTACAGCGGCAAAAATGAATCCTTCGGCTCACTTACCAACGGAAAAATAACAGCGGTGGTAAATGCGGACGGAGTGCTCTCTTTTTATAATCAGGATAAAAAGCTGCTTCTGAAGGAACAGTGGAAACGTCTTAAGGACTGTCCCAGCACCCCTTTGAATGTATATGGCCGGGAATTTAAGGCGGCGGCAGGAGATTTTTTTCATACGGCAGCCAGATTCGTGGCGGATGATGAAGAAAAAATATTCGGTATGGGACAGTACCAGCAGAAGTATATGAATATGAAGGGCTGTATGCTGGAGCTGGCCCAGAGAAATTCACAGGTGAGCATTCCTTTTTATGTATCCAATATCGGATATGGGTTTTTGTGGAATAATCCCGCGGTAGGCAGAGTGACCTTTGGGGTGAACGGTACGGAATGGGTTGCGGAATGTACCAGGGAACTGGATTATCTTGTGATCGCGGGTGATACGCCGGCGGAGATTGAGGAAACCTATATGGGTCTTGTGGGAAGGCCTCCCATGATGCCGGATTACGGCTGCGGCTTCTGGCAATGTAAGCTGCGCTACCAGACCCAGGAGGAGCTGCTGGAAGTGGCCCGTAAATATAAGGAATTGGGACTCCCCCTGGATGTTATTGTGGTGGACTTCTTCCACTGGACGCAGCAGGGTGAATATAAGTTTGATGAAAAATACTGGCCTGACGTTCCCGGCATGTGCAGGGAATTGGCGGATATGGGAATACGGGTAATGGTTTCCGTGTGGCCCACCGTGGATTACCGTTCTGAAAATTTCCGGGAGATGATGGAAAAGGGATATCTCGTACGTACGGAAAGCGGGGTACGGATAGCCATGACCTGCTTCGGACAGGAGCTGTTCTTTGATGCCACCAATCCGGACGCCAGAAGCTATGTGTGGGATAAAATCAAGAAAAATTATTGGGACAAGGGGGCGCGGCTCTACTGGCTTGATGTGGCGGAACCGGAATATACCACCTATGATTTCGGCAATTACAGATACCAGATGGGAAGCGTTATGGAAGTGGGGAATATATACCCTAAATTGTATACAAAGGGCTTCTATGAAGGTATGAAGGCAGAAGGAGATGATAATCCGGTAAACCTGGTGCGTTCTGCCTGGGCGGGGAGTGCCAAATACGGCGCTCTCGTATGGTCCGGGGATATAGACAGCACCTTTGAGTGCTTCCGCAGGCAGATGCGGGCAGGGCTTTCCATGGCCATGGCGGGAATCCCCTGGTGGACTACGGATATCGGAGGTTTCCATGGGGCATACGGCGAGGATCCTTCTTTCCGGAAGCTGTTTATCCGTTGGTTCCAATATGCCTGCTTCTGCCCTGTTATGCGTCTTCACGGGAACCGGGAACCGCAGAGAGGTTTTGAAGGCGATATGGTATCCGGTATAGGGCTGTTCGGATCCGGCGCGGACAATGAGGTTTACAGCTTCGGAGAGGAAGTATTTGCAATCTGTAAGAAGTACATGTTCTTAAGAGAGGCACTCCGGCCTTATATAAAAGAACAGATGCGCCTTGCCCACGAAAAAGGGACGCCGGTCATGCGGCCGCTGTTCTATGATTTCCCTGCGGATAAAAAAGCCTGGGAAACGGACGATGCCTACATGTTCGGCCCTGATTTCTGTGTGGCGCCTGTTATGGAGGAGGACGTATACGAAAGAGTGGTGTATCTTCCGGAGGGAAATAACTGGAAGGATGTGTTCAGCGGTATTTGCTATGAAGGGGGCCGTACAGTTACTGTAGACGCACCTATGGAAAAAATACCGGTATTCATCAAGACCGACAGCAAGTGGGAAATTGCCTTCTGAGGGCAGCAAAAACAGAGGATAATCGGCGGTTACTGGTACTTTGCTTTATAACCGGATAGCTATATAATAGAAAAAGGAAATGCCTGGCGGGAAACTACGTATGAAGTTGCAGAATCCTGCCAGGCTGTTTGTATGAATGGAGGGAAAAGGGATGACAGGAAAACCGGAGAAAAAGAATAAAACAATGGGAAAACTGACCATGCAGGTTATTATCCCTGTCATCCTTTTATTTCTGGGAATACTTGTGGTTATGTTCCAGAGCATGTTTGAAGCAAGGCAGCTGGTCTACCGCTATATCGAGGATACCGCAAGGCTGTATGTGGAGCAGATCAATACCGATATCACCAAAATTAATTACGAAATCATCACCCTTACCAGCAAAAAAGGGGAAGCTAATTCCATTCCGGCAGGGATCAGGCCGGAAGACAGTCAGTATTACCCCATATTGAATGAGATACAGGAACAGAACCGCAATCTGAAAATCCGTTATAAGGAGCCGTGCTGTTTTTTTGTCTATCTGGAGGAGGCGGATCTACTGATATCCGATAACGGGAGTATTTTTAAGAACAGCCAGAAGCTAGGCCTGACCAATGCGCTGATGGAGGCGCTCAGGGAGAAGAAGGGGGAACGCACTCCTTATTCCCAATGGTATTTTATCAATGACGGGGAGCAGGATTATGTGTTCAGCCGGTTTTCCAAAAACGGAATGACGATGGGATGTGCCATCCGGCTGGAGGATCTCTTTGAGACCCTGCGGATCAACAGCCTGGGCTACGAAGGGATCCCATATATACGGGATAAGGATGGTACCGTATTCTTCTCCTCCAAAGACAAGGACAAAATAAACCCGGAGGAAATCGATGAAATATCCGGGAAAAAAGCAGGCATGTTTACGGAAAAGGTAGTATATTCTTTTCCTATCACCGGAATTATAGGCGACAACCAGGCATTTCATATCATGATAACCCCAAGCGGCGGGATACTGGAGAAAATCATGCGTCTCCAGCTTATCCTCGTATTTCTGGCAATCGGTATTATTGCAGGCTGCGTTCTGGTAATACGGGTTTATTACCAGCGCATTCTCCGGCCTATGAAGCAGTTCGTGGGCAGTCTGAAAAACACGGAGGAAGAGCAGTGGATAAACGAAAACGGCAGCAATAACATCCTGGAACTGGAAATGGCAAGCAAAGAATTCAAGGGGCTGCTTCGAAAAATCAAGTCCCTTAAAATCGATATTTATGAAAAAGAGCTGGCAAGGCAGAAAACGGAGCTGGAGGCCATGCAGGTTCAGATCAGGCCCCATTTCTATTTAAACTGCCTGAGCCTGATACACGGAATGGCGGATGTGGCAAGAGAAGAGAAAATCGTGCATATTACCGAAATGCTTTCCAATTATATGCGCTATGTCATGAGCGATACCTTTGAACCCAGATCCCTTAAAGAAGAAATCGAGTTTATACGCAATTATGTGGAAATTCAGCAAATCCGGTACGGAAAAGAGGCTTTTTCCTTTGAGGTGATTATGGAAGATACCGTCGGCACCTACCTGGTGCCCACCCTGATTATCCATAATTTCGTGGAAAATGCCATCACCCATGCGGTTTCCCTGGATAACCATGTGGAAATTACGCTGTATATAGTCAACGAAAATTATGAGGACGGCGAATATCTGTATATCTGCATATCCGATACCGGTACGGGCTTCCCTCCCGATATCCTGGAGGCCATTGAACAGGATACACCCATTTACTATAATGACAGAAAGCATATTGGAATCCAGAATTCCCTGAAAAGACTGAAATTAATCTTTGGGGAAAAAGCAAAAATTAATTTTTCCAATATGGATGAGGGATATGGGGCGGTAGTAGAAATTACCATTCCTGTGCAGCAATAGTACTGCTGTGTTCTTATCCGAACGGAAGCGTAAACGACTAGAGTCATTCCCCTGTAAGGAACCTTGCAGCACAGGGGGCTATTTTAACATTGAAAGACCAGTATGTCTGTGCTACAATTCAAGTAAGGCAATGAATTCAACACTTCTGATTATTTTTATCTTATACGCCGTGCCCTTTCAATGGCCGGTATCTGATGCATGGTATCGTCTGCGGATACTGTAACATACATGGATATGTATGTGAATGCATGAACTCCTTGCTGACAATAAAATAAGCAGGGAGTAGAAAAGGCGAAACGACTCTCTGCGTAAAAGGAAAGAGAGGAACGCCTATGGAACATGAAATGAAGAATCTGCTTAAGGAGCAGACAATTCCCCCGGATTATCAGTTTAACCTGAGTGATTTTGCCTTATTTTTATCCGTTATGAAGAATAAGGCGGCTTATGAGAACATGCTGCGAATCATACTTGACGAACCTGATTTGAGGCTTGCAGAGGTAAAGGCGGAGCAGGTGGTACTCAACCAATCCGGCAAACGGGCTATCCGCCTGGATGCCTGGGCAAGGGATGTACGGAACCGTCAGTTTAATACAGAAATGCAGAACGATTCGAAAAGTGATAATTTGCAGAAACGTTCCCGTTTTTACCAGGGACTCTTGGATACCCCTATACTGAAATCGGGAAAAAAGACCAAATACCGCCATCTTCCTTCCACGATCATTATTTTCATTACCCAGGAGGATATCTTTTCCCGTGACTTGGCAATGTATACTTTTACGGAACAATGTGAAGAAATCGCAGGGCTGCATCTGGATGACGGGACTAAGAAAATTTTCCTGAATATGACCAGCCGCAGGGGAAGGCCGGATCTGGTGAGCCTTCTTCAGTATATGAAGAATACGACACTGGATAACCCGGAAATACTGGTAAAGGATAAACGGATTAGAGAGCTGGATCGGATCGTAAGGGAAGTAAAGCAATCAGAAGAATGGGAGGCTGTTAAGATGAATATTCTTGAGATTGGCATCGAAAAGGGCAAAAAAGCGGGAAAAGCAGAGGGAATAGACCGGGTGAACCATCTCATCCGGCTTTTGGCGGAGCGAAACCGGACGGAGGATATCATAAAGGCGGCCGGGGACAAAGAATACCAAAAAAAGCTGTTTGAGGAATTCGGTATATAGTATATAACAAGAACAGGGGGTAAAAGCCCTGTTTTTGTATATGTTTTTATTCCTTGCCTGAAGCTGGCCATGGCTTTTTTTATCGCGGCCCCCGGAAAGGGGATGTTTGACTATACATGTAAAGTATTGTAAACTTATTGTAGTTATCCGATCAGGTCTGCATATTTACTACGCGGTCCGGTATAAAAACTACAGAAAAATGAGTATGGGATGCGTACCATTGAGATAAAATAGTAAAATAGGAAACCAGGAGGGTCAGCTGAAAGGAATACCTGTTCAGTTTTCCTGCGTGAACGCCCGCAGAACGGGCAGAGGGGAGCTTATATGAAATTTTCGCAAATGCCTTATGAAAGAGTGGATTTTAATAAGGTGGAAGAAGAATTTACACAGCTGATGAAGGAATTTAAGGAGGCCGGAAACGGGGAAGAGCAGTTTGCGGTACACCGGAAGTATTATGAACTGCGTGACAGGGTGGATACGCGGATGACAATTGCCCATATCCGGCATGATGTGAATACAGCGGATGAATTTTACAGTGCCGAGCAGGATTATTATGATGCAAAAAGCCCTCGTTACAGCAATATGGTAATTGAATACCAGAAGCTTCTGTATGAATCCCCTTACCGCAGCGAACTGGAGGATAAAATAGGGCCGGTAGCCTTTAAGAATATGGAACTGGCGCAGAAATCCATGGAAGAGAAACTGATCCCCCTTGTCCAGGAGGAAAATGCCCTTGCAACCGCTTATGAGAAAATTCCTGCATCCGCGGAATTTGAATGGGATGGCGAAACCGTTAATATGTCCCGTTTGAAGGCTTATCTGAAAAATCCCGACCGGGAGATCCGTAAAAAGGCCTGGGCCAAATTCTCCGCGTTCTTTCAGGAACATGAGGAAGAACTAGATGATATTTATGATAAGCTGGTAAAGTTACGGACAAAGCAGGCAAAAGAGCTGGGCTATGAAAATTTTGTGGAACTTGGCTATTACAGGATGAACAGGAACTGTTATTCCAGGGAGCAGGTGGAAGCTTTCCGGGAGCAGGTTAAAAAGGATTTTGTTCCTTTTGTTGAAAAGCTGCATGATAAGAGGAGAGAACGTCTGGGACTTGACAAGCTATCCTTTATTGATGAAGGGGTTTACTTCAAGGACGGAAATCCCAGGCCCGTGGGAACACCGGAAGAGATTCTGGAAGCAGGGCAGCGTATGTACAGCAAGCTTTCTCCGGAAACCAGGGAATTCTTTGATTTCATGATGGAAAATGAGCTTTTTGACGTGCTCGGACGTAATAACAAAAGGGTGGGAGGATATATGACCTATCTTCCGGTATACAAAGCGCCCTTTATTTTTGCCAACTTTAACGGAACGAGTGCGGATGTGGATGTTATCACCCATGAATGCGGCCACGCCTTCCAGGGGTATCTGTCCGGGATGGATGAGATCCGGGAGCATGGGGATATCACCATGGAAACTGCGGAGTGTCATTCCATGTCTATGGAATTCTTTACGGAAAAATGGATGGACTGGTTTTTCGGGGATCAGGCGGATGCATACCGGGAGATGCATTTTGAGGATGCCATGATGTTCATACCCTATGGATGCATGGTGGATGAATTCCAGCATATTGTATACGAAAACCCGGATCTGACCCCGGCCCAGAGGAAGGAAGCCTGGAGCAGGCTGGAGAAGGAATATAAGCCCCACCTGGATTATGAAGGAGATGAATTCTTCGGAAAGGGCGGCTACTGGCAGCAGCAGCACCATATTTACAGCTTCCCCTTCTATTATATCGATTATGTAATCGCACAGACCGTAGCTTTCGAATATAAACTCTGGATGGATGAGGACTTTGAAGCCGCATGGAAGAGCTATCTGAAGCTTTGCCGTCTGTCCGCGGCCGATTTCTTTACCAATATGGTGAAGGAAGCGGGGCTGAAGCTGCCCTTCGAAGAAGGCTGCCTGAAGGAGATAGCAGGGAAACTGGAAAAGAAGCTGACGAAAGAAGCATAATAGTATATGAATTATATCATATTGGATCTGGAATGGAACCAGGGGAATGAACAGAAGGAAAAACAGCTGAAGGAGCTGCCGTTTGAAATAATAGAAATCGGTGCCGTGAAGCTGAACAGCCGCATGGAGATCTGTGACAGCTTTCATGAACTCATACGGCCCCAGGTTTATAAGGAAATGCATTATATGACCAAAAAGCTCCTTCATCTTGATATGGAGGAGCTGCAGTCAGGACGCAGCTTTCTCCAGGTAATAAAGAGCTTTCTTGCCTGGTGCGGGGAGGATTATATGTTCGGGACCTGGGGTCCTCAGGATCTGTCGGAGCTGCAGCGCAATATGAAGTTCTATGGAATGGAGCCTCTTGATAAAAAGCCCATGAAATTCTATGATGTACAGAAACTGTTCAGCATAGCCTTTGAGGATAAAAAATCCCGCCGCAATCTGGAATATGCGGTGGATTTCCTTGCTATATTCAAAGATATCCCTTTTCACAGGGCATTGAGCGATGCGTACTATACCGGGCGTGTTTTGGCAAAGATCAAGGATCCCCAGGTGCTGCAGATGATATCCTTTGACGGCTTTATTATCCCCCATAATAAAAAAGATGAGGTTCATATTGTTTTTGACGATTATGCCAAGTATATATCCAGAGACTTTAATGATAAACAGGAGCTTCTTGCGGATAAGGAAGTCTCCTCCACCAAGTGCTATCTGTGCCACCGTAACCTGAAACGGAAAATCCGGTGGTTTACCCCGAACGGAAAGCATTATTACAGCGTATCCTATTGTGAAAGGCATGGCTTTATGAAGGGGAAAATCAGGGTACGTAAAACGGAGGAGGACCGGGTTTATGCGGTAAAGACCATGAAGTTCATTACGGAAGAGGATGCGGCGGATATTTTTAAAAAGAAGGAAAGAGCCCGTGAGCTTCGCAGGATAAAGAAGCACAGGGAAGGATAAAAAACGGACGGCATGGTTTGTGCCGTCCGTTTTACATAACAATAGGAATATCAGCCCTTTACGGCCCCGCTGGTCAGTCCGTCAATTATATATCTTTGCGCGAAGATATAGAAAATCACAAGAGGAGCCATAATCAGGACCATAGTTGTCATCATGAGGGGCCAGTCGCTTTGGAATTCCCCCACACCCCGGTACATTTCCAGCATAAGTGTAGCGTTGTTCCTGGTATGCAGAAACAGGAAGGGGGTAACAAAATCATTCCAGGTCCCCATGACATGGAAGATGGTCATGGTTACCGTTATGGGCTTCAAAAGCGGGAAGGTAATCTGGAAGAATACACGAAGAGGGCCTGCCCCGTCAATAATAGCCGATTCCTCCAATTCATAGGGAACGGTATTAATAAAGCCCTGGTACATAAAGAAAGCAAAAACACAGCTGCCGGTGGAAAGGACAATCAGCCCGTACAGTTTGTTTATCAGATGAAACCTCTGCATCTGCTGGTACAGAGGAACCATTGTGGTCTGGAACGGTACCATGAAGCCAAGCAGAAAATAAAGCATGACCAGCTTGTAGAATCTGCTTTTCCGTCTTGCCACGGCGTAGGCGGACATGGATCCGAAAAGGATAACCACTACCAGCGTGGAAAAAGTGAGGATCAGGGTATTACAGAAAGCTCTGATAAAATGGATCTGCGCCCAGGCATTTTTGAAATTTTCCAGATACAGGGCTTCCGGAAGCCCCAGAGGATTCATACCCATTTCTCTCGGTGTTTTGAATATACTGATTACCAGATAATAAAAGGGCAGGACTATGATGCAGCATAATAATAGCATGATAATTTCCAGCAGAAAGGTTTTCCACGTATAGCCTTTAAGTTTTGCTCTTTTTTTCATATAAGTTTTTCCTCCCTTTTTTTCATCAGGGACAACTGGATAATTGTGCAGATACAGATGACAAAAAAGAATACCACCGACATCGCGGTTGCTTTTCCATACAGTTTTTCCGTAACGCCCCGGGTTATAATGATCTGGGTTACCATGAGCGTGGAGTAGCCGGGGCCTCCGTTGGTAAGGGAAAATGGCAGGTCAAATACCTTAAGGCTTCCGGTGAGCAGCAGCATAACGCTGATAGTCATGGACGGCGCCAGCATAGGGAAAGTGATATGACGGAAAATACCCCATCCGGAAGCACCGTCAATCCGGGCGGCCTCTATATAGGAAGCGGGAATGCTTTGCAGGTTAGCCAGGTAAATGCAGGCATGCCATCCCACCTGGGACCATACGGACACCATGATAATGGAAAACATCGCCAGCATGGGCTTTCCCAGCCACAGCACCTTATCGATGTTAAAAAGTCCCAGGATGGTGTTTATGAGTCCTCTTCCTGTGGGACTCAGCATATAAGACCACAGATATCCCAGAATCAGGACGCTGGGTACCGAAGGAAAGAAAAAAACCGCCCGCTGGAGATTACGTGTTTTCATTTTTCCATTCAGCAGGACCGCAAGCGGAATAGCCAGAAGAGTGACCAGCAGGGGTACCGACACCGCATATACCAGCGTATTCAGCAAAGCCCGCATCATGGGTGCATCCCCAAAGAGATCGAAGAAGTTTTTCAGGCCCACGAATTCTGCTTTGTTGAAACCATCCCAGTTCGTGAACGCATATTTAAAGCTGTTCAGCAGAGGAACGATGGTGAAGGTGGTATATCCCAGGAAAGCAGGGAGTATAAACAGGAGATAGGGAAATTCCCTTTTCAGATTTTTTTTCAAAACAGGACGCTCCTTTCGTTGAAGATATCTTTATAAATTCAGCGGAATGCGTATCCGCTATTCCGCTGAATCTATCTCAGGCTGTATTTGCTTTTCCCTTATTGTTCCGCGTCCAGCTCAGTCCGTTTTTTATCCATGTTTTCCACTAACTGTTCAGGCTTTATGTTACCTGTAAGGATTTCCTGTGTCCCTATGAGCATTTCATTGCCAAGGGCATCCGAGTATTTCCATTCCACTGCGGGCAGATAGAATTTGCCGTCCAGAAGATAAGAGTAGCCTTCTTCAATCGTGGGGTGGATAGGGAAGTCTATGCCGTCTATGGCGAGAAGGCCGCCGGTCTGTTCCTGGAACATTTTAAGGGCTTCGTCACTGGAAAGATATTCGAGGAACGCTTTTGCGGCAGGCATATTTTTAGCTTTGGCATTTATGGACCAGCCTACGCCGGTAGCGCCTGTCATCCAGGCCACGCCGTCTTGTGTCCCGAACCAGGGAAGCATGCCGTATTCCAGGTCCGGATTCAGTTCATCAAGAGTGGCGACGGACCAGGTTGCGCCGATCATATAAGCGCATTCCTCAAAAGCAAACATTTCGTTTACCTGATCGCCGGTAAGTCCCAGGGCATCCTGATTAATATAGCCGGGCTCCAGATAGTCACTGGCCCAGAGACTGACGGGTTCGCTCCAGCCATCCGCATAAGTCAGTTCCCCGTTATTGACCTGGGCGTCATATTTGCCGTTTTTGTCAATCGTTTCCGTTGCAACATAACCCTGAATGGGATCATACAGATTGGTACTGCAGAATGCCCAGGGCTGGACGCCGTTTGCCTTCAGAGTTTCCATACTTGCCAGATATTCCTCCCGGTTTGAGGGGACCTCAATCCCGTTATCCGCAAGTATTTTCTTATTGTAGAAAATACCTGCAATCCAGGCATCCGGCGCAAAGGCGTATATATTACCGTCTTTTGTATAGGTTTCCTTATTTTTTTCGGACATTCTGTCGAAAGTGGGAAGGTAGGATATATCCATGGCGATATCATTATCCAGAACCTCTCCTTTATTTTCCGCCGCGGTCACAAAGACATCCGGCAAATCCCCTGTGGAATACATAATCTGGAATTTTTCAACATAATCCTGTACCGGGGGTGCATAGATTAAATCCACGCTGACGTCCGGATATTTTTCTTTGAAACCGTCCAGTAAAGGCTGCATTACGGTTTCATTCTGCCAGGAAAGAAAGGTCAGCGTTCCGCTGGGGGTATCTTCCCCGGTAACCGCTGTACTCTCCGCAGAGGATTCCGGGGCGGCTGCAGAAGGTGCTGGGGAAGAAGCTTCCCCGGATGTATCCGCGCCGGCACAGCCGGTTACGGAAAATGTCATTACGGCTGCGAGCATGGCGGCAAATAACTTTGATTTTTTTCTCATTTTCATAACCCTCCTTGATAAGCTTGCTTGACTCAGTTTCTATACTACAGGCGCCGGCTCCTGAAGATTTCCAACTGTTATATATTACCTTTTATGTGCTTTGCTTACTTAAAATTCTAGTCATTTTTCATTAAAAGTAAATGTGATATAATACACAAAACTTGAATTAAAATATCTTTGCATAGAAAAGAAACGAAATAAATCTGATTTTTGTACAATAATGTGCAGGACTGTTTTATAATGTTACTATAAATCTGCCGTATTAGCAGAGGTATTCAGGGGGTATTCTTATGCATCATCGTCCGCAGCATTCCTCAATTATTACAAAAACGGCGGTAAGCGTCACGGCAGTGTTCCTGGCAGCTATTATTCTGCTGATTTTTGGTATTACCTATCTTAACAGTTACTGGATGCATCAGCGTATCCTGACCGACAAGCAGGAATTTGTATCTGAAATATCCCGCAGCATAGATGATCAGTTCAAAAGCCTTACAACGCCGCTGGTGTCCCTGGGTAACCAGTCCGCCGTACACCGGCTTCTGGGAAGTAACGATACCTATGACGCCAGCTGGCTGGCCAATATACGGGAAATAGAGACAAGCATTTCCCAGATCCATATTTATTATGATCATGTGGTCGATCTTGTAATAATGAATACGGATTCCAAAATCCTTTTTTCTGTCACCAATGCATTAAGCCGTAATTACGATTTTACCGGAAGCGACTGGTTTCAGAAAGCCCTGGAACAGCCGTCGGCCATTAAATATGTGCCACCCCATGGGGTCGATCATTATTCCAGGCAGAACGAAAAATATACCAATGTCTTTTCGGTTATTTATCCGGTGAAAAAGGCAAATAAGGTAGAGGGTTATATCCTGTGTGAGGTAAATGCCAATAAGATTTCAAGCCTGTTCTATGGAACTAATTTTAATGCGGCAGAGGGTTATATCATGGTGGATGAGGAGGGCAGGCTTATTTATGATTATGTCGGCAGCCGCGATCCGGAGGAAATCAGGGATATCTGGGCGGCTTTCAACAAGAACGGGACAGCCGATACACCCATGCAGACTATAAAAAACGGTAATTTATACACCAGTAAGCAGATACAGACCACCAGATGGTTTATCATATCGGAAACCTCCAACGAAATCATCCGGAATTCCACAAACTCCATCTGGTCCTTTGCGATTGTGATAGGCTGTGCCGCGGTAGGGCTGTGTATACTGGTACTGCGCTATATCACGCGCAGGCTTCAGAAGCCGGTCGACAGCGTAATAGAGAGGATATCCTCCTATGACGGTTCCGGCGCCGTGGCTTTTGACGATATGGATAACAGTTTTGGGGAAATTACGGTGATCCGGGGAAAATTTGAAGAGATGGCCGGTAAGATCAATTCTCTAATCAACGATGTATATGTGGCCCAGATGCATCAGAAGGATATTGAACTGGAGATGCTGGTGAGTCAGATTAATCCCCATTTTTTATATAATGTCCTCCAGACCATACATGGTGAGGCCGTCCTGCACGGGGACCGGGAAATTGAAGATATGCTGTCAGCCCTGGGAGAGATCCTGCATTATACCATTGACCATTCCGATGAAATGACTACCATTGCCCGTGAAATACAGCATGTGAACAATTATCTGGGCTTTTATAAAAAGCGGTTTCCGGACCTTTTTACCTATTCCGTTGAATGCCCCGAAGAACTGAAGGATCATCAGATACTTAAATATCTGCTGCAGCCGGTGATAGAAAACAGCATAAAACATGGGTTCCGGGACCGGAAGGAAGGGGGAGAAATCAGACTGCGTATTACCCGAGGACAAGGGGATATTGTATTTGAAGTTTTTGATAACGGACATGGTATCTGTGCAAAACGGATGGACGAGATCAGAACCAATATGGAATTGGCCCTTAGAAACCCGGGTGTCGGTATTGCCAATACCAATGCCCGTATCAAACTGAAATATGGCGCGTCCTACGGCATTGTCCTGGACAGCCGGGAGGAAGCATATACCCGGGTTATCATAACAATACCGGATAAGGAAAGAGGTGACGGATATGTATAAAGTATGCTTTGCGGACGATGAACCCATTATTTTCAAGGTGCTGAATGCCCTTGTGGATTGGGCCGGGATTGGCTTTCAAATCGCAGGAACAGCGACTGACGGGGTTGAGGCACTCTCTTTATATGAAAAAGAAAAGCCGGATTTTATCATAATTGATATAAGAATGCCTCTCCTGGACGGGTTAAGCTGTGTGAAACATATCCGTGAAAGGGATAAGAAAGTAAAAATTGTCCTGCTGACGGCCAGTGATTCCTTTGAATCCGCCCAGGAAGCTTTAAATCTGGGGGCCAATGGGTATCTGCTGAAGCCGGTGAGCCGCGATTCCATCAATAAAATTGTATCCAAAATCACAGCGGAATTAGTCCGGGAAACCAACCGCGCAATGGAGGCGCCGTCCGGCAGCGAAGAGCAGCTTCTGCAGAAAGATCTGCAGAGACTATACGGCGCCAGCATGAATTCCGGAGAGAGTACGGCAGGGCTGTATGACAGCAGGCTGTTCCGGGGAAATTACGGACTCATCGATATCTCCTTCCGGCGGGACATACAGCAGCAGCCGGGGGATGCGGAGGCTCTTTCAGATACCTTTTCTGCATACATAAGAAAAGCAGGAGTACAAATTTATGCCCATTTTGTATCGGTAAATAACCGTATTATTTATGCGGTCTCCCCCTTAACCAAAGACGCGCAGCTTTTTCTTCAGGACTGCCATTCCCGAATATCCCCGGATCTGGAGTATTCCCTATACCTGTTGCAGGAAACAGGCGGAAATAAAAGCCCCCAGACCCTGTGCGGCAGTCTGAAGGCAAACAGGATACATAGTTTTTATCATTCGGAAAATAAGGGATATCCCTTTCTTAGCGGCATTAAGGAGGAATATGCCCCGCTCCCGATCAATGAGATCCGGGATGTCCTATCCGGCGCCTTGCAGGATTTGAGCATAGCGGGGGCAGCGGAATTTCTGCAGCGGATATTTTCGGATGCCGGGAAAGAACTGCGAAGCCCCGGACAGCTGCAGGGCTTCTGCTATAATATGATAATGCAGCTTAAAATACATATGAAAGAGCTGGGGCTTGGTCAGTCCGCGGAAGAACTGGATAAAATAGGAATTGAACGCTTTCTCGCAATCGAAAGCGCAGATGCCTTGTTTTCTTATACCCGGTACATCATTGAACGGAGCCTGGAGGATTTGGAAAAAAGAGAGGAATTTTCCGGGAATAAGTCCATCGTATTAAAGGCGAACGCATACGCGGCGGAGAACTATGGGGATCCGCAGCTGTCGCTGGAAAGTGCGGCAGACTATGTGGGACTCAGCAAGAATTATTTTATCCGTCTCTACGGAAAAGAGACGGGGATCAGCTACTGGACCTATATCACCGGTCTGCGCATGGAACGGGCAAAGCTTTTGCTCCGCAGAACACAGCTTTCCATGACCGATATCTGTGCACAGATCGGATATGATGATGTCAGTTATTTTTCCCGTAAATTCAAACTGGAGGTGGGAATGTCCCCCAGAAAGTACCGGGAGGGAAAGGAAATGGCCTGAGTCCGGTCAAAGGCCGTCAGGCCCTCTTGTATATCTGTCGAAATCAATTCCGTCCTTCTTGCGCCGTTTGATCCGCTTCAGACTTACCTTCCTGCGTTTTCCAAAGCTGTAATTCCTTAGCAGAGAGATAAGGGATATCAGGGCGAACAGGAAAATAACCACAGCAACGATACCGAATAAGACATTTTTTATGTTAATGTAGTAAACCTGGCCGGCAGCGGCTTTTGTAACATCCTCGCTCTTTGAGGCAGCAGCATTCGTCCGGACAATTTCCACCGAAGCGCTTCCCACAAAGGAATCGTTGTAGGTAAAATGAATCGTGGCAGCCGATTCTTCCGTTCCGTTATCATAATCCAGTTCCGATTCCACATCCTTATATTCGGCGGTGTTGGGCAGCACAATGATATCGGCGGGATTAATGGTAAGCAGCGGATCCGAATTGCCGAACACATCACTGTCCGATTCGAAAAAGCTGTTGTTACCTACCGTATACTCCGTATCCGCTTCCGAAACATTTACCGCATGGAAATTGCTGAAGCCATAATTAAACAGATCAATCGTATCCGTATATTGGGCAGGCGATTCCTCCTTCAAAATAACACAAATGAGCTTCAGGCCGTCCTTTTGTGCGCAGGATACCAGTGTCTGTCTGGCTTCCGAGGTATATCCCGTTTTACTGCCCACCAGATATTCATAGGCATAAGTCTTGTTAGCAAAAAGCTGGTTTTTGCTGTGGACATTCATTTCCTGGCTCACCGTGGCGGATACGGGAATGGTATAATTGGCCGTACTCGCCATTTTGCACAGCAGATCATTGGAGAAGAAGGCCCGGGCGATTAAAGCCATATCATAGGCAGATGTATAATGGTTTTCATCGAATATCCCGTTGGAAGTAACGAAGTGGGAATCCCGGCAGCCCAGCTCCGCGGCCTTTTTATTCATTAAATCCACAAAGGAGCCGATGCTTCCGCTGATGTGTTCCCCGATGGCGTTTCCCGCCTCGTTGGCGGAGCCTACCAGAAGTCCGTAGAGGGACTGTTCCATGGTGATCTGTTCCCCTGCCTTGATTCCCATATTGGAATCCGTCAGCCAGTCAATGCTGTTCACCGCTTCGTTGGAATAGGTGACGATATCGTCCAGAGGACTGTTTTCCATGGCGATGAGGGCGGTCAGTATTTTGGTTATGCTGGCGGGATAAAGTTCGTCATGTATATTCTTTTCATAGAGAATCGCGCCGGTGTTAGCTTCCATCAAAATAGCGGATTGGGCACCGATGAGAGGCCCTGCGGGCCAGTTTTCCCATTCATTGGATTCCACGGGCATTTCTTTACGCGCTTCGGCTTCCTCCTGGAAGCTGTTTCCTGCGGCGGCAGGAGCCGCCCAGACGGAGAGAGGGGTAGAGAAAACCAGTGCCGGACATAAAAGGACAGTGGTCAGAAAAAGTATAAATTTATGTTTCCTGCCGGGACGTAATACCATGTATATCACCTTATATTCCTTACTCAAACGAAGATTAGGCCGGTGTTTGAGCTATTCTTACGTTTATCATACGTTTTTACCGCTTCCATCATACACTATCCGGCGATAAATTTTAAGGGATTTAAGGAAAAATTCATAAAAAGTTCCCGGGAGTAACAGTTCAGACAGCCCTTTGCGTCCTGCGGCATGCCCGGGTCCCCCTCCCCTGCTTTTCCCTGGGGCAGCGATGCAGCAAGGTTCCTTACAGGGGACACTTTCGCTCGGCCAAAAACGCAGCAGTACTAACGCTGCAAAGGACG
>URMK01000012.1 GCA_900548905.1 uncultured Lachnospiraceae bacterium | reverse complement strand
AGGGGAAAAAAGGAAGCTGCCGCTCACGATTTTCAATCGCTAAAGCGACAGCCCCTTTCTTTATTTTTACTCTCTTGTTTCCCACAGCTGCAGTTCCCGGCAGCCTGTTATTTCATATTGTTTTCCGTTCCAGTGTACACAGGCGGATACGCCTTCGGGCAATTCCACATGAAGCCTTCCTTTTTCCAAAGCAATCCTCACGATTCCCCAGGGCGTGCGGTGCCATGCACGGCATCCGGTCACCCGTTCCGTAAAATGCGGTCTCAATACAATCCTTCTCCAGCCGGGTTCGCATTCCTCCGGAACCAACCCGGTCAGAGCCTTGAACATCCAGGCCCCGATGGCGGAACGCATATGATGGTTCAGCGATCCCTTTTTTCCGCTCCAGTGCTCCCACAGGGAATTACCTCCATCCTGAAGCATGTAAGCCCAGCCGGGGCATTCCTTCTGTCCCGCCACCCGGAGTGCATCCTCCAGATATCCGTATTTTGTGAGCATTTCCAACGTATAAATGGATCCAAAGATGCCTCCCCCGGCCCGGTATTCCTTCTCCCGCACGATACCTGCCAGCGCTTTTGCTTCTTTTTCCGGATGTTTCGATAACCTGAAAAAGAGCACGCAGCTTAAATAGCTCTCCGTTATCCTGCATGATCCGTAATATTCCCGGATGACCGCTTTCCTTACATATTCAGCAAGGGCCTGCCACTCTTTCCCATCCTCTTTTCCGAGAATGCCGGATATCCGTTCCATGATCTGCGCCATGCGCATGACAAAGCAGCTGAGAATCATACCCGCAGGACATACCTCCTCCGACTCGTCCGGCAGGAAATCCCCCAGCCCGCTTCTGCAGATCCCATCTTCTGAAATCTGCTGGGTGTAATGCATATATAGTTTCATAGCTTCGTAATATCTTTCCAAGATTTTCGTTTTCCCGGTAAACCGATACAGCTGCCATGGAATAAATATCAGTGCACTGTCCCAGGTAGGGCCGCTCTGGTAGTTATAACCATATACACTGGTGGGAGCGATACACGGCAGCTGCCCGCTGGGCCACTGGCAGTCCGTAAGGCTGTCGAGATACTGCAGGTAGGCTTCCTCCATATCCAGATTCAGCAGCGCAAATTCACAGGACATGTGGGCATCCCCGGTCCATCCGTTTTTTTCCCGGTGAGGGCAGTCGGTGGGAATATGATGGAAATTGGTCCGAACCGAACGCAGAGACGCGTCATAAATACTCTGCAGACAAACGTCCGGGCACTGAAAGCCCCCGTCTGTCTGCAAATCCGTATAAAATACACGGGCCTTGATTTGAACGACGGATGCATCCCCTTTTACCTGCACATAGCGGAACCCTTTATAACTGAATTCCGGATGCCAGGTTTCCTCTCCGTCTTTCCCTTTACGGTAATAATCGGCCTGATTTCTGGGAATATCCCAATGCCGCTTAATCAGTGTCTGATCGATCTCTCCCTGTGCATCCAGCCGTTCCCCGTACAGGATTTCCGCGGTTTCCCCTTTTTTTCCTCTCACGGTTATTTCCACATCTCCGGACAGGCTGCAGCCGAAATCATACACCTGGTCATTCACCGCCGCCGGTTCCCTGTATTCCTGAATCCGGATCCCGGGCAGCTTCTGTTTTTTCAGCAGGCCGCCGGGACCTTTGGCTACGACGGCTTGTCTCCATTCCTTTTCCTCTGCACCGGCATCATAAGTTTCCCCGAACCGTACGGAATTATAGCTCCATTTTCCTTCCCTGCACTGCCATCCGGAATCCGACCGCAATATAACCCTTCCATCCGCATAGAGCTGACATATCATCTGGGGGTGATTTTTCCATACCGCATGTTCAAAATCAAAACAATCCTCTCCCGGTTCATGAAACCACCCGTTTCCCAGTGTTACCCGTATCTCATTGTTTCCTGCTGCCAGAAAATCCGTAATGTCATGGGTATTATAGAGCACCGTCTTATCGTAAGCGGTAAACGCGGGCTGCAGAAGTTCCTCTCCCACACGCCTTCCATTGATCTCCAGCAGATAAAAGCCGAGTCCGCAGATATCCAGGGACGCTTCTGCCGGCTTTTCCTCCAGGCGGAATTCCTTACGGAAAACCGGGGCGGTATTTTCCGGGCATTCTTCAAACATGATCCATTTTGCATTCCAATCCTTCATACCCTCTCCTCTATTTCATTTCCGGATACTCCCGGAAATAACCTGCCGCCTCCAGTTCCTGAAGCAGCGCCTTTTCCTCCTCCCGGGTCAAATCCGCAGCCGGCTGTTCCGCTTTTCCCAAGGGAATCCCTTTCCGGTTAAAGAGGAATTTCATAGACCGGATCTGCCCGTATTTTAAAAGGATTCCGATTATCCTGTCCGCTTGGAACTGCCCTTGTCTTGCCTCCTGCAATTCCCCTTTCCGGAATGCCTCATAAATCCTTTTATAAATGCCCGGCATGATATTATAGGTGGAACCGATTCCCCCGTCCGCCCCCATAACAAGCCCGCAGAGCAGGGTTTCATCCGGGCCGTTCAAAAGATTGATATTACCGTCCTGCAGGCCGGACAGCCGGAACAGCTCGTAATAGTTATTCCTTGTGAATTTCAAACCGATTACCCCGGGCAGCTGCAGAATCTGTTCCATCAGCGCGGCGGAATCCTGTTCCCCCAGCATCTGGTTTGCGTATACAAGCATAGGAATCCCCACCGCCCCGGAAAGCTGCCTGTAATAATCCACAATTTCATTCATACCATAGCGGTAGACCGGGGGAGGCGTGGCGGATATCGCGTCGGCCCCCGCTTTTTCCGCCTGTCTGGCAAGACGGATTCCCGTTTTCAGCGAATAAGCGCCGATATGTACAATCGCCCGTCCTCTTCCTCCCATGGCCTCCAGCGCGGCTTCCGCCAGCTCTTCCCTCGCTTCCGTTTCCATGCTGTAGCATTCTCCGGTCGCGCCTCCTATATAAAACCCGTCCGCCCCCCGTTCCAACTCCCAGTCGATAAGACGCGCAAGCCCGACCTTTTGGATCCTCCCCTCCTCTGTCACCGGCGTGAGAAGGGCCGGAAAAATCCCCTGAAAAACCTTATTCCTGTTATCCCATTCTTTTTTCATTCTTGCTCCCGCCCGTGCGCCTATGCGCACATTTTCATCAGGGAGGCTGAAAGCATTTTTTCAGCCTTGCTCCCGCCCGTGCGCCTATGCGCACATTTTCATCAGGGAGGCTGAAAATGCTTTTTCAGCCTTGCTCCCGCCTGTGCGCCTTTGCGCACATTTTCATCAGGGAGGCTGAAAGCATTTTTTCAGCCTTTTACCCCGCCGATTGTAATCCCCTTCACAAAAAATTTCTGACAGCTTAAAAAGATCAGCATCATGGGAAGGGTTGCAATCATGGCTGCCATCAGCTGGTACCCCGTATTCGTTATCTGTCCCTGGGAAAACAGGGCAATCCCGATAGGGGTCGTCCGAAGACTTTTGTCCGCTATCATAATCAGCTGCCACAGATAATCGTTCCAGGCGCTGAAAAATGAGAATATCCCCAGCGCCCCCAGCGCCGGCAGCGCCATGGGGAGCACGATGCCCGCAAATCTCCGGATTTCACCGCAGCCGTCTATTTCCGCCGCTTCCAAAAGCTCCGTGGGGATGCTTCCCATAAACTGTCTGCATAAAAACACGCCGAACGCCGGGGAAACCGTGGTCAGAATCAGCCCTATCCGGGAGTTGGTCAGGTGAAGCTTCATAGCCACCAGATAATTGGGAATCAGAAGCATCTGCCTTGGCAGAAGCATGGTGGCAATTACCAGGGCAAATATAACTCCCCGGCCCCGGAATCTTTTTTTCGCAAAGGCATATCCCGCCGTTGCCCCTATAAACACCGTGATAACTGCGGTTCCCAGGCTGACCGCGGCACTGTTTGCCAGCCACAGCAGAATTTCCGTTTTCTGCCATACATAGACGGCATTTTTTCCTGTCAGGTTACGAAAGGGATTCAGATCCGGAGGAATGAGCTGCAGGGCCATCTGGCTTTTAAAGGCCCCTGTAATCATGACATAATAGGGAAATAAAAATACCAGGATCAGCAGAAGCAGCAAGGTTAGCGAGATCCATTTTCCTGTTTTCTTTTTCTTCATATTTCCTCCTAATACTCCACGGTATCCTGTTTCATCATACGGAACTGGAGAAAAGCGATGACAGCCGTAATGCCGAACAGGATTACCCCGATTGCAGAAGCATAGCCAAAGCTTCCGTTCTGGAAGGCACTGGTATAGACCAGCATCAAAAGCGTGGAGGTTTTAAAGCCGGGCCCTCCGTTGGTCATCAGATAAGGCACGGCAAAGATCTGCAGCATGCCTATCGTACTTGTTATCAAAATATAAGTAGTGGTTCCATGCAGAAGTTTCAGGGTAATGCGGAAAAATATCTGATTTTCCGACGCCCCGTCAATTCTGGCCGCCTCAAAATAGCAATCCGGTATACCGTTGATCGCCGCCGTATACAGAATGACCGGCTGTCCCAGCCCATAGGTGCATATCAGGAGGGCCAGCAGCGGAATCGCTGTTTTCGGACTGTCAAACCAGGATACGGGAGTCATCCCAAACAGACGGAATAAACTGGCCACCAGCCCGAAGGTAGGGGAAAAAAGGAAATTCCAGACAATGACCAGCGCTACCTGATTGGTGACGGAGGGAAGATAGAAAACGGCTTTGGCGAAGGCATTCATCTTTTTTCCGCGTGTGCTCAATACCTTGGATATCCAGAGGGAAATCCCCACGGTTACCGGCAGAATTATGGCCGCATAGCCAAATGTCGCCAATACGCTGCGCCGGAATGCCTCGCTCCCAAAGGCCTGTCTGTAATTATCCCATCCGCAGAATACGGAGCGGCTTATGGTATAATCATAAAACGATACCTTAAAGCCGTACAAAAACGGGTATACTGTAAATACAAGAAAAAAACAAAACCAGGGCAGAAGAAACAAATATCCCCATTTTTCTTTACGAAATTGTTTCATGCGGGACTCCTTTCCAAGTCGGCTGCGGTACAGGCTCCCTTCCCGTGGGTGCAAAAAGGGGAAGCACCCTGGGGCACTTCCCCTTTTGCTTATTCCTGCAGCGCTTTTGTTATAACTTCGTCTCCTGAGGTTTTCCAGTCGCCGAGCATCGTTTCCGCACTTTTATCCCCGGTAAAATAGGACTGGAGCTGGACATAAAAGGTCTCTCTGAAATCCGACCACCAAGGCTCCAGCACCCCTATGGAAGAATCCGCATATGCCGCTGTGCTGGCGGCTGCCCTTTTTGCCTGCTCATTCAGTGTTTCATCCCCGTAATCCACGTTCAAATCCTTTAATACGGTGGAATTTCCGGTCTGTACGCACACCTCCTGGCTGTATTCCTGGTTTTCCAGGAAGGTCTGGATCACTTTGCGGGCAGCTTCTGTCTTTGCCTCGTCCCCGCTGTTTTTAAATACGGTAAAGCCTGTGCTGCCCCAGCTCATCACATGGGGATCCGCCTTTCCGTCCGGTGTGGGAATTTCATAAATATCTACGTCAAAGGCCTGGATATCACCGCTGTCAATTTGTTTTTTCACATTCACCGCTTCACCGGTCCCCGTGCTGACGAACATACAGGCAAGCTTCTGGCTGTACCAGTTGGGGCGGATATCGTTATCCACTGTAGTGGCAGCGCCCGCAGGCACCAGTTCCTCGTCTATGAGCGTCCGGAACAGCCCCAGCGTTTCGGCGGCCTTTGTCTCATCCACCGCAACAAGCGTATGCTCTTCATTCAGGATATCGCTCCCCCCGCTCATCAGGAAGGAATAATATACCGCATCGGATGACTTGCTTCCTGCAAAAAGCTGGGTCGCATAGATATTCTGATCCTCTCCTTTTTCCCTTGCCGCCCTGCAGAATTCCAGGAATTCCTCATAAGACCAGTGTATTTTATCCTCCGGAAGCAGGTCATAAATACCCAGCTCCTTTGCGAGCGACACATTCACGGTGATGTTATAGCCCTGAGACAGGTTGATGGGAATATAGCCCTGGACTGCGTCCAGCTTCCCTGTATCCAGGACGCCTTCGTATAGAAGCGGGCTGAGCGCTTGCGCGGTATCCGTGATATCTGCCGTCAGACCGCCTCCGATTGCCGGCGCAATCCGGGAATAGGTATCCAGATACAGATCCGGCGTAGCTCCGGTTGCCATTGCTACCGTCACCTTTTCCGGTCCCGCATCCCATGTCAATACCTCTGTATTCAAAATAATCCCATATTTGTCCTTTACCTCCTGCGCCAAATCCCGGCTCATTTTTTCATCAAAGCCTTCGTACAGCGGCATGTACCAGAAGGTAATCTCCGTTCCCTCCAAATCAGCCTGCGGCGTATCCGCTGCCGTTTCCCGGACAGATGCCTCCTGATCCGGTGTCTTTGCCGTCTCAACGGTTTCTGCGGAAACGGCTGCCGTATCCTTCGTTTCCGGCACCTCCGCATTTCCCTGACATGCGGCCAGCATCATGCCCGCAAGCAATACTGCAAGTATTTTTCTACCTTTCTTTTTCATGGAACCCCCTCTCCGTCCGCATCGGCGGACATTGATTTCTTCTGTAAACGGTGCATCTCCTGCAGGATAGCTATATTATATTCGATACCTTTACGCAATAAAATCAGGCCTGTTTGGAAATCCTCCGGATTTCCGTCTTAATATTCCTCACGTTTTCTTAAGATTCCGGATTTTCCGCATATTCCCTCGGCCTTTTTCCGGTTAGCTTCTTAAATACTTCATAAAAATAAGAGGGGTTGCTGTAACCGACCTCCAGCGCTATCTGGTAAATTTTCATATTACTGTCCCGCAGAAGCATTTTGGCCTGCCCGATTCTGACCAGATTCAGATATTCCACAAAGGTGAAGCCCGTTTCCTCCTTGAACAGACTGCAGAAATAGACGGCGGACAGGCCGATAGACTCGCTTACCTGGGATAGATTCAGCTGTTCCTCCCGGTAATGCTCCCGGATATACCATTTTGCCTTTTCTATGACACGTTTCCCTTTTTTCTGGCTTTGCTGCTGCTTATACGCCTTTATCTGTCCGCATACTTCCAGCAGGACGCCCTGCAGCTCCAGGGGTTCCCGGCACTGGAGCAACGAAAAATAGGGATCCTCCTTAAAACAGCCTTCCATATCCCAGCGGATTTCCCGGCACGAGGTTAGGATGTCCGACAGCAGCCTGATACACTCTTTCTGGATACAGGAAAAAGACCCCTTTGAGGCAATCAGCAGCCGGTTCATATAGTTTCCTACCGCCTGTCTGATATCCAGGATACCCGCGGAACCGGAGAGCCGGATGACCTCCCCGACCTCTTTTTCCAGGCGGATTGGTTCCCTTTCCTCCAGAACCAGTACATTCTCGATTACCGTTACATGATTCCTGCCATAGATGCTGCTGTAATCCAGAGCCTGCCGCGCCCCTTCACAGCTGGCAGGCAGTTCCTTCATCCGGTCCACCAGGCGGCCCACCCCGGCCTGGAAATCATAATGGGAATAGGTTTGAAGCTTGTCCCTGACCCGCATCATCATTTTTTCCGCCGCTTCTCTATCCGGATCCTTCATTTGGATACAGACAAACCCCTGGGAATAATCCTTCCAGAGCACCCGGCATATCAACCGGTACTCGTTTCCGATTTCCGAAATCATATTTTGCAGGGCAAACTGGAAAACTTCCTTGTCAACAATTTTCATACGTCCGAAATCGGGTACCAGAGCCGCCGCCTGAAAATAATTTCCCGTTATTTCCAGATTCAGCTTATCCAGGTGCAGCTTCAATTCTTCTTCTGTCTCCTCCACCCCTTCCAGCACCTGCAGCATATACCTGTCCTGAAGAAGCGGCAGGTTCTCTTGAAGGATATCTTCCATACGCTGGAATTTTGCCAGCTCCTCCGTTTTTTTCTGTATGTTGGATACCGCCTTTTGCAGCGCCCCGATAAGTTCTTCGGAATCCAGCGGCTTTAAAAGGAAATCCACCGTTCCGGTTTTAATGGCTTCCCTTGCATATTCCAACGTCCCGAAACCCGTTATCAGCACAATCTGGATATCCTTTTCCTTCTCCGCGAACCGACGGGCCAGCTCCATTCCGTCAATTAGCGGGATGTTAATATCCGTCAGTACAATATGGGGCTCATACTGCATGAAAAGAGCCATAGCCTCTTCGCCCTCCGAAGCCTCAGCCGCCAGTTCAAGCCCCATATTGTCCCAGGGAATGATTTCCTTTATATGCTCCCTTATTGCCGTATCATCATCGATTATCATCAGTCTGTACATGCTCCGCCATCTCCTCCGGTATGATCAAAACCACCTTGGTATACTCGCCAAATTCGCTTTCCAGGCACATTGTGCACTTTGGACCGTAGTACAGCTTCAGCCTTCTGTAAACATTCCAGAGGCCGAAGCTGTTCCCCTGGCATTTTTCTTCCCGCACTGCTTCCTCAATCCGAAGCGTTTTTTCCTGTTCCATACCCATACCGTTATCCGTAACCACAATGCGGATAACGGCCCTTTCTTCCTCCTCCTTCCGGTCTATGGCAATCCGTATCCACCCATCGTTGATATTTCCTGAAAAAGCATGCAGATATGCGTTTTCCACAATCGGCTGCAGGGTAATACGGGGTACTTTTACGGACAGAAAGTCCTCCGGGATTTCTGTTATCAGATCGATTTTCTTCCCTCTGCACAGCATCTGCAGCTGCATATAATAACGGATATGCTCCAGTTCGGTGCGTATGGTATGAAAAGCGTCTCCCTTCCCTAAAGACAGCTTGAAAAAACCGCTCATGGAACGCAGTATTGTAAGCGCCATATCCATATTGCTTTTTTCCATATAGAAGATAGCAACATCCAGCGTGTTATACAACAGATGGGGATTGATCTGCGCCTGGAGAAACTTAATCTCCCCGAACTGGATCTGCTTCTGCTTTTTCTTGTCCTCCTCTATATACCCTCTGATATCATCCAGCATCGTATTATAGGTTCTTCCCAGATAATCCACTTCATCCCTGCTTTTCCCCTGGTACCGCAGCTGCAGGTTTCCGGCTCCCGTCTGCTCCATGATATCCTTCAGATGTTTAATGTTGCGGGTTAATCCCCGGGAAATGAAACAGGCTGCAGCCATGGACAGCAGGGTGCATATCCCTGCGGCAGCAAGCATGGTAAAAAACACCGTATCCTGTGTGGTTTTCAGAATGGTATTTTCAGGAACCGCCGCCAGATACCAGCCCTTGTCCCCCACAGGGACATAGAAAACCGACTCCGCTTCCTCCTGCCCCAGGGCAACCTTAGTCCCTATTTCATAGCGGTTCCGGGCTGAAATCACGGTGCCGTCCGCATCCGTCAGGAAGCTTTCCTCTCCAAAAAAAGAATACATAGCTCCCAAAACCTTCTCTTTCACATAGAATACGAGCATCCCCACCGGTTCATTGGAGCTCACATCCCGCAATATCCGCACATTCATAAAATAGGGTTCCCGAATGCCGTTCTGCAGCACTATCGTTACCGGAATCCATAACCCATAGCTGCTCTCCTCCGAAAACCCTTCATCATATTCCTCTATTACCTCCATACAACTGCCATAATCCCAATGTCCGAAATTATTTTCAAGGCCCGCCGAAACAGAAAACCCGTCCTTCCGGTACAGGGTAATCTGGCTGATGGAAGAGGCGGTATTCAAAATCCTTAGGAAATTTCCGTAAACCTGGTTATGCAGTTCCACCGGATCCTCCACCGCGCGTTTACTCAGCAGCGTTTTGCGCATGTTCTTATCAAAAAACAGGGAAATCGCCGTATATTCCGCCGCATCCATTTTTTCCGCTATATTTTTTCCTGCAACCTCCAGGTTTGACTCCTGAAGCAGCCGGTTCATTCTGACTGCTTCCGTCCTGAACCTGGTATAAAGAAGCGCTATCCCCAAAAACATGATAATCAGACTGGTAACGAACAGGCTTCCCGCTATTTTCCGCATCAGACCGGACCGTTTTTTCAATATGCATACCTCCTTTGTGTAGAATCACCCAATTTCAGCATAGCATATCTCATTTTCCAAGCCTATCAGGAATCTTATCATTTACTCTGGTAAATTAAGGTGACAGTTCAGACGGTCCTTTGTGCCCTGCGGCATCCCCCGGCCCGCCGAATCACCTGGTGTTCAGATACTCCATAATCGCCATATGGATATTCCAGGCAACCTTCTCCTGGTAATAGTCATTGCAGAGCTTTTCCGCCTCCGCACTGTTGGAAAGGAAACCACATTCCACGATAACTATAGGCTTTCCTGTTTTCTTCAGCAGATAATAGCTGTCGTTCGCTTTGGCCTGGCGGTGGTTTTCCGGATCCAGATACTGAATCATCCGGTTTTGTATCATTTCTGCCAGTTCCTTGCTCATAACACTGCCATTGAAATAGAAAACCTGTGCCCCGTCCACGTATTCCTCCCCGTAGCTGTTCTGGTGAATGCTCACCGCAAGCTGGGGCTGGGCCTCTTCTATTATCTGGATACGGCGTTTCATATCCTGTACCTTTTTATTAGAAGCGTTTTCATCATACAGCCCCCCGTCGCTTTCCCGGGTCATTACCACCTTTACATCCGACGCCTCCAAAAAACTTTTCAGCTTCTCCGCAATCTGCAGGTTCACTTCCTTCTCCAGGGCCCCGTTTATTCCGATTTTCCCCGGATCATCCCCTCCGTGCCCTGCATCTATGACCACGCAAAAACGCTCCTCCTTCTGCGCTGTCCCCTCGTTAACCAGAACAGCCGCCTGCCTGGCAGCAAAAAAAACGGACGTGAACAGAACAATCGTCACCACGCCCTTAAGAAGCTGTTCTTTAAGTTCCTGCCTCATAGGAACCTCCCGACTTTTGCTTATTCCATTCTATGTCCCGCCGTAAAAAAAAATGCCTTGCCCGGGATACCCGCAGGCAAAACATTTCTTAATAATTCTTCATTCCCTTCACAGTTACTGCGAATCAGCCATTGGTAAAGCCGGATAAAACCTCCCACACCTCGGGATGTCCCTTTTCATATCCCAGCTTCCATGCAGCCACACCTCCCAGATTATAGTTCTTCATAATATTCATCTTCACTTCCAGAGAGCGGGCATCCTCAATCCATACCTGATAGAAGGAATCACCTTCCTGCACCTGGGCATAATTCTGACAGGTAGTCTCATCCCAGACCACTTCTATGTTCCTGTCGGAAAGGAATTTCTGCACAGCGCTCATACCCACAGCCTGGCTCTTCACCTCGCCGCCCACCGTTTCCCAAATCCGTGTATAAAAGGGAACGGCATTGATTACTTTTTCCGGAGGCACAGACTGCACCATGGTGCTGATGCCTTCTTCCACATAACCGATAGAAGCCACACTGCCCGGCTCCTGGGAGCCGCCGTAATGCTCATCGTAGCCCATGATAATCACATAATCCGCCACAACTCCCTGTTCTTTCCAGTTATAGTGGGCGTTATAATTCTTAGGTACATAGTTGTCCACAGAAAGCACCAGGTTATTGGCCCTGCAGGATATGGACAGTTCCCGTAAGAACTCCACATAATCTTCTCCCGCGTCGCTGCTCACCTGCTCCAAATCCACATTAATTCCATCCACTCCCAGGGCAAGGGCTTCCTTCACAAGCCCTTCAATCAGCTTCGCCCTCTTGCTTGTATAGGATAAGATTTGCTTCGTGTTCACATCATAGGTGAAATTATCCAGAAGCGCCCATACCTCAAGCCCTCTGCTGTGTGCCGTATTCACGTAATCCGTACTTCCGATGCTCACAAAATTCCCTTCATCATCACTCAGGAAAAACCAGGTGGGGGATATCACATTCATGCCGGAGATGCCGTCAAGCACCGATTCCAGAGTGGAATTGGCCGATTCACTGGTAACCTGATGCCATCCCAGACTGATTTTATGATCTCTGCGGATGCTGGTATATTCCGGCTCCTGGTAATCCGTTACCGGAATCAGCGTCTCACTGCGCCGGTTCTCCAGGCGCTTGTTCTCCACATAGCCAAGATACCCGTCTGCGGTTGCCACCTTGCTCCAGTTTTCC
Organism: uncultured Lachnospiraceae bacterium; assembly: GCA_900548905.1. GTDB lineage: Bacteria > Bacillota > Clostridia > Lachnospirales > Lachnospiraceae > Eisenbergiella. The sequence continues at coordinate 113,455 of URMK01000012.1, read as the reverse complement.
ATTTCTTCCAGGACAATGACCTTATCCCCTGCCGCCACGTCCGTCAGGATATCACTCTTCACTCCGCCCTGATAACGGACTGCCGTATCCTTCCCGATATCTGCCGCCTGATGCTCACTCCAGCTGGTGGTGAGCACCGCCCGGTTCGGCTCCTGATACAGGGTAAAGGAAAAATTGGTATATTTCTTCACATAATCCAAAGCCACATACATAGTGCCGTTTTCCAGGAAAGCGGGAATATACCCTTCCTCCCCCGCAGCTCCGGCCTCTGCCCGGATGATGGTATCCGGTGTGGTATATAAGAGCAGCCCTTCGTTATAATCCGCATAGAAACGGTCATTCAGATAGGCATGCACCGTATCCAGGGACAGATAGCATCTGCCCTCCGAGAGTCTTCCTTTTTCTTCTTTTATTTCATTATTTAATACGAGGGCCACTTCCTCCCCCGTTTCCAGTCCATAATAGGCATTGGCATCCATCCTCTCTTTGGAGTAGGAGAACCGTTCCAGGATCTTCATCCCGGCAGTAATGGCAACAATCACAATAATAAGGACGACAGCGATTATTACCGGAAGCTTTTTTTTCATGTTCCGTATTCCTCCTGACCGTCCTTATTATAACAGACTATTTAAACATCGTCATTACCTAATTTTACATAAATCGACAGAAATTGACTTCTCCGCCTTCCGCAGCGGCGATACGGGGGATCGCTTTTCGTGCAGATGACGGCATCCGTGGTTCTATTGTAATTTCGCTTGTTATTCAGATAGGAAACAATTATACTGTTAGGTAATAAGAGCTTTCAGCGGTATTTTACCTTATCGTACCGTACCTCCCTCAATTTGCCTTCCGTATCGGTGACAAAATCGGGCATGTAAACGGCATCTTCACTGACGAAGAATTTTTTGGCGATTTCCTCCGGGGAAGCGGGCCTGTCCTCCAGGTACAGGGTAACCCCTCTGCTGTGAATTTCCCTCAGATGCTTCTCCAGCTTAATCTCGTCTTCTTCTTTATACATGTCTGACATCCTCCGTAATTTCTATACGCAAAGAACATCCTTCGCAGACACTGCTTTTCCCAAAAGGAACGTGATATATAATTTGGATATTCTTCCGTATGACTGTTACGGTAACGACGACATTTAAACAGAAAAACAAGATGCTCCAGGACATGTAGCGCGGAATAAGATAAAAAAACACTTACTAATTTGAATTTTGCGAATTAAACTAAATTTAACGGAAATTTTGGAAATGGTTTTTATCCCGACAAGCACATAAGCCTGTAAGACATCCTCATACTATATAGATGAGGAGAAGATATAGCGCACGCAGGTAAGATCTGGTGCAACTATGTTATTTGCTTAAAATATGATATAATAGAATCATAATAAATGAGATAAAACAACATCTCATCCCGGCTGAAAAACCGCCCTCCTTCTGACACTGATTGTCCAGAAGCATCTCTAAATGGAATTATATCCGATAAATGGAAAAATAGCAAGCCGAAATCTTAAAAAAGTTTAAACAGTTACACAGGATGCTTGACTTATTTCTTCCATAAGTATAATATATTTGATAATCGCAGATACTATACAGATATGTTCATTTTACAGGTATTTTCAGTCACACAAGACAACAATTTCAATATCTTTATATTAAGGATGTGAGAACATGAAAATTGAAAAAGTAAATGATCATCAGATTCGTTGTACACTTACAAAAGCAGACCTGGCAGATCGTGAACTAAAAATCAGCGAGCTTGCCTACGGTACGGAAAAAGCAAAAAGCCTTTTCCGCGACATGATGCAGCAGGCATCTCTGAAATTCGGTTTTGAGGCAGAAGATATTCCGCTTATGATAGAAGCTATCCCTTTGAACTCCGATTGTATTGTACTCATCATCACCAAGGTGGAGGACCCGGAAGAACTGGATACCCGTTTTTCCAAATTCGCTCCCAGTGTGCACGATGATGACAGCCTGGACGACATGATCCAGGATCTGAATGAGGGGGCCGACGATGTGCTTGACCTGTTTAAGCGCATCCACGAAGGGCGCATAAACGGATCACAGAACGGACAGAAGGCTTCCTATCCGGATGCCGAAGCAGCAGAAGATACCACAGATAAAGAAGGGGCCGCAGACAATTTGGCGACGGCTGATTCATCATTGAATCTGACAAGGATTTATTCCTTTGTTTCCCTGAATCATTTGACGCGGCTGTCCCATATCCTGAACGGCTTTTACCACGGTGTGAATTCCCTGTACAAGGACGCAGGCACAGGACGTTATTTCCTTATCGTCACCAGTTCCTCCCATACGCCGGAAGAATTCAACAAACTCTGCAACTGCCTGTCCGAATACGGACGCCAGGAAAAGTCCGTCCCCGCCGGGGAAGCTTATTTTGAAGAACATTACGAACTGATTATCAGCGAACACGCCCTACAGAGTTTAAGCAAAATTTAATCATGCTTGACCGAAAATGAGGCACGTACATTTCTGCACGTGCCCCCTTTTTGTACTCTTAAATTTGCTTTCTTACGGTCTGTGCCGGAAATGCACAAACCTGATGGACAGTCAGGATTGTTACAGTTCCATTATAATGCTTCAATCTTGCTCATCAAATCATTAATATCCATTCCATGAACCATAGCCGCTTCTTCCAGGCTCTCTCCCTGTGCGGAAGGGCATCCCAGACAATGCATACCTGCTTCCATCAGGATAGGTGCAACATCCGGATTGGTTCTTAAGATTTCACCAATTGTCATTTCCTTCGTAATTTCAGCCATTTAGCCATCCTCCTTTTCCTTTGAACCTATCAGCGGCACCTGCCCGCCGATTTCTCTTAGTATAATACTTTTCCCAGAAATGCGCAAGATATGCGTTTTTTCTTTAAATGTAATTTTCCCCGGCTGAAATATTACGGTGAAGTTCCCTCCCGGCCTGCCGCCCTCCCTGCTGTCCTCCTTCCGGGAGATGGATGCCTGGAAGATTCCTTCTATGCCATGGAGATGAGACCAATCTGAAGCGGCGGCCTCACCTGACACTTCAGATGCTTTGGGCTCATCGGAATGCCCGGCATAGCAGAATCTGTAAGGCATCCATCTCCCGGAAGGAGGACAGCAGGGAGGGCGGCAGGTCGGGAGGGAACTTCACCGCTGCCCCTTATTGATCGAATTTTATTAAAAAAGCATAAAACAGCCCTTTGTTTGGGAAAAAGAACAGTACGCGCCTTGACGAAGCCCTTTAGGAAACATATAATACAGGTGCGGGTGACACCTGAGAGAGGTCTTATCCGCCGTTTTACACCGTATGCGGCATGGCCGCATAACCGGTTGATTATCTACAGCTGATGCTGCCCAGGCAGCGAAAAGGAGGAAAATCTTGAGAACAGAATGGAATGGTTTTATTGGCGGCGATTGGGAACATGAAATCAACGTGCGCGATTTCATCCAGAACAATTACCACCCTTATGACGGGGATGAAGCTTTTCTCGCAGGCCCTACCCAGAATACTCTGGATCTTTGGGAGCAGGTACTGGATTTGAGCCGTAAAGAAAGAGAAGCCGGCGGTGTCCTGGATATGGATACCAAGGTCATTTCCACCATTACGTCCCATGGTCCCGGATATTTTGATAAATCCAAAGAAACTATCGTGGGCGTTCAGACAGACGCGCCTTTCAAGCGTTCCCTGCAGCCTTACGGCGGAATCCGTATGGCACAGAAGGCATGTTCGGATAACGGCTACACCCTTGACCCGGATGTGGAGGAATTCTTCTCCACCCACAGGAAAACCCATAATGCAGGCGTTTTCGATGCCTACACCGCAGAAATGCGTGCATGCCGGAGCGCCCATATCATCACCGGCCTTCCGGACGCTTACGGCCGCGGAAGAATCATCGGTGATTACAGAAGGATCGCCCTTTACGGAATCGACCGTCTCATCGAGGACAAGCTGGCACAGAAGGATTCCACCGGCAGCGTGATGACCGACGATTGTATCCGTCTCAGGGAAGAGATATCCGAGCAGATTGTGGCCCTGAAAATGATGAAGCAGATGGCTGCTTCTTACGGCTGCGATATTTCCAGACCCGCCGCTAACGTACAGGAAGCTATCCAGGCCACCTATTTCGGTTATCTTTCCGCAGTAAAGGAACAGAACGGAGCCGCCATGTCACTCGGCCGCACTTCCACCTTCCTGGATGTCTACGCGGAGCGGGATCTGGCGCTGGGCACATTTACGGAAGAACAGATTCAGGAATTCGTGGATCATTTCATCATGAAGCTGCGTATTATCAAATTTGCCCGTACGCCGGAATATAACGATCTCTTTTCCGGCGACCCTGTCTGGATTACCGAATCCCTGGCGGGCGTGGGTGTGGACGGACGCCATATGGCAACGAAAATGTCCTTCCGATACCTGAATACCCTGAGTAACCTTGGACCTTCTCCCGAGCCTAACCTCACCGTGCTCTGGTCAACCAGGCTGCCGCTTAATTTCAAACGTTACTGCGCGAAGATGTCTATCCAGACTTCTTCCATCCAGTACGAAAATGATGATTTGATGCGTGTAACCCACGGCGATGATTACGGTATCGCATGCTGTGTATCCTCCATGAGGATCGGTAAGGAAATGCAGTTCTTCGGCGCACGCGCCAACCTGGCAAAATGTCTGCTTTACGCGTTGAACGGCGGTATTGATGAAAAGACCAGGAAGCAGATCGGTCCCAAATACCGGAAGTACGAAGGCGATGTGCTGGAATACGACAAGGTTATGGAAGCCTTTACCGATATGATGGAATGGCTGGCAGGCGTTTATGTAAACACCCTGAATGTCATCCACTATATGCATGATAAATACTGCTATGAAAGAGCGCAGATGTCCCTTCATGACAGGGATGTACGCCGGTATTTCGCAACCGGTATTGCGGGCCTCTCCGTTGTGGCGGACTCCCTGTCCGCTATCAAATACGCCAAAGTAGAACCCATCCGGGACGAATCCGGCATTATAGTGGACTTTAAAACAACAGGGGATTTCCCCAAATACGGAAATGATGATGACAGAGTGGATACCATTGCCAGGGAACTGGTTTCCCATTTCATGACCATGGTAAGAAGGCATCATACCTACAGGGACGGTTTCCCCACTACCTCCGTACTCACCATCACCTCAAACGTGGTATACGGCAAAGCCACCGGCGCCACCCCTGACGGACGTAAGGCAGGAGAACCCTTTGCTCCCGGAGCGAACCCCATGCACGGAAGGGATACTCATGGAGCCGTGGCTTCCATGGCATCCGTATCCAAGCTGCCCTTTAAGGATGCACAGGACGGGATATCCAATACCTTTACCATCATTCCGGGCGCCCTCGGCAAAGAAGACGAGGTGTTTGCAGGCGACATTGAAATGGACCTGGACTTATAGGCAAATTTCCTGCAGGAATCAAAGGAGCGTTTTATGGATCAGAAGGCTATGATAGATGACTTGGTTCGTATGCTGGATGCGGGCGCGGCAAAGGGCATAGGCCATATCAATGTGGCTGTTGACGAGGCCCTGCCGGACAGCAAAGAGATACAGACAGGATGTCCCGACTGTTCGGCCGCCCCGCTGGCCTGCAGCGTTCCCACCCTCCATGAGGGCCTTGACAGAAAAGAAGAAGAAACCCTTTAACCATCCGGTTTTATTGAGAAAGGAAGGAAAATTATGGAAGCAAACAGTGCTCAGATCGACAACCTTGTTTCTTTACTTGACGGCTACGCAGAGAAAGGCGGCCATCATCTTAATGTAAATGTATTAAACCGTGAAACCCTTCTGGATGCCCAGAAGCATCCCGAAAAATATCCGCAGCTGACCATCCGGGTATCCGGCTATGCGGTTAATTTTATCAAGCTGACTCCGGAACAGCAGGCGGATGTTATATCCCGTACCTTCCACGAAGCTTTGTAATCCTGTAGCAGTTCAGACAAGTCTGGCCGTTACGTAATTTGTCCTCAGACAGGCTGGCCCTGCAAGGAAAACCTTTTCACCCGGTTTCCTGCGGGGCCTTTTGTGTTATAATATAAATATCAGTAGTCAGAAAGCCAAAAAGAAAGGCAATTGGTATGACAATAAGCGAACTCTCCAAACCATGCTCCCCGTCTGTGGAATTCAATAAAGAACAAATACTTGCCTTCCGTTTGCAAAATATGTCGCTTTCCGCAGCGTTTCCCCCATCCCGAATCGAGGAAGCCTTCGGCGGATGGGTCATGCAGAATACCCCGCCCGGCGTATGGGAGACGGCCCTTCATACCAGGATGCCTTCTCTTCCCCTGTCGCATATAGAGGAAGCGCTCAGTCTTGGGAAGACCCTTATCCAGGCCTGGAGCCTGCGCGGCGCCCCCTGTATTTTTCCCGCGTCGGAACGTGAAATCTTCCTAACCGCCCTGCTTCCTGAAGCAGGGGAAGACTGGATTTATACCAGAGGTATTTCGGGCGCTCTGGATCACCTGGGAATGTCCCAGGAAGAACTTCTTCCTATGGTAGAACAGGCTGCTCTTCTTCTGGAGGATACCGTCATAACAGGAAAATCCTCACTGGATCACGCGCTTGCCGAACGGGTGGCTCCCGAACTCTCTCCGGATAGGAGAGAACGCTGGTACTCCCCTTCCATTTATGGGGCCAACCAGACGATGGGAGAAGCCGCCGTTTCTTTTCTCCTGCGTCCATGTGCCCTGAAACAGCTGGTGGTTTTCGGGAAAAAGCAGAAAACCTCCCCCACCTTCACTTCCCTGCATCACTGGTATAAAGACCAGCCCGTTCCGCCCTCTTTTTCGGAGGATATCGTACCGGCTCTGGTGAAACGGTATCTTCATTGTTACGGCCCGGCCACTCCGCAGATGTTTGCGGATACCCTTGGCTGTTCCCTTCGTCAGGCCCGGCGTATGTGGCAGACCGTTTTAGAGCCTGTGATCCCTGTAAAAACCCCCTGCGGCACTTCTTATCTTTTGGAACGGGACCGGAAAGCGATGGAGCATGCAGCCCGCAGCCTACCCGCGCCGGATTCCTCCGAAGCAGTCCGTCTGCTTCCCCCGCATGACCCCTTTCTGGATGCCAGAGACAGGGCGCTTCTCCTGCCGGACAGCACACGGCAGAAGGAGATTTGGAAGATAACCGGAAATCCGGGAGCCATTCTGATAAACGGAAACATCATCGGCATGTGGAAGGCCCTGAAAGTCTCCTCTTCCCTACGGGCCGAGGCAGTCCTATGGGCCCCCTTCTCCGCCGCCGTGAAGCAGGAAATAGAAAACTGGTTTCTCCGGTATGCCTCATTCAGGGGGCTGAAACTACAGAAAACCGATTTCACATACAAAGAAAGAAGGGCTTAGCGATTATGCAGGCAAACACACCAAGCAACATACAGGGACGCATACATTCCATCGAAAGCTTCGGCACTGTTGACGGGCCGGGAGTCCGTTTTGTCATATTCCTGCAGGGCTGTCCGATGCGCTGTGCCTACTGCCATAATCCGGACACCTGGGAAGTGAATGCAGGGACTCCTGTTTCCCCTGCCAGGATAATGGAGCGTTACGAACGCAATAAAAGCTTTTATAAAGACGGAGGAATTACCGTTACCGGCGGAGAGCCTTTGCTTCAGCTGGATTTCCTGATTGAACTGTTTACCCTGGCCAAAAAGGAAAATATTCATACCTGTATTGACACTTCCGGCATTCCCTTCACGCCTTCCAACAAAGAATGGGTGGACAAGCTGAATACTCTCATGGACCTGACGGACCTGGTAATGCTGGATATCAAGCATATCGATCCCAAATGCCACAAAGATCTCACCGGCTGTCCCAACGACAATATCCTGCGATTTGCCTGGTATCTGGATAAGAAAAAGATACCGGTCTGGATCCGGCATGTGGTAGTTCCCACCATCACCGACGATGAGTCCTATCTTTACAGGCTCGGCTGGTTTATCGGGGGTTTAAGCAACCTGAAAGCCCTAGATGTGCTCCCCTATCATACCATGGGCAAAGCAAAGTATGAAAAACTGGGGATTCCTTACCGCCTGGATGACATACCGCCTATGGACAGGCCAACGCTTCTCCTGAAAAAACAGGCCATTTTAAAGGGAATCAAGGACCGCCGGAACCAGCAGCCGGCTTCTTTGTAAAATCTGTATACTTGTTCTTTAAAAAGTACAAGAAATCGCCGTTTATTCACAAAAAATATCTTGTACAAATTCCTTTTCTATATTAGAATAAGTAATGATAATCAATAGAGCATAAAGGAGGATATCATTATGGCATATGTAATTAACGATTCTTGTGTAAGCTGCGGAACCTGTGAAGGACAGTGTCCTGTTGGCGCTATTTCTGCAGGAGACTCTCAGTACGTGATCGACGCTGATACCTGTATCTCCTGTGGTTCTTGTGCAGGCGTTTGCCCTACAGGTGCTATCTCCGAGGAATAATCCCGGACAATCACATAAGAAGTATTCAGGAAAGAAGCATTCAGAAGAACGAATGCTTCTTTCTTTTTGTACGCAGTGACGGCTCACGGAGTGCGGCATCCTTTGCTTCTTTACCGGAAGCTGCATTTGCTTCCTCCTGCTTTTTTTGCTCTTTTTTTTCTCTGGCGGTCAGCCTTTTTTTACTGCGCTGTCTGATAAGCTCGTCCAGTTTTCGATAGTGCTCTTCCTCCCTGTCGATTCTCAATTGCTCACGGTGTTCGTTTTCTTCTTCCTGTACGCGGAACTGGTAGTCCATTTCCTTCATGATTGTCTCTTTGATTTCTCTGGTAAGCTCTTCGTTATTTTCCCTTACGGCCTGGGATATCAGGCTGTGAAGCAGCAGTTGGAGACGCGCGCCTTTATCCTGCATTTCACGACCTCCGGTTTCCGCAAGTTCCTCCTGTACACTGCGTGCTGCCTGGCTGTGTTCTCTGAGCGGGACCATCACCTGAAGGCTGCTGTCCGTCAGGACCGTGCGTATGGCTTTCAACTGAAGACCCTGCTCCTTCAGCTTCTTGATTTCCTTGAACTGATCCACATCCTCTTTCGTGTAGTACCGATGCCCCAGATCATTTCTGCGTATAGGCAGCTTGAGTTCCTCTTCCCAATAACGCAGCACATGGCTTTCCACGCCAACCAGCTTTGCCGTTTCCGATATCAGGAACATATCCTTTTCCGGTTCCTGCCCTTTTTCCTCCCCGCTTCTATTTTTTACCGAAGTGTCATCCTCCTTCTTGCCTCCTCTTTCCTCTTTCAGCAAAACCACCTTGCCGTTTTCTTTTTTATTTCCCATGATCTCCTCCTGTCTGCCGCCGGGCGGCACTTCCTGTTATTATTTGCTCAAACTTCACGGGTGCCAAATGGCCCTCCGCCCGCTGGCTGCGGGCCATTTGGCACCTGTGAAGTTTGCGTTATTTATTTTATGGATAAAAAAAGAGAACCTCTGCGTATTCGCGTGTTCTCTTTTGTAAGTGTATGCATATTATGTTGTACGGGCTTATTTCTGCAGATTGGCAAACTTGGTAAACTCAGGAAGCCATACCAGATCTATCGTTCCGATAGGGCCGTTTCTCTGCTTGGCAATGTTGATTTCCGCGATTCCCTTCTTCTCCGTATCCGGATTATAATAATCGTCACGATAAATGAACATAACCACGTCGGCATCCTGCTCTATAGCTCCGGACTCACGCAAATCGGAAAGCATGGGCCTGTGATCCGGCCTCTGCTCCACTGCACGGCTCAGCTGGGATAATGCCAGCACGGGCACCTGCAGTTCTCTTGCCAATGACTTCAGGGAACGGGAGATATCCGATATCTCCTGCTGCCGGGAATCCGTCCCTCTGCCGCTTCCTGACATCAGCTGAAGGTAGTCGATAATAATCATCTTCAGATCCATTTCCAGCTTGAATTTACGGCATTTGGAACGCATATCCGCAATACTGATACCGGGGGTATCATCAATGATGAGCTTGGACTGCCCGATCATGCCTGCGCTTTCTATCAGTTTTTCCCACTCCATATCGGAAAGGTTACCGGTACGCAGATGCTGGGAATCCACCTTGGACTCCATGGCGAACAGACGGTTTACCAACTGTTCCTTACTCATTTCCAGACTGAATATGGCGACACACTCACTGGAATGGAAAGCCACATACTGGGCGATATTCAAAACGAATGCCGTCTTACCCATGGACGGCCTTGCCGCGATAAGGACCAAATCCGAAGGCTGCATGCCCGCGGTACGGTAATCCAAATCAATAAAGCCTGTGGCAATACCGGTTACACCCCCGCTGTTGTGGGAGGCTTTCTCGATCTTATCCATGGCGTTCATAACCACTTCGCGGATAGGCACATAATCTCCGGTACTTCTCCTCTGGACAAGGTTAAATACCTTCTTTTCCGTCTCCTCCATGATGACTTCCATACTATCCTTGCCTGCATAGCAGTTGTTGGCGATTTCCTCCATCAGCCGTATCAGCCGGCGCAGCATGGCTTTTTCCGCCACAATATTGGTATAATATTTAATATTGGCAGAGGTTGGCACCGCCGTAATCAGATCCCGGATAAATTCCAGGCTGCTGATCTCCGGAGGCACGTCCTTCTCCTTGAGCCGGTTCTGCAGAGTCACCAAATCCACCGGCTGTCCCTGGTCGTTCAATTCCACCATGGAATCAAAAAGCACTCCGTAGGACTTATTATAGAAATCTTCTCCGCATATCAATTCGGATGCGACAACAATCGCTTCTCTGTCCATTATCATGGAACCGATTACGGATTGCTCCGCTTCCAAACTATGGGGCAATACTCTTTTTAAAATAGCCTCATCCATCGATGCCATTGATAATTCCTTCTTATTCTTCCACTTTAACCTTCAGTGTACCTGTCACCTTCTGATGTAGCCTTACGGGCACATCATAGGTGCCGAATGCCTTAATCGCATCAGTCAGCTGAATTTTCTTCTTGTCAATATCCACGTCGCACTGCTCCTTGAATGCGGTGGCAATTTCCTTGGAGGATACGGAGCCAAATACCCTTCCGCCCTCGCCGGCCTTCATCTTAATCACCACGGCTTTGCTTTCCAGTTCTTTGGCAAAAGCCTGTGCGGCCTCCAGTATTTCCTTTGCCTTCTTCTCTTCATTGGCATTCTGCAGCTTCAGATCGTTCAGGTTCTTGGTATTGGCCTCCAGACCCAGCTTTTTGGGCAGAATAAAATTACGGGCATAGCCGTCATTCACATTTACGATTTCCCCTTTTTTACCCAGGGCTTTTACATCATCCAATAATATCACTTTCATTATTTCAGTTCACCTTCCTCTATCATTTTATCCAATGTACCTTTTATTGTACCAATAACGACTCCGGGCTCCGAATTGTCCACCTGACAGCCGGCTACATTCATATGGCCGCCGCCTCCCATCCGTTCCATGATTACCTGTACATTGACCTCATCAATCGAACGGGCGCTGATATAAATCCGGCCCTGGTATTCCGTCAGCACAAAACTCGCCTTGATCCCCCTGATATTGAGAAGCTCATTGGCCGCCTGCGCCCCCACGATAGTAGGGCTCTGGATTCCTTCGCTGCGGCAGAGGGAAATGGCATAATCATTACGGTAGATTTCCGCCTGTCCCACTGCATCCGCCTTGGCCTTATATTCCGCCGCGTTTTCCCGGAACAGCTTCCTGACCCTCGTTACATCCGCCCCATTCCTTCTCAGGAAAGCCGCCGCTTCAAAGGTACGCACTCCAGTCTTGGTCATAAAATTATTGGTATCTATCATGATGCCGGAGTACATGCAGTCAGCTTCTTCGCCTTTAATACGTACACCGTCATTGATATACTGTAATATTTCCGAAACCATTTCACAGGTGGAGGAAGCGTAGGCCTCCACATAAGAAAGCGTGGCATTTTCAATGGTTTCCGTTCCCTGTCTGTGATGATCCAGCACCACAATGGATTTACACACCTTAAGCAGTTCCGGGCATTCTGTAATGCTTGGCTTGTTCACATCCACTACCACCAGTACGGTATTGTTCCCGGCCGTCTCCAGCGCCTGCTGGCTCTTCAGGAACATATCCGGTTCATACTCCTGGCTGTTCTGGAACATTTCAATCAAAGGCTGTACAGAGGTGGTGATTTCGTTTATAACAATCTGGGCTTTGCGGTCCAGCGTCCTGGCAATCCGGTAAATACCGATCGCCGCGCCGAAACTGTCCACATCTCCGATTTGATGCCCCATAATCAGGACCCGGTCCTTGCTGGTGATGATTTCCCTGAGGGCATGGGCCTTTACACGGGCCTTTACGCGGGTGTTTTTCTCCACCTGCTGGCTCTTTCCGCCGTAATAGCTGATCTGCTCGGGTGTCTTTACCACCCCCTGATCGCCTCCCCGTCCCAGCGCCAGGTCAATGGCTGTCCTGGCAAATTCATAATTCTGGGAATAACTCAGCCCGTCCAGCCCCACGCCGATGCTGATGGTGACCGCCATCTCATTTCCGATGTTTACGGTCTTCACATCCTCCAGCAGTTCGAAACGCTTTTCACTCATCTGGAACACCGCTTTCTTGCGCAGCACCGCCAGATACTTGTCCTTTTCTATCTTCTTGCAGATTCCGTCAAAACCGGAAATGTACTTATTTACTTTCCTGTCAATGAGAGCCATGAGAAGGGATCTCCTTACCTCCTCCACGCTTTCCAGCGCTTCCTCATAATTATCCAGATAAATCATGCCTACAGCCAAAGACTGATCATCATTTTCCCGAAGGGCAATCTTCAATGCCGTCTCATCAAAAAGATACATGGCATACAGACATCCCCTGTAATCTTCTTCCCCGATTATATCGCTGTCATCCGCCATTTCCCGGAGGGATATTCTGGTGAATTTGGCAATATATTCGCTTTCCTCATAGGAAATTTCGAATTCTGCAATGCCTTCCTCTTCCGAAGGCAGCCTGTCCTTAGTCACCGAAGAAAAAAAGGAGGTAACGGATCTGCGCTGGGCTTTCTCATTATGTATCGCCCTGCCGAATGCATTATTATTCCATACTATCTTTCCGTCTTCGTCCAATAAAGCGTAAGGGATTGAAAGCTCCCGAAGCAGCTCCTTCTGTATCTGCCCGTACTGCGTGGCAAAACTGACCAGCTCATTAATGATAATGGGCCTGTTATACAGCATCAGATACAGAATCATTGCAAAGTAGAACACAAGAAAACAGGTAATGAGAAACCCTGCCCGCTTATCCAGAAAATAAATTCCAATATCCACTAATAAAAGCAAAAGGCCAAGATACATGGAAATCTGCATATATATCTTCAGCCTTCCCTTTAGTCTGACTCTTTTCTTCATACCTATCCTCATCCGTAGTACGAGCCGGTCCAGGCCGGTACCACCCGGTCCATCCATCGCCTGAACATTATACGCCTGTAACCGTTCCATACCTTCACAGTTACCTATGCTTATCATATCCCGGACCCCCGCCCGGAAATACATATCTTTGATATTATACCATTTTTTAATGAGGATTGCCACACTTTTCATCGGGTTGACGAACGACGGTAAATCCGTACTTTTTCCGTTTCCCGACAAAAAAAGACCGGCCGCCCCTCAGGACAGCCAGTCCGACTTTAACATATTATGCTGCGTAAGGCATCAAGTCAATGGTGCAAAAGCACTTTGCCGCACTACTTAATCTGCTACGTAAGGCATCAAGGCAAGGTGTCTTGCGCGCTTGATAGCAACGGTAAGCGCTCTCTGATGCTTTGCACAGTTTCCGGTGATTCTTCTGGGAAGGATTTTCCCTCTCTCGGAAACATATCTTTTTAATTTATTTACATCCTTGTAATCGATAGTATTATCTTTTCCGCAGAATACGCAAACTTTTTTTCTTCTGCGCATACCGCCTCTTCTCTTCATCGGAGAATCAGATCTCTCTGCTCTATTAAAAGCCATAGTATTGCCTCCTATCTGAAAATCACATTAATTAAACGGCAGTTCCTCGTCAATTCCATCCGGAATATTCATGAAACCATCGCCGGGTGCGCTGGGTTCAGGCCTGGATACCGGTGCGGAATAACCCCCGTCGTTACTGGCCGCAGCGTTCTTGCTTTCAGCAAACTCCTGGTCTTCCACAACAACATCCGTGGTGTAAACCTTAACACCATCCTTGTTCGTGTAGCTGCCAGTCTGAATACGTCCTGTTACAACGACCTTTGTCCCTTTGCGCAGATATTTCTCTGCAAATTCAGCACTTCTTCCGAATGCCACGCATCCGATAAAATCAGCTGAGTTCTCGTCATTATTGCGGTTGAACCTTCTGTCCACCGCCAGGGTATATCTGGCAATTGCCGTTGCGCTCTCTCCCTGGGAATATCTCACTTCAGGATCTCTTGTCAAACGTCCCATAAGAATTACTTTATTCATATTACCTCCTGTACTGCGAATGCATCCTCAGTACACATTCAGGAAAGCGCCTGATTATGCTTCTTCGCGCTTCACAACTAAATATCTCATAACGTTGTCCATAATGCGAATACGGCTTTCGATTTCCGCAGGTGCGGAAGTCGGTGCGTCGAACTGAACGATGTAATAGAAGCCTTCTTTCATTTTCTGGATTTCGTAAGCCAGTCTTCTCTTACCCCACTCATCAACGTTTGTAATTGTGCCGCCGAATCTTTCGATCAGAGCCTTGCATTTGTCAACAACTGCCGCTCTTTCGTCGTCTTCGATTTTCGCATTCACAACAAATGTTAATTCATATTTGCTCATGCTAGTTACCTCCTTTTGGTCTCTGGCCCCCTTTTCGGGAGCAAGGAAATTAATATATCACGGAGTAAAATAATACCACAAAAAACCTGTGATTTCAAGCCTTTTCTCGGATTTCCCTGACGTTTTTTTCCACAAGCTTCCTTGGAACCATAATCTGATGGCCGCAGCCCATGCATTTCAGCCGGAAATCCGCCCCGATGCGCAGTACCTCCCATTCCCTGCTGCCGCAGGGATGCTGTTTTTTCAACTTTACGATATTTCCAACCTGGATATCCATTTCCGTCACTCCTGTTCTTTGCTGTGAAAGCTTCGTTCCACAGTACGGATGGCCATTCGGCCCGGCTGTTTTCATATATGGTGCTGCCCGGTGAACCGGGCACGGACGTTTACAGCCTTGCTAAAATTTCCCCGATACTGCCCTGAACCACAAGATCCGCCTCTTTATCCCTTGGAGTAGGCGTTTTGTTCACCAGCACCAGCTTGTTTCCACGGTAATAGTCTATCAGGCCCGCCGCAGGATATACCGCGAGGGAGGTCCCGCCGATAAGCAGCACGTCCGCCCGGCTGATATATTCCGCCGCCCGGGTGAGGATCCCATCATCCAACCCCTCTTCGTAAAGCACAACATCCGGCTTGATACAGCCTCCGCAGCTGCATCTGGGCACGCCCTGGGAATGCAGGATATACGAAGCATCATAAAACCTGTGACAGCTTTCACAATAATTGCGCAATACGCTTCCGTGGAGCTCCAGCACGTTTTTGCTTCCGGCCTGCTGATGCAGACCGTCGATATTCTGGGTCACCACCGCCTTAAGCTTCCCTTCCTCTTCCCACTGCGCCAGCTTCCTGTGGGCAGGGTTGGGCAAGGCATTCAGGCAGAGCATCTTATCCCGGTAGAACCGGAAAAATTCCTCCGGATTTCTCCGGTAAAAGGTATGGCTCAGAATGGTTTCCGGCGGGTATTCGTATTTCAGGTTATATAACCCGTCCACGCTCCTGAAATCGGGAATCCCGCTCTCCGTGGACACGCCCGCCCCTCCGAAGAACACAATATTATCCGTCTTATCAATTATTTTTTTCAGTTTTTCCCAATTTTCTTCCATCTTTGGCCTCTCCTCTTTTCCAGCCGCCGGATGCACGAGTGCATCCGTTTGGCTCGTTGCCCGCGGGAATAAACGGCCGGCTGACGTAACAGGACGGCAGCACCGCCCTGTGTCACGGTGCTGCCGTCTGCTGGTTTTTGACAACGGTCCAAACAGGTCTGCGCGTTGACTGCCAGGGCCTTGAATTTGAATACACACATTGGCTGCAGCCATCCGTCCACACGCGCGGCAAATTAATTGGCCGGGTGCGGTAACGGTTCCGTTCTGTCCGGTCTGTCACAATTTTGGGCAAATTCCACGTACTTCATATCCTCCTGGGTAATGTGCACCTTCCACCACTCCTGCAGGTACTCAAAAACCTCTCCCAGCATTTCATCCTGCGTATCCAGGGAAAGCCGGGGGACCCGGTCGATAAATTCCTGTAATTTTCTGCTGAACGCCTCATGACGTTTTATATGTTCTTCCAACTGGTCAAATCCTATTTCACGCATATAGTCTTCTTCATATGCAAAATGCGCCGCCGTATGAAAGCTCAGGCCCTCCAGGATTTTGTTGATGTCGGCACACTTAAACAGCATATTCTCATCTGTAAAAAGCTGATAGGCTCTCTGCGTGTGATCCAGCATCCTCGCATGCTGCTGATCGATAGTTTCGTTTCCCGTACGGTATTCTTCACTGACTTCGTATTGCTTCATTCCTATGGTAACCCCACTTCCTTTTCTCAATATTTGTTGTGTTTCCTGCCGTATTGCGACACTTCTTCCCCCCCAAAAAGTCCCGCCGCATTTACTATCCGACAATAGTATAACACAACTTTTTTTGTTTGAATACCGTAATGTTGCAAACGAAAAAAGTTAATTTTTTGTCAAAGTCTGAAGGCTGCAAAAGGGCTGGCCGGAATAAAAAAAGGATGCAAATCTGCACCCATGACATATAATAAATACATACGCCCCGATCCCCTCACACGAAAGGTTTCAGCCATGAAAAAAATAGCGGTCGCCGGCCTTCCCGGCAATACGGATAATTACCATAACGCCCTCACACGACTGGGGGCCTCCTGCACCACCCTCACCGACGTAACCCAATCCGATTCCTTTGACGCCCTGCTTTTGCCAGGCGGCGGGGACATCGATCCCGTCCTGTTCGGGGAAACGGACCACGGCTCCCGTGTTATCGATCCTGTGCTGGACAGACAACAGCTTTCGATGCTGGATGCCTTTGTAAAAACCGGCCGGCCGGTTCTGGGCATCTGCAAAGGAATGCAGGTTATCAATATCTATTTCAGCGGCGGCATCATCCAGGATCTCCCCACCAATACCCTGCATCAATACACCGGCAAGGATCAGGTCCATCCCAGCCATGCGCTCCCCGGCACCCTTCTGCACAGGCTCTACGGGGAGAATTTTTCCGTAAACAGCGCCCATCACCAGGGAATCGGCGCTCCCGGCAAAGGCCTTTCCGTCATCCAGTATGCTCCCGACAACGTGCCGGAGGCCATTGTCCACGAATCCCTCCCCATCCTGGGCGTCCAATGGCATCCCGAACGCATGTGTTTTTCCCTGCGGCGGGACGACACACCGGACGGAAGCCTTCTTCTCGCTTATTTTCTGTCACTGATTCCCGAAAAGGAATAAACACAGGTAAACTATTCAGGCAGGCCGGCGCACCTGCTGCGCCAGCCGTAAGAAAGTGTTTCTGAAGTGCCTGTTTCTAATCCGTTTCTCACTGTTTTACAATAACATCATCCCATTCACGGATGCCTATATAAGATTTTGCAAATTCCGTATAGGCTTCTTTTTCGTCCGTATCTATATATTTATACGTATTATATATGTATTTGCGCCGCCCGTTCTGATAGGAAATCCCCAGGGCAAGCCCCTGCGCCACCTCGCTGGCGTCATCCGTCTCCCTGGACAGAAGCATGGAATCTATGTGCTGGTTGTTCTCCGCAATATAATAAGCATAGGCAAACGCCGCCGCCTGCACGTCCTCCCCATAGGTGGAGGTAAAACCCATCTCGCTCAGGATTACCGAGCGGACCTCACCGTCCGGCATAAGGTATTCCTCCTTCTGCAGATAATCCGTAACCACATCGATGTTATAAATGGTAACCATGGAGGTATCCTCCGATTCCTGCACCATTTCCCCCGCTTCGCCGGTAAGCTCCCAGAACTTCGGCCAGGTCATGGGGTAGGAATACGGATGATGGGCCAATCCCCACTGAATATTCCCTTCTTCCTTAATAATTGCATTGAAAGCATCCATCAAATCCCTGGAATCATAACTGGCGTCGGAGCTTAAATTCCTGTTCCATTGCTGATCCAGGGAAATATAAATTCTGGCATTGGCGTTAAAGCTTTTGATTCCGTTATAAAACAGCCTGACCGCCCGGGCATATTCCCTGGCATAGGTATTGATATCCACATACTTCATATAATTCCAGGTTGACCGTACATTCACTTCATTCCCGATTATCCAGTTCATCACGATGCCGTGCTCTTCATCCCGGTATCTTTCCGCCAGAAAGGCAGCCACCGCCTCCAGATAATCCGTTCCGCTCTCCTCCGCCGCATTGAATGCATAATAATACGCGTTCCCTCCCCGGGAAAGCGGATGGATGAGCTGGGGATAGGCATCCGACTTATTGTTCAGCAGAATGGCCGTAATCGCAATCCCCTTATCCGTCAGGGTTTTAAAAACATAATCATATTCAGAAACCACATGGCCGTTTAACGTGTAATCCTTTCCGTTATAATTATATATGATGGTGGGATAATTGCCGTGCGTGCTCGGCCCCAGAAGCCTTGCTATGGGGATGTTGTAAGCGGCCTGCTTCACTCCCAGATCATCCAGCTCGGATGTCCCAAGCTTCTGGGGATCCACCAGCAGCCCTTTTATGGACTCCGACTCCGGATAAGGTTCCGAATAGCCGGCCAGCGCTTCCGGATTCGTTATGTAATGGGGTGTGCTCAGCGCCTCATATTTCCCGTCCTTCTTCACCGCTACGACAAACTTGGAATACAGACGGCTCTCCGCCGTATTCTCCAGGATATCCGCCTTCAGCATGAAGCTGCCTTTTTTCTCCGTACGCGCGATATACGACGCATCCTCCGGTATCGTATCCTCATAGGTGTCCATTTCCAGCAGATACAGATACCTGTCGTCGCTGTCCGGAACCCCTTTGGTTTCCCCTTTCAATGAAAACTGTGTCCCGTCAGGGAGCACCTCACAGGAAAGGACCGTCACCCTGCTCTCCTCTTCCCCGTTCCCCGCCGTATCCGCCTCTGCCCGTTCTTCCTCCCCGGGAATACTCTCCCCCTCCGGAAGGACTTGTCCCGTCCCCTCAAAAATCCCGGCTACCTGTCTGCTGATATTTTCACTCTGATATACCACAAATATGGCAGTTCCCAATACCCCCAAAATAAGCAATAGTACCGCAAGATAAATTCCTACCACCTTGTTTCCTATTGCCTTCTTTTGTTTATGAGACCTCTCCCCCTTTTTCCGGGGATCGGTGCTTTTATTCTGTTCCTGCTTCATATTTATTCTGTTTTCCTGTTCCTGAAATTAGTTGCCGTGTTTTACATCATCCGTTACTTATGGAAATGCCTTAGTTTTTATTGTAACATAAGCCTTGTCCATGTAAAAGTATGAATGTTGTCCATTTTTTATTCCCTTTCTTATAAAATATGTCTAATTCTTACCATTTTTTATTATATACCCCAAACTTCGCAGGTGCCAAAGGGTTCTCCGCCCGCTGTCTGCGGGGCATCGCCGGGAGGAAAAAAGGAATTTTCTTCAGCTCCTTTCAGGCCTTGGAGATGAGCCCGGCCTGACGGACTGATGAAAATCCTTTTTCCTCCCGGCGATGCCCCGCAGACAGCGGGCGGAGAGCCCTTTGGCACCTGCGAAGCCTGCGTGTATAATTCTATTTTTTCTCCAGATAAGCCCGATAGCTGGTAGGCGACATTCCGTATTCTTTTCGGAAATTCCGTAAAAAAGAAGAGTAATCCGAGAACCCGCATTTCTCCCAGACCTCCCCTATGGACATGCCCTCCTTCAGCCCTTCGCAGGAACGCATCAGCCTCTTGTTATTCAGATAACTGTGAACCGTCATCCCCGTAAGCTCCTTAAACCGCCGCAGAAAATAATACTTACTCATATGCACGCACGCCGCCAGATCCTCCACCAGAATCGTTTCCGTCATATGCGCTTCCATATATTCATTAACCCGCTGCACCAGCTCGTGATGGATGCTCTCCTCCTTGGTAAAATAAAAGGAATCCCGGGAACAAAGCTCATTCAGATACACGAAAAACAGGATCAGCTGTGCCTTGTCAAACAGCCGTTTCCCCTCTGTCCCTTCCAGATCCGGAATTTCCGTCATAGCCGCCTTCACCAGAAGATTCTTAAGAATTTCCTCATAACGCACCGGAAAATGATACGCACAGTCTCTTCGCACCGAAAAACAGCCGCACAAATCCTGCTCCCCATCCGAAAGCCTCTCCAGCATCCCGCCGCTGATCCACAGCACTATCCGCCGTGACTTCTCATGCTTTCCCTCCACGTAATGATAATTATGCATCACATTCCTGCCGATAAGAAGGAAATCCCCCCGTTTCAGATTATAAGTCCTGTTATCCACCAGGCTGGAAAATTCCCCCTCCATCACATAAATAACCTCGTAAAAATCATGATAATGAAGCCTCGCGGCCCCTGTGGGGGCCCCATGCTTTTCATAGATCTCATAATCCTCCGCTATCATTACCTGCCGCTCATCTTCGCCGCTCATATACTTCGTCCGAATCGTGCCCATCCCACATCCCCTTACCTTTCTTTAAAAGTCTATAGCAATTTATGCATGATTTCAAGCAACAAATAAAGTTTTCAAGCATTTTTACATCCCTTATAATGACAGTAACATAACTGTTCCACGCCGTTACCGTTACATGCGGCAATCAAGGTAAAAGCAACTGCCTTACCCCCACCCCAAAGAAAGAGAGGATCCAGCCATGCAAATGACCTTACGATGGTACGGAAGTAAATTCGATACCGTTACCCTGAAACAAATCCGCCAGATTCCCGGCGTAACCGGAGTCATCTCCACGCTCTACGATTCCGTGCCCGGCGAGGCCTGGACACTTGAGGACATTCTCGCACTCAAAAAAGAAATCGAAGAGGCAGGCCTTCAGCTTGCCGGCATTGAAAGCGTAAATATCCACGATGCCATTAAAACCGGAGCTCCGGAAAGAGACGCCTATATCGACAATTACATTACCACGCTGGAGAACCTGGGAAAAGCGGACATCCACATGGTATGCTATAATTTTATGCCCGTTTTTGACTGGACCAGGACGGAACTCGCCCGCGTGCGCCCCGATGGTTCCACTGTACTTGCATATACCCAGGAAGCAGTGGACAAACTGAATCCAGAGGATATGTTCGCTTCCATTTCCGCCGATACCAACGGCAGCATCATGCCCGGCTGGGAGCCGGAACGGATGGAAAAGATCAAAGACCTTTTCGCCATGTATGAAAATATAGATGATGAAATGCTTTTTGCCAACCTGAACTATTTCCTGGAACGCATTATGCCCACCTGTGACAAATACGACATCAATATGGCTATCCATCCGGATGACCCCGCATGGAGCGTTTTCGGCCTGCCCCGGATCATTATTAATAAAGAAAACATCCTGCGCATGATGAAGATGGTGGATAACCCGCATAACGGCGTCACCTTCTGCTCCGGTTCCTACGGCACTAACCTGAAAAATGATCTGCCCGACATGATACGTTCCCTGAAAGGGAGAATCCATTTTGCACATGTCCGCAACCTCAAATTCAACAGTCCCACGGATTTCGAAGAATCCGCCCATCTTTCCTCCGACGGGACCTTCGATATGTATGAAATCATGAGGGCCCTCTACGATATCGGTTTTGAAGGCCCCATCCGTCCGGATCACGGCCGTATGATTTGGGATGAGGTGGCAATGCCCGGCTACGGCCTCTATGACAGAGCCCTCGGCGCCGCGTATCTGAACGGTCTTTGGGAAGCTATCGTCAAATCCCGCGGCGGCAGATAACGGCTGTCTCCCTCCGTCAACCTGACTTATAATTCATGAAATTACCCGGTTTCCGATCAGAAAGGACAACGATTATGGAATTAACCAAAAACGGTATCAGCAATCAGGAATGCTGGCAGGCTGCAGGCTATGACCTGCCCCTGTTTGATATCCCTGCCGTAACCCAAAATACCCTCACCGCACCGGAATGGATTCATTTCGGTGCCGGAAATATCTTCCGCGCTTTCCAGGCCAACGTGGCCCAGTGCCTTCTCAACAAGGGCATCCTTCATACCGGCCTCATCGCCGCGGAAGGCTATGATTATGAAATTATCGAGAAAATGTACCGCCCCCATGACAATCTGGGCATCCTCGTAACCCTCAGGGCCGACGGAAGCATGGAAAAAACCGTTGTGGGCAGCATCGTGGAATCTCTGATCCTGGACAGCAGGGATCAGGAAGAATACGGACGCCTGAAAGATATCTTTTGCGCCCCTTCCCTGAAAATGGCAAGCTTTACCATCACCGAAAAAGGCTACAGCCTGGTGGACGGCAAAGGAGAACCGCTCCCGGATATCGCTTCCGATTTCCAATCCGGCCCCGCGGCTCCCAGGAGCTATCTCGGCAAGGTAGTCTCCCTTCTTTACGAACGCTACCTCCATGGAGCCTTGCCCCTTGCCATGGTTAGCATGGATAACTGCTCCCATAATGGGGATAAGCTGTATGCCGCAGCAGAAGCTTTTGCGAAAGCCTGGGAAGAAAACGGACTCATTTCCGCGGGCTTCTGCGCCTATGTCAATGACACAAGCAAGGTCACCTTCCCCTGGACCATGATCGATAAAATAACCCCCCGTCCTGACGCGGCGGTAAAGGCCATGCTGGAGAAAGACAGGATCGACGATTTGGAACCGGTAATTACCTCCAAAAACACCTATGTTGCCCCCTTTGTAAATGCGGAGGAATGCCAGTACCTCATCATTGAGGACGCCTTCCCCAACGGAAAGCTTCCGCTGGATAAGTGCGGCATCATCTATACCACCCGGGAAACCGTGGATAAGGTGGAAAAAATGAAGGTATGCACCTGCCTGAACCCCCTTCATACCGCCCTTGCCATATACGGATGTCTCCTGGGGTATACCCTCATTTCCGATGAGATGAAAAACCCATTGCTTAAAAAAATGGTGGAAACCATCGGCTACCAGGAAGGACTTCCCGTTGTGGTAAACCCCGGCATCCTGGATCCGAAACAATTTATTGACGAGGTAGTCACCAAACGTATCCCCAATCCCTTTATGCCGGATACCCCTCAGCGGATAGCAACCGATACTTCCCAGAAGCTTCCTGTCCGTTTCGGAGAGACCATCAAAGCTTATCAGGAATCCCCTTCCCTCTCCCCGGACAGCCTGCGCATCATCCCTCTTGTTTTTGCCGGCTGGCTGCGCTATCTCATGGCGGTAGACGATAAAGGAATCCCCTTTGAACTCTCCTCCGATCCCCTTCTGGATACGGTCCGCCCCTATGTAGCCTCTTTCCATCCCGGCGAACTGCCCGAAGACCTTTCCGGCCTGAAGCCCCTTCTCTCCGACAGCAGGATCTGGGGCGTGGACTTAATCGAAGCCGGCCTTGCCGATCGGGTAACGGATTATTTCCGCCAGCTTTGTGCCGGCAACGGAGCGGTGGAACACACCCTGAACAAATATCTGGGATAACCAGGATAGGAGAATAACCATGAAAACCTTCATGAACCGGGATTTCCTTCTGACCAATGAAACAGCCCGCACGCTTTACCACTCTTACGCAGAACAAATGCCTGTCTTTGATTACCACAACCACCTCAGTGCCCGTGAAATCTACGAAGACATCCGCTTTTCCAACATCACGCAGGCATGGCTTTACGGCGATCACTATAAATGGCGGGCGATGCGCACAGCCGGATTTCCCGAAGAACTCATCACCGGCCCCTGCGGTGAGCTGTCCCCTTCCGAAAGGGAGGAACAGGATTACCGGCGCTTCTGTGCCTGGGCGGAAACCATAGAGGGGGCTATCGGCAACCCGCTTTACCACTGGACACATCTGGAACTGCAGCGCTATTTTGACATCACCCTGCCCCTCTCCCCCGGTACCTGTAAAGAAATCTGGGACAGCTGCAACAGCAGGCTCTCCTCCCCGGATTTCTCCGTACGGAACCTACTGAAAAAGCAGAATGTCAAAAGCCTCTGCACCACGAACGATCCCTGCGAGGACTTACATTACCACCGCCTTCTGAAAAAAGAAGGCTTATCCGTAGAGGTGCTTCCGACTTTCCGCCCCGACAAAGCCTACCTCATAGGAAAAGAAGACTATCCCCAATATCTGGATGCCCTGGCCAAAGCCTGGGGCAACCCTATAGGATGCCTGGCCGACCTGAAGGAAGCCCTGACCTCCCGCCTGGATTTCTTTATCCGGGAAGCCGGATGCCTGCTTTCCGATCACAGTCTGGAGGGCTGCATCTACGCTCCCGCCACCGACGGACAGGCCCAGGCCATCTTCGAAAAACGCATGTCCGGCAGCTGCCTTTCCCGGGAGGAACGCCGCTGCTTCCAGGGAAATATACTCACCTTCCTGGGAAAACAATACGCCGCCCGCGGCATCGCCATGCAGCTCCATATCGGCGCCCTGCGCAACAATGCCGGCCGCATGCTGCAAAGCCTTGGCCCCGATACCGGATTTGACAGCATCGACGACTTCACCTATGCCGGCGAACTTTCCGCCCTCCTGAATTCCATGGACAGTACCGGGGAATTACCTAAAACGATCCTCTACTGCCTGAACCAGCGAGACTACGAAATGCTCGCCGCCATGTGCGGCAACTTCCAGTCCGCCCCCTGCCGCGGGAAAGTCCAATTCGGAACAGCCTGGTGGTTCTGCGACAACAAACGCGGCATGGAAGCACAACTGGAGGTTCTATCCGCCCTGAGCCTCCTGCCTGTAAGTATCGGCATGCTTACAGACTCCAGAAGCTTCCTCTCCTTCCCAAGGCACGAATACTACCGGAGAATCCTCTGCAATAAAATCGGGCAATGGGTAGAAGAAGGCGAATACCCCTGCCATATCGATTACCTTGGAAAAACCATCCAAAACATCTGCTATAACAACGCGCTCCAATACCTGAAGGGGTCGGACGCCTGAGATTTTTTATCCGCGCCCTAATTCATCCCATCGTAACAAAATGATTTTTTAAAGGCAGCGCGCCAAACCCCCTTTGTTTGGCGCGCTGCCGCTTTTTACCTTCCGCCCCTCCCGGGACCCGCTGCCCTTACAGCTTTCTCAATTCCTCCACAAGAAGCCCCATATCCAGCGGCTTCACCAAATATCCCGTCATACCCGCCTCCTTTGCCAGAATACGATCTTCATCAAAGGCATTCGCTGTCATAGCCATTACAGGTATTGTCCGCGCATCCTTTTTTTCCGACGCCCGGATAGCCCTTGTAGCTTCCAGGCCATTCATTACAGGCATACGGATATCCATCAGCACCGCAAAATAATAGCCTTCCGGCATCGCTCGGTACCGATCCACGGCCTCCCGGCCATTTTCCGCCGGGTCCACCGTCAGCCCATACATTTCCAGCAGGGATTTGGCAATTTCCAGATTCAGCTGATTGTCCTCCACCAGTAACACACGCTTTCCGTGGAAGTTCACCGGCACCTCCTGCTTCAGCTTATCATGGCAGCTCCCGGAAAAGTCTTCCAGATGGGAAAAGGTATTATAAATCGTGGTCTTAAACAAAGGCTTGGATATGAAGTAATTGGCGCCCGCGCGGCACGCCTCTTCTTCAATACAGCTCCAGTCATAAGCTGAAATGATTATGATGGTGGTATCCGGGCCGGTGATTTTACGGATCTGCCGGGTGGTTTCCACACCGTCCATATCCGGCATAATCCAGTCGATCATGGCGATATCATACGGCAGCCCGCCATCCATCGCCTTTTTTATTTCCCGCACCGCTTTTCTGCCGGAATCCACCCAAAGGGAACACCCCCCGATTTCTCCCAGGATTTCGGAAACCTGCTCCCCAACCAGCTCGTCATCATCCACTATCAGGACCTTCAGGCCCTTCAGCAGCTCTTTGGACTTTCTTCTCTGCTCCGCTTCCTCATCGTCGTCAATTACCCCCAGAGGCAGGAGGATGGTGAAAATACTCCCTTCCTCCTTCCTGCTCCGGACTTCGATCCTTCCTCCCATAAGCTGCACCAGATTATACACAATGGAAAGCCCCAGCCCGCTTCCCACATTATTGCGGGCCATTTCCGAGGATTCCTGCTCAAATGGCTGGAACAGACGGCTTTTGAATGCCTCCGACATACCGATACCCGTATCCGACACCTCCAGACGCAGGTATGCAAAGCCGTTCGTCCTTTTTTCTTCCCGTATCTGTACCTCCACACGTCCCCCGGCAGGCGTAAACTTTACCGCATTGGAAAGAAGGTTCATAATGATCTGCTTAAGCCGCAGCTCGTCCCCGATATAATAATGCTCTATCGGTTCCTTATAATGCAGTTCAAAATGCAGCCCCTGATTGACTGCCTGGGGATAAATAATGGAGACAATCTCCTCTATAAATTCCACAAAATCAAACTTCTTCCGGGAAATGGTCATTTTCCCCGTTTCGATTTTGGACATATCCAGAATATCATTGATAAGAGAAAGCAAATAACGGGATGATGCATCAATTTTGTGGAAACAGTCCTGAATTCGGGAAGGATCCTCTTTTTTCAGCTGGCCGATTGTGGACATGCCGATAATGGCGTTCATCGGAGTACGGATATCATGGCTCATGCGGGACAGGAAATCCGATTTCGCTTCATTGGCCGCCCTTGCCGCCGCCAGCGCATCCCTCAGAAGCTGCTCCTGACGCGCCTTCTCCGCTCTCTGGGCATCCAGCACTTTAACCAGCTCGATAGCAAGAATATCCTCTCCCACCGGATTATCCACATAAATAATCTGAATGGAAATCCAGTGATACTCCCTGTCCTTGCCTTTTCCCTGTACCTCCATATACAGTTCCCGCTCCCCGTTCCGGAAGCGCCCGATAATGGAATCCCGGTCATAAAAAGCTGCAAAATCTTCCTGGTAGGAAGGATAGATAGCAGAAAGGAACTCCTCCGCCAGTTCATTAAAAGCGCCTTTTCGGCTATGGAGAAAGCACTCCTGCTCTTCAATAAAGCAATCGTAGGTATTCCGGGTCAGGTTAATACTCATTATCATAGGATAGGCCGTACAGGTGGCCGCCCGGAGGGACTGGTTTTCAATCAGCCGCTGCCGCTCCTGAAGAAGCTGAAGCTTTTTGGTTTCCGTGATATCCGTGAATATGGCCTGGATAATGTCCATTCCATCCGCATTCACCAGCCTCTCCATAATCACGTTAATCCAGACGGACGTACCGTCCGTCCGCCTGCTCTCCCTGGTATAATTAACCGTACCCGACATGGGATGGAGCTGCGCGATCATCCGCTCCACCCGGTTCCGGTCCTCCGCAAGAACAAGCTCCAAGGGCGAACTTATATGGCTGCGGAAATCCTCCTCGGAACTATATCCGTAGAACTCCCATACCATCCGGTTCAAGCTTACCATAACATGGGACGGATCTGTGGTAAACTGGATGATGCCGCAGGGCATGGAATTATAGAGCTGTGTCAGGAACCTGGCCTGCCTCCCTACCTCCCGGTTCACTGCATCCATTTCCATCTGCCTTTGCTTGCGTTCGGTAATATCCGAAATAAAACAGTAAATAGCCTCCTGCCCGTCCAGATCCAACACCTTTTTTCCGATATCCGATACCCAGAAAATACTGCCGTCCTTTCGTATTACCCGGTACTCCAGACTGTAGGAATCCCCCTGCTCCAGCTTTTGGCTTATGTTTTCCCAGACAGTATCATAATCCTCTTCAAGAATATAACCATGCCCGGAATTACCGGTGAGCCGCTCAAATTCCTCCGGCCCTTCATATCCCAAAAGATAACAAAGAGATTCACTTATCCATTTTGCGGTGAAATTATACTCCGCCCCACATATCAGCATCCCTCCCGGAAGCTGGGAAAGCATCAGTTCAATCTGCCGATCCCTCTGCTCGAGTATCCGGCTCAGCCTCTCAAATGCCTCTTTGCCCGCCTGGGCAGGGAACAATTCATCCTCCTGAATATCCGAATAATCCACCGAATTATGTATATGCTTCGTCCGCAGCCCTTCATCTGTCCGTTCAAAAATAAAGGTAATCCGCTGATGCGTCCTGAAATACAACCCCGTATCCTTCTTCGGCTGGATCCAGCTGTCCCCCTCACACAGAAAGAATTTTTCCCCCAGCCTGCGGGTTTCATATCTTTCCTCCGTCATGTCACAGGGGGCGAGATCTCCTTTCCCTTCCCGGAAACAGGCCGCTACAGCCGCCTTTCCCTCCGCCTTCTGCTTTTCCCCGGCACCCAGCCAGACAATATCCTCAGCAAAGGTGGAAATCAGGAATTCCACATCCGATTCACAAAAATAACTCCGCAGAATTCCGTCCGCAAAAGCTTCTATCTCCTTAAGCTCTTCATCCATTCCCATGCCGCCTTTCATACCTCCGTTTATTCACTGTTTCCAGTATAACAAAATCCCGCCCTTTCGTCATCCGGTTTTTGGGCCTCCCGATAAAAAAACAAGTATTTTGGGGCCTGTTTCTCCGCTTCCTTTACGGGATAAATAGACATTTTCCGCACAAGCGGGTATAATAAAATAATTCTATATACAAATGTCTTTCTTTAAAAAGATAAAACCGGGGGAAATACTATGAGGAATATTCTTAAGGTCATATTCGGACGTGTTTTGTTTACCGTCCTCTGTCTGCTCATCCAGCTTGCCTGGCTCATTGCGCTCGTCTGGAAGCTGAATCAGTACTACGTATGGTTTGCATCCGTCATTGAAATTATCGGTCTTATCGTTGTTCTGCGGATCAACGCCAAAAGTGAATTTTCCGCTGCCAGGCTTGTATGGACCATCGTAATCCTCGCCCTCCCCCTGTTCGGTATTATCCTGTATCTGATGTTCGGCCGGACAGGCATTACCAAAAGGACGAAAGTCTATTATGAAAAGGTGGCAGGCAAATACAGTCCCGAACTGAAACAGGAAGAGCACATTTTACAGAGTCTCCGGAAAGAAAACATATACATCCATAACCAGGAAGCCTATATCCGCCGCTCCAGCGGCTATCCCGTGTACCGCAATACGCAGACCATCTACTACCCCCAGGCGGAACCCGCCCTGGAGGCCCTCCTGAAAGATATGGAAAACGCAAGGGAATTTATTTTCATGGAATATTTCGCGGTGGAGGATTCAGAAGCCTTCCGCCGGATCGAAGAAGTTCTTCTGCGAAAA
This sequence comes from uncultured Lachnospiraceae bacterium, assembly GCA_900548905.1. Lineage (GTDB taxonomy): Bacteria > Bacillota > Clostridia > Lachnospirales > Lachnospiraceae > Eisenbergiella. The sequence continues at coordinate 84,145 of URMK01000012.1, read as the reverse complement.
GTTTCGGAAGGAGTGGAGGTACGTTTTATATATGATGATTTTGGAAGCATCGGTTATGTAAAACCGGAATTCATGCGCCGTTTGAACCAGCAGGGAATCCAGTGCCGTATTTTCAACCCTCTCGTCCCTTTCCTTTACATTTTCATGAACCACAGGGATCACCGCAAGATAACCGTTATCGATAATCGTATCAGCTTCTCCGGAGGCTTTAATCTGGCGGACGAATATTTTAATATCACCCATCCGTACGGACACTGGAAGGATACCGGCATCCGCCTGGAAGGGGATGCTGTAAAAAGCCATACCATCATGTTTCTGGAAATGTGGAATTTCATCCGGGATACCGATATCTCCTGTGAAAAGTACCTGACCGGGAATACCGCCTTCCAAAGCCCTCAAAGGGGCTATATCCAGCCTTATTCGGACACACCCCTGGACAATGTAACCCTTGGCGAAAACGTGTATATGAATATTCTTAAAAATGCCTCCCAATACGTCTATATTACCACTCCCTACCTCATTATCGACAACGAAATGCAGAAGGAATTGTGCATGGCTGCGGAAAGAGGCATTGATGTACGCATTATCACCCCCGGCATCCCGGACAAAAAGCTCGTTTTTCTGCTCACCCAATCCTATTATGCCGCCCTGATCCGTTCCGGCGTCCGCATATATGAATATACCCCGGGGTTTATCCATGCCAAAGGCTATCTCTGCGACGATCAGGTCGCTGTAGTGGGTACCATCAACATGGATTACCGATCCCTTTACCTGCATTTTGAGTGCGGCGTATATCTCTATGACTGCGATGCCATTCAGGACATCAAAAAGGATTTTACCGATACCTTCCCTGTATGCCGGGAAATCGGCCTGGACTACTGCAGGAAACGCTCCGTTTTCATCCGCAGCTTCCAATGTATCCTGCGATTATTCGCCCCCCTTCTGTAAACAGCAAAACCACGCTCCGGAAACCATTCTTATGTGCATACGTCCGGCCGGGCGCACAGAAAAACACACATGTGGATACGCCCGCCAGGGGTACAAAAAACAGGCGGCCCGTTTTTGACCGCCTGTCTGCCATATCACATCCCTGTTTTTCTCTTCTTGTATCCCGTCTCATTTATCAGGTTTTCTCTTCCACCGCCGCTTTTGCCACCTCCGCTGCCGTGGCGGCGTCCGGTGTATAATAATCCGCGCCAATCTGGCTGGCAAAGCTTTTGTTCACCGGCGCTCCCCCCACCATAACAATATACTTATTCCGCAGCCCCCGCTCTTTCAGCTTTTCGATACATTCCTCCATAGCGGTCATCGTCGTGGTAAGCAGCGCCGACATACAGATCACATCCGCATCCGTTTCCTCCGCTTTTGAAATAAAGGCATCCGCATCTGCATCCACGCCCACATCGATCACCTCAAACCCGGCTCCCTTCAGCATCATGGCCACCAGATTCTTACCTATATCGTGCAGATCTCCTTTTACCGTACCCACGACCGCCTTTCCCACCGGCTCTTTACCCATTTCCACCAGCATTGGCTCTATTATAGTAAGTCCCGCATTCATAGCTCTCGCCGCCACAAGAACCTCCGGAACAAATATCTCGTCATTCTTAAATTTCGTCCCCACCAGCATCATACCGTCAACCAGGCCGTCATTCAGGATTTCCTTTGCATCCATCCCCTCTTCCAGCGCCTGTATCACCAGGTCCTTTACTATCTTGGCTTTCCCCTTCTGCAAAAATTCCGAAATTTCCGCTGCTGTTACCATACTTCCCTCTCCTTTTGGCCTTTAAGAATATTACCGTTTCGGCCTGACCGCAATACTCCCATCTCATCATCACTTTTTGCCAATACGCTCCACTACTTTTATTTACTATATCCCATACACCTAATAAAAACTGGTAAAATTTAAAGATAATTAGCATTTCCTATTTCTTTTTTCCCTATCCCTGTCATTTATCCCCTTCTTATAATCATTCTTCAAGCTTTTACACAAAACAGCCGTATCTACGTTCTGCTGCCAAACGTAAATACGGCATGTTTCGGGACATATCATCATTATGCATCCCGTAATGCTTTTATCTGCATTTTTATTTTTTTCGCAGCCCATTCGTAGTGGCTGGACGTGGCGGAAATACAGTAGGAACCCATATTGGTGGTGCCTGTCCAGGAGAAGTGCTTCTTTTCAAACAGTTCCTCGTTTGAATATTCCCCAATCATGTCCATCACTTTTCCATGGCTGTCCAGAAGCAGTTTTTTTGCTTCTTCATACGTAGTGGACTGATGTTTTTTCCAGAATGCCGCATTCATCTGTCCATAATTTTTCCAATTGTATGGTGCGGGCAAAAATGGTTTTATCCGGCCGTTCCGGTTTGCTTCCACCCAGTTCAGCAGCAGCTGGTGCCACTCATACAGATGAATAAAGATGTCACGCAGATTATTGTCACGCGTCCAGTGAGCTTCCTTCATTTTATTGCTCTTTTCAAAACAAAAGGCCGTTCTTTGTTCCTCCTCAGTCATGGAATCCACCAATTTCCACATTTTATCAAACTGTTCCTTTGCCGAACTGATTAAATCCTGTTTTGTTGCCGCTCTGCCCATCCTGTTATCCTCCATTCGCTTCCTTTACTGTATCGTTATCATACCATACATAAGATGACAACAGTATGTCACTTTTTGTTATCTGTATAATTATTTTTTATACGTTCAGCAAGGGACAGCAGATAATCCTTCACATGCTGAGGCTCCATTACTTTTACCGTAGTTCCGAAAGACAGCAAAAAACCATATAACCAGCCGTCGTCAGGCAGATCAATTATAACGGTGAAAGTTCCGTCCTCATTCTTATGTACCGCCTTCTCGTCGAATTCATCATACACCCGATAAGCGGCCTGCGCACCAAAGAGCAAATGCAGCCGGACAAGCGAATCCGTCTTTACATACTCCGAATCAACGGGCGGCGGTATAAACTCCATGCCGGAAAAGTTCTCCGGAAGCACCTCCAGATTCAGCATCCGGCTTATCTTGAAGGTTCGGTAATCTTTTCTGGATAAACAATATGCCTGGATATACCACGCACTGGATTTAAATACAAGCTTTAACGGATATACCGTCCTGCTTGTAAGATTTCCGGAGGATGCGGGATAGGAAAAGGAAAGGGGCTGCTTTCTGATAACAGCCCTCTTTATCAATTCGAATTTTTCCTTGTCCGGCTTCGTATTTCCCCAACGGGAAAAGTCCACCTCAATCCATGTGGTATCTGTTTTTTGGAACAAAGCCCCCAACCTGGCGATAATATTGTCCACTTCCATATGCTGCGTGGATGCAAGGCTCTGCAGAGCGAGCAGAATCTGGTTCTGGTCTTCTTCCGACACAGCCGTTTTATTTAGGACAAAATTATCCAATATGGAGATTCCCCCGCCCTTACCTTTTGTGGTATAAATAGGTATCCCCGCTATGGTGAGCGTTTCTATGTCCCGAAGAATGGTTCTCTTTGACACTTCAAAGTGTTCTGCCAGTTCATTGGCGGTAATGCTCTTTTTATCCAGAAGGATATATACGATCTCAAAAAGCCTGTTTATCTGCATTTTTATCACCTCTTATTTAGACTATACCACAATAAGGTGACATAAGCGCGTCATGTTATATAAATATAAAATAAGGAAGCGGATTTATTTTTTTATACTCTCCTGCCATGCCATCTCCGCAGGCCCGGCAATTGCTCCCGCGAACGTCAGCCGCCTCTTCGCTTCCTGATACACCTCTTCCGGAAGTTTTCCCTTTTCCGCCATCCGGACATTCCTCCTTAAATGGTCTATATTCTTTGTGCCGGCAAGCACACACGCCAGTCCGGGATGGCTGAGGGAATAACGGACCAGGAAATCATTCTCACTTTCCCCCTCTTCACACAGCTCGGTAAGCCGTGCGGCGGCAAGCTTAGCCGGATAAGAATTGTCGTATTGCTTCAGTATCCCTCTGGCAACGATTCCTGTGCCATAACGGTCATAAGCTTCCTGTATTACATTTTCGCTCAGTCTGGTAAGCCCTCCGTAAACAAGCTGTATGACTTCTATCCGCGGATCGGAAGCAAAGGGCAGTATGGAGTGATATCCATATCCGGCGGGAAAACCATACATACCAGGTCCCTTATTGCATACGGTAAGCCCCAGGTGCAGCGCTTTTCCCGAACGGCGGATTTCATCCAGGACTTCCATGGTTTCTTCCCATTTCCCCTCCGGGAAATCGGCGGGGATAACGCCGTGAAGCTGAAGGATATCCACGTGGTCGGTTTTCAGAAGGCGCAGGCTTTCATCAATATTGCTCATGATGGTTTCCCTGTCAAAAGAATAAAGCGGACCTCTTCCCGTCATGTTGTCACCGCATTTGGTAGCCAGCACGAATTCCTCTCTGCGGCCTGCGATTGCCTTACCGATATAATATTCACTCTTGGCATATTCCGGTGAGGTATCCACGTAAGTAATACCCTGATCCAGAACTTCGTTAAGGAGACGGACCGCACTTTTTTCATCCAGGTACAGCAGCTCCATTCCCCCGAACCCCAGTGCTGTAATTTCACAGCCGGTTTTTCCGAATTTTCTTTTTTCCATCGTTCCTCCCATCTGCGCGCTTCCTGCACGCCTGAGGCTGAAGCCGCAGCTTAACAGCCCGTTACTTATTATTGTCAATCACCTGCTGACACTGCTGGGACGCCGTCTCCAGCGCTTTATCAAAAGAAATCTCACCCATAACCGCTTTTTCTGCCTGTGCCTTATAGAGGTTTACGATTTCCCCGGTATAACTGGGGACATATTCCCAGAAATTATTTTTCAGATCCGGATTGTTCAGGACGGTCAAAAGCTGTTCCTTATCAAACAATTCCGGATTCTCAGCCGTCATCAGATCCACTACATCCCCGATACCGGTCTGGTTATTCTTATCCGCAGTAAAGGTAACGCCCTTCATGGGAATCCCTTCGGTAGTCAGATAGCGCAGATATTTGTAGGATTCTTCGGCATTCACGGTAGTGGCACCGATGCAGTAGAAACGGTTGTCCGCATAGGCATATCCGGTACGTCCGTCAGCGGGCATGGGGAAGGATGCATAAGTAGTTGTAAAGGTATGAGGATAATTCTCCAGATCTGCCGTCTGCGGGATAATGTTGGTAGCCATCAGAATCATACTGCACTTTCCGCCAAAAAATGCGGTCCTGAAATCCAGATTGGTGGCCAGCACCTCAGAAAGAGGCATCGCACACTGTTTTTCCTGCTCCATGCGGTAACGCAGTTCCAGAGATTCACGGAAAGAAGGATCATCCAGATTCAGAGTGCCGTCCTCCTTCAGATATGGATTGCCGTCCAGTCTGTTATAGGCAGTCAGTACATTGTAATGATCATAGGTATAGAACATGGCACCGTAATGTTTGTCCGGGCCTTCCCCCCAGGTCAGCTTTTGGGCATATTCTTCGAAATCCTCCCAGGTCCAGTTCAGGGGAGGGATCTCAAGCCCCACCTTTTCCAAATCATCCTTGTTTATCCAGATTACATATTCCTTGACATCTCCCGGAAGGCCGTACACCTTTCCGTCCTCCACAGAAGAATCTATGGTATACAGATCCGTTACGGAGGAAACCCCTTCTGCCTTTATGAAATCATCCATAGGATAGAATTCACCCTGGGCCGCTCTGGACGCATAATCAAACTTTACATTAAAGAAACAGATATCAAGCTGCTCTCCGGAAAGGATTGTCGTATCTACCTTGGTGTAGTAGTCCGCTCCGGGGACATCCACGATTTCAATCTGCACGTGAGGATTTCTTCTGGTATACTCTGCATTGATTTTGTTCAGCTTTTCTGTCAGAGTAGGTTCATTGTTAAAAAATCTCAGGGTAATGCTCTCCTGTTCCCCGTTTCCTGCCGCCGGTGTTCCGGCATCTCCTGTTTCGGCTGCCGGCGCTTCTGCCGGTGCCTCCTGTACAGTCTCCCCGCCGCCGCAGGCGCACAGTCCTGCTGTGAGCAAAGCTGCCATTGTGATTGATAAGAACTGGTTCCATTTTCTCATAAAATGAGCCTCCTTGTATATATATTATTATATTTTAGTAACACACTCATCCTTTTACTGCGCCTATGGAAATTCCCTCTATAACATTTTTCTGACAAATAAGGAACAGAAGCATCAGCGGCATAATCGATAAAACGGCTGCTGCCATAGTGGGCCCATATTGGTTTCCGTATTCCGAACTGAAACTCCTCATACCGAGCTGAAGTGTAAATTTGCTGGTGGTATTGAGAAAGATCAGGGGATTCATGTAGTCATTCCACGTCCAGATAAATTTGAGCATTGCCAGTGTCACAAGGGACGGCTTGGATATTGGCAGTATGATACGGGTAAAAATCTGCATATGTCCCGCTCCGTCAATGATTGCCGCTTCTGAAAGTTCATTGGATATGGCTCCCATAAACTGCTTCAGCAGGAATACACCATAAACACTGAATGATGTCAGGATAACCAGCCCCAAATGCGTATCCATCAATCCTGCCTCCTTAAAAATCATAAAACAGGGAATTAGGGTAACCTGAGAGGGAATCATCATGGTGCTTAGATATACCATAAAGATAATACCGCTGAATTTAAATGTAATCTTGGCAAAAGCATACGCCGCCATGGCCGATACCGCCACCTGCAGCAGCGTGGACAGAACGGATATTTTAATCGTATTCAGATAATAAAGGGGAAAATCAAAAGAGCCGTTCCACGCCTCCCAATAGTTCATAAGATCCGGTGTCCGCGGTATAAATCTGATTGGGAACTCAAACACCTCCCCTTCAATTTTGAAGGAGGTGGAAATCATCCACAGCAGCGGCAGAATCATAGTCAGCGCCAGAATGCCGATTATAACGGTAAAGCATATGCGTATAATAATTGTTTTCTTATTTTTCATCCCTAAAACCTCCTGCCGTTAATCTGCATCCTTCTTATTTCCGAACTTCCATTGGATCAAAGTAATTACCAGTATGATGGAGAATAAAACCCAGGCCATAGCGCTGGCATAGCCCATATCATAATAGGTAAATGCTTTTTGATAGATGTAATAGGCCAGAACCATGGTGGAATCTCCCGGCCCTCCCTGAGTGATGACACTGACCTGATCAAATACCTTGAAAGAACTGATCATTGCCATTATTGTCAGGAAAAAAGTTGTTGGCGCCACCCCCGGTATAGTAATATATCTGATTTTCTGCCAGGCGTTGCAGCCGTCAATAGCCGCAGCATCATACAGTTCTCCGCTGATACCGGTGAACCCGGCCATATAGAGGACGACATTGTAGCCAATCTGTATCCATACCGTTTCTATTGCAATACCCAGCAAGGCCCACTTACTGCTCCCGAACCATCCCGGCAGATTGGTAACCCCCAATGCAGACAGGAACTGATTAACGGGTCCGGATGCCGGATGCAGAATAACCTTCCAGACCACGGAAATAGCCACCAAACTTGAAATGTAAGGAAGAAAAATACTGATTTTCAGGAATGTCTTGCCATAAGTAAAGTCATGGATAATGATTGCCGCCGCGAAACCCAAAAGCAGGGATACCGGCACGGTATAAAGGGTATACAGGAAAGTGTTTTTCAGGGACGCAATGAATTTTATATCCTGGAACAACGCTGTGAAATTAGCAAGTCCCTTCCATTCCATCCCGGCAAACCCTGAAATAAAAGACCATTTTGTAAAGCTTAAGAAGAGGGAAAAAAGCATGGGAAGGAATATAAACCCTAAAAATCCTGTGAGGCTGGGAAGAAGAAACAGATAGCCTGCCAGATTTTCGTGTCCTTTTCTGGTTTTGCACAGCTTGAACTCATTTCTCTTTTTGTCCATTTCCGTCCCCCTTTCCCCCAACCGGTAAATCACATACAGTGAAGGTACTGCTATATTGTGCCTTAGCGCGGATGCAGTTTCCTTCACCCTTTCTTACTATGCCAACCCTCTTTGTTTCAAAGGGCAGAAGATTAAAGAAGTTATCCCCGAAAACCCAGCCGAAGGCTTCTCCATCCTCTCCGGCGGACAGTTCCACGCATCTTGCAAAACGATCCGTGCGGACAGTTATGCTATCACCGTCAACAGTAAGAGTAAGAATGGCATCCGGAAACGGAAGCATATTTTCATGCTTCAGGAAAGCTGTAGTAGTAAATAGAGCCTTTCCGCTCTCCTCCTTTAAACAGGCATGAAGTACTGTATGCCAGTGAAGCGGCCCGAAGAAATCCAGATTGGTGAGTACCCTGGATGTATCCTTCAAAAGAGAAACCGGAATTTCTGCCTGTTTATCAATCCGGTTTTCATCCATCCGGAAGGCAGTAAGGGTAACGGTCCCGCTGAAATTGGAAAGGGTATCATTGACTCCCCACAGATAAACTCGATCATCCACCTCCAGGTCAATCCAAACAGGCCGGACAGCCCTTTTAACCGCATAATAGGTCATAGAACATTCCCCGTAATAATCCACCAGTGCACAATAAAAATTAGGCCAGGGATCGTTTATCTTCCAGAGCATGAAACCCTGACAGATAGTATTCTCCTCACTCTTATAGTGGGGTTTCCCCCTTCGGGTTCTTGCATACATCTGGTAAATATCCTGGCTGGCCGCCGCTGTAAATTTATAAATCAGGCTGCCCGGGGTATCGGCGGAATAATATTCATGTATCGGCCCGAGCTTCTCTTCGCCAAAGTTTCCGAGACGGCTTGCCCACGAGGCCGGCATGGGTTTTATGCACCCCACAGGCCTGACATCTGTATAATTCTCATCCCACATCCCGGCTCCCAGCCAACGCTTCATTGACTTATACTGCGGAGGATATACCCGGATATTCTCCGAATAGAAAACCCCATAGGGTTCTCCCGGAAGAAAACGCCGGAAAGCTCGGCTCCCATGAGAATCGCCGAAATCAGGATCATTTGTATATTTCCCTTCATAGGGGCAGGAAACGTGATAAATCCGCTCCGGATCCAGTTCATTACAGAGCCTGCGGAAGGTATCCGTAAGAATATCGTAGCCGATATTACTGCTGCGCTCATAATATTCATTCATATAAATATTCTCATTGCCTCCGCACCACAGATAAATACAGGGATGGTGCCTCAATCTGCGCAGCATGGCTTCAGCCTGGCCGGCGAGCAATTCCCGGTAATGTCCGTCACAGGGCAGTTCAGACCCTCCTGTGGGGAAATCCTGCCATACCAGAATCCCCAGTTCGTCGAACCTGTCATAAAAACGGTCCGGATAAGGTTTGCTTGGCCCCCATATTCTGACGGCATTCATTCCGGCCAGCCAGATCTTGTCGATAAGGTCAAAGGCCGTCTGATCATGAAATACATTGGACGGACCATAAACAGGAGCAATATCCCCGCCAAACAGGCGGATATGTTCCCCGTTGCAGTACAATGTCATATTGCCGGTCAGTCTGATGTCACGAATACCAAAAGGCCTGCATACCGATGTACAGACGGCCCCATCCATAGAAAGCTCTGCCTGAAAACGGTAAAGAGGCTGCTCTCCATAGTTTCTTGGCCACCACAGTCTGGGATTCTCCACAGGGATACTGCCTTCCATACAGAACTCCCCTGCTTCCACCTGTTGGCTGACGGCCCGGAGCAACGGGCCGCTTCCATCGGCTTGGCTAACCTTAATATCCGCCCTAATCACACCTCTCCTATAGGCAGTCCCCCGGACAGAATAATTGACTACAGCTCTATCATATGCATGGAAAGGCTGACTCAGCTTCACATCAATAGCTATCTCATGAAGTTTCAGTACAGAAAATCCCTCCACATATACTTCATCAAATATACCTATATTCCAGTACCCTCGGCATTTACCGGGATCCGCACCATAATCCTCCGCTTTTAACAGCATGGCCCTTGCAGGAACACATCCCCTATATCTTTCAGGCATTGTGTCCGTAAAATACTCCAACATTTTCTCATGACTATGAAAATAAAGTACCAGGGAATTCTTTCCTTCTAAAGTTACAAGATCGGTAATATCCTTCTCAAAAGGAAGATACATGCTCTCAGAAAGCCCAAGGTACTCTCCATTCAGGAAAATATCACATACAGTATCAAGTCCTTTACAGAACAGGAAGTAGTGCTCCTCTTCCTTTGGAATGGTAAATTCCGTTTTGTAAAACCAATCATACCCGGACGCCCAGGCTAATTCGGAGGAATCCCCATTTTCCAATACCCCGGCGGACGCAAGTCCGTTTTGAATCAGGATCTCATGAACCTGGGCAACCTGGCCGGCGGATAAAAACACGTCCGCAGTACTATTTACTTTTTCTGATAATTCTTGTTTGGAAGCTTTAAAATCACATTTGGCTTTTCCTATCTTCCATTCGGTTAGCATAAGCTTTTCCATAGCAGCCCTCTCTGCCTCCTTTCCGCACCGTTCCAACGGCGCCTGAAACATGGCTAAATCGTAGCATCTGTAACCGTGCTTTTAAACTCCAAATATGTGTTTCCAACTCAGAAAAACCATATAATATACTATAAAAATCAGCAAAACACTCTCAAAAAGAAGAAGTATATACAATCACTATAGTGATATAAGCACATAACATGTATAATATACACAATTGAAAGGGAGGAGACACAAAAAATGAGCAGGAAAAAATTGATCAGCAAGAAATATTACCAGGTTCTTTTTACAGCCATATTTTCAATACTGATTCTGTTATCCAGCCTCTTATCCTATCTGGCATTGTCTTTTTATACATCAGAAATCAACAATAAAAAACTATTGGCCGCCAGTGAATATTTAGAGGATACGGCAGTAAACTATAAAGAGATGACGCGCCAAATAGATGTTTTATATGCTTTTCTCCTGAGTAACAATTCTACCATTACAGAATATCTGACAACCCGGAGCAAAGATATCCGTCCTGAAGCGGAAGCCCTTAAGACTATCCGGAATATAGGAAGCCTGAATTCCTACATTTCCTCAATAGTGTTATACAATCATGTAAATGATACCTACCTGTCCAGCGATACTTCTTTTGATATGAAACTCTTTTTAAAAACTTTTTTGAAAAATTCCATCGAAAACCTTCCGGCACAGGCAAAGCAGAAGGCTATCTTTGCTTACCATAATCCGGACCAGTCTGAATACAACGATGCCCCGGACTATCTAAGTATGGTTTATTACATTTTAAATAAGTATACACAGACCTACTACAGTGTGGTTTTTAATCTGGATACGGAGAAGATCCGGACAAGTATTTTAGGGGATATGCAGGAAAATGCATATTTGGTAAATGAGTTTGGTTCCATTGTAGCGGCACATAGCGGAACAGCCCCGGTTACAAGCATTCCTTTTTCCTGGATAAAAAAAGCCTCTTCAGGTACCTCAGACGGTACTTTCACAGATCAACTAGACGGAGAGGATTATCTGATATCCTATCGGAGACTGGATACAACAGACTGGTACTGTTTTACGGTAAACAAAAGCAGTATTATTCTACTGCATTCTCCGTATCTGCTCATCCTGCTGTGTCTTATCAGTATTTTACTCTCTCTTGGGCTCACCTCTTTTCTTTCAAAAAAGCTGTATTCTCCTATCCATTATACAATTACGGAATTGGATCAAATTGCAGGCGCTTCGGAGCTGGGTACGGGGGAAGGAATGAAAAACAGAAATGATGAATTCGCTTATGTAAATTCCATTGTTACCGCATTATCCGATAAACTACAGGATTTAAAGCTCGAAAATACAAGCAACATGGAAATTCTCAAAAAATCATTTTTAAAGACTTTGATACAGGAGAACGGGCCGGTAACAGACTTGGAAAAAGCATGGCGGATTTATAATATTCAGCTGTTTGGTCCGGAGATCTATATTCTGCTGGTTGATGTAGATCATATGACAATCAGGGAACGGTTAAGCGGACTGTCTTTTTCCGAAATACTGCAGGCAGGATTGGAAAATACCCTTGCTGATTTATGCAGCTTTGAACTGATTCCCAAAACCGAAATGCAGTATATTATTTTGTATACCCCAAAAACAGGAGGAATGGAATATCAGCTTCCGAAAGAACGGCTGATAAAGCTGCAGGAATTTGTATCACTTGCAGTACATGTCAGCATAACTCTGGTGCTGGAAGGAAACTGTTATCCGGCTGCAAGGATCTATGAAGGATATAAAAATGCGGTAAGGCTGCTTAAGGAACGGTTCATACTGGGGTATGGGAATATAATATCCAGGGAAGAGATCGACACCGTTTTATCCGTTATGACCGCTTATCCGGATGACCTCATTAAAGGAATGCTGGAAAGCATCAAACAAAGGGATAAAGAGAAATTCCTGGAACGTTACGATAAACTGGTAGATTTCTTAAATATATATGTATATCAGGATGTGATCCGCATACTAATCCATCTGGTAGATCAAACGACAAATGTCATGCGTTCCATTACGGTGGACAGCCAATACCTGAATATGGATTTTTCATCTATTGATGAGCTCTTCCACTCCGTACATACGCTCAAAGAAACACGGGAATGGTTTGTGCAGATTTTTGATCAATACCTGAAAACCTTGGAGCATTCCGCGCTCAATAAAAACGATATTTATTGGGAAGCGGTAAAACAGGCCCAGGAATCAATCCGCAAAAATTTGGGGGATCCGAATCTGAGTATTGAAAGTATATCCGAAATCGTAGGGTACTCCTCCAATTACTTTTCGAAAATTTTTAAAAACCTGACAGGTGTCTATCTGAAGGATTACATTAAGAATGTGAGAATTAGCCATGCAGCATCACTTTTGGCCGAAACGGATATGACGGTAAATGAAATCTCTAATAGAACGGGATTTGTGAATCAAAACTACTTCTTTGCAGCATTTAAGAAAGAGACAGGAATAACACCGGCCGTTTACCGAAAACAGCATGGGAAGAAAAAAGAGGAAGTTATTAGATATAATGATCATAAAAACCTCGAAAATTAAATTTTCGAGGCTTCTGTAGAGGCGCAGACCGGATTTGAACCGGTGGATACTGGTGTTGCAGACCATTGATATGATGAATATTTCCCAGTATTTACGAGTATTTCCGGCATTTTTCGACTGATTGTCCACTCTATTTCCACCTTATTTTTAGAGATTTTGTGTTTGTACTAAATTTATCACACCTGATTATAAACAAGAGGTATAATATGGAATATTTATTGGAAGTCAAACAAATTGTGGATTTCCCGCGATGCAGAATTTATCGTGAATTTATCCGCACCTTAATGTCTGATAAGAATCTCCGCACAGCCGGAGGTTCTTATCTTTTTTATTATATGGTACTTTGTTCCTATGCAAATTTCCGTTCTTCTTATCTTAAAATGGAGGGCATCACTTACCTTGTTTCTCCGGGGGAATGGATTTGCAGAACCTCGGAGCTTTCAAAATGGTTTCGTACACGCTACCAGCATCAGGCTCTTGCTATTATGGAATATCTGCAGAAGCAAAATTATATTACCTACACTAAGCTGGGACACGGCAATTTAATTAAATTTGAGATTAGTGACTGGAAAAAACATAATACTGCCCTCAACTATAATTACCCCTGTCTGAAGGATGGGGGCTTTTTCTTTTTCCCAATAGCTGACGTACATGAATTGATAAGCATGTGTCGATGTTCTGAAATGGATATTATTCTGGATTTGTGGATACACGCCATTTATAACGATGAGCAGGTTCGAGGATCAGAGCTTGGCCCAGTGGTATATTTTCGCAATTATACTGGTAATCCATTAACCAGTTACAGCGATCTATCTCTGCGCTGGGGGATATCCAAGGCTACCGTAAGCCGTATTCTAAACAAGCTCCAGGAAAAAGATTATATCTCTTTGGTCAGCTTCACCGGCCGGCACGGCAGTGTAATCTACCTATGCAGTTACCTGTCCACTATGTTTAATATCAGCGATATCATGATTAATAAAGAGGAGGTATCAATGATTTTTCAAGTTCCTGTCCACATTGCCAATGATGCAACATCAGTAATTGATGTTCCAGTTAAAGATCATCAAATAGACAGCTCAGAAGTAGCAGATTGTGTTTCAGAGCATTTCCCCAGCGTTTCAAAAACACATATTCTGCAGATTATCCAAAAACTGGCGCAAATCCTTTCTGCACAAGGGATACCCTGTTGTGAATGCCCGCTAACACAATATAAGTTATCTCCATTATCCGACTGCAGGGAAGATATTATCAGGTTCTCTTTAAGGTTGGGATGTCCTGATATGCAGACAGTATATCAGTTTGAACTAACTTTATCACCTGAACATACACCTGAAAGAAACTTAACGTAAACTACGGTAATCATAGAAAGAGGTTAAGAATTATGAGTGAAAACAAAGTAAATAAAAATAATGCAGCCGAGCAAAATGACCCATTATTCCACGATACCTGGCGATTGCTGAAAAATTATCGGGATGCTGTCTGGAATCTGGAGCTGGCCGTCCAGCAGGTACGGAGTACTTTTCAAATTGAATATGGCAGCACTATTGAAGAATTTCTGGATTCGATCTATCTGGCCGGTGCAGATGTCGGAGGCACAAAACTGGAGAACTATGCAAAAAGTATAGAAAGAAGCAACAAAATGCTGACCCTCTTGACTTCTGCTGTAGAAATCCTACGCAGCAAGCATAAGCACGGGGAGCAATATTACTGGCTTATCTATTACAGCTATTTATCCCCTCAACAGTTGCAAAATACAGATGAAATTATTGAAAAGCTCCGCCCTCACATCGCTAATATATCTCACCGTACCTATTATCGCAAACGTCCGGAAGCAGTCCGGGCCCTTGGCGCAATCCTCTGGGGCTATACTTCAAAGGAGTGTTTGGAGGTGCTCGATAAGTTCGTTCCGCTAGGAAAAGACGAATGACAGTAAAATGGCGCCAAAACAGGAATAACTGGCACGGTAATGCGATTTACAGGTCATTTTCTCCATGCTATAATGGTCATGCTTAAAGCTGTGTCCACAACAATATATTCCTTTACTAAAACATCTGTCACTCACAGGTGTTATTTTTTTTGCCACTCTCCATATTTTCTGCAGCAGCCGGTAATCCACTATGATTACCGGCTAATTTTAACATGTTATTTCACAGGAGGTAGACATTGAAACCAAGAAAAAGAACCACTAAGCTCCCGGAGTCCCGCTCCCACAGAAAAAGGCTCTCTATTCCCTATGCGCCGCTTATTACAGGTGCCGCTGCACTCCTCTATTTCTTTGCCTTACAGACCAATCAAGTTCTTGCAGCCGATATATGGACGAAAGCGGAAGATATCATGAAGGACATTTATGGAAAAATCGTAGGGATATCTACCGTGGCCGCCATCGTCACGGCTTCAGTGGCACTGCTCCTGATGAACTTCTCTAAAAGCGGCAAAACGGTAGATGAGTCAAGGTCATGGCTTAAGCGTATTGTTATCACTTGGGTGATCTTGAACAGTCTGGGATTTATCCTCGCTTATATCACTCCTTTCTTCAATGACGGTAAATGGAATGGATGAGCATTCAATGAAACATAGAAAAGGAGGTATTTCACATGGGGATCCTTGACGGTATTGTAGAATGGATTGCCGAACAAATTATGAACGGGCTGGATCTGATAACTACCTCAGTTCTTGGAGCTTTGGGCTGTGATATGAACACATTCCTACGCTACTTCCCCGCCGCAGAAACTATGTATCACATATTTGTGGCAATTGCCATTGGTCTTGTTCTTCTGAACTGGGTCTGGCAGTTATTTAAGAACTTTGGCCTGATAGCCGGCGTAGAAGCGGAAGATCCGCTAAAACTGAGCATACGTTCCCTATTATTTATTGGCTTAATCTATTTTTGTGATCAGATAACAGCCCTTATCCTTACTATCGGCGGTACTCCCTATACATGGATCCTGGATTCAAACCTGCCGCCCCTTAATTTTTCAGACTTTAATTCCGTACTGATAACCGTGCTCAGTGTATGTGCCAACGGTTCCGTTGCACTGATAGCATTAATCCTTGTACTTATTCTTGCCTGGAATTACCTCAAGCTGTTATTTGAAGCTGCTGAACGCTATATTTTACTTGGGGTCATCGTATATACCGCTCCTGTTGCCTTCGCCATGGGCGCATCACAAAGTACTTCGAACATATTTAAGAGCTGGTGCCGGATGTTTAGCGGTCAGATTTTTCTTTTGATCATGAATGCCTGGTGCCTTAGATTATTTACTTCAATGGTTGGCTCTTTTTTGTCGAATCCTTTATCTCTTTAGGAGGTGTAAATGAAAAATAAAAGGCTGCTAACTACTATCCTGCTATCCGGAAGCCTGCTGCTTACACAGTCAATCACCGTTTTTGCCATTACTGAAGCCGATGTAGAATCTGTCGGCAAGGAAGCTGCTGCAGGAAATATACTCATCTGGTTCCTTTGCGCAGTTGCTTTTCTGAAAATAAGCCAGAAGATAGACAGTTTTATGTCCAGTCTGGGGATTAACGTCGGCCATACCGGGAGTTCCATGCTTACCGAACTAATGGTTGCTGCAAAAGGGCTCTCTTCCGTTAAAAATGTCTCCAAAGGCGGAGGCTTCCGCGGAAATTCTTTCCATGCAGGCGGTTCTAATTCCTTCAGCAATACTTCCTTCTTATCCGGCGGCTTGGCCGGTGCTGTAGGACATCAATTCGCACAAAACGCCGTACAAACGGTAACCGGCCAAAAAAGTAATCCGATAAGCAGCAAGGTATTTCAGTCATCCGTCCAAAAAGGAGGAGATTTTGCAAACAACGTGACCAGTGCCGTTGCCCAGGGAAGTATTAACAATACGGGCACCATGCAGGGTTCTCAAGCTGCATCCGCTTTAACCTCCTATATGGGACAAAGGGGTATGGCGGATGCCCCAGCCTTCAGCAACGTGGAAATTGGCGGCGGCCGGATTATGGGTACGGAAACCTCTGCCCAATACCCGAATGGAACAGAATTCGGCATGTACCATGCTGAGCAGTATATGCCCCCGGATGGAAATTATGAAACCGTCCAGACAGCCGATCAGGCAACCTGGTACCGGCAATATGCTGCTGATATCGTAGAACGTACCCCCTATATGACCGGGGAGGGAAAAATTGCCTATCATGAAAATATCGTACAAAAACTGCCGAACCCACCGAAAAGAAAGGATCGTATATAAATGTCCGAGGATCAGGATAGCAGACACAGCCCCCTTTCCCAGGCTGCATCAGCTGCAAATACAGTGAAAGGGGCAGTAAAAACAGGAAAGGCAATAGCCAATGTTGCCCGAGGTGCAGCGGGCGGGCCATATGGTATGATTGTGGTCGGATTATGGGAAAACCGCAGGTTCATTGCCGTTATTCTTGTTGTGTGCCTGTTTCTTTTTATTCTCCCTGTCCTTTTACTTCCGCCGCTGATATTCAGTAATCAGGGCCTTCATGACGCACCCGTAAATGTCATGAACGACAATGCATTGATAGCTGAAAATATAAAAGAAACGGAAATAGAAATCGAGAAAATTTTACAGAATAAACACAATGCGCTTATAGATGAAATAGAACGGGAAGCCCAAGAGCTCGGGAAAAACGAAGAATACAGTATTACCGACAGCTTCATAGATAAGATTATCTTTGAAAGCACACGGATTATCTCTCAGTTCTGTGCTTCTCAGGAGGATTACAGAAAAATTAACCTGGACACGCTGAAGCATCTTCTGAATGAAAGAACAGATAAAATCTTTACGTATCATGTGGACATATCGGAAAGAGAAGAAGTTGTGAATCAGGAAACGGGGGAAACAAAAACAATCACACATTATGAATATATCGTAGATTATGCTGGTGACAGCTTTTACGCGGAGCGCGTATTCCGACTGGACGAAAGCCAACTGCAGCTTGCAGCGGATTACGCAGATAACCTGCACCTCTTCCTCTATGATACTTTATATGACATCGAAATAAATCCTAATCTATTTCCCGGTGAAACTGGCAATACGGAAACAGGAAATGCCGCTGTTGATCTTGCACTGACCAAACTGGGTACCCCATACAGCCAGAATTTGAGGGATCAGGGCGGTTATTTTGACTGCAGTTCCTTTACCTACTGGGTGTACTCGCGGCTTGGCCTGAACTTAAGTTACGGAGGCTCCAATACTGCCGCTTCCCAGGGCCGCTATATTGTGGAACATAATCTTGCAGTCAGCAGGGAAAATCTTCTGCCCGGAGATCTGATTTTTTATAGCTTCAAAACAAATTACCGTTACCTTAACATTACCCATGTCGCTATCTACTGCGGGAACGGATATGTGGTGGATGCCTCCTCGTCCAAAGGAAAGGTTGTCTGTCGTCCTATTTATAGTACAAACAAGATTGTTTTATGCGGAAGACCGTACGCCAGTTAAAAATACAGCAACGGCAGGCCAATACCGGTCTGCCTGTCAGGAGGTGAACCAATGTCCATAAAACAGGAAGAAAACGACGTATATATTATTCCGCCCAATTTCATAGAAACAGGCTCCCTGTTCGGCGGAACCATAAAATTGAGAAATGCTGCGGAAGCCCTGCTTCTCTCTCTGCTTATCGGTCTGCCAATATGTTATCTTCCCTTTACACTGACTACAAAAATTATCATTGCCTGCTTAACCTTACTGCCTGCAGCTTTGTTTGCCATTATCGGAGTTGGCGGGGAAAGTCTCAGTTCCTTTGTAATCAATTTTTTTATTTACCTAAAAAACCGGCGCATTATCGGGTTCGCCGAAGAAGCTGATGTATCCAGAAAAAACAAGGCAATAAAAGCAGATAAAAGGTCGTTGTCCGGACGTCTTTTCCTAAAAAAAGACCGTAACTACAGCGAGGTACATCCTAAAAAAGAAGACTTTGCCGAAGAATTCGGTCAGCATAAAGAGCGCCGGCAACGTAAGCGAAATAAGTCTATAAAAAAAGAGCAAGCATTAAAGCATCCTGGGAAGTGCTCCTGCAAGGAAGAACCGGAATTACCGCCTTTAAATTCGACGGCTGCATACCTTCCGATTCAAAGAATTGAGAATGGCATCGTATACACTAAGGATCACCGTTATGTCAAAATAATTGAAGTCATACCGATAAACTTCCTGCTCCGGAGTGCCCGTGAACAAAGGAACATTATTTATTCCTTTGTAAGCTATTTAAAAATCAGCCCGGTAAAGCTGCAGTTCAAGGTACTTACTAAACGTGCTGATATCAACAGGCACCTGGAAACCATTCGGGAAGAAATGCGATCCGAACAAGACGAACGCTGTCTGGCCCTGCAGAAAGACTATGAAGACCTGATACGGCGCATTGGGTCAAAGGAAGCCATTACCAGGCGTTTTTTTATTGTCTTTGAATACGAACCATTTGCCCCGAACAGGGGAAAAGAGGAAAAGGACGCCATCTCAGCGCTGACAACAGCAGTTCGGACCGCTAAAACCTATCTCCGGCAATGTGGAAATGAACTCGTAATTCCGGATAATGAGAACGAAATGGCGGCGGAGATATTCTATACAATCCTGAACAGAAAAAGCAGTACGTTGAAACCGCTAAGTATTCGTATGAATGAGGTTACCGCACAATATCTCAACGCCGGCCGAAAGGAGGAACTGGATAATATCACTGCTGCTGCATTTATAGCTCCTGATTCCATTGATTATACCCATGGCCAATATGTCATCATGGACGGTATTTTTTATACGTACCTGCTGATTCCTTCCGGAGGCTATCGTTCTCATGTGTATGCCGGATGGAGCTCTCTTCTTGTAAATGCCGGGGAAGGTATCGATGTTGATTTTTTCTTTAACCGACAGGCAAAGGAACGCATTCAGCAGAAACTGGGCCAGCAGCTGCGGATTAACCGTTCCAAAATAAAAGAAACTTCCGATACCAATTCTGATTTCGATGACCTGGATGATGCAATTTGCTCGGGATACTTTCTGAAGGAAGGCCTTGCTGCAAATGAAGATTTTTATTTTATGAATACTCTGATTACCATCACTGCAAATAGCCTGGAGGAATTAGAATGGCGTACAAGCGAGATGCAGAAACTCCTTCTTTCTCAGGATATGGAAGCCGTAACCTGCCATTTTCGCCAGGAACAGGCGCTGCTTTCCTCACTTCCGCTGGTTTCACTGGAACGAAGGTTATTTGAACGCTCCAAACGAAATATTCTGACCAGCAGTGCAGCGAGCTGTTATCCTTTTACTTCCTTTGAAATGTGTGATGATAACGGCATTCTGCTGGGTGTGAATAAACACAATAATTCACTGATTATTGTAGATATCTTTAATTCCAGGGTTTACAAAAATGCCAACATTGCCCTTCTTGGCACCTCCGGTGCCGGTAAGACCTTTACCATGCAGCTCATGGCATTAAGGATGAGGCGTAAGAATATTCAGGTGTTTATTATAGCTCCCTTAAAAGGCCATGAATTCCACCGGGCCTGCAGCAATGTCGGCGGAGAATTTATTCAGATTTCTCCCGCCTCCAGAAACTGTATTAATATTATGGAAATCCGTAAAGTGGATTCTGCAGCCAATGACCTGCTGGATGGCCCCCAGACAGAAAAGTCCGAACTGGCTGCCAAAATACAGCGGCTGCACATCTTCTTTTCCCTGCTGATTCCGGATATAAGCCATGAAGAAAGGCAGCTTTTAGACGAAGCACTGATCCAGACCTATAACCAGAAAGGAATTACTCATAACAACGAAAGCCTTATTGATTCCAAATACCCTGACAAATATCGGGAAATGCCTGTTCTGGAAGATGTTTATCATATTCTGAAGGAAACACCCGATACACGCCGGCTTGCCAATATTATGAACCGGCTGGTACATGGTTCTGCTTCCACCTTCAATCAGCAGACAAACGTAAACCTGGATAATAAATACACTGTTTTGGATATTTCGGAGCTGACCGGTGACCTGCTGACCGTAGGTATGTTCGTTGCCCTGGATTATGTATGGGACAAAGCCAAAGAAGATCGTACTTTGGAAAAAGCAATCTTTATTGATGAAACCTGGCAGCTTATAGGCGCTTCCTCCAATCGCCTGGCCGCTGAATTTGTACTGGAGATATTTAAAATTATTCGCGGCTATGGAGGATCCGCAATCTGCGCCACACAGGACCTCAATGATTTCTTTTCACTGGAGGATGGGAAATATGGAAAGGGAATTATCAACAATTCCAAAACTAAGATAATTCTGAACCTGGAGGATGAGGAAGCCATGCGTGTGCAGTCTATCCTGGACTTATCGGAAGCTGAAACTATGGCTATTACACATTTTGAACGGGGAAACGGCCTGATATCCACAAACAACAATAATGTAACCGTTGAATTTAAAGCCTCCGATCTGGAAAAAGAATTAATCACTACCGACCGTCTGGAATTAAAGAAAATCCTGGAACGGGAAAAGCAGCGGCAAAGGAAATAGGAAGCAGGCTAATACACATAGAGTACGTAGTATTACGTATTGAGTCCTATCAGAAAAATGTTTACGTAATTCTATGTATTGTTTACGTATTCAAAGTTGTTTCTTCTATAATAAAGGAGGGTTCCATGCAGTTAAAAAAACAACAACATTACCACCTGGCGGAAATCAACCGGATTATGTCTATGTATCAGGTACTTTTGTGCCGGCAGCTTTCCTGTCTTTTCCCGGATCTTTCCTTCGAAAAAGTAATGGCTCTGCTTGAACGGCTGCATAAGTCGGGCCGTCTGGTTCTGTTACGGGAAAAGAGATTGGTCCTTATCACAAAGGATTGTATTCCCGATCAGGATATCCTCACCGCATTCTGGGTACTGCTTGATTTCCTTCCGGAAATCACCTATCACACAGTTAGTGAATTCCCAGTAGTATTGACCTTTTACACAAAATCGGACGCATATGATGTCATCCATGTAACGGAAGGGAAAGAAATTCTTATGAACCAGGCACTTTCCGGAATTAAGGAAGATTCCCCGCACCGGCTGGTTATCGTTGACATGCCTGGACAAATCTCCCGCCTTAGTTTTCCCGGGATATGCGCATTCTGTACAGTCAATATAAGGGGAAATGTACAATACTATAAAACAGCAAGGAGTACCCAAATTTAATGGAAAAAGTTACACTCACATCCCGGCTGGCCCGAATCGGGGATGAAATTTTAAAACTGACCAATACACTGGACGCCATGCAAATCACCGATACTGAAACTTACGGTCAAAATTATGAAGAATTAAGCCTGAACGCTGCTCTGCGGGCTGAAAAAATAGCCTGTTCCCTAAGGAATCTGATTTATGCCGCCAATCTTATACCCAAACCGATTCTGATGGAAAAAACAGCTCAGGTACATGGTATTACCATTCATCATAAAGAGGAAATGATAGAAATTACTCTCCCCGGCTTAATGCCAAAACGAACAAAGCGGGTAAATACCACATTCCTAACCGATCCTCTTTATACCGCCCTGGGTAACTATATGCATGAAAACAGTATACCGAGATTTACAAACTGTGTTGTATGCTTTACCCACGTATTTGATGAAACACTCTCTGTAAAAAGAGTAAGGGATTATGACAACCTGGAATGTAAGCAGCTGCTGGATACTGCTGCGGCCTTCCTGATGACGGATGACAGCGGATTATTCTGTGATGCCTACCATTCCACCGAGTTCGGGAGAAAAGATTGTACCATTCTCACCATTATGGAAACCGATTATTTTCCTATTTGGCTGGAAACAAAGAAAGAACGTGCAGAAAGCATATCGGATTTCTAAGCGTTTCAATAGTTATGAACCCGACAGCAGCAAAAATGCATTGCAATCCACAACAACGTCATAAATTGTCCCATCTTACCAACATTTTTAACCGCAGTTTCAGTCGTGTACGGTTAAACAGAAAGGAGAGATTTCATTTGGACACTTCCAACAGTGGATATAAACTGCTGGAACTGATTGCCCTCTCGGGAGAATTTTCTCCCGACCTTGTGTCACGCCTTGGTATCAGTCCCAGTTACAGTGAAAAGCTGATTACCCGGCTCAAAGAACAAAAGTATATAAAAACGCATTATAAGGATCGGCTCCGGGGATACCGTTTGACAAGCAGTGGCAAAAAACTTCTTCTTGCCAGAAATCCCGACCGGTTCCTTTTTTATTTATCCGGCCGTTCTGAAACGAATCAGCCGCGAAGCAGTCTGCCCCGAAGGCAGCGCCTTCACTATGCCTCGCATGTATATGTCTTGCTGCGGAATGCTGATATTACATTCTTCAGAGACCGGAAGCCTCTGCTTTTCCGGGAATCCGATGCTCCTTCCCATACACTGCCCTTACCTGTTTTCTATCACTCCAGGGAAATCAAGGAGCTTGGCGCGCAGACAATACAGATAAATAACTCCAGGGCCATTGGAATTCTTTTGTCACCTGCCTGCATTTATGTTGTCTTTTATACCGGTGACGGACTGATGAAATGGGAATACCGCACAGAATTGCGATTAAAAGCCCTGCTCTCCTACCATATCAGCCAGGGGATTCTGTCAAAAGAACAGATAAACAATGGTTATTCTCCGAATGTGCCAATAAAGGCACTTATTATCGGCCGCAACATGGATACTTCCTTAAAACTACTTACCAGTACAGGCGGATTCCGAAAAAGCTATTTTTACCTGGATACCAGTTTTGACTATTTTCATTATCTTCCGGATACCCATGAAGGGGAAGTCTTACTAAAGCTGCTCTGTAATCCACAGATAAGTACGGTTCTTCGACAATTACTGCTTTCTGATTTACAGCCGCCCAGTACGGAAATAGGCTTGGAACATGATGCATTTTTGGAAGGCAGGCCTGTACTGCTGGCTTTTGATTTTGATATGCAGCGAATAACCCATTTTCGCACTGCTCTTTCCTTCCGACAATTATTTGGTAACCTAATATGCTTTGATTTTCAACGCAATGTAATGCAGCAATATTTTGGAGAACTGGCTTCTGTCACAACAATCAATCTGGAAAAACTGAAAAGGAGGCTTAATCTTTGACAATTTCAGAAAACAAAAAGAAATATGGAATTATTTTCCTGTTATTTCCTATATTATCTCTTACTTTACTGTATATAAGCGGTTTTATATGTCAATTTCTAGTTAATTATCATATATGGACCGCTGCCGGCGGCATACCAGGCAATGGAACATCCCCAACGCTCCCCTCCGCCGCAGTAATAGAATGCTTCCTCGCACTAACTTCATTTCCCTTTAATATTTACAGTCTGTTAATCAGTATAGGATTAACAGGTTTTTTATTTATTTTCGTTATGCGTATGGGCTTTGGCAATCGTGGAGTTTACGACGAAAAACGAAATCTGACTTACTCCGACAAAGGAACTTATGGGACATCCGGCTTCATGACGGATAAAGAAATGTCTGAGGTATTGGAACTTGTAAAAGATGTTTCACACTGCCGCGCAACCATTCTGGGTGTATTGCGTGACAGATTGGTATGTCTTCCGGAAAACACACGCATGAATCATAATATCGCCGTATTTGGTGCCAGTGGTTCCATGAAGAGCAGGGCCTATGCCAGAAATATGGTTTTTCAATGCGTGAAACGCGGGGAAAGCCTGATTATTACAGATCCCAAGTCAGAACTGTATTGTGATTTATGCCTTTATTTAATGGAAAATGGCTATACGGTGAGAGTTTTCAACCTGATTCATCCCGAAAATTCCGACAGTTGGAACTGCCTTGCCGAAATCGGCGGTAATTCCCCTGAGGGAAACGGTGACACGGAAATCATGGCCCAGCTCTTCTGTGATGTCATTATCAAGAATACCGGTTCTGTCAAAGGCGATCACTTCTGGGATAATTCAGAAATGAACCTATTGAAAGCACTGGTACTGTATGTAGATTTGGGGTTTCCGCCGGAAGGGAGGAATATCGGTCAGGTTTATAAACTGCTTACTATGAGTTCTGAAAAAGAACTAAATGCTTTATTTGATTTACTGCCTGTTACCCACCCTGCAAAGGCTCCTTACAATATTTTTAAACAGGCCTCCGACGCTGTCCGCAGCGGTGTCATTATCGGCCTGGGTACCAGGCTGCAGGTATTCCAGAATAAACAGCTTCGCCAGATTACCAGTTATGATGAAATAAATCTGACACGCCCGGGATACGAAAAATGTGCCTATTTCTGCGTGTCCTCGGATCAGGATTCCGCTTTTGATTTTCTCTCTTCGCTGTTTATGAGTTTTGTTTTTATAAAGCTTGTCCGTTATGCAGACAGCTATGGAAAAAATGGAAGGCTGCCGGTTCCGGTACATATCCTTGCCGATGAACTTGCAAACGGAGGCGTCATTGTGGATCTGTGCAAGAAAATCAGCACGATTCGTAGCAGGGCATTGTCAATCAGCTGTATTTTCCAAAATCTGCCCCAGATGCAGGTACGTTATCCCGATAATCAATGGCAGGAGATTATCGGGAACTGCGACACACAGCTGTTTCTGGGCTGTACCGATGAATTAACCGCCAGATTTATATCGGATCGTTCCGGGGAAGTCAGTATTGCGGTATCCAGCCAGGCCAAACAGCTCAATACCTGGAGAATCTCTGACTATACGCCGGAATACCGGGAAACACATTCCGTCGGGAAGCGGAAACTGCTCACCCCTGATGAAGTTCTGCGGCTTCCTCTTGATCAGGCGCTTATCATTCTGCGCGGACAGAAGGTTCTGCAGGTAGGGAAATACGATTATACCCGACACCCGGAGAGCAAAAAACTTAAACCCTGTCATGTTTCAGAACACGTTCCGGAATGGAGAAAGTGGGAAAAAACGCAGGAGCCGGATTTCAGCGGAATTGTAAAAGACAAGGCATCCGGTGTTTCCAAATCCAAGGACGCTGCAGAAAGAAAACGGCCTGATTTCAAATGTAAATTCCCTTCTTCCATAGAATCTTCCTCAATGCAAATAAATCAGGAATTCAGCACTTCAACGGAAGAGGACATACAGATTATCATGACAGATAAAGCTTCTATTATGTCCTGATACCCAACAGCAAACCCAAAAGAAAAGGAGACAGATTATGCCTAGAAAAGTTAAAACAGACGAATTAACCACCATTACAGATACGGAAGAATCCGTCAGCATTGCCAATGCTGCAGATATGGAAAAAACAGAGGGGAGCGCAGTTACTACCAGCCAGGTTACTCCTGAAGTATCCGCTTCTGCAATCTCCACTCCCTCAATAAAATCTGCACCTTCATCCATTCTTACTTTACATGCAGATACAGAAATTGAAACTCCGGAAAGCAGAGAAGAAACAATCTGGCATGAACTGCAGAACGCGTACCGTACGAAAAAAGTATTGACAGGTAATCTGGGCGGGATAGAGAAAATGGAAGGCGGCGGGACCATTGCAGTAATTTATTATAAAGAAATGCGTATTGCTATTCCCTTAAATGAAATGATGATCAATCTGATTGAGGATGAAAACCATAACTATGGAGAACTGGTACAGCGGCAGAATAAGATTCTAGGGAATATGCTCGGCTGTGAAGTGGACTTTATTATTAAGGGACTGGATACCACAAGCCGAAGTGTCGTTGCCAGCCGGAAAGATGCCATGTATAAAAAGCGCCAGATCTTCTATCTGCCCTCAGGAAATGCCAACTCCCGTGTACGTGTATGCGAAGACCGCATTGTACAGGCCAGAGTCATCGCCGTCGCAGAAAAAGTCGTGCGGGTAGAAATCTTTGGTGTGGAATGTTCAATACTTGCACGGGATTTGTCCTGGGACTGGCTGGGCGATGCCACGGAACGCTTTCATGTGGGGGAACAGATTCTGGTGAGAATCCTCAGCGTGAAGTGTAATTCTCTGGAAGATATTTCAGTAAAGGCTGATGTTAAAAGTGTAAATGGCAACACAAGTAAGGCCAATCTGAGTAAATGTAAAATACAGGGGAAATATGCAGGCACAGTCACAGATATCCATAAGGGAACCGTCTTTGTCAGACTTCATATCGGGGTTAATGCTGTTGCACACAGCTGCTATGACAACCGGATGCCTGGGAAAAAGGATGAAGTTAGTTTTGTTGTTACCAGGATTGATGAAGAACGGAACGTGGCGGTCGGGCTTATTTCCAGGATAATAAAGCAGAATCTTTAACCTGATATTTTGAGTTAAAAATTATTTCAGTGGATAACCCTATAATATTTAAAGGGCCTGAGTAATCATCAATTGGTTCTTTCTCGGGTTTGGGTATAGCCTCATCGAAACATTTCCCGGCCACCATCACTGATTACCCGAAGATAGTGGTCGGGAAGTGCTTCACGAGGTCACTCCCAAACCCAAGAAAGAACTCATCAATTACTCAATATTGGCCTAATGGCCGGGCAGAAGCACGTCCTTCCGGTAAACTCTTATACATTAAAGGTGGTGAAACAAAAGTTCTTGGATTTGAGTTTGAGGCTTACGATTTATAAGACTACAACAGTGCTCTGTCTTGGAACGGCCGACGACGACAGGATACCTGTTACGGATGAGATCAACAAAAGTTATATAGTAAAGGATGCCGGTAACTATCTTTATTATCAAAGTACCAATGACGGATTCCTATCAAGATATTCCCTTATTATCTTCTGCGTACACCCATTTTCCCTTATCATATCCTTATAAAAACAGGCACTTGGCTTTATTTTCCGTTCAAATGTTTCTCTGTCCACCGCCACCATGCCAAATTTAGGCTTAAACGAGGACCACTCATAATTATCCAAAAGCGACCACTGCAGATATCCGCGCACATCCGCTCCCATATTAATCGCTTCCCGGATTGCTGAAAAATGAAGAGCCAGATATACAATACGGAATCTGTCATCATCTGTGCTGCACCCATTTTCCGTAATATAAACCGGCTTATCCGTGAGTCTCAGAAGCGCCGAAATCATCCCTTCCGGATACATCTCTTCCAAATAGAAATTACAGGGCGACATTTTAAGTACTTTATGGTCATATCTTTTTCCTGCAAGATTTTTCAAACGGCTGTCTACCATTTCCCTGACATAGATGTTAATGGACCAGAAATCGCAGGTATCTTTCAGTTCCGGCGCTATCTCCATATCCCGGTGGGGCAGTATTATTTCGCCTGTACGCACTGCATGAAAAAAGAACTCGTTATATTCCCAATCTTGCATGGTAGCCATCAGATTATCATACCTGTCATAGGCGCGCTGAGGCATGTAATGCAGCAGTGCATGAGCGCTGGATACCGGGGCATCCGAAAACTGATGAATCGTATGGTAGCCTGCTGCATGAAAATAAAGCGAACCAACCCTCTCCTCTGTATCACTTAAATTAAATTCATTTATTACATTCCAAAAGCTTACATAAGGGGCAATCCGGGGAACAATATATGTAAGATACCGCTGAAAATATTTTATGTTTTCCAGGTTCTTAAAATGTCCCCTTTCTTCAAACCATTGAGGATGGGAGACGTGTACCATAGTAGCAAATACTTTTATCCCTGCCTCTGAAAGCATCCTGAAAAAATCAACATAATGCTGCGCCGCCTCTTCACAGAATTTTCCTTCTTCAGGCTCTATACGCGACCACTCAACCGATGTCCGGAATGCCTGATGCCCTAATTTCTGAACAAGAGATACATCCTCTTTATACAGTGCGTAGCTGTTGCATGCCATTCCTGATTTTTCTGCTGTCCGTCCTTCCTGCTCCAGCTTCCATCTCTGGCTGTTTACATTCATTCCTTCCACCTGATGTCCTGCATACCCACTCCCCCACAAAAAACCCTCCGGCATATGGATATCCTTTAATGAAAATATATCATACATAGTTTAAATTCCTCTCTTTTCTCTCTGATTCTAATTATTTCCACGATTACTCGTTAACATCTATATCAGCACAGGTTATTCCGCATCAGGAGATTGCTTCTTCAGCAGAAACATCCTGGCAAGAAAATCTCCCTGTACCTGTGCGGCAACACCTTTACAGCCGGAAGATTCATCTGACATTATCAGTCCAATATTCATCAGTTCACTGCCGGAACGATAAATTTTCTCTGCTTCTGCATCTGCTTCACAGCAGTTATTAACCTCTTGGCAAAGATACGTTTCCTTTTCTTCAAGCCCTGCCAGGCGCAGCCTTGTATAAGGCGCTTCAGGCTTCTGCAGAATTCTAAAATATGCTGCCAGCACTTCCTTTCCGTCTTCAGAAATCACTTCCCAAGCGGCAATATTCCCATCTTTTTCAAATGGGCTGATTAAACGGCAGAACGTTCCTTTTTGAATCAGGTTTCGGTATTTTTTCATAAAGCTGATTTGCAGCTTCATTTCTGCCAGTTCTTCCTCACTGGCCTTCGTTAAATCCTGTTCATAACCAAAGGTTCCAAAATATGCCACAGCCGCCCTTGTCCGCAAAGGCGTAATACGCTTTATCTGTTCATTGGGAACGGCAGATACATGGCTACCGATTGAGCTTAACGGATAAACCAACGAGGTACCATATTGGATTCGTATCCGTTCTATTGCATCCGTATTATCGGAACACCATGCCTGGGGTGCATAATACAGCATGCCGGGATCAAAACGCGCTCCGCCGCTTGCACATGATTCAAACAGTATATCAGGAAAAGCTGCCGTCATTTTAGCATAAAGGGAATACATACCCAGAATAAACCGGTGCCTCACCGTTCCCTGGTACTCCCGGTTTCCTCCGGCGGAAAATACCTCTGACATGGAACGATTATGATCCCATTTGATATAAGTAATGGGCAGGCCTCTAAAAGTATCCGCGAGCTGACGGTATACCTCATCGACTACTTCCGGCCTTGAAAAGTCAAGAACATACTGATTCCGTGCCTTACTCAGTATACGTCTTTTGTCCCCCAAAACCCAATCCGGATGTTTTCTGTAAAGGTCACTGTCTTCACTTACCATCTCCGGCTCTATCCATATTCCAAACCCCATTCCCAACGAATTGATTTTTTCTGCAAACCCCTTAAGGCCTCCCTGCAGCTTCTCTTTGTTTACATACCAATCGCCCAAAGATGATTTGGAATCGTTGCGATGGCCGAACCATCCATCATCAAGAACAAAAAGTTCAATCCCTATATCTGCTGCTTTACGCGCTATTTTTAAAAGGGACTCCTCATTAAATGAAAAATATGTTGCCTCCCAGTTATTGATTAGAATTGGTCTTTCCCTGTCTCTCCACATACCTCTTGCCAGCCTGTTCCGGTACAGCCAGTGGTAGGTGCTGCTCATCTCCCCAATCCCTTTATCCGAATAGACAATTACCGCCTCCGGCGTGACAAATTTTTCTCCTGAATACAATGTCCATGAAAATTCCTGCGGATGAATCCCCATAGTAACCCTTGTAACCCCGAAATTATCTACCTCCGCCTGTGCAAGAAAATCACCGCTGTAAAGAAGGCTCATTCCGATTACTTCCCCGGAATTTTCTCCCGTATCCCGCCTTGCAAGGGCGATAAAAGGATTAAATTGATGGCTGCTGCAGCTTCCCCTCAGGCTGTAAACCGACTGTATTCCATAATCCAGCGAATGTCTACGTATATGACGTTCCCGGCTCCAGGAACCTGCCAGATCTATCATCTCATAATCCATGTCCGGCAGATCAAGTCCAAAACTCATAGCCGTCTCAACAGAAATCCGTTCTTCTCCATGGCAACTAAATTCAGCATGGCGAATGAGCGCTGCGGCACTTTCGAAAATAGTATAATATAAAATTATATCCGTATGTATCTGTTCATCCGTCAATGTGATTTCCAGGGTTTCCACATCATCTCCCGGTTCACAGTACACTCCCGGCAATGGATCCAGCGGCTTTTTTCCATGATAAATACGATGGCCGACATATTTAAAATCAACCACCCTGCTGCCATTCTCCCGCTCTATTTCGAAGGCCGGCATACGCATATCACCATAACCAAAGCATGGATATTCCTGACGGATATGCTCCGGAGAAAAATAGGGCTGATCAGGTAGCGGGCATGCCTGCATATCCCTGTGCCCGCGCTCTGCCAGATAAGAAAAATCGGCCTCCGGACAGACACATTTCCCGAAATACAGATGTTCCAGCTGTCCGTTCTCCATAATGTGCATGATATAACTTATCTTATTATTCAATAAATGAAACTGCCGAAAAGCAGCATTAAATATAATCGGCATTTTTAACCCCTTCTGTTTCATAATTTGTAATCCTTCGGATTACATCCAAATTCTTTGCGGAACTGTTCCGAAAAATATGCCGGCGTCTGATATCCCACCATTACGGCAATTTCTGATATCCGATATTTCCCTTCCTTCAGATAACGCACCGCATTATGCATTCTGACCTTTGTGATATAAGTACTGATGTTCATATTCATCTCTTTTTTAAAAAGGGAACTTAAATAGCTGCTGTTTATTGCAAATTTCTCAGAAAGATCCTGAATGCTAATATTTTCAGCATATTCTTTATCAATATACTGTACAACACCGAAAATGACCGGATGAAGAGCTCCCGCAGCGATACTATTTTTTGCATCGTTTTCGCCCATAAGTTTCTGTTGGTTTTCCAAATAAATGGTCTTTAAAACCTCTTCTATTTCTTCCACCTTAATGGGTTTTAAAACATAAAAGCGGACTCCAAGACGGATAGCCTCCTGCGCATAGGCAAATTCATCAAATCCGCTTAAGATAACAAAACAAGGCAGTTCAGTCATTCGCTTCTTACATTGCACAATCATTTCCAGACCATTCATTTCCGGCATGGACACATCGGTAATTACTATATCATACGTAGTTTCTGCTATTTTTCTCAGCGCTTCTTTTCCGCTTCCGGCACAATGAGGCTGTTCACAGCCATACTCTCCCCAATGTACATATTTGCATAAGCCTCTGAGCTGAACCGCTTCATCATCAACCAATAAAACTTTCATCTGCAGCCCTCCCGGTATTCTGTCCCAAAGCCGTTCCAGATGCTTCCCATTTTGTCTGCGTAGGAAAACTGATTTCCACACAGGTACCCTTTCCCTGTATGCTGTGAAATTCCATTTTCCCTTCTTCCCCGTAAAACACCTGTAGGGAACTGTAAATAAAGGAAATACCTATCCCATGTTCTTCCGAAAGGTTAATATTATGATTGACGTTATACAGAGTTTCTTCTGTCATGCCGTTTCCATTATCCCGGACTTTAATATAAATCCGTTCTTCTCTCTTTTTTATTTCAATCCCAATCTTTCTCTTGCCTTCCAGGACAATATCCGCATGCAGGTAAATATTTTCCACCAGCGGCTGAAGAATCATTTTAGGCATCAGAATCTGTAAAGCTTCGTCCTCCACATCGATATGATAATCCACACAATCATCATACCGATATTGCTGCAGGGCAATATAGGCACGTATCAGCTCTACCTCATTTTTAACGGTAATTAATCCTTGTCCCTTGCTTAATGACAGACGGTAAAAGGTTGTCATATTATCTATCATCCTGCAAAGTTCATCATTCTCCGCTCCCAGCGCTTTCCATCTCATTACTCCCAGCGTGTTATACAGGAAATGTGGATTAATTTGAGATTCCAGCACTTTGATTTCCAGGCTTTGACGCTTCGTTTTTATTTCTGTCATTTCTTCAATCGTTTGTTCCAGTTTTTTTAGCATTCCGTTATACTGGTTTTCCAACCGTGAGATTTCATCATGTCCCCGCATTTGATCCAATATTTTAAACCTATGGCTTCCTATCTCTTCCATATTTGTTCCAATCCGGTAAATTCTTCCGGTCACCCTCTGTATATATGAAATTAAAAATATACCGGCAATCAGGCAGTATACTATAAGTATGGCGCATATCACCACTCCTGCCCGCACTTTGTTGCTGCTGTATCCGCTCATTGGATACTCCACAATTACATTCCAGGAAGTTTCGGAAGCATTAATCATTAAAAGTTTTCTTTTCTGATCCCTGTATACCTTGTTTTTTTCCAGTCCCGAATAGGCTGAAACGTCAATATTATGTCCATATCCAGTATCTGTTCCGGCAATATAGTTCCAGTTTTCATCAAAGATATAATAATTTCCATTAAATGTTTCATTCTCCTGCAAATAATTTCCAAATATATAATCCAGATCAAAGAGCAGTTTGATATATGCATCTTCTCCCTGAAACATTCCATTTACTTCTTCCTGAATAATACCAAATCTTTTCTGTGTGAAAATCCACTTTTTCCACACACAATCCTCCATCTCATCCTTTGTCACATAAAACAGGTTTTTCCCGTCTTCACAGAAGGTGGTATTCGTATGGCAGATTTGGACCGCTTTCATTCCAGGCATCATAGCCATCCGCTCTTTCACAAAATAGTCAATATTCCTGGCCGATTCCCATACCTTTTCATAATCCGTATAGGTAGCAGAGAGAAACAGCGGAAGGTTTTTATTGTAGCAGCATTGATGTAAAAAATTCTCACAACGCTCTCTGTCATCCTCCATCGCAACCATAATCTGCCCTGCCAGATTACTTAAATAAGCTTCTTCCTCACTCTTTATGGAAACAAACAGCAAATGCTTCTGACACTGCCATGTTACACCGCCAATAAACAATATTGACAACAGGAAAAAGAAGATTAATTTCCCCCTGATGGAATCCAGCTCCTGCTTTATTTTTCGCCACATCTTTGCCACCCCTTATTTTTTCCTTTATAAAAAGGATAACTCTATTCCGCTTTTTTTACAAACCGAATATTGTTTGTAAGGTGTCTACCGGGGAATGTTCATATTTATATTTCTTTTTACTTTCACCCAAAGAGCCTTAAAAGGAGTAAGCTCCCCAAAAGGCTCTTTACACTATCCTATGGCATTTCTTTATTCACCAAACTGCTCCTGATAAGCGGCCAGCCACTCTTCTTTCATTGCCTTCCAATCAGCTCTCATATCCAGTTGATCAAGGAATGTGCTATAGGCGTTTTCAAATTCCTGATCTGATTTCGCCATAATCATCTTTGCCGTATATTCTTTCACTACTGCATTTAATGATTCCAGATTTTCACTCACAATGGATTCTGAATTAAGTTTTACTTTATCAATATCCTGAATACTTCTGTGGTTTTGAAGTTCGTTTCCTATATATTTACAGTTTTCCTGTATCAGCTCCTGTCCTTTTGTAACATCCTTCAGATCCTGTTCAAACCAGGGATACCATTTATTACTGTACGCAGCGAACTGGTAAAGCTGGGGCGTACATGCATCTACTCTTGCCTGATCCCCTGAATTTCTTTCAATCACATACTCCTTATCAAAACTCCACCTCTCACCATCCGTAAAATCCCACAGGATTCCTTTAGGTCCCTCATTTACCTCCTGCTGTCTGATTGGTTCCGCTTCATTTACCCAGTTCAGGAAATTAAGAGCAGGATTGAGTTTCTGAGTATCATTATTGATAAATACCATATATCTTGGATTCGGATCCACATAAGATGTATAGCCTCTTTCCACATCTTCCACTTTGGGACATGCATAGGGCTGAAATTCAAAGGTTACACTGTCCTCTTCATATCCATCATTAAACAGCTCCCCGGAAAAGGCATCCGTTAACATTACTGCAACCTGACCGCCTTTTAGTTTTTCTTTGAAACGCTCTGCCTGGATGGTCGTTACTTCCAAATCAATCAGCCCTTCATTATACATCCTGTTCATCCATTTATAGGCTTCTTTATACGCAGGATTGTCATAAAGGAATACGAATTCATCTCCCTTTTTCATAACAGCAGGCATTCTGCTGACACCTGCCTTGGTATCAAGCCCAAAGGTCGAAAGAATAATTCTCTCCTGCCCTGACCCCTGGATGAATGATAAGGGAACGACAGGCTTCCCATTTTCATCCTTACACTGTGAAAACTTTCTCAGTGCTTCTTCCATACCCTCAATTGTGGTCAAATCTTCCTCTGTAACACCTGTTACTTCCATCAGGTCTTTTCTGACCCACCAGGCATCCAATGTCCAGCCTCCCCAGGGTTCATCATATTCCATCGCATACCATCCCGGTATATACCACATATCTCCGTTTTCATCCCTGATAAAATCTTTGATACGTTGATCAATTGCTGCAATATTAGCCAACTTTTCACTTTGGAATATATCATTCAGCTTCATAACGCGTCCGGATCCCACCAAAGCGCTCATCACTTCCGGATTGTAAGGAAAAATCATAATGTCCGGTAAATTGGCTCCGCTGCTCAGTTTCAGGTTAACCGTAGTAAGTACATCATCACTTTGCATGAATTCACACCGGTAATCCATACCAAGTTCTTCACGCATAACCTGCTGTACCCTCGTATCATCCGGGCATTCAGAGGTCCATCCTACCCAAATGCTGAACGGATCCGTGGTCTTACCGCCATCCGCCTCATTGACATAAAATCCATCTCCGGCATCCACGCTGTCAGCTATCTGGGCAGAGGATGCTTCCGTTCCCGTTGTCCCTGTCCCGGATGTTGCTTTCCCGGATTCTTCCGTTCCACATGCGGTTACAGAAATCATCATCACCGCCGCAAGAATTGTTGCCACTAATTTTTTCTTCATATTTTCCCTCCATTTCTTTATGTAACTCAACCCTTTACAGAGCCGGTCAACACCCCTTTTACAAAATGCTTCTGCACAAACGGATATACACACAATATCGGAAGAGTTCCGATGATAACCGCTGCCATTTTTACAGAAGTAATTGTCATTGCAGCTGTCTGGGACTCTCTGAATGCCGCCTCTGCTACAATTTCGCTGTTGCTTGACAGCATGCTCATACTGTCTGCGCTGAAAAGTCTCTGCAAATATGTCTGTATTGGCATCAGCTTCAGCGAGCTTACGTAAAATGCACCTGAATACCAGTCATTCCAATGAAATACAGCGATAAACAGACCGATTGCCGCCAGCGTTGCTTTGGAAAGCGGAAGTACAATACGCAGCAGTATTGTCAATTCGCCCGCGCCATCCAGAATCGCTGATTCCCGCAGGCTGACCGGAATTCCCATAAATGCTTTCATCATAACGAACATATTCCATATACTAAACATATTAGGAATAACATATACCCAAAAAGTATCCACAAGTTTTAAATTGGAAAGCTGAATATAATAGGGAATCAAACCGCCGCTGAACAACATCGGAATCAGGATAATTACCATTAATACTTTTCTTTTGGGAAGCTCCCTGAAGGACATACCATATGCCGTAAGCCCCGTAACTGTCAGCCCGCAAACCGTTCCTAGTATGGTCCTTCCAATCGTAACTAAATACGAATTTTTAATAACGCCGTTGCTGAGGACATATTCAAAATTAAAGGTTGTAAAAACCCGCGGAAACAGATACAGCCCTCCTCTTAAGGAATCCGTCCCTTCATTCAGCGAATAAATCAAAATATAGAACAGCGGATATATTGTTACCACACATAACAGGCACATAAATATAATGTTTGCAACCCGAAAAATCTTTTCCCCATGGGAACTTTTAATTTTATAATCGGTCTTACTCTTCTTTGCCATGTTACCACAACCCCTCCCCTGTCATCTTTTCTGATGCTTTATTTGCGCCTAATAACAGAATCAGGCTGAATACGGATGACATCAGGCCAACTGCTGTTGCAAAGCTGTATTTTCCTCTCTGCAAACCATTGGTCAATACGTAAACATCCAATACCGTGGACACCTCCAGATTCGCATTATTCATCAGAGGGTATACTGCATCAACGCCGGCATTCAAAATTCCCGGTATTGCCAAAATAAACAACATACTGATTGTCGGTACAATACTTGGTAAGGTAATGTACCTCATCTGGTTCCACCTTCCTGCCCCATCCAACTTTGCTGCTTCATACATTTCCTGATCTATAGAGGTAATCGCTGCCAGATAAACGATTGTCCCCCACCCCACTTCCTTCCAGACACTGGCGAGCACCACCAGCGGCACGAACCATCTGGTATCACCCATAAAAAAAACTGCATTCCCGCCAAGCTTGACTATCAGCTCATTCACTATACCTGTATAGGGAGACAAAAAGGAATCCAGCATATAAGCAACTACCACCCAGGAAATAAAATGTGGAATATAGGTAATAGACTGTACTATTTTCTTAAATCTCACATTTTTTATTTCATTAATCAATAAAGCCAGTATAATCGGAGCCGGAAAGCTGAATACAAACTTTGACACGGTCAGTGTGATTGTATTTTTCATGACTCTCCAGAACTCAGGATCCCGCAAAAACTTAAAATTATCAAGTCCCACCCATTTTGCGCTCCAGATTGTCTGGCCTATCTTGAAATTCTTAAAGGCTATCTGTATTCCAAGCATAGGCATATAGCTGAAAAAGAAAAGGCAAGCTATTCCAATCAGAATCATTCCGTATTGCCATCTGTATTTTAGATATTTTTTCATTCCTGTCCTCCATTCTCTTTACAGGATAGGCGCCATCTCTGTTTGATGGAATAAGCTTAACATTTTCTATATAGTCAAACAATATAACAACTTTTGGAAATCTACGTCATTTATTGGCATTTTTATCTTTTTAATAATAGTTTTCACATATGTAGTTGTCATTATTTTATTTTTTTCTTCTTTTTTATTTTATTTTTGTTTACTATGTTTATATATCACTTACATTTGCTCCACGAAAAACATTTTTCGTTATCATATAGAATGTCAATTCACAGATACATATTTAAACAGCAGCCCGGCCGTCACAACTTACGGCTGAGCTGCTGTTTAAACAACTATCATACCAAACCTTTACCTGCTTCTTTTTTTAACTTCCGGCACGAGATACCCATAGTACAGTCCCACAAACCGAAGTGTCGGACAGGAACGGGATTCTTCAATAACTATCTTTACCGCATCAGTATTTACCGGTTCAAAGCGGCATATTTTTTTATGTCCTACCGCCGTACCTTCAAAAACCCTCTTCCACTGTCCCTCTGTTCTACAAAGAATATGAAATTTTTCAATTCTCTGGCTTTGCCGGATATCTTCCATCAGCATACAATAATCAACCATTTCTTCCCTGCAAAGTGCCAGTTCTATTTCCGCTTTTTCCTTTCCCTTTGCTGCTTTCCAGTAGCTGTCCCTATCCTGGCTGCGCAGCGCCTCCACATGCCCGTCCTCAGAGCAGCTGTCCGTATGGATTTCAGCATCCTCCGCCAAATTATGGGAGAAGGTATCCCTGATAAAGCATCCAATCTCATTCAGTCTCTTCACATATATTAGTTAATGTATATTAACCATATTATAGTTTACCTACATTAACTTATCTAGAGTGACAAAAAATATTATAGGGAGGGAGGTTTTCTCAAGTTCAGAAGCATAAGGACGCATATCCCCCTGTAGATGCGATTATAAAGCCATAACTTCCATTTTTTAGAGACTGGATTCCAGCCTCTCATAAAAACAGTCCCAGCATGAGAGGACTTAAACTCTCACGTTGAGACCATCATGGGAAACCATTATTAATTGTAAAATAAATTTTCTGTTCTCAGGCAATTCGATCCATCCTTGTAGAACGGTCTGATATATCAGCTTTATTTGTCATTTTACTGGCCTGAATGCACAAGATCCATCTGCTGCGCATCAAACTCCGCCATTATTTCGTCTATACTGCGCCCCTTATACAATTCCTGGACCAAGACACAGGTAGTCCCCCACTGCTCTAAATCAATTTCCGGATTAGAACCCGGCATGGCCCTGCCTGCCTCTACATTTTCATACGCTGTGGCAAGGATTTCCGGACGTTCAAAGTCTATATCCTTTCTGGGTGGAAAACCACCGCTGTTTTTTAATAAATCCGCCGCAACCTCTTTGGACGCCATCTGGTCGGCGAATTCTTTAGCCATCTCAAGATTCTTTGTTTTGCTGCTGATGCAGATACGCTGCGCGGCATTGAACAGATTGACCTGCCCATATTCGTCTGTTGGGAAACCGATGAATGCCATCTTGAATTCGTGTGTCCCATAAATCTGGTCCTGGATGGCCGTATCATAATGGACAACGAACGCTACCTCCTGATTCAGGAATTGCTCCCTCTCATCTCCTGCTTCCGCATTTCTGGCAAAATCCACATCAAAATACCCCTGATCCATCATCTCCTGCAGGAATTCAAAACCCGGCCGCATATACTGGCTGATAGGCGTTTCCCCACTGTTGAGTGCGGCAATCTTTTCCTCGCCTCCGTCCTCAATATAAAGGGAAGCAAGACCCTGTGTCAACACAAACGGCTCCATCCACCAGCGGTTGGCCGCCAGGGGCATGATTCCGTTTTCCTTCAGGACCTCACAGCAGTGCAGAAACTCCTGTTTTGTCTTCGGCAGTTCCAGTCCGCATTTATCCAAAAGATCCTGGTTGACGAACAGTCCATAGCAGAGCATTGTCATGGGCACGGAAATAACCTTTCCATCGACGGTACACTGGCTCAGGGCCTCTTTTGTTAAATACTGCACAGATGACAGATCTGAGAGGTCCGCCAGGTATCCTTCCCGGTACATTTCATATGCCACATCCGGATTCATGATATAGAGGTCATCCCCCATGTTGTTTCTGACCCGGTCACGCACAACATCATCATAGCTTTTTTCCTGTGAGTTCATAGGAGTGTAGGATTTGTATGATATACGGATATCAGGATGCGTATGTTCAAACTCATCGATCGCCATCTGCATGGAATGCATGATGCCTCCCTCCCGCACCTCGTTTCCCTTGGCCGTTGAAGAATAGAATACAAGCTCTTCTTTTACTGTTTCCTTGTTCTGTTCTATAATATAAGCCTTGTCTTTCCTCCCACATCCGGCCGTCAGTCCCAGAACCATACTCACTGCAAGAATTACCGCCATTTCACGCCTTACTCTTTTAATCATGATTTTCCCTTTCTTGTTTGCCTATAATAAAATATTTTTCTACTTTTTTATAAAATTCCTGAACATCCAGAGGCTTGGCTATATGATCGTTCATTCCGGCCTCCAGGCATTTCTGCTCATCCTCAAAATAAGCATTGGCCGTGACGGCAATGATTGGAATCCTCTTTGCATCCGGATGGTCCAGCGCCCGTATATTCCTGGTAGCTTCAACCCCGTTCCACCTTGGCATCTGCATATCCATCAGTATGACATCAAAATGTCCCGGATCCGAATCCCTGAATTTTTCAAACGCCTCTACACCATCTGCCGCGCACTCTACCCGGGCGTTTGCCATCACAAGAAATTCATAAGCGATTTCACGGTTCAGTTCATTATCTTCCGCCAGCAGAATTACGGTTCCGCTGAAATCACATACTTCCATTACCGGAGCAGCCGCCTGCTCCGACATTCCGGCCGACTTGCACTTAAATTCGATGTCCACATAAAAAGCAGTTCCAACTCCTTTAGTGCTTTCCGCACGGATGTTCCCCCCCATCAGGGATACCATGCTCTGAACAATAGAAAGTCCCAATCCTGTCCCATTTTGTGCGCGGACCACCTGATTGTCCTCCCGTTCAAATGGTGTAAACAGCTTCTTTTGGAATTCTTCACTCATCCCGATTCCATTATCTTCAATGCAGAAATGCATCAGGCAATACTCCTTTGCTTTGGATGGATTCTGTGTAACAGTAAGTGTGATATGGCCGCCATTCGGCGTATATTTGATGGAATTATTAACAAGGTTCATAAGCACCTGGCTGAGCCGCATCCGATCCGCCAGCACCTCCACGTTTCCAACCTTGTTTTGTATGACAAACCGTTGGCTTCTCATGGCTGCCTGTACTGAGACGATATTATTTAAATCATCTAAAAGTCCATCCAATCCAAACCACTTTTCTGACAGGGACATCTTCTGGCTTTCTATTTTTGAGATATCCAATATATCGTTAATCAGGCTAAGAAGATGCTGGGAGGACGACTTGATTTTATGCAGGCAATCCAGCACACGATCCCGGTCATTCAGCCTCGCTTCTGCAATCTGGACCATACCCACCACCGCGTTCATCGGCGTCCGGATTTCATGGCTCATCTGGGACAGAAAATCAGATTTTACGCGGCTGGCATTCTGAGCTGCCAAGACCGAAGCACGCAACGACTCCTGCATCTGCTCTTCCTTTGTGACATCCAGGATTGACAAGATGCATTTTTTCTTATTATCCAATATGATATAGGTGGTCTCTATCTCCAGATATTGAACGGCTCCTGTTTCCGGGTTATTCCATATGGTCCGTTCCATAAGATCAAGTCCTGTCTGAAAAGTCTCCGGACGCAGGATTTGAAACAGCCGGCTGTTCCTATCCTCCTCTGTGCGCAGACGAATATTACCTCTTCCATTGAGCATCTGCCATTCAATTCCAAGAATCCGATTGATATTATCAAATGCCAACTCCAGCGATCCTGTACCGCAGTCGTACAGGAGTACCACATGATCGATACTTTTTGCAATCCCATGAAACAGATCTATCTGGTATTGACGCACCTTCTGGTTTTTACTGCTGTACCAGGAATAAAAAAGGAAGGTAAGTGCAGCCGCCCCAAAGATGAGGATACTCGTGGCCGCTATCGTCTGAGTCACTGCATTCCCCTCGCTCTGGATGCTTTGTTCCGGGATTATCCCGCAGAGGTACCATTCACCGTCATCAACCGGCCAGAAATATACATAGGAGGATTCGTCTGAGACTATCATCTTGGCTATGATGCTGATCCGCCGTTCAATCGCACTGCTGATATCCTGCTCTAACTTCTCATCCAGGATACCAAAGTCATTCAGGAAGCTATGCAAATCATATTTTCCTGATATAATAACCTCTGTGCTGGTGGGTTCATAAATAAAACGGAGCGTATTCGCATCCAGAATATAAATAAGACCCTTATTTTGATAAATGGAGTCAGGCAGGATATCATCATACCGCTCCATAATGACATCCGTATACAAATCACCTTTAAATTCCCCTTCCTCATAAACAGGGCATTTGATTGTGTAGGTCCATGCGCCTAAGTTACTCATGTAAACGTCCGTTATCTCTCTTTCCGCCGCCCGCATCGCTTCCCAATCAGGGAGAGATTTTATGGAAAATGTCATTCCCCGGTTGGTGATACCGGTATCAGAATCGGCAGGGACAAAAGAAATCCTCGCAAATTGGCTATTTTCCTGCATGTGTTTTAAAAGACTGACCGTGTCCTTTTCCGACGAAAAAAATTCTGTAAGACGATGGGATGCGGTCACATCATTTCTTCTGATTTCAGCAATACTTGATTCAATTACCTGAACAATCTCCCGAACATTTTCCGTGGCCGACTGTTCCATCTGCACTTCAATCCGTGAAGAAAGAAAAAAAATTACAAAACCAAGAAGAGACACAATCAGCATTAGTACAGCAGCCCGGCTTATTAAACGTTTCATATCCTACTCCTTATTATTCGGTATATGTCTGCGCTGTTCAGGCGCATGAGGAATTGTCAGGCTGCTCTTTTCATCGCAGACCACAAAACGGGATTAAATATACTTTGTGGCCTGCAGAGAGTTCAGACCGCCTTGCAGCATGTCCTTCTGCTGCATGACCACCACGAACCGCGGCATCTGGCTCAGTCCCGGCGTCTACGACTAAATGCATTCTGTGACGGAGAAATCGATGATAGCGCGCCTAAGGAACCGGCCCCGCAGTAGTCATAAACATTTTTACTGTTTTTATAGGACTACTCCCATTAAAGTACTTATACAAAAGAATAATAGTTTT
Source organism: uncultured Lachnospiraceae bacterium (assembly GCA_900548905.1). GTDB lineage: Bacteria > Bacillota > Clostridia > Lachnospirales > Lachnospiraceae > Eisenbergiella. Next base: position 41,412 of record URMK01000012.1, on the reverse strand, counting down.
TATGACTCCTTTTTATCCGGTACATGGCATTATCTGCGCTGGTAACCAGTTCCTCTACCTCAAGACCATCCTTTGGATATATACTGACTCCAATAGATACGGTTATTTTCAAACTGATCCCCAATGATGTCTGCAGCGGTTCCCTGGTTTCACACAGAATCCGGTTACAAACCTGTTTTATTTCTTCTTCCCTTTCAATCCCATCCAGAATCAGTACGAACTCATCTCCGCCCATGCGGGATACCGTATCACCTTTACGTACTGAACTGCGCAGACGCCCGGCAACCGCTGTCAATACAATGTCGCCTGTTTCGTGTCCATAGGTGTCATTGATTTCTTTAAATCCGTCTAAATCCACAAATAGGACAGCAACCATAATTTTGTTCCTGCCCGCATTTAAAAGAGTTCCGGACAAAATCTCATGGAATAACCGGCGGTTGGGCAAACCTGTCAAAGGGTCGTGATTTGCCATCTGCGCAAGCTTTGCTTCCGTCTCTTTGCGCATCTGGATTTCTTCTTTAAGCGCTTTCGTCCGCTCCTCCACCAGAAACCGCAGATGTTCATACAGATAAGCGTTCTCCAGTGAAATGGCCAGTTGGGCCGCTATTGGAATCAGATTATCCTTTCTGTGCTGGTCAAACACTCCGGCAGCCAGATTGTTCTCCAGATACAGAATCCCTTTCAGCTCTCCCTTGCCAATGATCGGCATACAAAGGACTGATTTACAATTGTTTTCTTTTATATGGGAATCCTTTCCATAAATCCTGGACACCGCCGCATCGTCCAAAATAACAGTTTCCAGTGTTCTTTCCACAAACGTTACAATACTGAACGGAATATCTCCTGCATCGGCAACCCGCCTGGAAAGGATGCATATATCCTCCGGTCCCGTATGACCCTCGGCCTCTATTTCATACTGTTCGTCTAACTTGTTCAGATAGTATATATTCTGCGCGCCGGCGCATTCCAGAAGGACGTAGATCAGCTTTTCCAGAATCCCCTCCAGCTGTAATTCCTCTGAGATAGCCATGGAAGCCTTTAATACAGATTTCATATCCAGTGATGTGGTCGTAAAAAGGGTACTTTCCGATTGGCTATACTGTTCCGGTTCATCATACTCCTGACGCTTAATCAGCTCCGGATACCGAAATTTCATCAGATCGCACTTTCCCTCCGCTCCCCAACCGGCGTAAAGATGATAAGTTCTGCGCAGGTAATATTCTGCCGCGGTCCTGATGCCCAGTTCCTCATAGCGCAGGGCAATCAGATCGCTAATGATTGCGTGATGAAGATTGCCTGCATGTTTTTCCACATGTTCCAGGGCGCTCTCATAAAGAGGAAGAGCCTCCGCCACAAAGCCATCCACGCTCTTCCTCTCCGCCTCAATGGTGAGGTAAAAATGTCCGAAATTGCCGAACGCATCATTCCTGCGTCCATTCATCCATTTCTGGTTCTCATTGAGAGTCTCTGTCAATTCTTGAATTTTCTGCGTTTTTTCCCCATATTTCTTAGAAGCTAAAACCTTGCAGATTGACAATGAATACAAAAAATTATGTAATGCAACCGGATAGAAACCAGTGATATAAGGCATAAGCGGCACACTATGGCAGCAGATTCGGTAAGCCGTTTCATAGTCCCTGTAAATAACTGCCGTCAATGCCCGCAGCACGTAAAAATAACACATTGCCATATGGTTATCGGCAAATTGTTCGGTATGCGTATGTTCAGAGAAGCCCTCTCCATCAAAACTGCCATCTTTCCCAAGTTCCCCACGCACACTCCGGCAGAACTGCCGGAAGCTGTAAAATGTGCCAAGTGAATGGTAATTCCCCGTTTTTTCAGCAAAACTAATGGCAGGCTCCACCTCACTCCAAAGCTCATCTATATGGGATGATGTATCCATAAGCGCGGTCATGGCGGTAAAGTATCCGTAACAGGCATATTCAAACTCCCCCATCAGGGCGTTCCCTTTGATGGATTCCCTGGCATAGGGAATCACATTGGCGATATTCTCAAACCAATGGCACGTATGAAGGGCAAAAAGATGATAAATACTGTAAATCACTTCCCTGTACTGGTGCTTTTCCGCCAGATACATCGCTGTTTTCCCGGCCATGTAGGAAGTCCTGTAGTCCCCGCACAACGCACCCAGCGGCACCATTAGATTGGAATAGAGCTGCAGACCGTATGGGGTATAGCCATAACGGAAAATCCGTCTGGCAGCTATTAAGATGGTCCAGAATGAATAGAGCGGATTAAAAAACAGTCCCGGCGCGCACAGGCGGTTCAATAACTTGCTGATCACAAACTCCCTGGGATCTTCCGCTTCCTCTTTACGCAAAATATGGTCTTCCCCCAGGGCCTCTAACTCCTGATAAAACAACTCCATCTCATGCTTCAGGATCTGCTCCATGTCCTCACCGGTAAAGGGTACCCCAAGCTGGTCCAGCAGACCAATTCCAAGCATAAATGCATCCTGATACCGTCCCCTGGTTGAGAGGCTTGTAATATGCAGGCAGCAATTATCTGCCAGTTCCTCAGGATTTTTCACCATACCGCAAAGTACTCCATATATACGGTCACATTCCTTCACGTTCACCATGTTGCACAGTACTGCATGGTATTCCTTGTAAACCTGTATGAGAAAAGAACGGTTCTTATCATCCTGAATCTCCGGCTGGGAAAGCAAAAGCTCCAGATAGCGGGACGCCGTGTCAAAAGCAGATACCAGCCCACACCGTTTTGCCGCCCTTAGCAATATCTTCTGAATGTGAAGTTTCTCAACTTCATCTGGCGCTTCCCCGAGCCCTTTCGCATAGTGGTCCGCTATCTCAAACAGCCGTTCTTCCATATCATCTTCTGCAGACGCCTTCTGCTCATATCGTATCCCCAACTGATAATGGATGCCTGCCCTCTCCTTTTGAGGCATAACCTTATAGAACGCTTCCTGGAATCTGTCATGGGAAAACTGGAACCGAGACCGGCGGCCCGTATCCGAGTTCTTCTCTATGGGAACAAGTATTTCCAAATCTACAGCCACAACTAATCTTTTAACAACTTCACCCTCCGGCAGACAACAGAGAAATGATACGTCATTCACCGCAAAGTTCTGTCCAATGCAGGCGCCTGTGGAAAGAAGCGGCAGCGTCTCTTTCGGAATCTGTTCAAGATTGCTCAGCAGAAAGTCAACGACATTTTCCTGCGCCGGGCAATTTTGTATCTTCTCTGTATCCCAGCGAAAGTTCCCCGATTCCACATCCAATGTTATATATCCCTTTAAGTTGCACAGACGCAAGAACTGTTTGATGTAAAATGGATTGCCCTTTGTTTTCCTGTAAATGATTTCCGTCAAAGATGAGACCTCCTCGTGGCTGGTCTTTAATATATCGCCTATCATCTGGGCGGCACATACCATATTCAGCCCCTTTAGATCGAGCTGAGTGACTCTCCCTTTTCTCCGGATCATTTTATTTAGACTATGTATAAGCGGGTGCGCTTCATTTACTTCGTTATCCCGGTAACAGACCACCAACATCAGATAGCCCATTCCTTCATTTCTGATAACTTCCTCCAGTATCTCCATGGACCCCATATCAGCCAGATGTACATCATCCAGAAATATAATCAGCGGATGCTCAGATACCGCCAGAAACGACAGAAGCTTTCCCAAAACCGCCTTAAAACGCACCCGTTCCTCAAGTGGCGTGAAATCCATATCGGCCGGCTGACTGCCGGTCAACAGGGACAACTCGGTTACCTTGCTCGTAAGAAGCCCCATATCACCGCCTAAAATCGCTGTAAGCCCCTCCCTCCATCTTCTGATTTCCTCTTCCGGTTCTAAAAAAACAAGGTCACAAAACTGTTTAATTGCCTGGAAAAAGCCATAATACGGCACATTCCTGTGGTACTGGTCAAATTTACCATAAAGATATAATCCACCGGCCAGCAGGACCTCCTCCTGGATCTCATTTACCAGTGAAGTCTTGCCAATTCCGGAATATCCGCTTATGGAAACAAGTATTTTGGCGCCGCCCATAACCTCCTTAAGGTCACTGTTCAGTTGGGCAATTTCACTTTCCCGCCCATAGAGATGCTGCGAAAATTCAAAACGCCGACTGAAATCCCTCTCGCCCAGTACAAATTTTTTCTCACTGATACTTCGTTTTATATCATAAAGAAGCCCCTCACAACTAAAATAGCGGTCCTTCGCCATTTTAGAAAGAAGCTTGTTAATAATTTTCGCGAGCATGGGCGGCGTGTCCGGACGCTGTGCAAGAATATCAGGAGGTATTTTAGCAATATGGGAGAAAACCATTTCCGTAGGTGTCTCCGCTTCAAATGGGCAATGTCCGGTCACCATCTCATAGAATGTAATACCAAGGGAATAAAAATCAGTACGATAATCAAGGGCGGTATTAATCCTGCCTGTCTGTTCCGGTGCAAGATAACGGATGGTGCCTTCTATATTGTCAGGCTTTAACCCTTCTGTCTTTTCATAAGAAAAAACTGAGGATATCCCCAGATCCAGCAGTACCACGCGGCCCGACTCTGAATCGTATATCACGTTTGACGGGTTTACGTCCTTATGTATGATACCCGCCTCGTGCAGGGCGCTGAGTCCCTCTATCATCTGGCCTGCTATCAGATAGAAATCCGCCCATTCCATGCCACCACGCTTAATCAGCTGCCTCAGCACAATTCCCGGACAGCATTGTTCTTTCAGATAATAGCGTCCATCCAGTGTTATCTCTCCAAGGGCTCTTACAACATGAGGATTATCAACCATCCGCAACATACGGTATTCACGCCTTAATCTCTCATTCGCTTCAGGAGTCATCGTGTCCTGACCGCCGGTTTTCAAAACTACCAATTGCCCTGTATCACATTCCCGGCCACAGAAGATTCTACTGTATGGCGAAGCATAAATTTTTTCCATATTCACATACTGCTTATCCTGCATTTTTCCTCTCCCAAACGTTAAAACTGTGATAATCTCCCAGTCAACTAATAGCAAAGCAGTGCAATTATTAAAGCAAGGCAATCAATGCTTCGTTGTGGTGCGGCTATTCCCACAGTAATGCCATTTACCGGTGTATCTATTGTGTCTTCCTGGGCAGTCTGCTTCACTTGGGCGGAAATTACACTGATGGCAGCCGCCAGATCTTCAATCGTACCGGCCTGTTCAGCGGCGCCCTGGCTAATGCCTGCGCCCCAGAGGAACCTGATCCGATCCAAATGCAACCTGGCCAGCCATGAAAACGGCCAGCCGACATATGGAATTCCGTATGTTCATTTTTCAAATACTCTCAGGATACAGCAATAATCGGAATTTTAAAAACACTCCTTTATCCCTTTAACTATAAGTGAAGTTTAGCACAGGAATCTTAGGAAATCAAGTTGAAGAGAGATGAAAGAACTGATATAATAAAAATAATTTTATGAAAAGCACCTATTAATTAAAATGTCTATATTTTACTCTGCATATCAATAAAAGAGCGTTTCCATGAAAGGAGACCCAACCGGTGGGTAGGAATCAACAGCTATATCAGTATCTGTATCAGACGATTACCACGCAGATATTTAACGGTACTTTTATTTATGGACAGGAGTTTCCTTCCCAGAGGGAAATCTGCCAGCGATACAATGCGGGAATCACTACGGTCCGCAAAGTGATGAAACTGCTTGCTGAAGAAGGATATATCCGCACAGCGCAGGGGCAGCCATCTGTGGTGACTTATTGCACATCCAAGGAAGCCCTTGCCGGATTTCTGGTTCAAAGCCGGGAGGAAATTACTGACGCATATAAGGGATTGGGATTACTGATGCCAATCCTTTATCGTGAAGGCGCCAAACGATGTAATGAGTCAGAATTATGTTTATTTGATAAAATTTTGAATACTATATCGGAACAGATGGAACTGCCAGACCACTATCAGCTGTCCAATGCCTTTTTTACAGCGTTGCTCCGTCCATTAAAAAATCAGTTAATCATTGATCTGGAGTTAGACAGTGAGAACTATCTTCACATCCCATATATTCCATTTCCTGGCATAGATGATCCGTTTGCTACGACTGTTGAGAGAACAAAAACCTGGTTTAACAAAGCTATATTTCAAATTAAACACAAACAGTTCGACGACTTTTATGCCGGCACGTCAAGATTATACTGCGATTCCGGAGAAAGGGTTGACAATTACTTATATGCTTTGGGCAAATATACCGGAAGTAAATCAAAAAAGAATGAGGACATCCATTGGTTCAGAATAAAAGGACATTCCGAGCTATATGCCCGGCTGGCCATGACCATTGTACGCAGGATTGTTGCCGGGGAGTTTGACAACGAACAGTATTTACCCTCTATTCCTAAGCTGATGGAAGAATATAGAATAACAAAAAATACTGCAAGACGGGCAGTTAACCTGCTCAATTCCCTGGGTTTTGCACAGACAATTGATAAAAAGGGCAGTGTAATTACACCGGAAGGCGAAACTATATTTACAAGTGAACTAAATTGGGCGGACCCGGTGATACAGGAAAGGTTATCATTTTTCCTGGAGGCCCTTCAAATTCTAACTCTCACTGTACGCAACTGCGCCTCTTCCATCTTTTTCATCCCAGACGGCCTGGGGCATTCCTTGGAAAGCAGGCTTCACACAGCACCGGAGAACAGAATAAGCCCCTTGTCTTTTCAACTGCTTATGAACACTTTCATCCAGCTTCTGCCGTACCAATCCCTGAAAAATATTTTCCGGCAGTTAGACGATCTGCTGATATGGGGACATTATATGCAGGCAATTGACAAGTCATTTTATCCGGACTACAGTGAAATGGCTCTCGCAATGGACGTTGTTGTCACAGCCCTTAAAGCCCAAAGGATAGACTCATTGCCGGATGCTTTTAGTAATGCGTTTACGTTGGTCTATCAAAATGTATGCTTGGTATTTTCAAAGTTCCACTCTGGTTCCATTTTGGATATGTCGAAGAACCTGGCATAAGCTTTGATACTGCAATCAGAAAATCAAGTGCTTCACACCTACTTTTAATTATAGTTTTCTATATTTATTGAAATACTCATTCAATGGCATCGGCTTTGCAAAAAGGTAACCCTGTCCTTCGTCACAGCCCATATCCCGCAGCAAATCGAGTTGCTCCTGTGTTTCAATGCCCTCGCACAATACACGGTATCCTAATTCATGCACAATACCAATAATACGCTCAAGAAGCATGCCGCCTGCTTTTGTCTTGATTGAATTGATCATAAACGCCCGGTCAATTTTAATAACATTTGCAGACATATTAACCAGCATATTCATTACACTGTATCCGCTGCCAAAATCATCCACTGAGGTGAAAAATCCTGAATCCTGGAGCTGTTTCATTACATATGCCGCCGTATTGAAATTTCGGAAATACCCCGTCTCAGTCAATTCAAATTCCAGCAGTTTGTAGTCCACATGATAGCGATTAACAATTCTTTTTATGGAATCGACCACGCCGTCCCGCATTATATCCATGACAGACAGATTCATACTGATTCTGACCATGTCATTCCACCCCATGTTTTCCCATTGGGCTATATTCTTACATACAGTCTCCAGGACATAGAGATCAAGGCTGGTGATGAAACCGTTATTCTCAAAGATAGGAATAAACTCATCAGGATAGAAACAGACAGTACCATTGTTCATCCAGCGGCTTAAAGCTTCTGCGCCGCAGAGCTTTCCCGTCTTAAGGTCCACTTTAGGCTGCATCCATACCTGGAAATCCCCGTTTTCCAGCGATGGTTCCATCCTGGCAAGGATTTTACTCTGAAGGTTCTTCTGTCTCACAAACGCCTCATTATAAACCGCGATTTCATTACTGACAGTCTGTCCTATGGACTGCCGGGTAATGTTGGCATAGTCAATGGCAGTATCAATGCTGGTGCAGTTTTCTTCCGCAAAGTAGATGCCCATGCGCAGAACAACCTTAATATCCTCACGCTGGACATTTTGAAACATTGTAAATTGTTCAATATTCCGGCGCACATTTTCAATCACATAATTTGAGTCCTGGTCATAAGAAAGCATTGTCAGGAAGTGGTCCGCTGTCACCCTCGTATGTATACCCTGCATATTCATCAGGTTAGCCGCAAAATTTTTCAGGATTTTATCACCTGTCTTGAAGCCTGTAACCTCGTTAATATACTTAAAATTCTGGAAGTCAATAGAAACAACTGCATATTTTCCTGCCTTTTGGTCAATCAGGCTCTGTCCGTTTTGTCGGAATTTTTCATAGCTTGCCAAACCAGTCAGGTTATCCGTTTCTATAAACTCAGTGGACTTTGGGTTTTCAGTAATATTTTTGAAAGCAAAAATACAGACAGCCTCCCCTGACAGATTCCCCAGCCAGATATCCACCTCAACCTCCCTGCCTTTTTTGTCACTATCTTTATCCACAAAGAAGGTCATGGAAATGAACCTGCGGTCTTTCTCTAAATTGTCCAGTAGATTTTTTCTGCTGGTAAAATTGTGGTATTTGATTTTATTTATTTCATCCATGTACTGTTCCGCATAGTTTACATTAATACAGGTGAAGCTGCCTGACGAACCAACCAGGGTTTGGAACTTATTCTCCGATCTGAGCGTTATATAAAAATCCTCATTGATGTTGACAAAGTATACGTTACTGTAGTTTTGCAGCAGCAAATTAAAGGCATTCATCAGGAGGTTGCAAGAATCTAAAGCATTATCCTGATTCATAGGCGGATTTGTCTCAGCAGTAAACTTCGCCATCATATTTGAATACGCCATATTAGCATTTCGTTGGAGATATTCCTCATATTCTTTATGCAAACCAATATTTGTGCTGTGCATATACAGGCATTTAATACGTCCATTTTTCTGTACCAGCATCAGTGTTGCGTCCACCGGTATGCTGCAGGCTTTCCCTTCTTTATTTTTTCTGTCCAGCTGTCCATAACAGCTCAGAAGACTGACTCCTCTGACAATGCGCTTACGGAAAAACTGCATATCACGTAACTTCTGTCCATCATTCTCTTCCTGCTGTTTTTTCAAAAATGTGATTGCTGCCCTGCCCCGGAAGACCTTTTGATATTTTTCTTCAAACAAGATAAAATCATCATCCAGCATCATTCTCAGATGTTCCTCGTTCCAACACTCAACAATCAAATGCAGTAACTTTGTCGCTTCCAATACCACATCCGAGTCCTTAAACAATAGGGTGGTATAGATATCCAGCATATCAGAATTTTCGGAAAAAGAACGAATCTTCCGATGCCTTTTTTTGTAATACTGTTTTTTTGACTCATACATCTCTGATTCAGCCTTGTTTACGATTTCTTCTATATATACAGCATCACGGGACCAACAGGCCCCCACAGCGGCTTTATCACCCTGTCCTGCCTCGTCCTCACGTAAGCTGTCCCGTAACTTTGCCGCCTCCTGAAGGAACGCATTCTCTCTAACTGGATAGGACAAAACAACAAATTCATCACCGCCAATGCGGTACACATCCTTCGCAGGGAAATGCTGCATAATTTTCTGTGCAATATAGATAAGCAGCTTATCCCCTGCTTCATGTCCGACCGTATCATTCATCTCCTTTAGACCATTTGCATCCACAAAGACAGCTCCCATTCCTGCGTTATCCTCATCCTGTTTATCGAGTTGAATCTGGGCATTAAGCATTCCCACTTTTTGCAGATAGGCATTCTGGTTTCTTGAACCGGTCAATTCGTCCATATATGATTTTTTGCGGAGTTTTTCATTGTTGCGCATACGAATTAATACTGCCTGGATAAAATATGCCAGTATCTGAAGAATCTCAATGATGTTACTGCCGTTTTCATATGGAGGGTTATCAATCCCCATATAACCAATCAATTGATCCTGATCAAACAGCGGTACAGTAATCAATGAACATATGCCTAGTGGTTTAAGACGCTTATACTCGGCAGGCTCTATATCAGCGTGTTCTTCTAAATTACTGATAATGTACGGCTTTCTCTGCTCAAAAGCCTCAATCCACCGATGGCAGACCTCCTGCGGTATCCCCTGCAGATACTCCTTTTGCCCTATAATTGCAGGTGCACACCATTCATAAATATTATTCATCAGCAGATCATGTATTTCAAAAATATAGGTACGGTCTCCTTTCAGCTTTTTCCCAAGAATCTCCAGTGCCTGTTCAATGGCTTGCCCATCATCCCGTGTATCCTGCAACGCACGGGCACACTCCATGGCAATTTGTTCATTTTCAAGCAGTACCTTGATTTGATGCTCCTGCGTCAAAAACTTTGAGATATCCATGGCAATTTCCATTCGCACTTGCCTGCCCCCATAAATAATCAGCTTATCCTTCAATAGATACTGATGCTGGGTAAGTGGGTTCTGAGTCTGCCATTCGTAGAATTCCTCCCTGTTCAGCTTACTGTTGGTACAGAAAGAGCAAGGAGAATCAAAGCCCTGCAGGATTTCATAGCATTTCCTGCCTGAAATTTCCTGCCTGCTTTTGAGGCCAAACTGCTTTAGGCCGCAAGTATTCATGTATAGAAGCTCATAGGTGTCAATATCCGATATATATATAAGTTCATTCATTCCATCCAGTTCCTCGATAAATTCATCCATGTCGTACTCCTCTCACCTAAATTAATAATAATATATGTATAAATCTTCCACTTTCTTAATTACAGGGTTGTTGTGTGTAACTGACCTCCACATATATCACGTTTATTGCACTTGCCCCAAAACAATGATACGATAAACAAAATATTTCAAATTAGTAAATAACTTTTTTCACTTTTTCACGTCTGTATATATGAAAGGCTTTTTAAACCAAATAAATGGAGGTACCAAAGGTGACAGATGATAAAATACTCGACCTGTACTGGGGACGTGATGAAACAGCCATTACTGAATCTGACAAACAATATGGAAAATATTGTTATTCCATAGCATACCGCATTTTGAGCAGTCACGAAGACTCTGAAGAATGCATCAACGAAACGTGGCTCAACGCCTGGCACGCCATTCCACCTCAGCGCCCTGGCAAACTGTCTTTATTTCTTGGGCGGATTACCAGAAACCTGTCCTTTGATAAATTCAGGGCGAACCGGACCGCGAAACGGGGAGGCGGGGAAATCGTACTGATATTGGATGAACTGAATGAATGCGTTCCATCTGCAAACAGCACCGAGCAGGTCATTTTAAACCAGGAACTGGGCAAAACCATAAACCGTTTTCTTCAAACGCTTCCAGATCGGGAATGCTCTGTTTTTCTAGCCCGATACTGGTACAGCTATCCTTTAAGGGCAATTTCTGCACAGTTTTGCATGACGGAAAATAATGTAAAGGCAAGCCTGTTCAGAAGCAGGAAAAAATTAAAAACCTATTTAGAAAAGGAAGATATTACCTTATGAAAAGTGATCATATTTTTAAAGCAATCGGAGAAGCGGAAGATCAATTTTTGGAACGGACGGAAAACGCATTAAAAATCAAAAAAATCTCATCGGCCTGGATCAAATGGGGAGCAGCGGTGGCATGTGTCTGCTTTGTAGTCATCGGCGCGTTTACCTTCAATTCATTTACATCTTCCAGAAATGGAATTGAGGTCCCCGGCACTTCCGACGAAATAGTAAGCAGCTTCCCATCTTCCGTCAGCGGTATTTATGACTCTCCTGGAAACGGCGAAGTCCTTTTATTTACTGAAGTACAAGAGGCTTTACATGCAAATGCAGGAAAAGACCCCTTGTATTACGTATCAATTGGCATCTATTCTGACAAACAGATACTGGATCCGGACAGCACGGAGATTAAAAAAGAATTGGAACGACTGACCGGACTAGGCTATAAGGTTGGCTATGCAACTCAATGGACCTACCAGGGGGAATCGGATAAAACGGATATCTCGTATATAGCTGGTTATTTTACAACTGACCAGTTAGTCCATTTCGCCGCCAATGAACATTACGGATATGCATTTTCCTTTGCCACAAATGGGGACGGTTCCGCTGTTGACCCTGAACAAGGTCTTGATATCGAGCCATAAAACTATAATAGACCGAAATTGTCCCGCATAAGATCCTGCATGGAAATCCATAAAAAACAGAACTTCTATGATAATGATAGAGCTGATTGCCGATCTGCGAGCTTTCAGCTCTTAGTTTGTTTATCGCACGCTTCAACGTCTCAAAAGCGGGCGGATCCCACCTGGCCTTAAGAATCTGCATATCTGCTATCTGCGCAGATATTGCTCCCTCTCACTCACAAGCAATTTTTCATGCACTAATAACACATGGTCTTGCATCTCTTTTGTAATTATACATCTTACCTACTTTGACTACAAGTAGTTTCAGCCGGCACAGGAGTTTGACAGCCGATAGAAAGCCGGACTACGGACAGCAGAAGCTTCTTGCGGACGGCTACCTTATTACCCAGTCCCTTTATATGGAATGCTTCCCTATTGTGAACAATACTGGCCCAATATTAACCAATATAAGCAGATCAGGCCTATCATCCAGCTGCGTGCTGTCTACCGCCTGCTTCATTATAAAAATGATATCATCCATGCGGTTGAGTATCAATACCAAAGCAAATGCATACTATTTATCTTCCTTCCCTCTACACAGGGGAAAGATGATATCTTCCGTGTTTCTTTATTTGGCCTGGAGGAAGAATGTATCTACACTTATAAGACAGATGGAGGCTCAGAAAAACAGCTTCAGCTTCCAGCCGTACCCCTATTTCCCCGGTCCGGAATCCTGAACTATATTCAGACACTCTTCCCAATTCCCCGCGCGGGGCAAAATTGCAATCCTAAACGTAAGCAGTTCCTATGTAATTTTTCAAGCTGTCATAAACCTGGCACAATATTTTCAGCAACTGGCACAGTAATGCGATTTACATGGGTAATCCCATATGATAAAATTAGTATCGTGATAAATTATAAATATCCAAAAACGCAGGGTGGATTTTTTCTATCCCGCGTTTTTTATTGCCATAATGGGAGGTGGAAAATTGAATAGAAAAATAAAACAACTGCTCCAGTCAGAAAAAGGAGAATCTTCTTACATCAGCAGCTTCCTCTTTATCCTGGTTACAGTCATCCTGATTACCTTTATCATCAACGTCTTCCATATCATATCGGTAAAGCAGGAACTGGATCACTGTGCCGACCAACTCGTCAAACAAATACAGCTGACCGGAGGCACCAATGGTGATACGGATTCCCTCTTCTCCTTCCTCACCAGCCAGATGGGCGATGTAGAGAATCTGGCTTATCAGATAGATGCCTCCGGTTCCCCTGACAAAATCCAGATAGGATCGCCCTTTTATATTACAGTAACCGGCCGCTGCTACCTTGGCGGCTTCTGGAAGTTCAACCTCGTTCCGATTAACATCCGGGCCCAGGGCGCCGGTGTCTCAGAACACTACTGGAAATAGGAGGACGTATGAGATACAAATTCATAAAAGATGAACGCGGTGACTTATCCTTTTTCACCATCTTCGTCATACTTGCTGTCAATATACTGTTTGCTTTTGTCTTATTGTTTGCGTCTGTAAAGATTAACTGCATCAATATACGAAATGCGGCAAAAATGGAACTAAACAATGTCAGTGCCAGAATTTATGCAGATACCTTCCATTCCCAACGTGAAGCCAACCTGGATTCCTATATGTCCGATCTTCACCTAAGCTCCGCTTATCAGGAAGCACTGCAGGCCGGCTTTATAAACGGAATGGAAGAACGTATCCCCCTTTCCACGGATAATTACACAATAAGCAATATTAAGCTTGAATTCAACCAGCTTTCTGATAAAATTGAATATATCGTTACCTGCGATGCGGATTTTAGAATCCATATGTTTGGGGATACCTTTCCCCCAATTACTCAGCATATTACATTAACTGGAACACATAACACAAAATACTGAGAAAACGTGTTGGCTTTTTCCTCTTTCCAGCGTATATAGTATTTGAAGACACTCAAAGGAGGTTTCTATTTATGAAAAAAGACAATAAGAAGAAGATAACACTTACCATTTGCGGCTTCTCTGTCCTGTGTATTGGAATTCTTGCCGCCGCTTATTTTCTTACCTGCAAACCAGCTGCCAAATTTGTCCCTGCTGCCGTTGAAACCACTACACAGACTGATTCCTGGGAAGAAAAGACAGCGACGGAAACAGAATCTGCTGCAGAATCATCTTCTCCTTCTGATAAAAAAGAAGGGACGGAAGCAGATAATACCCAGAAGATTATTTCTGAAGATGAGACTACCACTACTTCTTCTTTATCCGACACAAAAACCAAAGAAGAAGCGGCTAAAGAAATGCCGTCAGAAAAACCAGTTGTAACGGAGGATGCAACGAACCCTGAGAAACCACCGGAATATGATTCCAACGTTCCTCAGCAAACGCAGGCTCCTACTGCAGCACCGGAAAATAAAGCAGACAGCAGTACTCCCCCCGAAGCAGACAATAACAATTCTCACGCCGGACAGGTTTATGATCCTGTTTTTGGCTGGATAACAACAGGGGATACCCATCAAGATACTATCGACAGTGATGGAGACATCAATAAACAAGTTGGTAATATGGGCGGTAATTAACAATTTACATATTATTAAGGTATAAAAGGCATGGGTATCCATGTCTTTTTCTTTACTCTTTAAGGAGGATTTTATCTACATGAAGAAACCAATCAAACGGATTTTTCCACTTCTTTTCTCCCTGTTTCTTCTTTTTTCCACCTGTTTCACAGCCATGGCGGAGGGAAGCGGAAATATAGATGGAGGAAGCGGCGGCATGGGCCAGGGAACTGAAACCGATGTCTGGCATAAGCAGGATGGTGTGCGGGTCACTGTAGTAACCACTGATGGCTCCATTGTTTCTATTCCTTTCGATCTCTCTAATTCCAACATTGCCGACAATACCATTCATTTCGGAAAGGTCTGCAAGCTCCAGTACAGTTCCGGCGCTTCCCTGTCCCCGGGCGGTTCATACAGCTGCTCCAAACCGGGCATTGCCCTCCCACGTATCATCAGCGGCAGCTACACCAAAGCAAGTATTGAGACTATCCGGCGCTATTTCTGTTCCAAATACATAGCACAGCTCGTCGCTTCCAAAACCGGATTGGCTTATGCCGATTTCATATCAGGAAACTATAAGCTGGTAGTGGAACCCATAGCTTACTTTACCCACAATGGCAAAAACTACGCCATGACAGCTACAGAGGCCGCCCTTTATAACCAGATGTCCGGGGGAACACTGAGGCGTAAGCTTCCCAGCCTTACCCACCAGAATCTCCCGCTGTCCCTGTTCCTGGAAATCCCTGATTTGGGATACCCGGCATGGAACGGTACCATCAGCGGAAAGGTATCCGATTCTGACATCCTGTCCGCATTGGGCATAGGCATTGTCTCCTATAAAGGTACCGAGGATCCGGAACCGGAGGCTTCAGATTATACCTACCGCGTTGATACGGATGTCATTACAAGTATTACCCTGACAAGCGGTAAAGATATCACTCCTGATAAGCCCGCGTCCGTCACTTTTCATATCACTGGTCAGACCTACCTGGTTAAGGATATCGTCATGCCGGCCGGAGGTTCACAGGTGGTGTGGACAAAATGGCATACGCCATCTGCCCCTTCCACCCTTACTATCACCGCATCCGTCAGCGGCGCATCTACGGGGCAGACAAGCTTTACAGCGAACATAATATCCCTGGATGAAAATATTCCTCCGGATCCCATGGCAACCGATACCAATCCCCGTTTCTCGGTTCCCGGCCTCCCCTCCAACCTGCAGAAAACCTCCGCCGACTGGAGTGTCTGGAATGCCAGGTGGCAGCCTGACTGGAAATGGGAAAGCAGCTGGGAGTGGATAGGCGGTGATCACAATTCCGGCTGTCCGGAAAACTGTACCAACAGCCACGGACACTGGGAGGATAACGGCAGGTGGGTAGATTATGGAAAATATATCTATGAATCCACCTCCTACTATGCATCACTAACCGGTTCTATGGAAATCCATCCTGATGATACTGTTCCCACCGCTTCCGGCGATATCATGAAAAGTGGGTACGGCATCAAACAATCCGCCCAGGCGCTGGTAACTGTTAATGCACCAGCAAGCCATTATACACCGGCACAGACCGCTGTTTCCTATTTCCCTGAATTTTCCTATAAGAACTACTGGCGGCTTTTGACCTGTAGCAAAGGTTTGTCCGCAAGCTTCGCCTTCCAGCCAAATGAGTTCTCCACCTACCAGAGAAAGGTACATTTCACGCCTCTTTGGTATCCTGACGGCTCTGCGTATACCGTTTATACCTATATTTTAGACATATGGACTCCTGCAGGAATGCTTTCCCTCAACCTTAATGATAATGTACAGATTCAGGGCAGTCTGTATGATGACTGGTACTCCAAACGTGAGTAATCTCCCCTTTGCCTACCGCCTCCTGACACTGTTATTCCTGCTGCTGTTTGCCATATACGATTACAGACACCATAAGGTACGCAATGCCGCCCTGCTTGCGTTCCTTTTTTGGTGTCTTCTTTCGCTTCTGCTTACTGTCTGCCTAACACCATGGCCGTCCATTTGTTCCATATGTCTGCGAGGCTCCGCCGGTTTCTTTACCGGACTCACACTTTTGCTGGCAGTCTCTATGATAACAGACGGCGGTATCGGAGGCGGAGATATTAAGTTGGCAGCACTGCTTGGAATTGTCATGGGGGCTTCCTTACTTTTACTGGCCTTGCTCACAGCATCCCTGGCAGCCATCATACATTTGGAGCTAAGAACCCTGATAAAAAAGGAACGGATAACACACCTTCCTTTTATCCCTTATCTTTTCCTTGGCAGCCTATATCTTCTGCTGCCATAGTCCTCATTCAGGCAGCATGTAAATTCTCTTCCACGGTCCATGCTGCTATGTTTTCTGTCCCCATTGCGGACTGAAAGGAGCTTGTATGAAAATCATTATTATTTTGCTGCTTATAATTGCTGTCATTTTACTGGCAGTTGCTTTAATGGTTACTTCCCTGTTACAGAAAACCTTTGTTTTTTTAGATCAGCACAGATAGGAGATTCAGAGAAATGAAAATGAACCATCGCTTTATTTACGGCATCCTAAGTATTGTCCTCGCAGCCGTGATTGCTTTCATCGCAGTTCCTGCCATCACAAGCAAAACAAGCAGTACCCGCGAAATTGTCCGGATAAAAACAGCTGTAGGGCGCGGAACTCTGATTACCGCTGAAGATGTGGAATTAATTGAAGCAGGCGGTTTTAACATGCCTGAATCTGTGGCCTCTAAAACAGAAGCGGTAATTGGGACTTATGCCGCAACAGATCTGTTTCCCGGGGACTATATTCTTCCGGAAAAGGTCAGCGCCACCCCCTTATCCTCTGATTTGACCCTGAATGAAATACCTGACGGCATGGTAGCCATCTCCATTTCCACACAAACATTGGCTGCTGCATTGTCCGATAAGCTTCAAAGCGGTGATATTATCCGTCTGTATCACTATGATGACAAAAACGCCCTGGAGCCCGTGACCGATATCCCGGAGCTGCGTTTTATCAAAGTATTGTCCGTATCGGATTCCAAAGGACTGGATATCGATTATACAACGTCCCCGGATGACGACAAAGAAAAACAGCAAACCGCCGCCGTTACCGTGCTGGCCACCCCTGAGCAGGCGATGCTGCTTACCCGATGTGAAAATGAAGGCATCCTTCATGCTGCATTGATTTGCAGGGGAAATGAAAAGTTAGCTGCACAGCTTCTGACACGGCAGGCTGATATATTAAGCGATCTATATGGTGACAGCCCACAAGAAAATGCGGAAGAAGTGGAATCCTCAATAAACGCAGAAGAAATTCTTACCCCTGATACAAAACCTGTGGAGGAAACCACGCCAGCTGCTCCCGAAGATCCCACACAGTCACAGGAGGATTAGCTATGGCAAAAATCATCACTGTCTGGGGAAATCCCGGCTGCGGTAAATCCATGTTCTGCTGCATTCTTGCAAAGGTTCTTACTGCGGGGAAAAAGAAAGCAATCATCATCAATGCAGATTCCGGCACACCTATGCTCCCGGTCTGGATGCCGGATCGTATGCTTGACACCTCCTCTTCTATCGGCAACGTACTTTCCGGCTTGGAAATTAATATGGCCCTTGTAGCCGAACGGGTCGTCATATTAAAGGAGTATCCCTTTATCGGTGTCATGGGCTTCGCGGCCGGAGAAACCCCGTTTTCCTATCCGGAGCTGAAATATGATAAAATCCGGTCCCTTATTTCAGAAGCAGCAAAGCTGGTGGACTATATCCTCTTAGACTGCAGCTCCAACATGCTTCATTTCTTCACTGTAGCCGCTATTGAAACCGCAGATGTGGCCGTACGTATTCTGACCCCGGATTTACGTGGCCTGAACTACCTGAAATCCCATAAACCCCTGTTGACAGATATTAAATTTCATTATGATGATCATCTAACACTGGCAGGGCTTGCCCGCCCCTTCCATGCACTGGATGAAATGAGCCACCTGGTAGGCGGATTTGACGGCCTGCTGCCCTATGCAAAAGAAATCGAACGCTGCGGTACCGGTGGCCGGATGTTCCGGGCACTCGCCTATTGTAACCAGCGATATGTCAATTCTATGAAGCTGGTCATGGCACGCCTTTCTGAAGATGAATTTCCTGGCACAGACGAAGGAATAGACAATATTGAGGAGATAGAATCCCCTGATACGGTATCTGAACAGGAGAGCTCTGACACAGAAGAAATTCAACAACCGGGAAAGGAGGCAAAAAGACATGGGCATTTCTTTAAGTGATATGTTCTTCGCCGCCACCGAGGAAACGCTGTCCTATGAACAGATATTGGAAGATGTCCAGAAATACTGCACGGATAAACATGCAGACAAGCTGTCTACGGAAGGAAACCAGGAAGAAGCCCGTAAGCTTCTGAAGGAAATCATTTACCAATATATCCACAACCGCTCATATTCCGTGGAAGGCTTATCCACAACTGAACTGTGCGATACCCTCTATGAGGATATGGCCGGCATCTCCTTTTTGAAAAAATGGATTTATAAAAAAGGCGTAGAGGAAGTGAACATCAATGCCTACAACGATATCGAGGTAATTATGAGCGGCGGGAGATCTATGAAAATTCCGGATCGCTTTCAGTCTCCCCAGCATGCGATTGATGTAACCCGTCGTCTGCTGAATTCCTGCGGTATGGTAATCGATGATACCATGCCCTCCGTCATTGGGTACTTAGACAAAAATATCCGTATCTCAGTGGATAAAACCCCCATTGTAGATACGGATATCGGCATCAATGCTTCCATACGTATCGTAAACCAGCAGTCTGTCTCCAGGGAAAAATTACTTGCCGCCGGATCCGCTACGGAAGAAATGTTGGATTTTCTGACCTGCTGTATCCGCTATGGAGTATCCGTATGCATCGCAGGCAGTACAGGCTCCGGCAAAACCACAATTATGAGCTGGCTGCTCTCCATGGTTCCGGATAACCGAAGGCTGATTACCATCGAGGAAGGCAGCCGGGAATTTGACCTAATCAGAAGAAATGAGCACGGCCGTGCCCTGAACAGTGTCGTTCACCTGCTGACACGCCCCCACGAAAACCCTTCCCTTGATATCGGCCAGGATCTTCTGCTGGAAAGAGTTCTTCGAAAACATCCGGATGTCATCGGCGTAGGGGAAATGCGTTCGGCAAAAGAAGCTCTCTCCGTTGCCGAAAGCTCCCGGACAGGCCACACGGTTGTCACCACCATCCACTCCAACTCCTCCGAATCGACCTACCGCCGTATGATGACTCTTGCCAAGCGTAAATATAACATGGCTGACGAAATCCTCATGCAGATTATGGTCGAAGCCTATCCCGTCATCGTATTTACGAAACAGCTGGAGGACGGCAGCCGTAAAATCATGCAGATTATTGAGGGAGAGGACTACCGGGACGGCCGGCTTTTCTATCGTCCTCTGTATCAATATGACGTCATTGATAACCGCCCGGATATGGATGGCAAAGTAGGCGTTATTGGCAGACACCGCAGACTGGGCAGTATTTCCGAGACACTGAAGAAACGAATGCTGGATAACGGTATTCCCGCAAACAAGCTGCTTCCCTTTCTTTCAGTAGTTCCCGGACGAGATCCGCATCCCAAAGAACTCGCCTCACCAAATAATGGCAATCCATCATTACAGGAAGAAAACAGGAAAGGAGGCCCTCCCCGTGAAATGGATTCAGATAATTCTGTTTGTACTGACAGTAAATGGGCTATTTATACTGCTCTCCATACGTTTTAATGACTTTATCCGGATTATGGACAATCCCAGAAGAAGCACGCTGCAGGATGACCTGGATGTTCTGCTGGGGAAACCGGCAAAAGGCTTTTTTAACCGGGAGATACTGGAAATTGAACAGCTTTTAAAAGTAACAGGCCGGGAAAACCGCTTTGTACTCGTAAAAAGAGCCTCCATTCTCCTGTTTGCGCTGGGTGCTGTGGCAGCACTGCTTCTTAACAATCCATTCCTGATTCCTATACTCGGCGCCGGCTTTGCCTTTGTCCCGGTCTGGTATTTACGTTCCACTGCGGCCTCCTACAAAAAGCATTTGAACGAGGAATTGGAATCAGCTATTTCCGTAATAACAACCTCCTACCTAAGAAGTGGGGATCTTTTAAAATCAGTCAGGGAAAATATCCCCTACCTGAATCCTCCGGTCAAGTCACATTTTGAGGCATTCCTCACGGAATCGGAAATGCTTAATGCCAACATGATTTCTACAATCAACAGCCTGAAAATGAAGATTCCAAACCGGATCTATCATGAATGGTGCAATACCCTGATTCAATGCCAAAGTGACCGGAGCATGAAAAACACCTTAAGCTTCACCGTACAGAAATTCTCAGATGTCCGAATCATACAGTCTGAACTGGAAGCGATTATCAATGAGCCAAAGAAGGAAGCCTTTACCATGATGTTACTCGTCATAGCAAACATTCCGCTTCTTTATTTCCTGAACCAATCCTGGTTTAAAACCTTGCTGTTTACAACACCGGGAAAAATCACGCTTGCGATCTGCGCTGCCCTCATCCTTTTTTCCTTTACCAGGGTTATGCAGCTTTGCAGGCCGGTTGACTATAAAACGTAAGGAGGAAAGCATGACAGCTTTACTGATACTAGCCGCAAGTATATTTACAGGCATAGGTACATACCATCTGGCCTGCGCTTTTGTCGATGTTCCAACCGCACGCACATCAAAGATGATGCTGTTAGCCAGGAAACAGACCGGTGCCATTAACGAAAATCTTTTCGATGTCTATTTAACTAAGATTTCAGAAAAATTAGCGCCGCTGCTGCACCTCGATCCGTTGAAACGCAGCAGGCTGGCAGTTACACTAAATATCGCCGGCATACCGTTAACTCCGGAATGCTACACTATGAAGGCAATCCTGACGGCGGCTTTAATCGCCCTAGCAGGACTGCCTTTTTTATTTATCATGCCGCTTCTGGTTTTTCTTTTCTTCGGGTTATCCGTCATGGTGTGGTTTGCTGTATATTACAAAGCCTCCGACATTGTTAAGAAAAGAAAGAAGTTAATTGAGTCCGAGCTCCCCCGCTTTGCAGTCAGTATCCAGCAAAGCCTTGCCGCAGACCGTGATGTTCTGAAATTACTGACCTCCTACCGGAAAATAGCAGGTCCCCATCTGGGCCAGGAACTGGATATCACAATCGCAGATATGAAAACGGCAAACTATGAAAATGCCCTGCTGCATTTTCAAAACCGGGTGGGAAGCACTATGCTGTCGGATATTGTCCGCGGACTGATAGGTACCCTGCGGGGCGATGATCAGCAGATGTACTTCAAAATGCTGGTATTCGATATGCGTCAGATCGAACAAAGCAACTTAAAAAAAGAAGCACAGAAACGGCCAAAACAGATGCAGAAATATTCCATGCTGATGCTCTTCTGTATTTTGCTTATTTATGTGGTTGTTCTCTCTGTCGAAGTTGTCAGCTCTTTGGAAGGATTTTTTTGAAGCCTCCCTCAAAATCTACCGTAGAGAACCTGCGCATGAAACTACGGAGTTACCTATTATGAAAAGGAGTATCCCATGGAAAAAAAAGAGAAAAAGCTTTTAGCAGGCATTGTCCTGTTTTTATTTCTGATCGCAGTTATAATCGGGTTTCTGCTGATAAACAAAAAAAACTCTTCACCGGATATTTCAGGCCTCATTGCTGAAAGCCTGGCTGAAGCAGATTTTGACTTTTTCAATCAAGACAAGTCAAAAACACAAACCGCTGCCAATACAGCAGCCTCTGTTTTGTATGAACTCTCAACACAAAAAGCTGCAAAGGAGGAAATGACAGAAGCCGTAAGCCACGCCCTCTTTAAAAGCGGGCTTGGTTTGTCGCAAAAAGAAGCGGACAGACTGGCGGAATGGATTGTAGATTTTTATCTGCAGGAAATAGAAGATACTGACACTGGTTCTTCGAAAAGTATCAATTCCTCAACAACAAACCAGGAAACCATACTTGCTGAACAAATAAAGCAGGATTTGACAACTATTTCAGAATACCTGACTCAGCTGGACAAGACAGTAAATCATAACAAGGAAGAAATTCTAAATTTGACCACCGGCCAGGCCAATGAATTTGGCCCGCTAAGCAGTTATCTGCAAAGTCTGCAGAAGACCATCAACAGCCTGCAGTCTCAGTTTGCAGCTTATGAAACCAATTACAATGAAGAACAGAATGTCACCTTGGCTGAATTTGAAAACATTAAGGTACAGATTGACAGTGTACAGGAGAATTTGGAGGAAATCCAAAAACAAGCAGGCAGTTCAGAGACCAATATAACCCAGCGCATTGACTCAGGAATAAACAGCCTTCTATCTAATCTGGACCGTGTACACTCCGACATTTCTTCAACGCAAGATGAAATAAAAGATATCTTATCAACGATGGATACGGCAGACACCCGCCGTATGGCGGAGATTATTACACGTTTCACAGATATAAATAACAAATTAGTAGAAATAAATTCTTCTATGGACACTGCCCATAACGAAATCAAAGTCCTGATCGGTTCTTTACAAGAGACCGTCCAAAGCACCGGTGAACGTAATAAACAGGAATTATTGAGCACACTCACAGCCATTAATAACTCCTTTTCCGACCAATCCACTGAGAACTACACCCAGCTTGTGAACTCTCTGCAAACACAAACCGAAGGCATTCAGAACTGGTTTCATTCCCTGGATGAAAGTGTCATGAAAAATTTTGAAGACCTCAGTAACACCGTATCCACCTTTGAACAAAGCACTTCCACTAATATGGAAGAGCTTGTCAACAATTTTAACCAAAGCTTTACGAAGCTGTCATCATCTGTTGATTCTATAAACCAGGTAACCGCAAACAATAAAGATGCCATCTTAAACAAAATTTCCGAACTGGAAATCAACACCTCCTCCGGTCTTGAGAAGGTGGAAACCGAATTACAGTCGGTTTTTCAGCGTGCGAGTGATGGAAAGAAGTTATTGGCATCCGCATTACTCGCAAAAAATGTCTCCGCAGAAGAGGATGCCACCTTCCGTGAATTGTATGAGGCCATTTTAAGCATTGAGCAGCAGATAGTTATCGGCGTAGAACAGGTACCTGGCAGCATCAGCTATGAATACCATTATCATACCGGAGATCCTGAGAACGGCAGCGGCTGCTACACGAAAAAATTATACCATCAACATGGACCCGAGTGTTACTCCAAGGCAACCTGTACCGTAACCGTCCATACCAACGGCGGATTTTTCTCCGAGGGGGATGATTGGTGCCCCTGTCATGGTAATGTTCACCGAATCAAACAAAATGTAATCCGCAGGCACAGCAGCTGCGGAGCGGCAGATAATTATGGCCAGATAAGCTTCACCGAACACCATGGCCCGGGGACAGACGGTTTCAAAGGTTATGACAGTTCTACTCACTCCTACGACAAATTATCCTGCGGTAAAACAAATGCCACTTTTGTCGGCTGGGATGTTGGCTGCGGAATGGTAGACGGCCAGATTATTGCGGCGCATATTATTTACGACCAATCCGCAGTTCCAACAGCTTTAGCCTCTGGGCAGCCAAAACCCGAAAATTATATTCCCAAAATCTATGATGATTATATAATATCAGGCAATGCCGTACATAGCAATCAGCCTAAATCGGAAGAAGATACTTCATCGGAAGCGGAAACATCTGACGAAAATGAATGCTTTCCAGAAACAGAAGATACATCCAATCCAGAAGTGGAAACACCTGCAGAAACAGAGAATACAGACGAAACGGAATCCCTGATGGAAACGGAAAACGTATCGGAAACGGAAACAAACACCGGACAGAATTCTTCTTCGGTACCTGAATCAGAAGATGCTGAAACTGATGACAATTCCGCCTCAGTTATCGAAGCTGAAACAACGATGTCCGAAACAGAGTAGCTCTCCCTTAAAACAAATACAGAAAACAGCTGCTATTATAGCCTGCATATTTTGTACGTTTAGAGGAGGTGAGGCCTGCAGAACTTAGCATATTAACTCATTCTATTAAAAAGGAGGTCCTATGAAAAAATTTTTACCTATACCCGCAGTACTGCTTGCTGCAGCTGCCACTGCCACTGCCGCATTCATCATTTTAAGAAGGAGGGTGAGTCGTGTATAAAAAAATAAATATTGTCAAATACAAAATATTTTCCACAATGTCCCGGGCCGGAAGCATTCTTAAGAACGAAAAGGGAGACTTTTACATCTCCGATGGAGTAAAAATCATCATCGCCGTTGTTTTAGGAGCTCTTCTGCTTGCCGCCCTGACAGCCATCTTCAATGATACCGTCATTCCAAGAATCACAAGTGAAATAGAGGCTTTATTTGGATAACTCTCCCGGGTCCGGAAAGGAGGTGAGCGCATGGACCCGGTACTCAGTGTCAGCTACGAAACAATTGCCCGCTTTTTTGAGGCAGCAGAGGGTAATTACCGAAATGCCATGTATATTATATGCAGCTGTTCCAAGGAACAGAAAGGCGTATGCGGCGACTTTCTCTTTATTCCCGGCCATGACAGCATACCTATTTTGCTCCCTTGTTCAGACGCTGAAGCGTTCCTCGGAACACTCATAGACTGCACAGACTGCGCCGGAATATTACGCAGTAAAACCTTTTTCCAACTGTATCATAAGTGGCTGGATCTCGTTACTGATTCCAATCAGGATTGTCCTTTAAAACAGATATTATCCCTCCTGTATCAGTAAATCATTACCAAATATTGGTAATTTAGAACTAAACTACTTAGGAATCTGCTGTAATCCCATTGGTTTCCCCAAGCCCTTTGCTTACAATATCCTTATACAATACGTAATCACTCGTCGCTGCATGGAGGAGGACAGCCGTAATGAAGCATAAAGAGAAACCACAAATTCTAAAATGCCCCTACTGCGGCCGTACAGCCGTATTGCGCAAAGCATCCGATATTTACGAAAAGGCTTTAGATGAATACCTGTATGTTTGTTCCGGGTATCCGGAATGCAATTCCTATGTCGGTGTTCACTCCGGCACTTTTCGTTCCAAGGGAACTCTGGCTAATGGGGATTTGCGCCACAAACGAATCGAAGCCCATCGGATATTCGATTCGATCTGGAAGCATAAAATCATGACCAAACAAAATGCCTACCGCTGGATGCAGGATATTTTTTCTCTCACCACAGACCAAGCACATATCGGGCTATTCTCAGAATACCGCTGTGACTGCCTGATACTGGAATGCCGGAAGGTTCTGGAAAACAACCATATAACATTCGTCTAATGTAAGAAAGGAAGGGGGAACCAAGAATGACTGAGCAGGAAAAATTATTGGTAATGGATAACCTGGATTTAGTGAGAAACACCATAATAGGTGTAATATCCCAAAATGAATCCGTTCAGGGAATGGGCTACGACGATCTCTTTCAAACCGGTTGTGAAGCGCTCTGCCATGCGGCTATGAACTATCAGGCCGAAAAAGGGGCCTCCTTCCGTACGTTTGCCTCACTGGTCATCCGCAACCGGCTACTCTCCCACTGCCGTATCATTAACCGGCTGCAATCTCCCTTACAATACCTGGAGGAGCCACTGCATGATGCAGAAGGTACCACCTTAGGTGACACTCTTGTCTGTTCCGCAACTGATACGCAGAAAATAGAAGAGCTGGATACTCTCCGCCTCCTTCAGGATGCCAAAAAAAACTATAAAGGGATCACAAAAAAGGGGATTGAAGCTCTCTGGATGAAATGCCTGGGGCATTCCAGCACGGAAATTGCATCTTATTATGGGGTCATGCCCAACCACATCTCTGCCTGGATTTCCCGGGCCGGGAGTAAATTACGGAATGACAGACGCTTCAGCTGCCTGTAAGAAAGGAAAGATTTGATTATGATGACGCTTTATACCGCAGTAGGACGCTACAAAATAACCGGAAAGGGACTTCCGCTTGTGACTGCAGGCGGCCGTGAATGCGCGCTTACTCCCCACGAGCTTATTCTCTGGTCCAGCCTTGCCTTCCGTATTCTTACCTATGACGAACTTAAGGCAGATTTCTACAAAAAAGAAAAGGAACTGCATATTCTCGGTGAACTGGATTTTGATCACTATCTCAACCGGCTTATCATGCGAAGACTGGTCGCTTCCGGCCGGGACTGTACCGGTGCTGATGCCCTCTATGATCTTCTTGGCCGGCTGTATCTTCAGTCACTCCAAACAGGTTTTCCAGTAAAAATCCTTACCTTTATAAAATTGTGTATGCGCGGTGGCATTCCTGTCAGGCAGGCAGCTTCCATTTTCCATTCGCAGAAGCTTGAGCCTATGGAAAAACAGCTGATTTCCTTACTGAACAGCCAGCTTCTCTCTACTGCTGAATTAATTCAATGCGCACAAAAGGATATCCGGCATCTGAAAAACAAGGGGCAGCTTATGGAATGCCTGTATCAGGACGATGCTACCGATTGTGGTTCCCTTATTACTGACAGCCGTTTTTCTGAACTCAGTATTCCTGTCCTGACTGCCATCACTAATTTGTATTTTAAACAGCAGGTTGTATTTGATATTTTGTAAGCATGCTGATGCCGAACCGCAATTTCAAAGTACAATATATTGTATCTTATCATTGACGCATTCTATATATTGTGCTAGTATTTTATTGTAATTGATTTTTGTGCCTTCCCTATCGGAACATGCACACGCAGTTTATGATTGAAATAAGTGTCAGAGATACCATGTTTACAAATGGCATTCTTTTGGCACTTTTTTTAATACAAATTTTTATCCAGGAAAGGAGAAAAGTACTATGTTTACACCAATCTCACTAAACGACAGAGTCACCGCAGATTTAGAGCTGCAGACAAGCCAGAACGGAACCCAGTACGTACAGTTTCATGTAGCAGTCAACAAAGGCTTCGGGGATCACCAGCATACGAATTATTATCAGTGCATCCTGTTTGGCAGAACTGCCGAACGGATTATGCATGCCGGGGTCAAAAAAGGAAGCGCACTCTTTGTAACCGGCGATCTTGATCTGGTGGAATACACCCGGAAAAATGACGGAACAAAAGGTATGATTCCAAAAATTACCGTGTATGACTGGAATTACTTACCTTCCGGCAAAACAAAGGGCGACAGTGCACAGGAGGATGCTGTCATTCCGGATAACACCGGCTTTGAGGAACTTCCATGCGGAGAGAATGGACTGCCATACGACTGAATGTTCCGTACATGGCCATAAGAGGAATTGCGAGGGATTTATCTTCCCCTAGCAGTTCCTCTTTTTTATTTCAGGAAAGAAAGGATGAAACCTATGCCGAAAACTAATTTTACCAAAAGCTTTCAAATACTCATTATTTCCCTGCTCCTGTGCGTTGTCTTTTTCCATAAGGAACGCTCTCAGGTTTTAATGATTGTGGTTTTTCTTGTCTGGCTTTCCGTAATCGTAGCTTCAATCTTATGGAAACCTCTCAAAAACCTCATTACCCGCCTGAAAACACAGACAGCAAAAAACAGAACTACAAATACACATCAGACTGCAGAACCGCCCTGTAAATCCGAAACAATAAATACGGAACCCGTAATTACAAATCCCATAATCCATCAGGAAGTACTGCAGGAACATCAAGATGAATTAATGCTGCGCCATATAGCGCTGCGGATCACTGACAAACTCAAATCAGCTTATCCCCATGCGACCTGGCAGTGGCAGGGCAAACCTCATCTGCAAAATATTCTGCAGGGAGGCACTGTCCGCATCGCCGTTGAAGAGATGGCAGAGTTTACTCACGCAGACATCACTTTTGACCGCATCGGCCGAATACACGTAGAGCCCATGATTATTGGGATCTTCGCAGCTCCTTCGGTATCTGACGATACAGACACCGAATCTGAGGAAGCAGCCCCGGAACCGCCTGTGGTTGATGTGAATGTATGGTATGAGTTAATCGGCCAAAAAGCGTTGGAGAACATTATTACAGAATTAAATACCAACGGTTATACAAAACTTTCCATTAAAGAGAATGGAGATATTGTAATAAACCGTCAAAAGAAAGAAATGGTTCAGGCTACCTTGGATGCTTTCCCCGGAAAGCCCTATTGGGAAGAACTGATTACTGTACTGGAGGAAAATGAACTGAAGGGAAAAATAACAGGCAGCAGCCTGCAGGTTTCCTGGATTTAAAAAAGGAGAAAAATCATGGCAAAAATACCTCTATTTGCAAACTGGACCTGGAGACTGCCCTTACCAAGACCTTTCGATACCGTGGCATCTAATCACAGCACTACCTACTGGTCCAAATACTGCTTCACATCTACAAAAAAGGCCACATTGCATGCTTCCGTGTTACAGGCAATTTTATCCTATATGGATATGGACACCAGCCTGACGCCTTCCGGTACCTCGGAAAACGCCATTGGTACCCAAGGCGAAAAGCTGATTGCAGAATACCAAAGCCGTACTAACGAGATACATGTGGTCGTCTTCAATAAAAAAAATGGGAAATTCAATGTGGGACGTTATGAGGACATTTCCTCCACTCCCAGAATTTATTCACTGAAGGATGGTTCCAATACTGGTTCGGCGCTGTTCTTTTCACTGATACCGGAAGCACTTACCGATGATGAATTTCAGGAATACTACGATATCTTAGGGAAATGCAAAAATGATGGTTATTCGGATATGGATAAAGCAGAACAGGCCGCTTATATTTTATGCGATAACCTATATCGGCGGATCGAAGGAGCCGACCTGCTGACAGATGCCGGTATACGCCTCTCTATTCCGGTTACAGGCAATCTACCTCAGCTGACTCCATTAAATCTGAACAAAGGAGCCTATTCACCAAGCAGTGTGTTATTTGGCACCTTCCGTATCTTAACCACCCCTTCTGCCGTATCCGGCGCTGCTATTTCCATCGATAAGAATGATTTCCAAAAAAATTTTAAATTTTCTGACAGAACCTTTACTCCCCGGGAAGAACTACTGATACCGACGCTTGCAGACTGGTATGTCATACCGCCTGAGGTCATCAGTATCTGTAAACATGCACAAATGACCACCAACGGGAATCAGCCCATGCGCAACTTCATGCTCCGCGGCAGCGCCGGCACCGGAAAAACAGAAGGTGCAAAAGCTATCGCCGCCGGGCTGGGCCTTCCCTACATGTATTACACCTGCTCTGCCAATACAGAGGTTTATGATTTTCTCGGCCAAATGCTTCCGGAAACAAATTCTGATGATGCTTTCCATGACGATTATCCCACTCTGGAAGATATTCTTATGGACCCACCCTCCGCTTATAAAAAACTGACTGGTATTTATGAGGAATCGATATCTGATTCCGAAGTCTATGAAAAACTTAAAGAGGTCATGTCCGCCGATGCCAAACTCCAATCAGAGCAGACATCTGCAGGACAGCGGTTCCGCTATGTGGAAACTCCTCTCATTACTGCAATTAAAAACGGATATCTCCTGGAAATCCAGGAGCCTACCGTGATTGCCAATCCCGGTGTACTGGTAGGGCTGAATGCTCTGCTGGATCGTTGTGCCAGCATTACGCTGGTTACAGGTGAGGTAATACTCAGGCATCCGGATACCGTCATCGTAGTCACTACGAACAACAATTATGCCGGCTGCCGCGATATGAATCAATCCGTCATTTCCAGAATGAATCTGATTATTGATATGGAGGATCCTGACACCGACATTCTGGCAGAACGGGCCATGAAAGTAACCGGCTGTACCGATAAGACTACTGTTACTGATATGGCCGATACTCTCCGGGATATTAACGAACGCTGCAGGGAAACCATGGTAAACGACGGCTGCTGCGGAGTAAGAGAACTGATCAGTTGGGTACAGTCCTACATGGTATGCGGAAGCATTCTTGATTCCGCCAAATACACCGTGCTTTCCTCTGTATCCAGTGATCCGGATAACCGGGCGGATATTTTGTCCTCCTGTCTGGAACAAAAATATGCTGCATAGGAGGTGCCTATGAACATCCCCATGTATGAAGAAAAGCTAAAGGAGAACCTGGCGAAAAACATACGGCTTCTGCGTTTAACGCACAATCCCCGTATCACCCAGGCAGAACTTGCCAAAAAACTGGGTATTACCCAAAAAAGTATTTCCAATTATGAACAGGCCAGATGTCTGCCGCCCACATATGTCCTTGTGGCTATCGCAGACCTCTTCCACCTGTCATTGGATGATCTTTTGAGTCCCCTGCCCGGAAAGAAAGGAAAGGTACAAAAGAATGAGAACCTCACATATCACCATTAAAAGACAGATCGCAGACACCAAAAACAAATTAACCGATGAACAGCTTTTTGCTTCCCCCCGTTTTTCCGCTTACTTAACTGATATTGCCGAAGGGGCAACGAAACGTTATAAACGAAGCAGTAAAGTTATGACCCACTGGGATCTGTCAGAGGATGCCGGGATTGCTTTTACAGACAACCGGGTAATCCACCTGAATGCCGGCAACTTTCTTACCCGAAGCTTCCCTACACGAAGTCTGATCGCAGACAGTTTAATCGGCCTGGTAGGACATGAATGCGGACATATCCTTTTTTCAGATTTTACGATGTTGGAAGTGTATTTCCAATCCCTGCAAAACGGAAGATTTTATCCGAACGACCCGGAAGCTGCTGGTACAGCATTGGAAAAAAACCTGCTGGAAATCAAAGGCTGGCTGAATAAAAAAGAGAAGGCAGTAATCAGGGCTCTTTCAGATATTTCCCACAGTCTGGTAAATATTATGGAAGATGTCTACATTGAATCGCGTATCTGTGATGATTTCGCCGGTTCCTTCCGAACCGGCATACTGCTCAATAACCTGCGTTTTACCGAGGAAATGAATACTGTACAAGAGGAAATAAACAGACAGCACCATGAAGTGTTTATCCTTATGAACCTGCTCATCCAATATGCAAAAGCAGGAGATATCAATAATCTGGGCGGCTATAAAGGACCTTACCTGAATGTCGTATATGAATGTATTCCCTATATAGACGAAGCCTCCTATGATGACGATGCCCGAGTACGCTTTGATGCTGCGAATAAACTCCTTCTGCTGCTCTGGCCCTATATGAAAAGCTTTATCAATCAAATAAAAGAAGACACAGAAAACGATACATCCCATGCACAGGAAGACTTCCGTACACAGATGGCCAAAGGCATTCCGCTTCCTAACGGCACCGGCAGCGCCAGTAAAACCGATAATAAATCATCCACTTTAAAACATGAGTACACAGAGGATGACGAAGAACGGGAACGAATCCAAAAAGTGTTAGATTATGAAGAGGGACGGATAGCACTGGAAAAAACAGATACTCTCAGCGAGGATGGCGATGGCGGTACCGAATACGAAAATGATTTCGCCGGTTCCGGCTATGTCTCCCAGGCAGAAGCCGATATGTATCGGATAATGACGCAGCTTGCCGAGGATTCCGTTTATACCCGATATGAAGAGGATCTTACCGAAGAACTTCAGCAGGAAGCAGCTAAAATTCGCTTCGGGAATGCCCATCAGGGAATCCATGTCAAAGTAAACCGCATGTCCTATGTAAGCCCGGAATATATGGAAGCTTACCAACAGATAACTCCTCCTCTTCTGCTGTTGTCAAAACGTCTTCAAAAACAGGTATCCCAACAGCTTAAAGATTACAAAAGCGGCGGGAAGCTGGATAACCTGCCTATGGGTAAACGAATCAATATACGCAATGCTGTCCATAATGACGGACGGATTTTTTATAAAAGGAACCTTCCCAATGACCGGGCGGATATTGCCATCGCTGTCCTGAATGACGAAAGCGGCTCCATGTCCTCCTATGACCGCATAACCTATGCAAGAGCCGCAT
The DNA here is from genome assembly GCA_900548905.1 of uncultured Lachnospiraceae bacterium. Lineage (GTDB taxonomy): Bacteria > Bacillota > Clostridia > Lachnospirales > Lachnospiraceae > Eisenbergiella. Next base: position 8,964 of record URMK01000012.1, on the reverse strand, counting down.
CCATAATATTGCATAACTTCTGCAAATGTCTGGAAATCCCCATTGCCATTTATGGCCATACGGAAGATTACGATGTGGAACTATATTCCTATGCTGAATTTGAATCACTGGACAACAAGGATCAATACAGACTGATGGATATGAGCTCCCGTTCCGGAAACAGGGACGGGGCAGCCATCCGCTTTGTTGCCGAAAGGCTTCTGCAGCGTCTGGAAGCAGTCAGGCTGTTATTCATCATATCCGATGGACAGCCGGCTGCGGATGGATACCACGGTACAGAGGCCGAAGCCGATATACGCGGTATTAAGCAGGAATATACCAGGAAAGGAATTCGTTTCATTGCTGCCGCCATCGGCAGTGATAAGCCAAATATCCATCGTATTTACGGGGACTGCTTTCTGGATATCACAAATCTGGAAAAGCTTCCCATAAGCTTAGGCAAACTGATAATCCAGCAAATCAGGCATCATATCGCCGCCTGATATAAAAAAGAAGGGATATTACATATGAATGAGGATTATATATCCAACCAGATAGCTGTTTATAAAAACAGCAAAACACTGATAGAATTCCAGGACAAGCTAAAAATTGCTTCCGTCACCTGTTATGCCCATATCCATGCGGATGGAGAACCAGGCACTGACGGCAGACGCAGACATTCCTTAATTGGTATATTGATGAAGGATTATTCCAATGGTACCGGAGACAAAGCCGTTACAGTAACTGCAAATATCTCCCCTGAAGAAGCAAAATTTATTCTGAGCCGATTAACAGCCGGTTTCCGGGAGTTTAACTACCAGCAGGATAAAATATTTGGTGAACCGGATTCAGAAGGCTATTCCAAAGCTTCCAAAATACGAATCTCAAGGTCTGTCAAAGATGCACAAGGAAATGTCAGGAAGTTTCCCTGGTATATCGAAATTGAGAATGGAAAGGGAATTCCCCAAAAGAATTCCACCGGCGGCACCTATATGAAAGCCAATTCCTTTATATGTGAGGGCAAAGCCTATACCAATCTGAGTGATCTTGACTTGTTCAGGCTTTTAAGCCGGGTATCCTCTTATATCGATTCCTGGGAGAAGGCTGCAGCACCATCGCTGATAAAGCTTGCTAAAAATACAATGGAACGCAGGCGCGCCGGCAATGCTGCCGCCTGATTTACTGTTTGTGAAGGGATAACCTGACAGGCTTCCCTTCCTATAGGAAAGGAGAATAAGAACCTATGGGAATTATCCGTAATTTTGACAAACTCGGAAGAATCGTCATTCCAAAGGAAATACGGGATGCTCTCCATTTACAAAATGAATCACCTGTTGAAATCAGCGTAAACAGCCAATCCATTATTCTTGAAAAACACTACAAACTGAAGGGACTGAGAGCTTTGTGCAATTCGTTTCTCAAAGCCTATATAGAAACCTGCAGCGGAGTCTGTGTTATCTGCAGTACGGAACAGGTATTGGCCGTCCGGGGTATTTCTCTCTCAACCGACATCTTCCTGTCCTCCAATGTAAGCAAATGTATCGGCCAGCTGGAAATTTACCTTTACGATGAACAAAGGCCGCTGACACTGACTGGGCATAATAAATATTTAATAGAGGCCCTATACCCCATCGGTACACTTGATACCCCGTTAGGTGCTGTGATCCTTCTGCATTATGGAAAAACTTCACCTTCTCAGTTGGACTGTGCCAAACTGCTTGCATCACTGCTGACCGAAATAACTGTTTCTAAAGTTCATTAGAAAACTAAAACGCTGTACGTATCAATACCAACTACATACACTCCAAGGGGGAATAAAAATGTTTCCACGAATAAAAATCAAGCATCAGCAAATAACTAAAACACAGGTTTATCTGACCGGTTCTCTTGTTAACATTTTAAGGGCAGGCACACCCGCTCTGTATCTGTATCAGGGGAATCTAATACGAACTTCTGCGGTTCAGGCCATTCTGGAGGCTTCTCCGGAATATGTATGTTTTGAAACCAACAACAGCATTTACACCATTTCTTATATCACAATGCCAATAGAAGAGTTTAAGGCAATCGCATAAGTATCGTCAGGGACTGTCTGCTTATGCAGCAGTCCCTTTTAAGGAGGCTGCAATGAATAAACCAAAATACACGGAAACAGAAGTATCTTCCATGAGAAATAATCTCCAGAAGTTGATGCAGACCCTTCAGAAAAATAAAGAGCAGGTACCTGCAGAGCTTTTGCAGACAAAATATAAGAAAGGCTATTTTTCGCTTACCAACACTTTAAAACAAATTTCTTCTGCTTATGCCGGCTATCTTATTCTTCATGATATCCGTATACATCAGGATTATCTGGATGAAGTTATCTCCCTGGTCAAACAACTGATGGATACTACCGGCATTCTGACGAAGTTGTCAGCTGCAGTCTTTCAACAGTATGACCTTAACCAGTTTGAAGCTCTGGCAGCATCACTGAGAACCGAAATTAAAAAAGAGCTGGAATTTTTTTATGGCCGCCGCTGCTGTTTATTTTTCAGTGAAGAGTGCCTGGAGAATCCTGCAATCACTCCTGAGATATATTGTCCGGTAAACGGGAGCCTCTGGCAGGATGGAAATTGGCTTCCTTCAAAAAACTCCTGATATTTTCAAGATTTCTTCTACATCGGGACTCCTTATCCTATAAGACGAAAAACTTCCGCCAGTATTTGTCATTTAAATGTTTCTCACTGACAGGAGCTTTTGAGCATGCTATACTATAAGAAAGAGAGGCAAATACAATGGAATTGTATTCTACCGAAAAAACAATCCAGGATCTGAACCTGGAGGATGACTTCCTGTTTGCCAAGGTGATGAGCGACAAGGAAATCTGCCGCAGAGTATTGGAAAAAATACTCAGGGAATCAATAAAAGAGGTGGTAATTCCTACTACTCAGCGTACGATTGATATCCTCTTTGAAGGTAAGGCGATACGCCTTGATGTTTATGTGAACGATGAAAAGGGAACTGTATATAATGTAGAAATGCAGCGTGGGAAACGGCGTGAATTACCCAAACGCAGCCGCTATTATGCCGGCAGCATAGACCTGGATCTGATTTCTTCCGGTATGCCCTATACCGCACTGAAAAAAGCTTATGTTATTTTCATATGCACCTTTGATCCCTTTCATGGAAAACGACATCTTTATACTTTTGAAAATACCTGCAGGGAGGATTCTTCTCTGATTTTACAGGATGAAAGCATTAAAATATTTTTAAATACAAAGGGCAATACCGATGATGTAGACGAGGAAATGAAAGAATTCCTTACATATGTGGAAAATACCACAGATGCCTTTGCCAGTTATGCAAAATATCCTCTGGTAAAGGAACTCCATAAAAAGGTAAGTGAAATAAAGCAAAATAAGGAAATGGAGGTCGAGTATATGACATTGCTTCAGAGGGACAGAGAAAATATGGAACAGGGCGAAGAGAAAATGGCAGCTTTGACAAAAATACTGTTAAAGGAAAATCGGACGAAGGATTTGGAACGTGCGTTAGAAGATACTGATTTTCGGAAAACGTTATTCGTAGAATATAAGATTGCAGACAAATAAGAATTTCCACTCGCCCGTTTTCCATCTCTGAAAAAGGAAATAGACACCGCCAAAGGACGTTCATTCTGAGCGTCCTTTTTTTCATCCCAGGGAGGTGTAAGAAAATGAGTGATACAACGGCCACCCTTCAAAAGAGGGAGAGGAAACCAAAGCGGGAGGAACTCGTCTGGCTCCCGCTGGGGAGCTGCACCCGTTCAAGGGCTATCCCGCGCTGCGGAGCATCATGCCAGGGAATCAGCCGTACCATGTGCGGGACGAGGCCCCTCCATGCTTCAGATCACCGCGACGGTAAAGGAGCGGGGCGTCCGCCAGCCCGGACTTGTACGGCCCGACCAGTCGGGCGGGTATGAGATTATCGCTGGGGAGCGCCGCTACCAGGCCAGCGAGCTGGCGAGCCTAAAAGATATGCCGGTCATCGTCCGGGAAATGAGCGACGAGGAAACAGTCACGGAGCTTGTGGACAGCAATATTCAGCGGGAGGACGTGCTTCCGAGTGAGCGGGCATGGTCGTATCGGATGCGGTTGGAGGTCGTAAAAAGGCAGGGTGAACGGACGGATTTAACTTCGCTGCAAAATTCGGCGAAGTTCCGCAGGACGAGCAGGCGCTGGTGCTGGACGCGATGGAGTATTCGCAGAACGCCCCCTCCGTGTCCCAGGCCCAGCGGCTGAAGAAAGCCAGCCAGGAGAGGGCGCTGACCCCGGAGGGACGCGCGCACCGTCATGTCGGAGGAAAAGAGGCCTGAGACGGACAAGGTGACGTTCTCCACGGACAAGCTCCGCAAGTATTTCGCCAAGAGCTATACCCCGCAGAGGATGGAACAAACCATTATCAAGCTGCTGGAGGCGTGGATGAAGAAGCGTCAGCGCAGCCAGAAACGGTAAAACCAAATATCAGAACGGACGGGCCGGGCAACCGAGCCACAGTTTAGGAGGGAATCGACAATGGCAGTCTTTCGCGTGGAAAAAAATAGAGACTATACCGTAATTGCGAACCATCATCTTCGGGACAAAACCCTCTCCCTGAAGGCCAAGGGCCTGCTGACCCTCATGCTCTCTCTGCCGGAGGGCTGGGACTATAGTACCAACGGCCTGCCCCACCATCAAGATCGGGCGGGACGCCGAGTATCCCACCGCCTTTGTGCGGGAGCGGTTTTCTCAGCTCACATCCTCCCACATCGAAAAGGTGCTGGACGGCATCAAGGAGAACACCACCCACGTCTGGAACACCAGGGCCTATCTGCTGGCGGCGCTGTTCAACGCCCCGGCCTTCACCGACAACCATTACACCATGCTGGTGATTCACGACTTCCACGGGGGAGGATCGTAGACGTTTAGGCACTCTCCGGCCCTTGTTTTACAGGACTTCCGGGCGCGAAAACCGGCGTCCCTTGGTAAGCCATTGAAAACAGGGTTTAGGCGTCTATATCACAGAATTTACGGCGGCAGGAAATCCACACGGGAACGAGAACGGGGAAAGCACGCCTTCCATCAAGATTTGGGAGGGCATTATGAAAACCATCAACTTGTAACGGTATTACTACCCGATTTACAGAAAGGACGCCTTTATGGAGGTGCCGAACTAGACGCTGGAGGAGGTTTGACACATCGAGCACCGCCAGGAAAGGAAAAAGACTTATTACAAGGTTTTGTCCCTGGACGCCGGGGATGGGGTGGAAAACCACATTGCGTACCGCACCCCGTCCCCGGAGGATCATCTGCTGCGGGCGGAGGAGGACGCGGATCGGGAGGTAGTATTCGCCCATCTGCGGGAGTCGGTGGCGCACCTCACCCCGAACCAGGCCCGCCGTCTGCGCGCCCGGTTCAAGTTTAGCATGAAGTACCGGGAAATCGCGCGAATCGAGGGCGTAAGCGCCAGCGACATCAGCGAATCTGTCCGCGCCGGTATCAAAAAGCTGCGGTAAATTTTCGCAAAAAACAACTGGACGGACGGCACAATCTGGAATGTGTGAAGCTGGACTTGCCGGAGCTGCGGGAGCTGGTTTCGCTCCTGCGCTATTCAGGCAACAACCTTAACCAGCTCACGCGCCGGGTACATGAGCCGGGACATATCTACGCTACCGACCTTGACGATTTATGTCGGGGCTATGACCGCCTGTGGGATGCGGCGGATAAAATCCTCACCGCTCTCGCGGCGCTGAAATAAACAGCCGGAAAAAAACGCCCAGGCCCGGTGACGTTCCCCCTTTGTGGTTTTCCCAGAGGGAAAGCGCGTAGCGCCTTTCCCTCTTGTCTGCCGCATCTGCACGGGGTGGGGGCCGGGTCAAGAGTGCGGCGGCTGGCATAGCCAGACGTTGCACCGCTATCGGCGGCTTGCTCTTGACGCGGGTTCTTCCCGTCCCCTCGCGTCTTGCTTTTATGCGGCAAAGCACCTATAATAAAAAGAATGGAAGCTGGGGGAACAAGCGGGAATTACGACGGGAGGACGGATATGGAATACATGACGGTACGGCAGGCGGCGGAGAAATGGAACCGCTCGGAACGCTGGGTGCAGACGCTTTGCCAGGGCAGGCGCATCGGGTGGGGGGCGTACCATCCGGCCCGCGACTGGCTGATCCCCACCGACGCCAAATGCCCCAAGGACAGGCGCAGGCGGGAGAACCGAGGGGAGGACAAGGCATGAACGAGTTGGACACTTTGATGTGGCAGGAATGGATCTGGTGCGTGCTGCAATTCGTGGGGCCGATGTTCCTGCGCTACTACCCCTTCCGAAAGAAGCTGAAAATCCCCCTGTGGGCGCTGGCGGCCATCACCGCCGCCGTGTGGGGCGGCATCGCGCTGTGTCTGGCGGTGTTCGGCTACTCGCCGGAAAACTCCATGAACCTCTATTGCAGCGCCGCCATCCTCATCTTCTTCCCCCTCTCCTGTATCATCATCAAGGAGCGGTTTGTCAAGCATTTCTTTGTCTACCTCATGTCGTATAACCTGATGACGGTGAGCATCGGCGTTTCCCAGTTCGTCATGCAGCGGCTGGACAATAACCTGCTGGCGGGGAACCTTGCCACCCTTGCTTTCTACCTTGTGACCTACCCGCTGATCTTCCGCTTTCTGCGCCGGAATTTGGAGCCGGTGATGGACGTGGATGACCCCAAGGTGTGGAAAATCGCCTGGGTGCCGATGGCGCTGTTCTATCTCGTTATTGCGGTGGCGACGCCGGGGATGCTGAATGCCCGGCGGGTAAGCTATGTGCTGACCCGGACGCTGGTGGGTCTGCTGTGCGCCTCGTTCTGCATTATCCTGGTGATCTGCCTGCGGTACGCCCGCGAACAGGCGGCCAAGGAGGAAGCCCTGGCCCGTGTGCAGGGGCTGGCGGACATGAAAGAGGAATTTTTACATAACCTCTCCCACGAATTGCAGATGCCCATCACGGTGGTGTCGGGCTTCGCCCAGCTCACCGGGCGGATGATGGATGACGAGGAAATTGACCGGGCCGCCGTGCGGGACAACATGCGCCGGGTGGACAGCGAGGCCGGACGGATGGAGCGGCTGGTGGTGCAGCTTCTGGACGCCGCCGCCATCGAGAACGGCAGTTTCTCCCTGAACCGGCGCGGCGCGGACATGGCTGAGCTGTTGGACACGGTGGCCCGCGTCCACTTCCCGGTGATGGACAACCACGGCAACACCGTAACAGTGGACACGCCCCCCGATCTGCCGTGGATATACGGCGACCGGGAGCGGCTTTTACAGGTGCTGCTCAATCTGGTGTCCAACGCCGTCAAGCACACCGAGGGCGGCGGCGTGTCCCTGTCCGCGCAGGTGGAGGGGGACATGGTGGCGGTGGCGGTGAAGGACACCGGCGCGGGCATCGCCCCCGAACTGCTCCCCCAGCTCTTTGAGCGGTATCCCCAAAACCGGGCGACGGGGGGCAACGGGCTGGGCCTGTATATCTGCGGGCAGATCGTAAAGGCCCACGGCGGCCAGATCAAAGTGGAGAGCAAGGCCGGGGAGGGAACCGCCGTGCGGTTTACCGTTCCGGCGCTGGAACGAGAGGTGACAGGATGAAGGGGAAAACGGTTTTGATGGTGGAGGACAACGAGCATGTGCTGGCGCTCAACCGCTCGGTGCTGGAGCGGGAGGGCTGCACGGTGCTCCCCGCGGTGAGCCTCGCCGGAGCGCGGCGGACGCTGGCGGAGCATCCCAACCTTGATATTGTGGTACTGGATATTCTTCTGCCGGACGGCAACGGCTTGGAGTTTATCCCGGAGCTGCGGGAGACGACCCCCGCCCCGGTGCTCCTGCTGACAAGCAAACGGGACTATGAGGACATGGTGAAGGGCCTGACCGGGGGCGCGGACGACTACATGACGAAGCCCTACCGGGTGGAGGAGCTGCTGGCGCGGATGGTGGCCCTGCTGCACAGGCGGGACGCCGCGCGGGAGAGCGCCCTGCTGACGCGGGGCGCTCTGACCCTGGACACGGTGGCGCAGAGGGCGTTTCTGCACGGGGAGGACATCCTGCTTAAGCCCCGCGAGTTCGCCGCCCTCTGCTATCTGATGCAGCATGAGGGCGAGGGCATTTCGGCGGAGCGGCTGTATGAAACAGTGTGGAAGCTGCCCTCCAACGGCAGCGTAAGCACGGCGAGAACCACCGTTTCGCGGCTGCGCAAAAAGCTGGAGGGGAGCGGCTATACCATCACCGCCGGGTGGGGCGTGGGCTATTGCTTTGAGCGGGAAAAATAAATTTTCAAAAAAATCGTTACAAATTGGAAACCTTTTCGTTTTTGCCGCTTGACTGTGCTATAATGTGTGTGGGGGTACAAGGCCCCGTAAAAACAGGAAGTCACGATGGTGGCTTCCTGTTTTTACGTATTATAGTGTGTTTCAAAAGGAAAGGCGGGGATGATGCTGAATCGAAAACCAGTCGTCCTTCTGATCGAGAACGATGAAAATGTGAACGCCGCCAACCGGCAGATTTTGGTGCGGAAGGGCTACGCGGTGCGCGTGGCGCGCGGCATCGTGGAGGCCAGACGGCTGGCTGGCGAACCGGCGGAGCTGGCGATTTTAGACATCGACCTGCCGGACGGAGACGGCCTGTCGTTCCTGCCGGAGCTGCGCACCCTGGTGGGCGGGGTGCTGGTGCTCTCCGGCAACAAGGGCACGGCGGACAAGGCGGTGGAGAGCGGCGCGCGGGGCTTCATCGGCAAGCCCTACCGTCTGGAAGAGCTGTGCCTGAAGGTAAATGCCCTGGCAGGGCCCACAGCGGCCCATCAGCGGGCGCAGGGCTGGGACGCGCCCCAGCTCACGTATAAAAGCACAAGCGCACGGCGGCTTCAAGAAATTTCTCAAGGGGGTTGACAATATGAGCAGACGCGATATAATTCAAGACAGACAGACAGACAGACAGACAGACAGACAGACAGACAGACAGACAGACAGACAGA
>URMK01000011.1 GCA_900548905.1 uncultured Lachnospiraceae bacterium | reverse complement strand
CTAAGGACCGGCGTGCTTATAACGCCCCTTACAGGAATCCTTGCAGGGCAGCAGGACGTACAGGGAAGCGGGGGCGGGCCACGCCAAACTTTTTTATCTGCACCCATGGAGAAACGGATACAATTTGACATTGTAAAATCGGATAGTCCATGGTATTGTAATTTCAGCGTAACCGTTCGGCATGAAATGTAAAATAGAAAGGTATGATACTATTATGAGATTATGTGCATCCTGTATGCGCTGTCTGATGGACAGGCAGGAAGAGAGAGTCAGGGATAAAGGAAGGGAAGAGGACAGAGACACCTTTATGAGACAGGTGGCCCGGATCATTGCAGAAAGCGCTCCTGAGGATTCCGCACCGGTGCTGGTGGACAGGATAAACGGGGAATACAGGAAGATTTTCGGGCCGGTTACGGATTATGATGCGATAAAAAAAGAATTTAATGAGCTCATGCTTTCCCTGGAGCCGGATATTCGCTCCGTGATGGAGAAGGGGGAGGATGCCCTCCATACCGCTTTTGTATTTGCCAGGGCCGCCAATTATATTGATTTCGGCATGGCGGGCCGGGTGGAAAAGGAAACCCTGCTGGAGCTGCTGGAACAAGCCGCAGAGGACAGCATGGATGAAACGGTCTATGACGATATGCTTTCCGATTTGGAAAAAGCGCGGAAATTGGTATACGTTACCGATAACTGCGGAGAGGTGGTCTGTGATAAGCTGGCGGTGGAGGAATTGAAAAAACGCTATCCGCTGCTGGAACTGACCGTACTGGTGCGGGGAGAACCGGCTCTGAACGACGCCACACGGGAGGATGCGGTGCAGACCGGCCTTGATAAGGCGGCCAGGATTGTGGACAACGGCTGCGGTGTGGCGGGAACTCCTCTGGATTATGTGGGAGAAGAAGCGAAATGCCTTCTGGAAGAGGCGGATGTGATTCTGGCAAAGGGCCAGGGAAACTTTGAAACTATGCACGGCTGCGGGCTGAATGTGTACTATTCCTTCCTATGTAAATGCGACTGGTTCCAGAAGCGCTTTGGTATGGAAAAAAACAAGGGCATGTTTGTCCGGGAAAGGAGTTCGTAATACATGGCATTTGCACATCTTCACGTCCATACGGAATACAGTCTGCTGGACGGGTCGAATAAGATAAAAGAATATGTGAAACGGGTAAAAGAGCTGGGGATGGACAGCGCGGCCATCACCGATCACGGCGTTATGTACGGTGTTATTGATTTCTACCGGGCGGCCAAGGAAGCGGGGATTAAGCCGATCATAGGCTGTGAGGTTTACGTGGCCCCCAACTCCCGCTTTGATAAGGAACTGACCGGCGGGGACGACCGGTATTATCATCTGGTGCTGCTGGCGGAAAACAATACCGGCTATGCAAACCTGATGAAGATTGTGAGCAAGGGCTTCACCGAAGGCTATTATTACAAACCCAGGGTGGATATGGAGGTGCTGAACCGTTACCACGAAGGCATTATTGCCCTTTCCGCCTGTCTGGCAGGCGAGGTGGCCCGTTATATCCAGAAAGGTCTGATTGACGAAGCCAAAAAGGCGGCGTTGAAATACCAGGACTGCTTCGGGAAAGGGAATTATTATCTGGAACTGCAGGATCATGGGATCCCAAACCAGCGAACGGTAAATACGGCCCTTCTTTCCATGAGCAAGGAGCTGGACATCCCTCTGGTAGCCACCAACGACGTACATTACACTTACCGGGAGGATGAAAAACCCCATGATATCCTGCTGTGTATCCAGACGGCTAAAAAGCTGGCGGATGAGGACCGGATGCGGTACGAGGGCGGCCAGTATTATGTAAAGAGCGAAGAGGAAATGAAAGGGCTGTTCCCTTATGCCTGGGAGGCCGTGGAAAACACCCAGGATATCGCCGACCGCTGTAACGTGGACATTGAGTTCGGCGTGACAAAGCTGCCTCATTTTGAAGTGCCTGCGGGATATGACTCCTGGAGCTATCTGAACAAGCTTTGCAGCGACGGCCTGAAGGAACGTTATCCGGAGGAGGACGGCACGCTGAAGGAGCGGCTGGATTACGAGCTGGATATTATCCGGCGCATGGGTTACGTGGATTATTTCCTTATTGTATGGGATTTTATCAACTATGCCAAGAGCAATGATATCATGGTGGGGCCGGGAAGAGGCTCTGCGGCAGGAAGCATTGTATCCTACTGCCTGAAAATCACCAATATTGATCCTATTAAATACAACCTGCTGTTTGAACGGTTCCTGAATCCGGAGCGTGTATCCATGCCGGATATCGATATTGACTTCTGTTTTGAAAGACGGCAGGAGGTCATCGATTATGTGGGAAAGAAATATGGGGCCGAAAAGGTGGTTCAGATCGTGACCTTTGGTACCATGGCGGCCAAGGGGGTAATCCGGGACGTGGGAAGGGTAATGGATCTGCCCTATTCCTATGTGGACGGTATTGCCAAAATGATTCCCAACGAGCTGAATGTCACGATAGACAGGGCGCTTCAGGCCAATCCGGAGCTGAGAAAGCTCTACGAAACAGACGAGCAGGTAAAAGTGCTTGTCGACATGAGCAAGCGCCTGGAGGGACTTCCCAGGCACACCTCCATGCATGCGGCAGGCGTGGTTATCTGCCCGGACAGCGCGGACGAATATGTTCCCCTCTCCCGGGGATCGGACGGCTGCATCACCACCCAGTTTACCATGACCACACTGGAAGAGCTGGGGCTTCTGAAAATGGATTTCCTGGGGCTGCGTACCCTGACGGTAATCCAGAATGCAGTAAATCTGATAAAAAAAGATAAGAATATCGGCCTGGATATCGATAATATTGATTTTAACGACAAGGCCGTCCTGGATTCCATCGGGACCGGAAGGACCGACGGCGTGTTCCAGCTGGAAAGCGGCGGGATGAAGAACTTCATGAAGGAGTTGAAACCCCGGAACCTGGAGGATATCATCGCCGGCATTTCCCTGTATCGTCCGGGCCCCATGGATTTCATTCCACGGTATATCAAGGGAAAGAACAATGCGGCCAGTATCAGCTACCTGTGCCCGCAGCTGCAGCCTATCCTGGAGCCGACCTATGGCTGTATTGTATACCAGGAGCAGGTTATGCAGATCGTGCGGGATCTGGGCGGCTATACCATGGGACGCAGTGATCTGGTGCGCCGTGCCATGAGCAAGAAAAAACAGTCCGTCATGGAGAAGGAAAGAGCCAACTTCATTTACGGCAATGAAGAAGAAGGCGTTCCCGGCTGTGTCCGCAGCGGCATATCGGAGCAGGTGGCGGGAACTATCTATGAAGAAATGATGGATTTTGCCAAATACGCCTTTAATAAATCTCATGCCGCCTGCTATGCGGTGGTATCCTACCAGACCGCTTACCTGAAATATTATTACCCCGTGGAATTCATGGCGGCTCTGCTTACTTCCGTCATTGACAATCCCGGCAAGGTATCGGAATATATCCTGACGTGCCGCAGCATGGGGATAAAAATCCTGCCTCCGGATATCAATGAAGGAGAGGCCGGCTTTTCCGTATCGGGCGGTTCCATCCGTTATGCGCTCACGGCCATCAAAGGCGTGGGAAGGCCGGTAATCGATGCGGTGACCGAAGAACGTACGGCTAGAGGCCCTTTCCTGAGCCTTCAGGATTTTGTCACCCGTATGGCGGATTCCGAAGTGAACAAGCGGACGGTGGAAAATTTTATCAAATCCGGCACCTTTGACGGGCTGGGAGGTACCAGGAAGCAGTTTATGGGCGTATTTGTGCAGATGATGGATTCCCAGCAGCACAATAAGAAAAATAACCTGGCGGGACAGATGAGTCTGTTTGATTTGGTGAGTGAAGAAGAAAAAAGTGATTTTGAGATTCGTCTACCCGATGTGGGGGAATACTCTAAAGAGCTGCTGCTGGGGTTTGAAAAAGAAGTCCTTGGCATTTATATCAGCGGACATCCTCTGGAAGAGTATGAACAGACCTGGAGAAAGCATATTACCAGGACTACCGCAGATTTTATGATGGACGAAGAAACCGGTGAAATGAACGTCCGTGACCAGGAACGGGTGACGGTGGGCGGAATGATCGCCGAGAAGAAAATCAAATACACCAAAAATGATAAAATAATGGCTTTCCTTACCCTGGAGGATCTGGTGGGGAGTATTGAAGTCCTTGTGTTCCCTAAGGTATATGAGCAGGAAAGCGCAAAGCTCACGGAAGAAAATAAGGTGTTTGTTAAAGGCCGGGTATCGGCGGAGGAAGACAGGGACGGCAAGCTTATCTGCGAGTCCATCCAGGCCTTTGACGACATCCGCAAAACTCTCTGGATCAAGTTCCCCACCAAGCAGGAATACGAAGCTGCGGAAAAGCAGCTGCTGGAAATCCTGGCGGAATCGGACGGAAACGACGGGGTTGTGATCTATGTGGAAAACCCGAAAGCCAAAAAGGCTCTGCCGCCTAATAGAAACGTAAGGGCCGATCAGGATCTGATCGCCCGGCTGGGAGGGCTGTACGGGGAAGGAAACATTAAGCTTGTATAGTCCTGCAGTGCCGCCCGGCAAAGAAAAAGATTGAAAACAGTACGGATTTCGATTAAAATAAAAACAAAAGTTAAGGTAATCACGGGATATTTTCACCGGACAGCACTTGGAATGCCGCATTCGGCAGACTGGAGGATAAATCATGGCCAAGGCAATTAAGACAATAGGAATACTTACGAGCGGCGGTGATGCGCCGGGCATGAATGCCGCCATTCGTGCCGTTGTCAGGAAGGCAATCACCAACGGCGTTACAGTAAAGGGAATCAAAAGAGGTTATCAGGGCCTGCTGAATGAAGAGATCGTGGATATGCAGGCGCGCAGTGTTTCCGATATCATCCAGAGGGGCGGGACCATACTGGGTACGGCCCGCTGTCTTGAATTCAAGACCGAGGCCGGGCAGCAGAAGGGTGCCGATATCTGCCGGAAGCACGGAATTGACGGCCTGGTGGTGATCGGAGGGGACGGTTCCTATCAGGGTGCCCAGGCGCTCTCACGCCTTGGAATCAATACCATCGGCCTTCCCGGAACCATCGATTTGGATATCGCATGTACCGATTATACCATCGGTTTTGATACCGCTGTGAATACGGCCATGCAGGCTATCGATAAGGTAAGGGATACCTCTTCCTCCCATGAGCGGTGCAGCATCATTGAGGTTATGGGCAGGAATGCAGGCTATATCGCTCTGTGGTGCGGCGTTGCCAACGGTGCGGAGGATATCCTGCTTCCCGAAAAATACGACTTTAATGAACAGAATATCATTAACAATATTATCAACAACAGAAAACGGGGCAAGACCCATCATCTGATCATCAATGCCGAAGGAATCGGCCATTCCACCTCCATGGCGAGAAGAATCGAAGCCGCCACCGGTGTGGAAACCAGGGCGACGATACTGGGATATATGCAGAGGGGCGGAAGCCCTACCTGTAAGGATCGGTATTACGCCTCCATTATGGGCTGCCTTGCGGCGGATATCCTTTGCGAAGGAAAGACAAACCGGGTGGTAGGCTACCGCCACGGCGAGTTCCGGGATTTTGACATTGAGGAAGCCCTGGCGATGCAGAAGGATATACCGGAATATGAATACAAAATCAGCAAGCTGCTTGCATTATAAGCGGGCGGCATCAACATAACGGATACCCCGCAGGACGGGGATTTCCCAAAAAATAAAGGCGTTCGGTGGGAACCGGCGCCTTCCTGTTTGTCAGAGGAATCTTATGCTTACTAAAAAGAAACAAAAAATGCCTTATACCAGAATGCTGGCCCTTGGCTTTGCACTAATAATAGTAATCGGCGCGCTGCTCCTCAGCCTGCCTTTTGCCACAAGAAGCAGGGAAGCCATGCCTTTCCTGGATGCGCTTTTCACCGCCACCTCAGCCACCTGCGTAACGGGGCTGGTGGTAGCCGACACTTACCAGAACTGGAGCCTTTTCGGACAGCTGGTCATCCTGACGTTAATCCAGATTGGAGGACTTGGTTTTATCACCATCGGCAGTTATATTGCGGTGGTAATGAAAAAGAAAATCGGTCTCAAGGAAAGGACCGCCATCCATGAAAGTGTGAGTACCATGGAACTGGCAGGCGTGGTGAGGCTGGTACGGAAAATTGTCATGGGCACCTTTGCCTTTGAAATGACCGGGGCATTGCTTTTGTCCCTGCGTTTTGTTCCCCAATTCGGCCTGGTAAAAGGCTGCTATATGGGTATTTTCCATGCGGTTTCCGCGTTCTGCAATGCGGGCTTTGATCTGATGGGAATCAACGGAGCTTACAGCTCCCTGGTGGCCTATGAAGGGGATATCCTGGTGAACCTCACTATCATGGCTCTTATCATTGCCGGAGGAACCGGCTTCCTCGTCTGGGATGACATCCAGCGGAACGGGCTGCATTTCAAAAAATATCTTCTGCACAGTAAAATTGTGCTGATAACCACTTCCGTGCTGATTTTCGGGGGCGCTTTCCTTTTTTACCTGCTGGAGAGGGATAATGTGCTTGCGGGAATGAGCGGAAAAGAACAGATACTGGGCGCTCTTTTCAGTTCGGTCACCCCCAGGACGGCAGGCTTTAACAGTGTGGATACCGCAGCATTGAAGGAGTCCAGCAAATTCCTCACCATGGTACTGATGTTCATCGGCGGCAGTCCGGGTTCCACCGCAGGCGGCGTTAAGGTGACCACGGCTGTGGTTATGGTGCTTTCTACCATAGCTATGATCCGGGGCACGCACGGGGTCAATATCCTCAGACGCCGGCTGGAGGAGGATGCGGTGAAAAAGGCCAGTGCCATAGTCACCATCGATCTGGGACTTGCCGTAATGGCCGCCCTGATCATCATGGCTGTACAGCCCCTGGGGCTTACAGATACCCTTTTTGAGGTTTTTTCCGCCATCGGTACCGTGGGTATGACAACGGGCGTCACAAGGGAGCTTGTTCCGGTATCCCGGATTGTGATTATTTTGCTGATGTACTGCGGCAGGCTGGGAAGCCTTACCTTTACACTGGTATTTGCCAGGAGTAAACCGGAACCGCCGGTTAAACAACCGGTGGAAAAAATAGTGGTGGGATAAGGTTTCCCCCCCGGGATAATACGAAGGAGGTTTATACGAACCATGAAATCTATGCTTGTAATCGGCCTGGGACGCTTTGGGCAGCACCTGGCTTCCAATCTTCTTGATCTGGATAACGATGTGATGATCATTGATGTGGATGAGAAAAAACTGGAGGGCCTGGTGCCTTATGCCACCAGTTCCAAAATCGGGGACTGTACCAACCCGGAGGTGCTGCGCAGCCTTGGAATTGGGAATTTCGACGTGATATTCGTATGTATCGGAACCAATTTCCAGAGCAGCCTTGAGATCACCAGCCTGGTGAAGGAAATGGGCGGAAAGCATGTGGTCAGCAAGGCCACAAGGGATATCCAGGCAAAATTCCTTCTGCGCAACGGCGCGGATGAAGTCATTTATCCCGAGAAGGATATTGCGGAACGCTGTGCCGCAAAATACAGCATGGATAACGTATTTGATTATATCGAGATTTCTTCCCATTATGGGATTTATGAAATTAGCCCCATGAAGGAATGGGTGGGGAAAACCATACGGGAATCCAATATAGCGGCCCGTTTCCGGGTAACCATAATCGGCATTAAGCGGGAGGGGTACGAGTCCCAGATTATGCCCTCTGCGGATGATTATATAGAGGAAGGGGAGCACCTCATCGTTCTTGCTTCCCATGAAACAGCCAAGAAGCTGTCCAAACAGTTGTAAAAGGAGAAGGAAATGATTACATCGGCATCCAATACCCGTATCAAAAAAGTGGCTGCGCTGAACCAGAAAGCTAAGGAGCGCAGACAGGAGGGCAAATATGTGGTGGAGGGCGTGAAAATGTTCCTGGAAGCGCCGGACGGGGATATCGAAGAGGTATATACGGCAGAAGGCTTCCGCAATCCTTCCTGTGATCAAAAGCTGAGCCGCCTGCCGGTGGAGCAGGTATCGGAGGAGGTGTTCCGGAAGATGTGTGATACCGCCGCACCCCAGGGAATCCTCTGTGTTATGAGACAAAAGTCCTGCACGCCGGAAAGCCTTCTGCAGGGGAAGAATCCCCTTCTCATGCTTCTGGAGGATATCCAGGACCCGGGGAATCTGGGGACTATCCTGCGCACCGGTGAGGGGGCAGGGGTGGATGGAGTGATTATGAGCCGGGAAACCGCTGATATTTATAACCCCAAAACCATACGTTCCACCATGGGGAGCATCTACCGGGTACCGTTTGTGTACGTACCCTCCCTTGCCGATATTATTTCGGTATTGCATAAAAAAGAGATACGGGTTTTTGCCGCGCATCTGAAAGGGGAACGGTGGTATGACCAGGAGGATTACTGCAAAGGAAGCGCTTTCCTGATAGGAAACGAAGGAAACGGCCTCCGGGAAGAAACTGCGGCTTTGGCGGGAACCTACATAAAAATACCCATGGCCGGAAAAGTGGAATCCCTCAATGCCGCCATGGCATCAGGAATTCTGATGTATGAAGCTGCCAGACAGAGGCGGATTATGACAGACGGTGGAAAAAGATAAAATAATATGTAATATTTGTAACAATTATATAATTATCTAAATAATTTCTTAAGAAAAGTTGCTCCTTGCGTAGAAATAAATACGAGGCAGCAACTTTTTTGCTGTTAAAAATTAAGGAAAAATGAAAATAATGTAAAAATTATAGCGATACAATGTAAAAAATGAACGTAATAAAATAAAAAATAAATTTTATAATAGTGTATAAAAGATAAAAAAAGGTCGAAAATCCTTGTTTTTAGCCTGTTGTATCAAGGGGTTGACAAATGGGAATAATGTTGGTATGATATCAAACGTAACATTTGTTAACAAGTTTGTAACAATTGTGAAAATGTTCCCACTGACCCGGGGGACAATAAAAACGGAGGTTATTTATGAACACAAATGGCAGAAGGTTGTGCAAGCATGCTGCCGGATGGCTGACAGGTATTATGGTGCTCAGCTCCGCATGCGGAACAACCGCTATGGCAAATGGTGTTATGCTGGTTGAAAGTGCCAGTGTGGCAGATGTCCATGCAGAAGCTGATGAGACCTCTCCGGTACTGATTACGCTTTCCGGTACACAGGCAGTTGTACTGGGACACGAAGAGGACTGGACGAAGGTACAGGTCGGTGGGATTACCGGCTGGGTGGAGAGTGAACACCTGACAAACGGCAGTGATACAACGCAAGATATCGTGCCGGACAGCCCGGAGGCGACAGAAGCTGCGGGCAATACGGAAGAGCAGATAGAACAGACGGAAGAGAAGCAAGAGGTTTCCGGAGAAAAGCAGAACGCGGCAGATGAGTCCGCTGCAAAAATGCCGGAAGAATCACAGACGGCTGCCGGACAACAGACGGCAGAAGCCACAAAAAAGGCAGAGGAAGATACCCTGAGAAAGACGGCTGAGGAACAGAAAGCCGCACAGGAAACGGCTGGAAAGGCCGCCGCAGCCGCGCAGAAAGCAGCGGCGGAAGCCCAGAAAGCGGCGGAAGAAGCGGCGCAGAAAGCGGCGGCACAAGCCCAGAAAGCGGCGGAAGAAGCGGCGCAGAAAGCGGCGGCACAAGCCCGGAAAGCGGCGGAAGAAGCCGCACAGAAAGCGGCAGAAGAAGCCCAGAGAGCCGCGGAAGAAGCCGCCAGGAAGGCGGCGGAAGAAGCCCAGGCAGCCGCTGTACAGGCGGCCCAGCAGGCAGTGATAGCCCAGGCCGGAGTTACCTCCCAGGATGTGGAGCTTCTTGCCGCGCTGATTCAGTGTGAAGCGGGCGGGGAATCCTATGTGGGCCAGGTGGCTGTAGGAAATGTGGTGATGAACCGTGTGGAAGCAGCCGGCCATCCCGGCAGCATTCCGGATGTGATCTATGCCGCCGGACAGTTCAGCCCGGTAAGGAACGGGACACTTTCCAGAACACTGTCAACCGGAAATATCAGTCCTTCCTGCAGGCAGGCGGCTGTGGAAGCTATAGCAGGTTCTGCCCCGGTAGGCGATAAGCTTTATTTCAGAAGGGCAAACGGAAGAAGCGGCCAGATTATCGGCAACCATGTTTTCTATTAAGCATAGTAACTGTCCGGTACCTTCACAGTTGCAGGCAAAAATCTATTTAAAACCGCCTGCCGCTGAAAAGTTATTAACCATACATCGGAAGAGAATGAACGGCAGGATTGTATAAACAGTCCCGCCGTTTTTTGATGGCTTTTTGTTTTCCGGCCGCCTGCAAAGAGGAAACGAGGGAAGGAAAACGGATTAACAACAGCCGGAAATAGGGTAACCGCTTACGATCCATAATACGGATTTTACAGTATTTTTTAACAAATCTTGACAAAATTTGCAACAATTGTTAACATGTCTGTAATATATACAAATAATGGAAGCAGGATGGCTTCGGTTTTGTAACGGGATATGCGGGAGGTTATAACGGTTCAGGCTTGTGTGAGCTGTTATGGGAGATTCTATGAGAGAAGGTGTGAAAGCACCTGACAGGGGTTATACTATGAAAGAGCAAACAAAACAGAGGATTCATTTTCCTTTTCTCAGGGCATGGCTGCTCTTTG
Source organism: uncultured Lachnospiraceae bacterium (assembly GCA_900548905.1). Lineage (GTDB taxonomy): Bacteria > Bacillota > Clostridia > Lachnospirales > Lachnospiraceae > Eisenbergiella. The sequence goes on along the minus strand of URMK01000011.1, from coordinate 117,634 downwards.
CGGTATTTGCTTTTGCTTCCGGGACGGAAGTGATGGCGCAGCCGGGGAACGGGGAGAATCCGGGAGCAGGTGTGGCAGCTATCCTCGACGAGGATACGGTTCCTGAAGAAGACGATACAGCGGTTGTGGAACAGGCTGTTTTGGAAAACGGCTTTGCTGGCGAAGCCGCCTTGTCCGTAAGTGTGGGCAGGAAGCCGGCGAAGGAGACCAGGAAAGAGCCGGAAGAAGATACAGGACTGGTTATGACCAATGTGACCTATACGCTGAATGTCAGGGAGGAGCCGGACGAGGAGTCGGAAAGGATCGGGTATCTGTACGCGGACTGCGGCGGTACGATTCTGGAAAGAAAAGACGGCTGGACCAGGCTGGAGTCCGGCGGGCTGGTAGGCTGGGCCAAGGATGAATATCTTCTTTTTGAAGAAGACGCCGTTAAGGAAGCCAGACAGGTGGGCAGGACAATGGCTACCGTAACCGGGGATACCCTGCGTATCCGGAAGGAGCCTGCGGCGGATGCGGGGGTGTATGCCCTGGCGGCTAAAGGAGAGAGCTTTGAAGTAGTGGGGGAAAGCGAACTTGAATACAGTGACGGTATCCATCTTGGCGACGAATGGGCCGCTATTGATTATGAAGGACGTACCGGCTATATTTCCGCCGACTATGTTACCGTGGATTTTGAAGTGGACAGCGGTGAGACCCTGGAGGAAATTGCCGCAAGGGAAGCGGCGGAGACACAGATTCTTGCCGCAAGTACGGCGGCATCCAAGGGAGGCCGGTCAATGACAACAGCCTCCGGCGGGGAGACGAAAAAAGAGAATGCCGGCGCGGTACCTGCCGGCACCAGCGATGCCCAGCTTCTTGCAGCACTGATTCAATGTGAGGCCGGAGGAGAGAGCTACGAGGGCCAGCTTGCGGTGGGAGCGGTGGTGCTTAACCGGGTGAGGAGCGGATCCTATCCCGGCACGGTATCCGGCGTCATCTATGCGTCCGGACAGTTCGGTCCCGCAGGATCCGGAAAAGTGGCCTCGCTTTTATCCGGCGGGAATATCAAGAGCAGCTGCCTGCAGGCGGCAAATGAAGCCCTCAGCGGTGTGACCAATGTAGGGAATGCCACCCATTTCCGCCGGGCGGGAAGCCGGGACGGGATCGTGATAGGAAACCATGTTTTCTGGTAAAAACGAAATAAAATCCGAAAAAGTAATGTGGTGAGGGGCCGTATTTTACGGCTCCTTTTCAAAATATTAAAATTTCCCTGCCGTAAAAAGATTGAATATCTTTTGTCATTATAGTATTATGGAGGAAAGCGTTAAGCGTATCCTTTCCCTTACGGAAAGGAGCATGCTTACACTTGCCGAAAAGGAGGGCTATGTATGAACCAGGTCGTATTCTGGCTGATTCTGCTGATAATTCTGGTGGCCGTGGAAATTGCTACCATGGGGCTTACCACTATCTGGTTTGCAGGCGGCGCTTTCGTCGCAATCATAGCGGCGGCATTTAATGCACCGCTGTATGTGCAGATTACGCTGTTTCTTATCGTATCGGTGGTATTGCTGCTGTTTACCAGGCCGATTGCCATGAAGTATTTTAACAAAGACCGGATCCGGACTAATGCGGAAAGCCTGATAGGCCGACAGGCAGTGGTTACGGAAGAAATTGACAATCTCCCGGCCACAGGTTCGGTAAGCGTCAACGGACAGGAATGGACGGCAAGATGCGTGATGGACGGGATAAAGATCCCCAAGGGAACCGTCGTTATAATCCGGGCCATCAGCGGAGTAAAACTAATCGTAGAAGAGAGAAGAGAGGAAATGTAGTATGACTGGAGCAATTGTGTTGTTGATTATTCTTGTACTTATCATTATCCTGCTGGCGTCATGTATCAAGATTGTACCCCAGGCGCAGGCATATGTTGTGGAAAGGCTGGGCGCCTACCAGGGGACCTGGGGCGTGGGGCTTAAGCTGAAAATGCCTTTCATTGATAAAATTGCCAGAAAAGTGAATCTGAAGGAGCAGGTGGTTGATTTCGCTCCCCAGCCGGTTATCACCAAGGATAATGTTACCATGCGTATTGATACGGTAGTATTTTTCCAAATCACGGATCCCAAGCTGTATACCTATGGTGTGGAAAATCCCATCATGGCGATTGAAAACCTGACAGCTACCACCCTGCGTAATATTATAGGTGATCTGGAGCTGGATCAGACACTGACCTCCAGAGAGACCATCAACACCAAAATGCGCGCGTCCCTGGACGTGGCTACCGATCCCTGGGGCATTAAGGTTACCAGGGTGGAACTGAAAAATATCATTCCTCCGGCAGCCATCCAGGATGCCATGGAGAAGCAGATGAAGGCGGAACGTGAAAGACGTGAGTCCATCCTGCGTGCGGAAGGTGAGAAGAAATCCACCATCCTTGTGGCGGAAGGTAAGAAGCAGTCCGCTATTCTGGAAGCAGAAGGTGAAAAGCAGTCTGCAATCCTGCATGCGGAAGCGGAAAAAGAGAAGATGATCCGGGAAGCAGAAGGGGAAGCTGAGGCTATACTGAAGGTACAGCAGGCTACTGCCGATGGTATCCGGTTTATTAAAGAAGCCGGTGCGGACGATGCGGTATTGAAGATCAAGAGTCTGGAAGCCTTTGAAAAGGCCGCGGACGGTAAGGCAACCAAGATTATTATCCCCTCCGAAATTCAGGGTATGGCAGGAATGCTTGCTTCCGCAAAGGAAGTACTGAACGCCTGAGAGGGAGAAGGATAAAAAAGTAACTGTGAAGGGGACTGAACAGTTATAAAAAGCATGCGTGAATAGACGGAGAAAGGTCTCACATCAAAGAAGAAGCGGATGTGAGACTTTTTCGTCAGAGCCTTTCCGGCTCTGGGAAACGTAGTTCGGGACGAAAGGAGAGAATACTATGAATCTGAAAGGACGTCATTTTTTAAAGCTGTTGGATTATACCCCGGAGGAGATCACCTATCTTTTGGACTTGTCAGCGGATTTGAAGGAAAAAAAGAAAAAAGGAATTCCGGTAAACTGTTTCCAGGGGAAAAATGTAGCTCTTATTTTTGAAAAGACCAGTACCCGGACAAGGTGTTCCTTTGAGGTGGCCGCCCATGATCTGGGGCTTGGCACTACCTATCTGGACCCTTCCGGCTCCCAGATAGGTAAGAAGGAAAGCATTGCCGATACGGCAAGAGTGCTTGGAAGAATGTACGAAGGAATCGAATACAGGGGCTTTGGGCAGGATATTGTGGAAGAACTGGCACAATATGCCGGCGTGCCTGTATGGAACGGCCTGACCAATGAATTCCATCCTACCCAGATGCTGGCGGATCTGCTGACCATCCGCGAACATCTGGGACGGATACAGGGCGTGAAGCTGGTATATATGGGAGATACCCGTTACAACATGGGAAATTCCTACATGGTGGCCTGTGCCAAAATGGGGATGCATTTTACCGCCTGTGCGCCTGCGGAGTATTTCCCCTCCGGAGAGCTTGTGGAGCAGTGCAGGGCGATAGCCGCACAGACTGGCGGGAGCATTACGCTTACCGAGGATGCCATGGAAGGGACGCGGGGCGCGGATGTGATCTGTACTGATGTCTGGGTTTCCATGGGCGAGCCGGATTATGTCTGGGAAGAGCGTATCCGTCTTCTTTCCCCCTATCAGGTTAACCGCAAAATCATGGAAAACGCAGGGAATGCCATCTTTATGCACTGCCTGCCCGCATTCCACGATCTGCACACCAGGATAGGAAAGGAAATCGGAGAAAAATTCGGAATCAACGAAATGGAAGTTTCCAATGAGGTCTTTGAATCCTCCGCTTCTGTTGTGTTTGATGAGGCGGAAAACAGGATGCATACCATTAAAGCGGTTATGGCGGCCACTTTGGGCTATGAATTCTGACACAGGAACCGGTAAAGGAGAGCTTACAGTTTCATGAAATCAGAAATTCTTTCGCTGCTTCGGGAGCGTATGGCCGGTGAAAATACCGCGGCCGGCCCGGCCGGCCGGCCGGTCGGAGAAAGACAACCGACAGGCAGGGAATATATATCGGGACAGGAGCTGTGCAGCCGTTTCGGCGTATCCAGGACGGCAGTCTGGAAGGCGATCAACCAGCTGAAGGAGGAAGGCTATGAAATCGAGGCGGTGCAGAACAAGGGCTACCGTCTGAAAGCTTCCCCGGATGTGATAGGGCAGATCGAGCTGGGGAGCAGGCTTCGGATCAGAGGAGAAGGGCATTGGGCAGGCAGCAGCCTGCTTTATTACCCCAGCACGGGTTCTACCAACGTGGATGCCAAACGGGCCGCGGAGGACGGTGCGCCGGAAGGAACGCTGGTGGTAACCGACTGCCAGAAAACAGGAAGAGGCCGCAGAGGACGGGACTGGAGTTCTCCCCAGGGCTGCAACCTGTATTTCTCCCTTCTTCTCCGGCCGGACTGCAGTCCGGATCAGGCCTGCATGCTCACGCTGGTAATGGCTCTTGCCGTGGCGGAGGCCGTGGAGGAGCTGGGACTGGAGGCCGGAATCAAATGGCCCAACGACATTGTGCTTTCCGGAAAGAAGATATGCGGGATACTGACCGAAATGAGCGCCGAGCCGGATTATATCCATTATGTGGTAATCGGCTGCGGCATTAACGTAAACCAGGAAGAGTTCCCGGAGGAGATCCGCAGGACGGCGTCTTCCCTGAAGCTGGAAAAAGGAGGGACAATCTCCCGATCCGCCCTGTTGGTGTCCGTGATGGATCATTTCGAAAAGGCTTACGGGGCCTTCCGGAAAACGTGGAACCTGACCGGGCTGCTTCCCTCCTATCACAGATTCCTGCTGAATAAGGACGCCCCGGTGCGTGTCCTTGATCCGAAAGGGGAATTCGACGGGACTGCCAGGGGCGTGAACGAAAAAGGGGAGCTTCTGGTGGAAACAAAGCAGGGAGAGTTGGTAAAGGTCTATGCAGGAGAGGTGTCCGTGCGTGGCGTTTACGGATATGTATAGAGAACAAAGCGGGCCGCGGGGCAGATGGAGTAAGGATGAGTGACAGGAAGAAAATGACAGGCGGGGAAAACAGCTGGAATACGGGAAACACCCGGGATGGACGCATTGTCCTGTGCGGTGCCAATTCCTATGAACAGAAATATTATTTTAATCCGGAATTTAATAAGCTTCCGCAGTCTGTGCAGGAGGAGCTTCATATCCTGTGTGTGCTGTACACCGAGGATGTGGGCGGCATTTTTACCGTATTGTTTGAGCAGGACGGCGGTGTGACGCTGGAAACAACGGCGGCGGAAGAAGATTTTCTGTACGATGAGGTGAGCAGCGGCCTTTTGCTGGGGGAAATCCGAAGGAGAAGAAGGGAACTGCTGGAGTCCTTAAGCCTTTATTACAGGGCGATGGTGCTGCATGAGAATGTGGCTGATTTTCTGGATGAGGAAGGTGGGATAAGCGAATGATATTAGTGATCGATGTGGGTAATACCAATATAACCTTTGGCGTATACGAGGGGAAAACACTTGTGACCACCTTCCGTATGATGTCCAAAATGCCCCATACCTCGGATGAGTATGGGATGAATATCAGGCAGCTTCTGATGTTTGACGGGATTTCCAAAGAACAGATAGAGGGGACCGTTGTGGCCAGTGTTGTTCCCAACATCATGCATTCCCTGGTGGGCGGTATTACCAGATATCTGGGGACGCCTCCCCTCATAGTGGGAGCGGGGACGAAAACCGGAATCCGTATTATTACGGAGAATCCCAAGGAAATCGGACCGGACCGTATCGTGGATGCGGTAGCTGCTTATGAAAAATACGGCGGGCCTGTGCTGGTGCTGGATTTCGGGACGGCGACCACCTATGACTACGTGACGGGGGACGGCTGCTTTGCCGCAGGAATTACGGCCCCGGGAGTCCGCATGTCCGCCAAGGCACTGTGGGAGGATACCGCAAAGCTCCCTATGGTGGAAATTAAAAAACCGAAAAGCATCCTGGCACAGGAAACGATTTCCAGCATGCAGGCCGGACTGGTATTCGGTCAGATCGGGCAGACGGAATATATTGTAAACATGGTTAAAAAAGAGACGGGAATTGCCGATATGAAGGTAGTGGCAACCGGAGGCCTGGGCCGGATCATATCGGATGAAACGGATTCCATTGATATTTATGACAGCGCACTGACCCTGGAAGGGCTGCGCTGTATATACGAAAAGAACAGATAACAATAGGGTAGAGGACATGGCGGAAGTACAGATAGGAAATGTAACGTTGGAAAACGGCGTTTTTCTGGCACCCATGGCAGGCGTAACAGACCTGCCATTTCGTTTGCTTTGCCGGGAGATGGGCACCGGCCTTGTATGCAGTGAAATGGTAAGCGCCAAAGCCATTTATTATAACAATAAAAATACGGAGGGACTGCTGGAAATCCATGAAAAGGAACGTCCGGTATCCCTTCAGCTTTTCGGATCCGATCCGGAACTGATGGCGGAAATGGCAAAAAGGATAGAGGAACGCCCTTTTTCCATCCTGGACATCAATATGGGCTGTCCCGTCCCCAAGGTGGTAAATAACGGGGAAGGATCCGCCCTCATGAAAAATCCGGTGCTGGCGGGGAAGATCATATCCGCAGTGGCACGGGCGGTGAATAAGCCGGTTACGGTAAAGATCAGGAAGGGCTTTGATGAAGCGCATGCCAATGCTGTGGAGATAGCCCATATTGCCCAGGAAAGCGGGGCGGCGGCCGTTGCCGTGCACGGACGGACCAGAGAGCAGTATTACGCCGGAAAGGCGGACTGGGACTGTATTGCGCGGGTAAAGCAGGCGGTGGGCATACCGGTCATTGGAAACGGGGATGTGAACAGCCCCGAAGCCGCCGAAAGGATGCAAAAGGAAACCGGCTGCGATGCGGTTCTCGTCGGGCGTGCGGCCAGAGGCAACCCCTGGATTTTCCGACAGATCATCCATTATCTGGAAACCGGAGAACTGCTTTCCAAACCTCCCATAGAAGAGGTGCGGGCTATGATGCTGCGCCATGCGGCCCTTCTGACGGAATATAAAGGAGAGTTCACGGCCATCCGGGAGATGCGCAAGCATGTGTGCTGGTATACGGCGGGATATCCGCATTCCGCCAGGTTGCGGGAGCGTATTAATGAGATGGAGACCATGGAGGAACTGGAGGCCCTGTTCCTCGCTTGATACCTGAACCCCACAGGTGGAAAAAAGCTGCATGAAAAAATGGCGGGCTGCATAATCTTAAGCATGATATATATTAATGCATTTTTACCCTGGGACAGGGGAATAGTAAAACAGTTACCGGTGGCGCGGAGCAGGCCGGGGAGCGTATTTTTACGGAGAAGCAGGCCTTTTATCTGGCGGGAGGCGGGGGAAGAGGCAGAAATAGCTTATTATATGCTTCCGGAGCGCTGGATGAAGAAGCCGGAAAAGCTGAAGGAACGGCTTCCGGAATGGATCGCTGCTGCGTCCGGTTCGGGAGAAATATGGGTGGCTCCCGAGATCCGGAAAGTATTTCCATGGAGACCGGAAGTACCTAATACGGAGCTGATGCGGCTGTTCTGGAAAGGGCAAAAATCCTGCCGGAGTATGATCGTGGTAATGCCGGATTTCGGAAAAGAAGACTTTTATGAGGAAATTGGGGAAGAAGCGGACTGTTTGAGGGCATTCCTGGGAGAGGATTACGGAGGGCTGAACGGCCTGCTGCTGATTAGCCGGATTTTGGAGAAGGAAGGCATGCAGATATCCCTGGAGGAAGAAGTGCCTTATTATGCCCATATCTATCAGGATACGGGCCTTCCGGTCATATGCGGGGGGACCGCGGCCTCTTTTGGTTTTGCGGACGGGGTGTGTATTGATATGCGTCCGGGTTACCGGATTCCTTTCCGCCGGCTGCCCGAAAAGCTGCTTTATCTGGATATGACCTCCGATCCGGAAAAAGAAAGGCTGCTTTTGGCTAAAAGAAAGGATATTTGTTACAGGAGTGCCCTGAATTTTCTTGACACTTATGTGAGAAAAAGGTATAATACGAACCGTTACTGAGAGTCGGCGATGGATTGTATTGCGAAAAGAATGTAATTTCTGGAATGGATATCAGAATATCGTTATATGGATGAGAATGGCTGAATAATAACTGAAATATGGCATTGCTTGTGGAAAAGCATTGCCATATTCTCATGATAAACACAAAGCTGGCCCTGCTTCGGCAGGAAATGCCTGTAATCAGCCGTGAGATACGGACCGAAAAGATTTGTGTAACTGTGGAGGTACCAAACAGTTACAGCTTTGTTAAGAAAGGGAGAGAGAAATGGAAGAAAAGAAAAATATCCTTACGTATGAAGGACTTCGCAAGTATGAGGACGAGCTGCATAATCTGAAGGTTGTAAAAAGACAGGAAGTGGCACAGAAAATCAAAGAAGCCAGGGAGCAGGGGGATCTTTCCGAAAATGCGGAGTACGATGCCGCAAAGGATGAACAGAGGGATATCGAGGCCAGGATTGAAGAACTGGAAAAGATCCTTAAGAATGCGGAAGTGGTGGTAGAGGATGAGGTGGATCTGGAGAAGATCAACATCGGCTGCCGCGTGAGAATCCTGGACATGGAATATAACGAAGAACTGGAATATAAAATTGTCGGTTCCACAGAGGCCAACAGCCTGAAGGGAAAGATTTCCAACGAATCTCCCGTGGGTAAAGCGCTCATCGGCGCTAAAGTGGACGATGTGGTGGAAGTGGAGACCCAGGCGGGTACCATTACCTATAAGGTGCTGGAAATCCAGCGTTCGAACTAAGCGTAACAGGAGATTTTGGTCTATAGGAAAAAAGGAAACAGCCGGAGGCAGGCATATGCTTCCGGCTGTTTTTGTGTGCCGGGTAGGGTATAAGCGGGGATGCCGCAGGGCACAAAGGGCTGTCTGAACGGTTACGCTCATAGCAAGAAGTGATGAATTGTTGCAAAATATTGCCTTGCAATTTCCATCCTATTTTTGTATGCTGATTTTGGATAACTGCTCAGACTTCGCATGTGCCGGCGTTCCTTCCGCCCGGCGCATACGAAGTCTGAGCTGTATAAGTAAAATTGCCGCTTGTGCGGCGGAGCGGAGGACGCAATGAATAGAGAATATCATGTATCAGTAAACGGCTGTGACCGTGCCGAAGGGACGAAGGATAATCCGTTCCGGACAATCTCCAGGGCGGCGGCTGTTGCTGAGACAGGTGAAAGGGTTATTGTCCATGAAGGGGAATACAGGGAATGGGTAAAGCCCGCCCATACCGGTTACAGCGATATCAGCCGTATCACCTATGAAGCAGCCGAAGGGGAAAAGGTTGTGATTAAAGGATCCGAAAGAATCCAAAACTGGGAAAATACGGAAGGAACCGTATGGAAGGCTGTTGTCCCCAACTCCCTGTTCGGGGATTACAATCCTTATACGGAAGTGCTGGTCGGCGACTGGTTTCTCTATCCCTGTATCAACGGCCCGGAAGGATATGAAATACACACAGGAGATGTGTATCTGAACGGAAAGTCCTTTTATGAAGCCGCTTGTCTTGCGGATGTGAAGAATCCTGTCATGCGTACCCACGGATATAATCCCCCGTGGACAAAGCATACCGAGCCGATTCTCCATCCGGAAGATACCATTTACCAGTGGTATGCAGAGGTGGAGGCGGAAAACACCGTTATTTATGCCAATTTCCAGGGGGCCGATCCCAATAAGGAACTGGCGGAGATCAATGTACGTAAATGCTGCTTCTATCCCGAAAAACCGGGAATGAACTATATTACCGTCCGCGGTTTTGAAATGGCCCAGGCCGCATGTCCCTGGACGCCTCCCACCGCAGATCAGCCCGGCCTTCTGGGAACCCATTGGAGCAAAGGCTGGATTATAGAAAATAATGAAATCCATGATGCAAAATGCAGCGGTATCAGCATCGGCAAGGAATCCTCCACCGGCCATAACCTGTGTACCAGAAGACACCGCAAGCCGGGCTATCAGTATCAGATGGAAGCCGTGTTCCGCGCTCTTCAGATTGGCTGGAGCAAGGAAAAAATCGGTTCCCATATCATCCGCAACAATGTGATCCATGACTGCGGACAGAACGGTGTGGTAGGCCATATGGGTTGTGTTTTCAGCCGGATTACGGACAACCATATTTATAACATCGCGGTCAAGCATGAATATTTCGGTTATGAAATAGCAGGAATCAAGCTGCATGCTGCCATTGATGTGGAAGTTTCCCATAACCGCATCCATAACTGCACACTGGGAGCCTGGTTTGACTGGCAGGCGCAGGGAACCAGGGTGAGCAGAAACCTGATGTATGACAATGACCGGGATCTGATGATGGAAGTAACCCACGGCCCTTACATGGTGGACAACAATATTTTCGGATCCGATTATAACTTTGACAATATTGCCCAGGGCGGCGCTTATGTGAACAACCTGTGCTGCGGAACCATGCGCAGGGAGCCTGTGCTCAACCGTTCCACCCCCTATCATTTCCCTCACACCACCCAGGTGGCGGGAACCACGCTTGTATACGGCGGGGATGACCGGATATACCAGAACATTTTTATCGGGGGTGCAAAAACCTATACCGAGCAGTCCGTAGCCGGAACTACCGACTATAACGGAAGCTGCACTTCCCTGGAGGAGTATGTGGAAGAACTTCTGGCTCTTGGCAACGGCGATGTGGAAATGTTTGAAAAAGTAAAACAGCCGGTTTACATCAATGCTAACGCTTACCTGAAAGGGGCAGCTGCCTTTGACAGGGAAAAAGAAAACTATGTCAGCCCGTCGGATCCGCAGGTGAAGATAGTGCCTGATGGAGATGCGGTGTATCTGGAAATGAATGTGGAAAAAGAAATGCTTTCCATCCCTACGGAAGTGATCGATACGCAGAAGCTGGGAATGGTACGTCTTGTGGAGGCGCCTTTCGATGATCCGGACGGCAATCCTATCGTACTGGATACGGATTACCTTGGCGAAAACAGAAAGGCCGGCAACGCGGCGGGAGCGATTGCAGGGCTGAAGGAAGGCTTCAACCGTTTCCGTGTCTGGGGCTGATGCCGGCAGTATAGCAGAAACACACAAAAAAAGAGGCCGATGGCCTCTTTTTTGTGTTCCGGCCCCTGTGGGCAGGATCCCGTTTATCCGTATATGTACGGAAGCTTTTGGAGAATACAGATGTCATAGCCGGCCTTACAAAAGCGAGGGAATTTTCTCAGCAAGGGCCAGGGCCAGGAGCTTATGGCTGTCCCTGTCCAGGTGCATATAATCATTGGGATGCATGTGCATACCGGGGATGCTCCCCGCATCCAGGAAGCTGCAGCCCAGACGCCTGGCTGTGTCCGCGTACCAATAAGCCAGTTTACGGGACTTTTCCACGCATCCGGAACCCATTTCCCCTGCCACTTCAGTGGAGGCGTAGCCCTCCTCAATAGGGGCAGGGGCTACCAGCAGTATTTTGGGTTCGTTCCGCCAGGCGTCCTGAATAGAAAACGCCTTATAAACCAGACGCTCCAGCCCTTTGGCAATATTTTCCGCACTGCAGGCAAAACGGGCCTTGGTGTCGTTTGTCCCCAGCATAATGAGTAAAAGATCCACCGGTTCGTGGCTCATCAGACATGGAAAGAGGGAAGACAGACCGCTCAGGCCCTCAAACAGAGGATCCTCGAAAACCGTGGTCCGCCCGCTTAAGCCTTCCTCTATCACACGGTATCCTTTCCCCAAATACTTCTCCAGCAGGCAGGTCCATCGTTCCTCTTCGTCAAAGCGTCCTCCTGTTTCCGAACAATACCCATGGGTATTGGAATCCCCGAAAGCTACAATCGTCTTTTTCATGTGTATCCTTTTCTCCTGTCCTTCGTATTATCCGTCCTTCGTTCCTTACCAGTCCGCTGTTTCTTCCACCGCGCTGCGGATATCCTTATAAAGCTGTACGATGGCAGGATCCTTTTCCTCCACAGGCAGGAAAGGGAGCCTGGGATCCCCGATATCCACGCCGTCCATACGGATGATGGTCTTGCAGGCACCATGCATGGAAGGGAAAGAACACAGACGGTAAATAAACGCAGTGACCTTTACCTGAAGATTCTGTGCCTTTTCGATTTCTCCCCGGCGGATCAGCTCCTCCAGCTTCAGGTACAGTTCAGGCATAGCGCCGTAGGTACCACCGATGCCGGCGTCCGCACCCATGAGGCGTCCGGCAAGAAACTGCTCGTCCGGCCCGTTGAAAACAATGAAATCTTCTCCTCCGGCCTGTTTGAAACGGAGGATATCATGACAAGGCTCTGAAGAACATTTTACCCCGGCAACCCGTTCGTTGGCAAGCAAGCGTGTAAACAAACCCATAGAAAGGTGAAAGCCGGTGAGCTGGGGGATATTATAAATGAAAAAGGGCAGATCCGCCGCTTCGGTAATCGCTGTCCAGTGGCGGTATACACTTTCCTCACCCAGCCGGTAATACACACAGGGCACCGCGCTGGTGGCATCCGCCCCGGCTTTTTGCGCATGCCGTGCCAGCTCCGCGGAATGCCGGGTGTCCGCACATCCCACATGGACGATTACGGTCATTTCATCCCCCGCTTCCTCCTTCACGGCCTCCGTCACAGCCATCCGTTCCTGGCTGTCCAGCAGAAAACCCTCCCCCGTACTTCCGCATACATACAGACTTTTAATCCCCTTTCCGATATAATAGCGCGTGAGCCTTCTGGCAGCAGCCAGATCCACATCGCCGTTTTTGGCAAACGGTGTGTTGAGCGCAACGGTTACGTTCCGGAAACGTGATACATCGTACTTTGACATGATTACCCCTCTTTTCTGGCGAATGCAATATATTGACATTGTTCTTACAAAATCATATCATTTTATATAGAATGAAACAAGATAAAATGAAAAATATTTTCAATATGAAATATAAAATAAAAAAGTCACCCGAAATCAGGCCCGTTTCCCCGGGATACGAGAGAAAAGGAGAAGGAAAGGTTGAACAAGGATAATTTTATTCTGCAGATTAAAGCCGCATACAACCAGTTTACCAAAGCCGAAACAAAGGTGGCGGATTATGTGCTGGAAAATCAGGAAAAGGTTCTGTACATGTCCATCACGGAGCTGGCGGACGCCTGCGAAGTTGGGGATGCCAGCGTATACCGCTTCTGCCGTACCATGAAGCTGAAAGGCTATCAGGAATTCAAAATGAAAGTGTCCTTATGCCAGGCCGCTTCGGAAACGGCAGGAAAAGAAGGCCGCGAAGGAGAAAAAGACAGCTTCGCCGCCGCGGCGGAACGGATTATGAAACAGCATACCGACGCCATCAGAGAGACCTGCATGCTCCTGGAACGGGACAGTTTCCTCAAGGTGCTGTCCATGTTTGAACATGCCGGACACGTTTATTTTTTCGGGATTGGCGACAGCCTTCTGACGGCTGAGGAGGCCCGAAACAAATTCCTGCGCCTGACCAATAAAGTAAGCTGCATCACCGATCCCCACATGCAGGCCATGGCAGCGTCCCTGTGCACGGAAAAAGACCTGATCCTTATCATTTCTTATTCCGGTGCCACCAAGGACAACATCCATGTGGCAAAGCTCGCCAGGGAAGCCGGGGCCGGAATCGTATGTATCACACATTTCCGTAAGTCTCCGCTAACCGAATACAGCGATGCGGTGCTCCTGTGCGGCTCCAACGAAGCCCCTCTGGAAGGCGGCTCCATGAAAGCCAAAATGAGCCAGCTCTACCTCGTGGACCTGCTTTACCAGGAATATTACGAAAGAAATTTTGAAGCATGCAAGCACAACAATGAAGTAACTTCCCGTTCCGTGGTGGAAAAGCTATTCTGATTCCCTGTTTTTTCATCAACCGACAATTTTTTTAACACATATGGCAATTTTATAGCATATTATGACCAATTTCTTAAAATATTCGAAATTTTGTTTATTTTTCAAAAGATATGTTGCAAAATGAAAGGTAAATAGTGTACAATTAACAATGCAAAACCTTAGGGTTAAAAGGTAATGGAGGGATTTGAAATGACCAAAGCACAGATCTTGAAAAAAGAAATTTTAAGCCAGTACAGAAGCGTAAGGCAGTTTGCATTAGAAATGCAGATCCCTTACAGTACGCTGGTAACGGCACTGGAACGGGGCATCGATGGTATGGCCTATGGGACCGTTATCAAAATGTGTAACAAACTTAACCTGAATCCGGTAGATTTCAGTTCTCTGGAAAGAGACACTACCATCAGCGAGCAGCTTCTTGAGAACCGCGTAATGCAGTATTACGTAAAGCTCAATCAGGAAGGCAGGGACAAGATCCTCGGACTGATGGACGACTTTGTACAGATTAAGAAATACAAAGCAAAATAATGAAGGAGAGATTCCATGCATTATGATTATCTGATTGTGGGGGCAGGGCTTTTCGGAGCCTGTTTCGCACACGAGATGTACGGCAGCGGTAAACGCTGCCTGCTGATTGACAAAAGAGACCATATTGCCGGAAATATCTACACGGAAGAGAGTATGGGCATCCAGGTACATAAGTACGGTGCCCATATTTTTCATACCTCCGACAAGGAAATATGGGATTATATCGGGCAGTTTGCAGAGTTCAACCACTATATCAATTCGCCGGTTGCAGTGTATAAGGATGAGCTTTATAACCTGCCTTTTAATATGAATACTTTCAGTAAGATGTGGGGAATCCGTACCCCGGCGGAAGCACAGAAAATAATAGCGGATCAGATAGCCAGCCTGGATATCGGGGAACCCCGGAATCTGGAAGAACAGGCGCTTTCCCTGGCGGGAAAAGATGTATATGAGAAATTAATCAGGGGTTATACGCAGAAGCAGTGGGGAAGGGACTGCCGTGAGCTGCCCGCTTTTATTATTAAGCGCGTGCCGCTCCGGTTCCGTTATGACAACAATTATTTTAATGATCCCTATCAGGGGATACCCAAAGGCGGCTATACGTCGATTGTGGCTGAAATGCTGAAAGGCACGGAGGTACGTACCGGCATAAGCTACCGGGATTTCCTGAAGCAGAATGAGGAAAACAAGACTCCGGATACATGGGACAAAGTCCTGTATACCGGCATGATAGATGAATATTTTGATTACAGTCTGGGAGCGCTGGAATACCGTTCGCTGCGTTTTGAGACGGAGGAGCTTCCCGAAGAGGATAATTACCAGGGAAACGCGGTGGTGAATTATACCGATGAAGCCGTTCCTTATACCAGGATTATTGAGCATAAGCATTTTGAATTCGGAACACAGCACGGGACCGTCATAACAAGGGAATACCCTGCGGAATGGAAACCGGGGGATGAGCCTTATTATCCTGTGAACGATGATAAAAATACGGCGCTGTATGCCGGATACCAGGAGCTGGCACGGCAGGAAGAACGCGTGCTTTTTGGCGGAAGGCTGGGCCAGTACCGGTATTATGACATGGATAAAGTACTGAGGGCCGCGCTTGATATGGCGGCGGAGGAAGGGTAGAGGTTCTTTTCCGGCGGCTGATTAATACAGTATCGCAGAGGCGCGCCTGCAATATACAAGAGGTATAAGCATGAATATTTACTATCAGGATATCCTGGAACGGATACGTATCCACTATCAGGAGATGACGGATACGGAGAAGCTGATTGCCGGCTATTTTCTGGATAACCAGAAAAAACAGGATTTTTCTGCAAAAATGTTGAGTAAACAGCTGCATGTCTCTGAAACCGCCCTGTCGAGGTTTGCCAAGAAAATCGGTTTTTCCGGATACCGGGAATTCCAGTATATGTATGAAATCAATTTTCATATGCCCAAATATACCAATGACGATGTGGTACAGAAAATACTTGATACGTACCAGAAGCTTCTGCAGGGATTCAACGGGAAGCTTGAGACGGATAAAATCAACGAATTCTGCCGGGCCTTGTCCAAGGCGGAGCGGGTTTTTATATTTGCCCTGGGAAGTTCCGCCTGCGCGGCGCTGGAGTTTAAGCTGCGTTTTATGAGGCTCGGTCTCCAGGTGGAGGTAATCGATAACCCCCATCTGATGCAGATGCAGGCGGTTTTGGCAAGGCCTGAGGATCTGGTGATAGGTATGAGCCTGAGCGGTGAAACAAAGGAAGTTCTCGGGGCATTAAAAGCGGCGAAGCTGCGGAATGTAGGAGTGACCCTGATAACATCCAACCGAAGGAAACAGCTCCAGGAGCTGTTCCGGCAGGTACTGATTATACCGTCCATTGACGGGCTGTCCCTTGGGGATAATATATCCCCGCAGTTTCCGCTGTTGATATTGACGGATATTATTTACAGCTTTTTTATGGGTATGGATTCCAATTACAAAACGGCATTGCTTCAAGATACGCTGACGGCAATACAAACAGAGGATCCAAATGACAGAATCGTGTTTTGACAGGGAATTTTATGAATAGAGACAGGAACAGCAGGCTGCTGCCCGGAACGATCCGGGCAGCAGTTTTTCTATACCCGGGAACAGGACAGAATGCGAATTAAAAAAACATAAATTATACAAAATAACTAAAAAATACATCTGAAAACTAACAGAAAAAGATAAAACGTAAAATATTTGAATTGAAATTTCTAAAGGAACGCTGCGAATTGTAATGAAATCCGGAAATCAATATAATAATCCTATAGCATCTTTCGGCGGAAGAAAGATTGGTTCAAAAGCCGTCCGTAATCAGGTGGGTGTAAAAAGAAAGGGGATAACATGTCAGAGAAAATAAGTCAGATTTATAAGAAACTTATTGTATCCTGTCAGGCGCTTCCGAATGAACCGCTGCATTCTTCCTTTATCATGGGAAGAATGGCAAAGGCGGCGGAGGAAGGGGGCGCCTGCGGTATCCGGGCAAACAGCAGGGAAGATATTGAAGAAATCAAAAGGAATGTGGATCTTCCCATAATAGGAATCGTGAAAAAAGAATATGCGGACAGTCCCGTTTACATAACGCCGACAATGAAGGAGGTGGATGATCTGGCAGCGGCCGGAGCGGATATTATTGCGGTGGATGCAACCGAAGCCCGGAGGCCGGGAGGGATCCGGCTGGATGATTTCGTGGAGGAAATCCGATTAAAATATCCGGACCAGCTTTTGATGGCGGACTGTTCCACGGTGGAAGAGGTACTGTACGCGGACCGGCTTGGCTTTGATTTCCTGGGAACCACCCTGGTAGGATATACGGCGCAGAGTGCGGGACAGCAGATAGAGGAAAACGACTTTGCAATGATAAGACAGATACTGGAAAAGACGGACCATCCCGTGATTGCGGAAGGGAACATCAACACCCCGCAGAAGGCGAGAAGAGTTCTGGAGATCGGATGCTACAGTGTGGTAGTGGGATCCATTATAACAAGGCCCCAGGTTATAACCAGAACCTTTACGGAGGAAATCGCTAAGCTGGCTATGGTACCGCAGGAATAAACAGAGACAGGAGAGGAAAACGTATGATTCTTGGTAAAGGAAAGGATATAAGAAGATATGCCGGACTGCATGGAAATCTGGACAAGGCAATCCGGTTCCTGGAGGAAAATTGTCCCGGGGATTTTGAGGCCGGCAGTTACCCCATTGCCGGGGAAGAGGTATACATGAACCGGTTTGATTACCTTACGGAAGCGGAAGGGGATGTGTTTGAGGGCCACAAAGATTACCTGGATATCCATATAGTGGCGGAGGGGAATGAGTATCTGTGCTGGGCCCATACGGACGGGCTGCAGGTGAAGGAAGCCTATGAGAAGGCCGGTGACTGTATCCTGTATACAGGGGAGCCTACGCTGCGATATCGGATGGGGAAAGGGGATTTTGCCATATGCTTTCCCGAGGATGCCCATATGCCTAAGGTATGTATCGGAAAGCCGGAGCGGGTCCGTAAAGCCGTTATTAAGGTCAGGCTGCATCAGGAGGCGGAATGAAAAAATATGTGAGTATGGATATTGGAGGAACTGCCCTCAAATATGGTGTTGTACAGGAGGACGGGAAATTTCTGGAGACAGACGAGATCCCCACTGAGGCCTGGAAGGGCGGGCCGGGGATTCTGGAGAAGCTGGAACGTATCGGGGAAGAGGCCCGAAGGCGGCATTGCCTGTCGGGAATCTGTATTTCCACCGCAGGTATGGTGGACTGCGAAAAAGGGGAAATCACCTTTTCCGGCCCCCAGATACCGGATTATGCGGGCACACAGCTGAAAGCGGAGATGGAAGAGCGGTTCGGCCTTCCCTGTGAGGTGGAAAATGACGTGAACTGTGCCGGGCTGGCGGAATGTCTTGCAGGGGCGGCAAAGGGCTGCTCTTCCGCCGTATGCCTCACCGTCGGAACCGGAATCGGAGGGGCTATTTTGTTCCATGACCGGGTTTATCACGGCTTTTCGGGAAGCGCCTGTGAGGTAGGCTATATGAACCTGCCCGGAGGAATGTTCCAGGATCAGGGGGCCGTCGGCGCTGTGCTTGCCAGGGTGGCCGGGGAAAAAGGAACCGCAGCCGGGAATATAGACGGAAAATGGGTTTTTGAACGGGCGGAAGCGGGGGACGTCTGCTGTAAACGGGCAATCGATGAAATGGCGGATATCCTCGGCATGGGAATTGCGAATATCTGCTATGTACTCAATCCGGAGATTGTGGTATTGGGCGGCGGAATCATGTCGCAAAAGGCATATCTCTTCCCCCGTATCCGTGCCGGCCTTGAAGCGCATCTTCTGCCCCCTGTCCGGGAAAAAACACGGATTGCCTTTGCGCAGAACGGAAACCGGGCAGGTATGCTTGGGGCTTTTTTTCATTTTAAGGCCAGACATTGAAAAAAATACTTGCGTATAACTGTCATTATTTTTAGAAAATGTATCAGTAAATGGAAAAGGATAAAAATAAAAAGCACGGCTGAAAAAAAGATTGCACTTTTTCACAGCCGTGCTATAATAATGTTTAAATAATTTGATAATCAAATTATTATAAGTTCAAATAGTTAGACTAACAAGTGATTCAGGAGGATTCCATACATGAATTGGGAACAGGCGAATAAGAATCTGGACGAAAGAAGACAGAAGGCGCTTTTGGGAGGCGGCCAGTCAAAGATAGACAAACAGCATGCCGGAGGAAAGCTTACGGCGAGGGAGAGGCTGGATCTGTTATTTGATCAGGGAACCTTTGTGGAGACCGATGCCTTTATTGAATCCAGGATCGATGATTTTGATCTGGATAAAAGAAGAGTGCCGGGGGACGGCGTGGTAACAGGCTATGGTTATGTGGACGGAAGGCTGGTTTTTGCTGCCAGCGAGGATTTTACGGTTATCGGCGGTACCCTTGGGGAGTACCATTCTATGAAAATCTGCCGTCTGCAGGATATGGCAATGGAAATGAAAGCCCCCCTCGTATGCGTAAACGACAGCGGCGGAGCCAGAATAGAAGAGGGGATCAGCTCCTTAAGCGGCTATGCGGGCATGTTCCTGCGCCATACCAAGGCCTCCGGCGTGATTCCCCAGATCGCAGTGATTCTCGGCCCCTGTTCCGGCGGCGCCTGCTATGCGCCCGCCATCTGTGATTTTATTTTCATGGTGAAGAATACCTCCAAAATGTTTATCACAGGCCCCAACGTGGTGAAAACGGTCATTAATGAGGTGACTACGGTGGAAGAGCTGGGCGGTGCCGAGGTGCATGCGAAAAAGAGCGGTGTTTCCCATTTTACCTATGATACCGAAGGGGAATGTATGATGGGGGTGCGCAAGCTCCTGAATTACCTCCCTTCCCATTTTGAGGAAAAGGCGCCGGTTATCCGTCTGGAGGAAAAAAAGGCACTTTCCCGCAACGTGAACCGGGTATTGGAGCATGTGGGAAGCCTGGGACGAAAAATCCATAACAGCAAAAAAAGCGGTGAGAACCCCTGCGGGGACCTGCAGAGCATCGTGCCGGATAATTCCAGGCATTCCTATGATGTGAAGGATGTCATCAGCAGGATTGCGGACAAAGGAAGCTTTTTTGAGGTGCAGCAGGATTTTGCCGGAAATGCGGTGGTAGGCTTTGCCCGGATGGATGGGGAAACGGTGGGTTTTGTGGCGAACCAGCCCGCGGTGATGGGAGGCTCCCTGGATTATCATGCATCCGACAAGATCGCCCGTTTTATCCGTTTCTGTGACTGCTTCAGCCTGCCGATCCTGACCCTGGTGGACGTACCTGCCTTCCTGCCCGGGACGGCCCAGGAGCACAGCGGAATCATCCGGCACGGGGCAAAGGTGCTGTATGCGTATTCCGAAGCTACGGTGCCCAAGATTTCCCTGATTATGCGAAAGGCCTACGGCGGCGCGTATATTGCCATGAATTCCAGGGAAATGGGGGCCGATTATGTGTATGCCTGGCCTATAGCGGAAATCGCGGTAATGGGGGCGGAAGGCGCCGTTAACATTGCTTTTAAGCGGAAGATCAAAGCGGCCTCCGATCCGGAGGCCATGCGAGCCCAGTGCATTAAGGAATATGAGGAACGCATCCTCAATCCGTATGTGGCGGCCTCCCGGGGGTATGTGGATGAGGTGATTAAGCCGGAGGAAACGCGGGAAAAGCTGCTGGACGCACTGAAGGCCTTCCGGGGAAAGAAGGAAGAAGCCCCGAAGAAAAAACACGGAAATATCCCTCTGTAACTGCGGAAAGGAATTGCAGACACGCTTTGTGGGTGTCATACAGTTCCAAATGGAAAAGCTGCATAAAATATGCCATTCTTTCTTATAATACAGCGCTTTTTACTACAGAATAGCGAATTACATTGCATTTATGCACAAAAAACGGTATAAATATAATGTATATAAAAACGTTTCCCGGCATCGGGAGACAGCGGCGCGACTAGTTGAAAAGGGCGGGAAGAAGCAGTGGATTTTGAAGGGAGAACCGTATTTTCCCTGTCCCAGAGCCAGTGGAATATCTGGAATCTGGAGCAGGCCTATCCGGGAACATCTATCAATCATATCAGTACGACGGTAAGTATCCGGGGGAAAATAGATTTTGTGCTGCTGCTAAAGAGCATCTGCATGCTGTTGGAAGCAGATGCTACGCTGCGGACCAGAATCACGCTGCAGGGGGAGAAGCCTGTGCAGTATTTTGCCCCGTATCAGGAACAGAATTTTGATGTCTATGATTTTACCCATACGGATCAGGAGGGTATCAGCAGTTGGGAGACTGCAATGAGCAGGGAGGTAATTCCGATTCTGGATGCCCCCCTGTATCGTTTTGCCCTTTTTGGCACCGGCGAAAATGCCGGTGGTTTTTTTGTTAAGCTTCATCATATTATATCTGATGGGTGGTCCCAGATGCTTGTCTGCAACCGGATCGGACGCATCTATCTGGCGCTGCTGGCAGGGGAGGAGCCTGACGTGGAGGAAATCCCGGCCTATGATCGGCACCTGCAGGAGGAAGAGGAATACCTGTCCGGAAAGGCCTGGCGGAAGGATGAGCAATATTGGAAAGCGCAGGTGGAGAAGGCAGGAGAGCCTTCCGTTATCAAGTCCGTCAAAAGCGCGGCGGTGAGCCCTGTGGGGAGAAGGCTCAGCTTCCGGCTTCCCCAGGTGCTCAACCACGCTATTTATCTGTATTGCCTGAAAAACAGGGTGGCGCCTTTTGCGGTATTTTATATGGCGCTGGCCATTTATTTCCGGCGGATAGGGGGTGCCGCCCGTTTTACGGTGGGTGTGCCCATTTTTAACCGTTCCAGCTATTTGATGAAGCAATGTACGGGGATGTTTGTAAATACCCTCCCCTTTTATAATGAGATTCAGGATGAATGGAGCCTGGACCGGTTTAACGAGGAGCTGATGGATGCCTGGTATGAACTGCTGCGTCACCAGCGGTTTCCCTTTTCCCATATTGTCCGTCTTGCGGACAGCGGGGGACGGGAGGACGGAAGGCTTTTCCATATCGCATTGTCCTATCAGGACAGTGTTGTTTGCGAAAACAGGGATGCCTGTGTGGTCTTTGACGGAAGATGGCATTACAGCGGCTATCAGGCGGAACAGCTGTGCATCCATCTGAGCAATATGGAAAGCCGGAAGCAGTATTGCGTGGATTATGATTACCTTTCCCAGTTTTTTGCGGAGGAAGAAATTGCCAGACTCCATGAAAATTTGGTAAATATTCTTATGGAGGCCCTGCACAATCCGGATAAGCCGCTCTGCCGTCTTTCCGTTCTTAGCCGGGAGGAACGGGAAAAGGTGCTCTATACTTTTAACAGCACCGGGCAGTATCTGGAGGAAACAGGGCTGTACCAGGTTTTTGAACAGGTGGTAAGGGAATATCCGCAGCGTGCTGCGGCTATCTGCCGTGGGAACCGTCTGACCTATTCGCAGCTTTCCGATTGGGCCTGTGCCGTTTCGGAAGGGCTGGAGCCGTTTTTCGGGGAAGAAAAAGGCGTGGCGGCTATCCTCCTGCCCAGGGAGTTTGTGCTGCTGGCCGCAATGCTGGGTACCCTGCGTTCGGGAAATGCTTATCTGCTGCTGTCCACGCAGCTGCCGGTGAAACGGATCCTGGCGGTCTGCCGGAAAAGCGGCGCCGGTGTGCTGCTTACGAATGAGGAGATGGCCGGCCGGCTGAGAAGGGAAGGGGCGGATATCCGGATGTTGTTCCCGGAACAGCTCACCGGAAGCGGAACGGGAAAAGAAGCGGCCCGGACAAAACCGGAGGATCTGGCTTATGTGGTATATACCTCGGGCAGTACCGGAGAGCCGAAGGGCGTGGAAATCACCCGGCGCAGCCTTCTGAATCTGGTAAAGGCAATGGCGCCCGTATATGGGAAAGGGGCGGTGCTGTCCGTATGCAATGTGGGCTTTGACGCTTTTACCCTGGAAAGTACCGCCGCCCTTCTTAATGGCAGGACGGTCATCCTGCCTCAGGAAGAGGAGCAGGAATCGCCCCGCAGGCTGGCGGAACTGATCAACGGGTATGCGGCAGGATTTCTATCCATAACGCCGTCCAGGCTGACGGCATTCCTTAAGGATCCTGCTTTTTCCCGCGCTATGCGCCGGATGGAAAGTATTGTCTGCGGCGGAGAGGCGTTTACGGGAGAGCTTCTCAAGCTTCTCAGAAACGGTACCTATGCCCGGATATATAACCAGTACGGGCCTTCGGAAACCACGGTGGCCGTGAGCATGAAGGAGCTGGGGGATGCATCTGCCATCACGATTGGGAAACCCATGCCCAACTGCCGGATGTATGTGCTGGATCCCTGGATGAATCCCCAGCCGGTAGGCGTTTACGGACAATTGTACATCGGCGGCGTCTGTGTGGGCAGGGGCTACCGCAATGCGCCGGAGCTGACGGAGCAGAGCTTTCTGGAAAATCCCTTTGAAGCGGGAGAGAGGATCTATGCCACCGGGGATGTGGCCCGATGGACGCCGGAGGGGGAAATCGTTCTGGCCGGCCGCCTGGACCGGCAGGTGAAGCTGCGGGGGCTGCGCATCGAGCCGCAGGAGGTGGCGGACTGTATCGCTTCCTATCCCGGAGTGGAGGAAGCCGCCGCAAGGGTATGCCCGCTGAACGGGCAGATGGTCCTTACGGCTTATTACTGCGCGCAGAAGGAAATACCGGAGATGGAGCTGCTTGCTTTTTCGGCTTCTTATCTGCCCCAATATATGATCCCTTCTTTTGTTATCCGGCTTGACCGGCTTCCCCTTACGCCCAGCGGTAAGGTGGATGAAGAGAAGCTGCCTCTGCCAAGGGAAGAAAAGGCCTGCCTTTCCGCCGCTTCGGAGGATGCCCTGACCGGACGGATTCTGGAGATTTTCAGGACGGTTTTGGAAAAAGAGGATATGGGAGCGGATAACGATTATTTCCTGTGCGGGGGGAATTCCCTGAATGCCATGGAGGTGCTGGCACAGCTTGAGGATCGGACGGGGAAACTGCTGCGGATTTCGGATCTGTATGCCTGCCGGACGGCAGGCCGTCTGGCCCGTTATATCGGCGGGGAGCAAGGGCTGCGGGAGGAAACACATACGCAGGAGCTGCGCCCGGCCCCGAAGCTGGAGCGGTACCCGCTAACGCCTGTCCAGCAGGGGATATATGTGCAGTCCTGCATGGATTCCCAGGGCTTTACCTATCATATGGCAGGTTCTTTCCGGATCCGCAAAGCTGTGGATCGGGAGAGGCTGGAGGACGCGTTCCGGAAGGTGATTGCGGGAGACGGTATTTTCCGCACTGCTTTTATACAGGAGGAGGATGGGGTTTATGCCCGCATCAGCGGAACGGTTCCCTTTTCCCTGCCGCTGCTGCAGGGGGAATCCCTGGAGGAAGCCGCCGGGCAGATATGCAGGCCCTTTTGCCTGGCGGAAGCGCCTCTGCTGCGTGCCGGCCTTTGGCAGGATGCGCAGGAGGAGTGGTACCTTATCATCGATGTGCATCATATCATTGCGGACGGCATGAGCACGCCTCTTCTGGCAAAGCGTCTGAGCCGGTATTACCAGGGGGCCGCCCAGGAATACGAGAAACTGGGCTATCAGGACTATGCCTATGCCCTGTCCCTGCGGACCGAAAAAGGGAAAGAAACGGACAGACGGTACTGGAAGGAGCATTTATCCCCTCTTCCGGAACCCTTGCTGCTGCCCGCCGATAAACCGCGCCCGAAGAACTTTGATTTCCGGGGGAAGAACCATACCCACCGGATCAATGCGGAGATAACCGAACGCTGTAACCGGTGGTGCCGGGAAAACGGGATTTCTCCCTATATGCTTTTCCTGGGGGCCTATGGTATCCTTCTTTCCTCGGTTTCCGGAAAAAAGGAGATTCTCGTGGGAACACCTGCGGCGGGAAGGAACCACAGACAGCTGCAGGAAATATGCGGCCCGTTTATCAACACCATGCCCCTTCGTCTGACGATTGACAGGGATGCACGGATCCGGCGTTATCTTCAGGATGTCAGGCAGGAGGTTACCGGCATGCTGGAGCATCCGGATTGTTCCCTGGAGGAAATGATAGCCATGCTGGGGCTGCCCAGAAGTTTTTCGGATAATCCCCTGTACCAGGCCGCTTTTTCCATGCGCCCCTTCGAGACAGGCAAGCTGGCCCTGGGGGAAATACCTATGGAATATGTGCCTGTTTTCACCGGAACCGCCAAGACCGAACTGTTTATTGAGCTGGTGCAGGAGGAAGGGGAATTCCGGCTGCAGTTTGAATATGCCTCTTCTGTGTTTGAGGAAGAGACGATAACGCTTTACGGAAGAAGTCTGGAAACCATTGCCAGAGGGCTTGTGGAAGGGGAGGCGGAGACAATCGGTGAGCTGTCCCTTCTGGATGCGGGGGATCAGATGGAGCGGATCGAGATTCCCAACTACCGGTATATGCCTTATCTGAATCAGCCGGTGCATCAGATGATACGCAACCGGGCGAGACTGTACCCCGGGGAAACCGCGGTCATTTATCATGGAAAGAAGCTTACCTGCCGGGAACTGGAACAGATGGCGGGAGGCGTGGCATACCGGCTTCATGAAGCCGGCGCGGCACGTGGAGATCGTATCGGTCTGTGCACCGCCCGTACGCCCTTGCTGCTGGCGGGGATGCTGGGTATTTTAAAGGCCGGCTGCGCCTATGTGCCGCTGGGAGCGTCCCTGCCGGAAAAGAGGGTGCGCTATATCCTGGAGACGGCGGGTGCCGCCATGGTTCTGTGCGATGAAGAAAACCGGGAGAATATGCAGGGAAAAACGGCGCTTCCCCTGCTTACGGTAAAGGGGACGGAGACGGGCGCCTGGGAAGATACGGGAATTAACGGGGAGGATTTGATCCATGTCCTGTTTACTTCCGGTTCCACCGGGAGGCCGAAGGGGGTCATGCTGCGCCACCGCAGCCTGTCCAATCTGTTCGCCAATATGAAAATGCGGATGGCAGAGGTTACCGGGCCTGTACTCTGTACGGCCAATATGATGTTTGATATTTTTATTGTGGAATCCCTGTTCCCTCTCGCCATGGGAAATCCGGTGGTAATGGCGGACGAAGAGGAAATGATGCTGCCCTGGAGACTGGCCGGCCTCATCCGGGATACCGGCGCTAAGTTCATGCAGATGACCGCATCCAGGCTGCAGATGTGCCTGGGGAATGAAAGCTTCCGGGAGGCGGCGGCCGGCCTGAAGCTGGTAATAGCCGGAGGGGAACCTCTCACGGAGACTCTGGCGGAGGATTTCCGGCAGGTATGCCCGGGCACGCTGCTTAACATGTACGGCCCTACGGAAGCGGCGGTCTGTACCACCGCGGAAGAGGTGGTGCCCGGCAGGCGGATTACCATCGGCTGCCCGCTTTCCAACTGCAGGGTTTATGTCCTTGACGGGGAACGGCGGCCGGTAATGCCCACGGCTGCAGGTGAGCTCTACCTTGCGGGCGAGGGGATCGCCGAAGGCTACATAGGGCGGCCGGAGCTTACGGAAGAAAGGTTCTTCCCGGATATTTATTTCCCGGAACAGCGAATGTATCAAAGCGGGGACATGGGGCGGCTGCGGGCGGACGGCCGGATCGAATTCCTGGGACGCCGGGACGACCAGGTGAAAATCAACGGACAGCGGGTCGAGCTTGACGAAATCGTTAACAGTATCCTGGAATCCGGGGCGGCTTCCCAGGCGGCGGTAGTTCCCGCAAATAAACCGGACGGTTCCACAGAGCTGATCGCTTATTATGTGAGCAGGGACGGCGGGGACAGGGAAGAGGAGATCCGTACCTGGCTGCGTTCCTGCCTGACGGAGGTGATGGTGCCCGGACGGTTCTGCCGGCTGGAACGCCTGCCTGTGACACCCAACGGGAAAGTGGATGTACTGCTGTTGAAAAAGGAGCAGGAAACACAGGAGGGACACCCGGAAACTATGGCGGCCGCGCTTTGCGGGCCTGAGACGATACAAAAGAAGGACGGGAACGCCCTGGAGAACAGGCTGCTGCATATATGGTCCGCAATCCTTGGAAAGGAGGAGCTTTCGCCGGAGATTTCCTTTTTTGAACAGGGAGGTACTTCCCTGGGAGCTCTGAGCGTGCTCAGCCGTTATTTTAATGAAGGGATGGAAATGACCATGGCCCGGTTTTATGAAAATCCCACAGCCAGAGCGCAGGCGGCCATATTGGCGGGCGCGGGGGTTAAGAACAGCAGAAAAGAAGCACCGTCATATCCGGAGAAAGTCCCTTCGTCCCTGCCGGTCTTTACGGAAGAAAAAAAAGTGCTGCTTACCGGCGCCACAGGTTTTTTCGGGGCCCATCTGCTGAAAGAACTTCTGTCCCGCCCGGGGTTACGGGTGATTTGCCTGATCAGGGGCGGTGACAAAAAGCGTCTGGAGGATACCCTTTCCTGGTATTTCGGAGCCGGCTGGACTGCCGGTGCCGGGAGCCGTATACAGACGGCGGACGGGGATCTGGCGCTGCCCCGCTTAGGCATGGGGGAACCGCAGTGGAAGGCGCTGGCGGAGGAGATTGACGGAATATACCACAGTGCGGCGGATGTGCGTCATTATGCGGCGGATGCCGGGGAATTCCTCGCCACCAACGTGACCGGTACGGAAACCGTGATCGAGCTGGCCCTTCAGGCAGGCGCTGTGCTCCATTATATATCCACGGCCAGCATCAGCGGCGATTTCCTTACCGGGGAGCCGGAAAAAACGGCAGTTTTCACCGAGCAGGATTTTTATATCGGCCAAAACTGGGAGGATAACATATATATCAAAAGCAAATTCCTTGCGGAGGCAGGGATCTACAGGGCAATGGAGGAAAAAGGTCTGCATGCCAGGGTTTACCGTCTCGGGCGGATTACGGGACGATGTGCGGATCAGGTGTTCCAGAAGAATCCGGAAAGCAATGCCGCCTTCCTTCTGATGCGGGCGGTGCGGTGTGCGGGCGCCATAACCGAATCCATGGCCCGGCTGCCGGTGGATCTGACACCGGTGGACTGGTGTGCGGCTGCGGTGCTTGCCCTGGGAAAATCGCGGAGAACCGCATTCCATCTGCTCAATCCGCTGCCCCCTTCCATGAAGGAGGTGGCTCTGGCTTTGGTTCCGGACCTGCTTATCGTGCCGGATTCCTCCTATGGCCCGCTTTTGCTTGAACGGATGACGGACGCCAACCGGGATATCCTGGCACCCCTTTTGGATTACCATAACCGTACGGGAACCGGGGAAAGCAGGATACGGGTAGACTGCACAGCGACGTTGGAGGCATTCAAAGAGGAAGGCTTTGCGTGGGCCATTCCTCCGGCAGCCCATTTGACGGAAGGCTTTTCGGGGCTGTTTTCATGAGAAGTACGGAGGAGGAAAAGAGAATATGATTTCTGATTTTTCTGCCGCCATCTTTTTAGCGGCTCTGATTGCCATCATTTTATTTTTTATCTGGAGCTTCAAGGTAAAGAGGCTCCAGCTTATCCATAAATATTATCTGATGCTGGCAGGGTCCTACGGCCTGTGTGTCATTGCCCTGCTGGGGATGAAGCTGACGCCTATGGAAAATGTGACGGCGCTGATGCTCTGGGATGCGTGGACCAATACCATGGGAGCCGTCATGCCCGTATTCTGCCTCTGCATTGCCCTGATATTCGTAAAGGGCTGGGAACAGATGCCGAAAAAAAGCATGCTGCTGTTCCTGATTCCGGTCATCACGATTTTGGTGGTATGGACCAATCCTCTCCATCATCTGCATTATAAGGTATTTTCCACCATAAAAAGTGAGATTGTTTTCGGGCCTTATATCGCAGTAACCGGAATCTACAGCTGGCTGTGTCAGCTTGTGAGCCTGCTGCTCATGATCAACTTTGCCCTTCATAACAAAAGCCGGCTATATCTGCTGCAGTGCCTGATGTTTTCCCTGGGCTGCCTCTGCCCGCTGACGGTGAGCATTGTCGCTACCATAACCAGCAGCCTTTCGATTACGGCCACACCCTTAAGCTTTACGGTTCCTATTGTGCTGAACGGGATAGCCATATACCAGCTTCATATTCTGGATATCAGGCCGATTGCCATGCAGCATGTGCTGGACTGGATTTCGGACTGTTACCTTCTCCTCAGCGATAAAGGTGTTGTCATCAGTTATAACAAGCCTTTTGAAAAAATTCTCGCTTCCGGCTACGGCATCGCGGAAAGCCGTTATTTGAGCGACTGTGTCAAAAAGGAAGATGTATATAAGAAAACAGCCATATATAATCTGATAACCGCCATTTCCTCAAGTCAGGAAGCGTGTTCCGCCATATCCTACGAACAGGCGGTCACCATCGATACCGGTGAGGGAAGCAGGAAAAATTATTATGTGGTGGATGTGACACCGCTGTATATCAAAGAGATTCTGTCCGGTTTTGTGGTTATTTTCAAGGATGTGACACAGCTGAAGAAAAGCATGCAGCAGCTGCAGGACAGCCAGGCCAGAATGATGGAGCAGGAGAGGCTGGCTTCCCTGGGACAAATGATAGGGGGCCTTGCCCATAATCTGAAAACTCCTATTATGAGCATATCCGGATGTATTTCCGCGGTGGAAAGCCTGGTGGAGGAATGCAGGGACAGCCTGGAGGACCCGGAGGTGACGCCCGGGGATTACCGGGAAATATACAGGGAGATGGAGGACTGGTTTGAAAAGGTGAAGGAATCCTCTTCCTATATGTCGGACATAATAACAGCCATCAAAGGACAGGCGGCCAGTGTGAACACAAACGTTGACGTCACATTTACTACGGAAGAGTTGATTAAAAGAAGCATGCTGCTCATGCGCCATGAACTGATGAGCAGCGGCTGCAGAGTGGTGACGGAAATAGAGGGGGATCGGGTATATGCCATCCGGGGTGATATCAATAACCTGGTACAGGTGCTGAATAACCTCCTTTCCAATGCCGTTTATTCCCAGAAGCAGATGGGCGGAGGGGATATCGCCGTGGGTGTCAGAAAGGACGGGGAGTACCTGAAGCTGTATGTAAAGGATACAGGGCCGGGGATCAGCGGGAGAGTGAAGGAGCGGCTGTTTAAAGAAATGGTTACCAGCAAGGGAACCCATGGGACGGGGCTGGGACTTTACATATCCGATGCTGTGGTAAGAGGAAAATTCGGCGGAACCATGTGGGTGGAGGACAATCCGGCAGGCGGTGCTGTCGTGGGCGTTTCCATTCCGCTGAGCGAGGTGCAGGAAGAGAAAACTGGAAAGAACAAGGGGGATAACGAAAAAGGATGAGAAAGAACAGGAGGACGCTGCATAAGGATTTCCGAATCCTGACGTTAGACGACGACGTCATTATGACATCCACGCTGCAGGCATATTTTCAGCGTTCCGGTTACTATGTGGATGTAATCAATGATCCCTGCCGTGCCATTGAACAGGTTCGTGAGGGCGCCTATGATATCCTGCTTCTGGATTTCCTGATGACACCTATATGCGGCGATCAGGTGGTGGAAGAAATCCGGAAGTTCAACAAGGATATTTATATTATCCTGCTGACGGGCCATAAAAGCATGGCCCCGCCCATCAGGACGATCAGGGAACTGGATATCCAGGGATATTATGAGAAAAGCGACCGGTTTGATCAGCTGGAGCTGCTTGTGGAATCCTGCGTCAAGTCTATTTCCCAGATGCGCATCATACAAAACTATAAAACAGGGCTTTCCCAGATGATGGATTCGCTGCCCCAGCTGTACAATCTGGACAATACCCAATCCATTTTTGAAAGTATCCTCCGGATCACCGGAAAGGTTTTCTGCGGAGAGGGGGCCTTTTTGATGGTATGGGGCCCGAAAGAGAACGGGGAAACGGAGAAAATAATCCATGTAACGGGGAATATCAGCCGGGAGGAGGTGCCCCGCATTGTGGAGACGGCGCAGTTTGACGGGCAGACTGTCCTTTGCAGGGACGGGCTGATGCTGGCTGTCATTGAGGATGAAAACCGCCGGACCATAGGGGTTCTGGGGACGGGCATGAGCCCCGGTACCGAATATGTCCAGGCGCAGATGCTGGAAATTTATGTGAGACAGATATCCTCCGCCATTCACAACAACCGTCTCCATCAGCTGGTCAGCGTAAAGAATGAGGAGCTTACCAGGGCTTACGAACAGCTGAATGAAAGCTATGTGGAAATCATTAATGCCATGCGGACGGTGGTGGATGAAAGGGATATATACACAAGAGGACATTCCGACAGAGTCTCGGAGCTTGCCGCGGATTTGGCATCCTGGCTGCAAAAGGATAAACGGTTTGTGGACAGGGTACGGCTGGCCGGGCTGTTCCATGATATCGGCAAAGTGGGAATTTCAGACAAAATACTGATGAAACCCGACAAGCTGGATGAAAAGGAGTATGCGGATATCAAGAAGCATTCGGATAAAGGCGCCAAAATCCTATCCGCCATAACGCTGTTTAATGATGTGGTACCCATTGTCCGATCCCACCATGAAAGAATGGACGGGAAAGGCTATCCCGACGGGCTGAAGGGAGAAGAAATCCCGGAAGAATCACAGATTATTGCCGTAGCGGATTCCTTTGACGCCATGACATCACACCGTCATTACCGCAGCAATCTGCCGCTGTCCGCTGCTGTGGAGGAATTAAAGCAGGGAAGAGGAACACAGTTTGCCCCTCACGTTGTAGACGCTTTTCTGGAAATGTTGGAAAGTATGGGGGAAGAAAGCTTCAGCCAAAAATATGATACCGGAAAAGAGCATGACGAGGGAGGAGAAAAGCGATGAAAAATTTTCCACGCAATGAAGTAACCTATTATGATACGTTTGATGCGTTTACAGACGGGATAGAAAAAGCCTTCGGGGATAAGCCCGCCGTAGTCTGGTTCCGCAGAAACAAGACGGAAGAAAGCAGAAGCTTCCGGGAACTGGCGAAAGAGGTGAGACAGCTGAGGGCAGCCCTCTGCGCCCGCGGACTTGCAGGGAAAAATATTGCGCTGGTAGGCGAAAACAGCTATGCGTGGATAATTACCTATCTGGCCGTCGCTTCCTGCGGGGGGACGGCGGTATGCATTGATGCGGAACAGTCGAACGAAAGTATCTGGCAGATGCTGCAGATGGCTGAGGCGGAAGCTGTATTCGCTACCGATGTCTGCCTGCCCATCTGCGAGGATATTCCAGAGGGAAAGGATCGCATCAAGCTGTTCGTCCTGCTGGGGGATACCAGGGACGGCGGGGTTCAGACCTATGCCGGGCTGTGTGAAGAGGGAGAACGCTGCCTTTCCGAAAACGGGCCGGCCGTGTATCCTCCTATCGGGGCAAGACAGACGGCCGCCATTGTGTTCACCTCCGGCACCACCAGTCTGTCCAAGCCTGTTATGCTCAGCAACCAGGCGATCCTCCACAATGCCAGCGATTCCAGTGTTTATGTGTCTGCAGAGGAACGGGTATTTACCTCCCTGCCCTTTTACCATACCTACGGCATGACCTGTGCGGTGCTGGCTACCCTGGTCAGAGGGGCGCTGCTGATTATCAACGGCGATCTGAAAACCGTGATGCGGGATCTGCACCTGGCGAATGCGGATTCCATGCTTACCGTCCCGCTTATGGTGGAAGCGATCCACAACCAGCTCTGGCTGAATGCGGAGCGGGAAGGAAAGGCGGAGGGCCTCCGGCGGCTTCTGAACCTGCAGCGGCTGCTGCGGAAGTTTGGCATCAAATCCAACAATAAAATTCTGGACGAAATCAGGCAGAAATGTGTGGGTACGCTTCATATAATAATATGCGGAGGCGCCCATCTGAATAAGGAAATCGCGGAAGAATTCCTGCTGCTGGGGATTCTGGTGCTTCAGGGGTACGGCATCACCGAATGCTCCCCGCTGGTGTCCGTAAACAGCAATTATTCCTATGACATGGATTCCGTCGGCTATGTGCTTCCCTGCTGTGAAGTGAAGATAGAGGACGAAGAGATATGGGTGCGCGGGAAGTCTGTCATGAACGGCTACTACAAAGCCCCGGAGCTGACCGCCGAGGTCATGGAAGGGGAATGGTTCCGGACCGGGGATCTGGGGTACCTTGGCAAGGAGGGCTTCCTATATATAACAGGACGCAAAAAGAACCTCATCGTTTTCAAAAACGGGAAGAAGCTTTCCCCGGAAAAGCTGGAAGAAAAAATCGGCATGATCCCGTTAGTAAAGGATGTGCTTGTCTATGGGGCCGTGAGCGGGGCGTCTGCAGATGACGTGAAGCTGGCCGCCAGCATCTATCCGGATCCGGAGAGGGCAAAAGGCCTGTCCTCCTATGAAATCCTGGAGCAGCTGCAGGAGGAAATCAATAAAATCAATGCCCATCTGCCCATATACCAACAGGTGCAGATGGTGAACATACGGGAGCAGGAATTCTCCAAGACTGCCTCCAAAAAAATCAAAAGACATCTGGTCTGAAGGGGGAAACTGACATGCTGGAGCTGATAAGAAAAATTGTGTTTCAGGTTACCGGTAAGGATACGATTACTTATGATACGGATTTTGTTCAGGATCTGCGTCTGAATTCTTTTGAAATTATGAATATCGTAAGTGCTTTTGAGGAATATTTTGATACGGCCATTCCGAACAGGGATGTCTGGCAGCTGCATCAGGTAAAGGATGTGATCGCTTATATGCAGGAAAAAGGACTTGAGGTATAAATGGAAATAAAAAAAGAGGAAATCGTCCTTTATATCTACCATATGAATAAAGCCGTCCCGGCCCCGGAAGAAAAGAACCGGCCCGGCGCGGCAGGACAGCGGGAACAGCAGCTCTCCTCCGCCTTCCTGGCCCGGGCCGCCTCGCATTATGCCGCACAGCACTGTCCGGCCGGATCCGCGGCCCCGCCGGAAGGTTCTCTCCCTTCTTGCTGGCATACCCGGAAAGGCAGCCATGGAAAGCCTTATTTCCCGGACTGCCCCTGGCTGCACTTTTCCATCAGCCACAGCGGTGAATACTGGGCCTGTGCCATGGCTCCCACAGAGGTGGGGCTGGATCTCCAGATCCATACCAAAGGCAGAAGGGAACGCATTTCTGCCCGTTTCTTCCATCCCCAGGAAAACGAATACCTCCGCAGCTGTAACTACCGGGACTTTTTCGATGTCTGGGCGGCCAAAGAGAGCTATGTCAAATATACCGGCAGCGGCATAGGCGAAGGCTTTGCCGCCTTCACCGCCGCCACCCCCACCGCCCTGGCCCGGGAAATCAACGGCGTCTGCCTGAAAGTCATCCCCTTCCGGCCGGACTACAGCCTCTGCCTCTGCGCCCCCTGCATCGGAAATATCACCATCCGTTATGAGGTATAAATCATGGACAAATGCGGGGAACCTCTTGACAGCAAGGCGCAGCGGTGCTTTGATGGATCATAACAGCAGTTATTGTTTGCCGCGCGGTAAAAAGGCGGTTATCCTGCAGCGGTTACTGCGGGAATGGGGAAAGGTATCGGAGGCGTAAAATGGGAGAGAGAATATTTACAGCAGGGGGACCCTCTTATCAAGAGGTAAAAGACAAATTATTCGATCAGTTTGTACATCCGTGTTACGAAAATAACGCAGGAATGAGCGGGGAGGCATTGGAAAAGGGCTTCCTGGAGCTGGCGGAAAACAAAGGGAAGCTTACCCGCCCGGAACTTCGTGCCGGGCTGTTTTGCTATGTGGCGGAAAATGCGCGTGTGGGAGTGGATCCCGAGGATTGGTTTGCCAATCATTTTGACACCTGTTCCCAAATCCTCGTCCGCCACAGGGAGAACTGGCGGAAGGAATATGGAGAGGGACCGCTGCATGATGCAGAGGAACTTCTGAGGCGGGGGAAAAGGACCGGCGCGTTTGAAGCGGAACTGGATCTGGGACATATCTCTCCGGGGTGGCGCTTTCTGCTGCATGAGGGTGTCCCCGGGATTATCCGGAGAGCCCAGGACGGGCTTGACAGGGACGGCGGGGAAGAGGAAAATGGATTTTACCGAAGTGTGCTCCGGGTATACGGCGGTTTTTTGAAGCTTATGAAACGTCTGGAACTTGAGGCGGACAGAATGGCAGCGGAGCACCCTCTGCATGCAGACCGGATGGAAAAGCTGTCGGCCTGCCTTTCCGCCCTTGAGCAGGGGCCTCCCGGAACCTTTTACGAAGCCCTGCAGCTGGCGTGCCTTTTCCATCAGCTCATAGAATTTGAGGG
Source organism: uncultured Lachnospiraceae bacterium (assembly GCA_900548905.1). Lineage (GTDB taxonomy): Bacteria > Bacillota > Clostridia > Lachnospirales > Lachnospiraceae > Eisenbergiella. Next base: position 82,592 of record URMK01000011.1, on the reverse strand, counting down.
AGAATGGGTGCGTTCCATGGGGAGCTTCGAATTAAACTTCGGCCCTTATTATGAGGCGGATATCCGGGAAGGGCGGATCACCGGGGAAGATGCCAGGGAGCTGATCCGGTTTTTCTGGATGAAATTTTTCGCCAATACAAGAGGTTCGGGCAACGGCAAAAATTTTTATTTCGGGGGCCTGTGTGCAGACGGAACGGATACGGCCGGACCCCTTTCCCGTCTTGCCCTGGAGGTTTACTATGAGCTGAACCAGCCGGATCCCAAGCTTTCTATCAAATGGAACAGCCGGACCGGCGGAAGCTTCAAACGCCTGGTGGCAAAATGTCTGCGTGACGGCCGCACCAGTATGGTGATCATCAATGATGAAGAAGCGCTGGAGGCCATACGCAAGCGGGGCGTATCGGAAGCGGACAGCTATGACTACCTCCTGATCGGCTGCTATGAGCCGGCTATCGAGGGGAAAGAAGTCGGCTGTAATATGTGTGTGAAATTCAATCTGGCAAAGCCGGTGGAACTGGCGCTCTTCAACGGAACAGACCCGATGACCGGAGAACAGATCGGTGTCCGGACCGGTGAAAGCCGGGATTTCACCTCCTTTGAGGAATTTTATGAGGCTTATGAAAAGCAGATGGCAAAGCTGCTAAGTGATGTGCAGGAGGCGGTCAGGGCCTATGAGGGCTGCTGGGATCAGATTAATCCGGAGCCGTTCCTCTCGGGGACCTTCCTTCCCTGCCTTGAGAAGGGCAGGGACATTTCCCGCAGCGGGCCGGACTATAACAACACCGGCAGCATGGGCGGAGGGCTGGCCAATGCGGCAGATTCTCTCCTGGCGGTGAAAAAACTGGTTTTTGAAGAAAAACGCTATACGATGGATGAACTGAAGGCCATGCTTGGGGCCGATTTTAAAGACTGCGAGTGGGAACGGCTGTACCTGGTAAACCGCGTTTCCAAGTGGGGCAATAATCAGGAGGATGTGGATGCGCTTGCCTGCCGTGTGGCAAAGAGCTATACCGGAATGGTAAATGGTGTGCCAAACGGCCGGGGCGGGCAGTTTACCGCTTCCCTGTTTACCCTTGACCACTGCTTCAGCCTGGGACATCATACGGGGGCGCTGCCGGACGGAAGGACGCAGGGGCATTATATCGCAAAAGGCATCGGCGCCATGACCGGGCTGGATAAGGCCGGCGTGACGGCACAGATCCAATCCGTTTCCAAACTGGATTTCACAGAGATCCCCAATGGTTCCGTCCTGGATATCTACCTGCATCCCACAGCGGTGGACGGGGAAAAAGGGATTGACACACTGATCCATTTGATAGAGACTTATTTTGCCCGGGGCGGATATGGGATCCAGTTCAATATCCTGAACGCGGACGAACTCCGCCGGGCCCAGAAGCATCCCGGCGAATATGCCACCCTTCAGGTGCGCGTCTGCGGCTGGAATGTGTATTTTGTCACACTTAATGAAGAAGAACAGAATCACTTCATCGAGACTACCATGCAGGTAGTATGAAGGAGGACGGAAAGAATATGGGAGCTGTAAAAGGAATCGTTTCCGACAGCAAAAGGATGAGCGTCCATGACGGCCCCGGCATCCGCACCACACTGTTTCTGAAGGGCTGCCCCCTTCGCTGTCTGTGGTGCCATAACCCGGAAAATCTCCAGACAAAGCCCGCTCTGAGCTTTACCCGTAAGCTCTGTATCAGCTGCGGCGCCTGCGCCAGGGTCTGCCCCGGAGGCCTTCACAGCTTTCAGGGAAAGGAACACCACATCCGCTTTGAGGCGTGCAGAGGCTGCGGGGCCTGCACGGAGGAATGCCTGCCCGGTGCGCTGAAACTTTACGGCCGGGAGATGGCGCCGGAAGAGGCGGCCCGCCTCCTTCTGGAGGACAAAGACTTCTACGGCCGCTCCGGCGGAGGCGTCACCTTTTCGGGCGGCGAACCCCTTCTGCAGCCCGCATTCCTCGCAGAGGTCATGAAGCTGCTGAAAAAAGAAAAGATAGCTGTCGCCGTCGATACCTGCGGGGAAGTACCCTGGTCCGCCTTTTTACAAGTGATCCCCTATACGGACCTGTTTCTTTATGACATCAAACACCCTGATTCCGCCATGCACGAAAAAGGGACCGGCAGGGGAAATGAAAGAATTCTGGAAAACCTTGATAACCTCCATAAACAGGGGGTACCCGTGGAAATCCGCACGCCCGTAATCCCCGGATATAACGACGACCCCGGGACGCTTCGGTGCATAGCCTCCCTGCTAAACGGTTACGATAATATCACAGCATGGCGCCTTTTACCATACCACAGCATGGCAAAAGGAAAATACGAGGCCCTTGGCATGCATTATCCCATGCCGGAGACGCCTATGCCCGACGATACCCGCATGCGCGCCATCCGGACAGAGCTTTCCGCCCTGTTTCCTGCCGTAAAATTGTCGTCGGACTAACGAAGGCAGGAGGCGGTTTTCCCCGGCCGTTTCAGGCCCGTCACAATGGACGGCGCCGGCGGCCGGGAAACCGATCCACGCTGCCGCCGCGATTTCTCACGGCCTGTGCAGTAAACGCGCAGACCTGCCTGAACGGTTACCAATCCTCCTCTGTTTTCCCTCTTGATATTTCCCCCTTGATTTTGCAAAATTACTTGACTTTGCGCCGTCCCTTATGCTATAGTCATATGGCGAGATGAGATTTAGGTCTTTTTTTTATGCTTAAAATTCTCAAAAGACCAGGTATGTCAATTGCCCGTAAGGGTATTGGCCACGGGCGTTTGTCGGCATTCATGGAGTGAATAAAGACGAGAAGCTATCGTGAGAAAATATAGGTTAGGATTTGTCAACAAATAACTCGTACAGTCAGCCCGGCTGACTGCACAAGCTATTTGTTGGCAAATCCTTAACAGAGAAAAAGGTGGAGGTGGAATACCATGCGTACAAGAATCACATTGGCATGTACGGAGTGCAAGCAGCGTAACTACAACACAACAAAGGATAAGAAAACACATCCGGACAGAATGGAAACCAGCAAATACTGCAGATTCTGCAAGAAGCACACAACGCACAAAGAAACCAAGTAATCAGCCCGACGGACAGAGAGGTGTAAGTAATGGGAAATTCCTCAAGTGAAGAAAAAGCGTCCAAGCCGAAATTCTTTGATGGTGTAAAAGCAGAATTCAGGAAAATCACATGGCCGGACAGGGAGCTGCTGCTTAGACAATCCGTTGCTGTTGTGGGAATTTCAATTGTACTGGGAGGCATCATTGCCATATTGGACATGATCCTTCAGTATGCAGTTGATTTCCTTGTAAAATAACAGTGGGGGTAACGTATGGCAGAAGCAAACTGGTATGTGGTTCATACCTATTCCGGATATGAGAATAAGGTAAAGGCCAACATTGAAAAGACAATAGAAAACAGGCACCTGGAAGAAGAAATTCTGGAGGTCCGTGTCCCCATGCAGGATGTTGTGGAGATGAAAAACGGAGCAAGGAAAACAGTCCAGAAGAAGATGTTCCCCGGCTATGTCCTGATTAACATGGTCATGAATGATGATACCTGGTATGTCGTACGTAATACCAGAGGTGTAACAGGGTTTGTAGGACCGGGAAGCAAACCGGTGCCGCTTACGGAAGCGGAAATGAAACCGCTTGGCATTAGACAGGAAAATGTTTCCATCGACTTTGCGGAAGGCGATATGATCGTTGTTGTTGCAGGGGCTTGGAAAGATACGGTAGGCGTTGTACAGAGAATCGATTACAGCAAGCAGACCGCTACGATTAATGTAGAACTGTTCGGCAGGGAGACCCCTGTGGAAATCAGTTTTGCAGAGGTTCGTAAATTACAATAGTTTGATGTTTAATGGAGCAATCCGTTGAACTGTGGAAGCAGCGTTCCGGTTCCGAAAGGCCGCAGGCTACGGAGGAAACGGGCCGCGTGAACGTATCACGTGCATTTTGGCTGCGCCATACCACATTATATTTAGGAGGTGCCTGACATGGCAAAGAAAGTTACAGGATACATCAAGTTACAGATTCCTGCTGGTAAAGCGACACCAGCTCCCCCGGTTGGACCTGCACTCGGACAGCACGGTGTTAACATTGTTGAGTTTACCAAACAGTTCAATGCAAGGACAGCAGACAAGGGAGATTTAATCATCCCCGTTGTAATTACTGTTTACGCAGACAGAAGCTTCAGTTTCGTAACCAAGACTCCGCCTGCTGCAGTGCTGCTGAAGAAAGCATGCAACTTAAAATCCGGTTCCGGTGTTCCGAACAAGACCAAAGTTGCAACTATCTCCAAGGACAAGGTTAAGGAAATCGCAGAAATGAAGATGCCTGACCTGAATGCTGCAAGCCTGGAAACAGCAATGAGCATGATCGCTGGTACGGCAAGAAGCATGGGTATTGTAGTAGAAGACTAAAACAAATTAATTGGGAGCAGTATTCCGGCCTTCCTTACGGGAGAACCGAAAACACAAGTACTGCGTTAATAACCAACGGAGGAATTGAAAATGAAACATGGTAAAAAATACAGCGAAGCTGCTAAATTAGTAGACCGCGCTACCGCTTATGAACCTGCTGATGCAATTGCACTGGCAAAGAAGACAGCAACCGCCAAATTTGACGAAACCATCGAAGTCCATATCAGAACAGGCTGTGACGGACGTCATGCAGAACAGCAGATCCGTGGTGCTGTTGTCCTTCCCAACGGAACCGGTAAAACCGTTAAGGTACTGGTATTCGCAAAGGGCGATAAAGTAAACGAAGCAGAAGCTGCCGGAGCAGATTATGTGGGAGGCGATGAGCTTATCCCCAAGATCCAGAACGAAGGTTGGCTTGACTTCGACGTTGTAGTAGCTACCCCTGATATGATGGGTGTGGTTGGACGTCTCGGTAAAGTCCTGGGACCCAAAGGCTTAATGCCCAACCCCAAGGCAGGTACCGTAACCATGGACGTAACCAAGGCTATCAACGATATCAAAGCCGGTAAGATTGAATACAGACTGGATAAATCCAATATCGTTCATGTTCCGGTTGGAAAAGCTTCCTTCTCCGAAGAAAAGCTGCTTGAGAACTTCAGCGCCCTTATGGATGCCATCGTAAAGGCAAAACCTTCCGCACTGAAGGGACAGTATCTGAGAAGCATTACCCTGGCTTCCACCATGGGACCTGGTGTAAAGGTATCTGTTGCCAAATATTAATTCATGCGGGCAGCACAGACACGGCCGATGTATCGGCCGTGTTTTTTTATGGAGGAAAAGGTTGGCCGGGGACTGCGTTGTTGTTTCCATACATACTTTTAACCGTATGGACTTGACGGAATGAACAATAGCCCTGATAATAGGATCAGGAAGGAGCCAGAAAAAAAGTAAGGGAGGAAGAAGTTTGGCGGAACGGAAAAGAAAGAAAAGGACAGGCAGAATCAGTATTTTTTTCCTGACGCTGATCATCACAATCTCTCTCGGCAGTGCGGCGCTCCTTGTGAGCTGGGCTTTTCTGGGCAGTGAAGGGATGGCTCTGGCAGCAGTCACTGTGGAAGGGGAGGTGGTCTCCCTTTTTAACGGGGAGACGGCTATGGCTGCGGAGGAGGAATCGGCGAAGGCCGGGAAGTATGCCGACATCCTGGCGGATCCGGAGCTGATGAACGCACAGAACATCTATTCCGTGACACCTTCGGCGGAGGATGAGGTTTCACTCGTTTTTGCCGGGGATATCCTGTTTGATGACGGCTATGCCATTATGTCTAAAATGAAAAGCCGGGGAAAGGGGATAGAGGGAAGCATCGATCCCGAACTTCTCGGGCAGATGCGGGAAGCCGATATTTTTATGGTGAATAATGAGTTCACTTATACCAAAAGAGGCACCCCTACTCCCGGCAAGACATTTACCTTTCGGGCGGATCCCGCCCACGCCTCCTATCTGCTGGATATGGGAGCCGATCTGGTTTCCCTTGCCAATAACCATTCCTATGATTACGGGGAGGTATCCCTCACGGATACCCTGGATACTCTTCAGGCCATAGGGATGCCCTATGTGGGGGCGGGCCGGAACCTGGAGGAAGCGGTAAAACCCGTGTATTTTATTGCAGGGGATGTGAAGATCGCTTTTCTTTCCGCAACGCAGATAGAACGGGTGGATAATCCGGATACCAAAGGAGCGGCGGAGAACTCGCCCGGCGTATTCCGCTGCCGGAATGTGGACATGCTGCTTCAGGAGGTTGCCAAAGCAAAAGCGGAAAGTGATTTTGTAGTGGTTTACATCCATTGGGGAACGGAAAGCACCACAGATACGGACTGGGCCCAGAAGGAACAGGCGCCTCAGATTGCTGCGGCAGGAGCGGATTTGATCATCGGCGACCACCCCCATGTGCTGCAGGGGATCGCCTATTTCGGGGAAACCCCGGTGATTTACAGCCTGGGGAATTTTCTTTTTAATTCCAAAACACTGGATACCTGTCTTGTTAAGGTTACACTCGACAGTGAAAGCGGGACATTGAAGAGCTTTCAGTTCATCCCGGCACTTCAGAAGGATTGCTATACCTCCCTTCTTGCCGGCGGCGAAAAAGACAGGGTAATCCGTCATATGCAGAACCTTTCTCCGGAGGTTTTTATTGACGGAGAAGGGTTTGTTACCAAACCCGGAGTATAACCTGCGGGAATGAATAACAGAAACGAGGGGAGATAAAAAATATGCTGGAGACACTGAAGAAAAAATCCGGAAAATCAAGGATGACGAGGGCTATCGTATCCATCGTCATTGTAATCGGTCTGCTTGCTCTGACAAAATTTGCGATTTTTGATGTGATAACCGGACCGACAAAACTTGACCTGACATCATCTCCGGATGCTTATGAAGGAAAATATGTAACCATAGACGTGGAAAATTACCTCGCGGACTATGTGGAGCACAGTACCACAACCACCAATACCACCTCAGGCCATAAGAGTACCCGGGTGGACGGCAACAGCTATATTGTATTCAATGCCTTTGATGATTATGAACGGAATGCATCCATTTGGTATTATTACAGCGTCTATATGAATAAGAACGTGCAGTCCGATTTCTATGACAAAATAGATGATACCTGGGACTACTGGTTTGATGAGACCGGAACGGTAGCACCGCCGGCCGCCACCACGGTTACGGGAACCTGGACTAAGCTCAGTTCACAGTTGGAAAGATATTACAAGGAAACGCTGACGGAAATGGGCGTGGAAGAAAATGAATTTGATGTGATTTACCTTTACACGGTGGATACTGCTAAAATCGGAGGCCAGTCTGCAGGCTTTTTCTGGGTATGCATGGCGGCGGCCCTTCTTCTGCTGATTTATTTCATTTATAATATTATCAACTATTTCAACAGCACTTACATTTCTTCTGTTAATGCGTATCTGCGGAACGACACTACCGTTTCCATGGCGGCTATCGAAGCGGATTTCTCTCAGGCGCATCCCATCGGCAAAAATGTCTGGGTAGGAAGAAAATGGACCATTTATATGGACGGGCCAAAAGCAAAGATTCTGTCCAACGGCGATTTGCTCTGGGGTTATTATTACAGGCGGACCGGGAAAAACAGCGCCAGCCAGATGAGACTCTTTACAACGGCAAAGAAAATGTTCTCCATAAACCTTTCCGAGGCGGAAACCCAGGAAGCATTGAAATTTTACGGGGAAGAACAGCCTCATATGGTAATAGGCTACAGCAAAGAGCTGGAGACCTGCTATCAGAAAAACTATGATCAGTTCCTGAACCTGAAGTATAATCCGGCGAAAAATATGGAACAGACGGATGCGTACTTCCGTGACGGCGGGGAAAGCAATTACTGATCCCCGAACCGGAAATTTGTATATCTGCGGGTGGAATGACAGAATTTCACCCGCTTTTTTTGAGGGAAGCTTATGAATCAGTATAAATATACCTTTCGCTTTACGGAAAAAGAACTGCGGGAGTTCTGCATCAAGGCGGTGGCGGATCTGTACCGCAGACGGCCTGCCATGTGGATAATTCTGTTTATCCTGTGTTTGGTGGAGCTGTTCGTGGCTCCTGTGGCCAGCGCAGCTCTGCTGCTTTTATTCCTTGCGGCTGTCATCCTGGATGTGGTGCGTACCTTCCGCTTCCTGAAAAAGGAGCATTTCCTGGAACGGCGTATTATGTGGGTGGAGGACGGGCTGCTGAAATGCAGTGCCGCCGGCTGCAGTGAAATACCCTGCGGCCGTATCACCGTAATGCGGAAAACGGGCAGCATCCTCATGCTGGGGTATCCCCAGTCCAAAAGACGGCTTGCCTGGTATCCCATGCCGCTGCGGGTATTTGAGAGCGGACAGGAACTGGATGCGTTCCTGGATCAGATGCGTAATCCGGCCTGCCCCCCGCCTTGCCCGGATCCGGAGGCCGTAGGGCCGAAGCGGGTGCAGGGAGGGACGCCGCCGGCGCAGGAGGGATGTGCGCCCGGCGGCACCGGCCGATTTCATTTTTCTTTTTTTATGGAGCAGGAAAAATGGATCTGGATATACAGGGAAGCCGTGGCGGTAATCAACGGGAGGACCCTGGGATTTCCCCGGGGACAAATGCTGGTGATCGGGGTATATGGCACAGTCTTTGCATTTGCCGCCGTAATCTGGTATTTTATGACCTCCGACCGTACCATTCTCTTCCCTGCCGTCCTCTTTCTCCTCCTGCTTTTCATAGTGCTGGTACGGTGGAAAGCGGATCCCGAAAAAAGCATACGACGGAAGCTGAAGGCGGGAGATGTACAGAATGATATTTATGGGTCATGGGAAATTACGTTTCTGGAGGAAGGGATTGTGGAGTCCCTGGCAGGCCATAATAAAAGCTTTCTGCCCTGGGATCAATTCGGCTGGGTGGTGGAAACGGAATATCTGTTTTTCCTGTTCAAGAAAAATAAGACCCAGTTCATCCCCATTCCCAAAGAAAATATGGAGAGTGCGGACCAGGCGGCACGGATGTGCGCCTTCTGCGGACAAAAAGGGCTTCGGTACCTTCCCGGGAAACGGGTGAAATACTGGCCCGTATGGGCATTCGTCGTAGGCGCCGTTATTCTGATTCTTCTGCTTCTGCTCACCGGCGTATGGATTGGGATGCGAAGAAATATGCGCCTGATTCAGGAAAGCATGGAAAATCCCGTGTATGAAACCGTTCCGGATGGGGAAGAAGTGTTCCGGCCGGAGGATTATCCGGATTATGTGCCTTTGGATACCCAGGTGAAGGTACTTGCCTCCCTGGGGTTTGAGGTGCCCGCGGAAACGGTGGAGTCGGCCCGGGCGTCCATGGAGGAATACCGGATGCAGCCTTATGTGGAAGGCTATCCCTATACCTGGCTGCTGACAGGGATGGGTTCTCCCTCTTATGACGAAAACTGGGAAATCACCGGTTACCCCACACAGGTTTTCTGGTTTGATTTTGAAGGGATGGATGTGGGCACCGACTATATCCATGTCCTGGAAGGAATGCTTGCGCTGGCGAAGGGAAGCCCCCTTGACCGTGTGGCGGACATGGGGGAGGACACGGATAAGGCGGACTGGGAACAGGGCACCGGTAAAATAACCGTCTTCCTGAAATGGGAAGGACAGCCGTACAGCTGGGACATGAAGATGGAATACGACTGGATTGACGGGAATATCCTGGGTGTGCTGAACGGGCTTTTGGATGAAACGGATGCGGAAGAACGGTTTTATGTCACCGGCGATAATGGCCAGGGTGCGCTGGTTTTTTACCGCACCGGGGAATGGGCACAACGGTTTGAAAAAGCCACGGGTCTGCCCCTGGATAAAATGGTCACAAAGTAATACCATCCGGGCGTTGAAAATACGGGGAGAATTAAGGCATAAAAGTAAAAAAATACGTTGACAGGAAACGTGTTTTATGATAGTCTGAATAAGGTCTTAATTGACCAAGCCGAAGACAGCAGGTACCGGTAGCCCGGTATAAGGAAAGAGCGCCTGCCGAGGAAAAGAGTTAACGTTTGTAACGCGAATTTACGTAACTTATCCTCTCTGTGTCTTCACAGGGAGGTTTTTTATATCCGGCTGCAGTCTCAGGACTTCCGGCCGCAGCGGCGTTTACTCCTTTTCGGCACTGAACTCGTTTTCAGAAAAATCTATAAGGAGGTAAAGAAATGGCAAAAGTTGAACTTAAAGCACCTGTAGTTGCAGAGATTTCCGAAGCAATCAAGGACGCACAGTCGGTTGTACTGGTTGACTACCGCGGACTTACCGTAGAACAGGATACCGCTCTGCGTAAACAGCTTCGTGAAGCAGGCATCAACTACAAAGTTTACAAGAACACAATGATGAACTTTGCTTTCAAGGGAACAGACTTTGAAGCACTGGCACCTTTCCTGGAAGGACCCAGCGCAATCGCAATTTCTTCCGCAGATGCTACCGCACCTGCCAGGGAACTTGCAAAATTTGCAAAGACTGCGAACAAGCTTGAAATCAAAGCCGGTGTAGTGGAAGGCGCCGTATACGACGCACAGGGGATGGCTGCAATTTCCCAGATCCCTTCCAGAGACGAACTGCTCTCCAAACTGCTTGGAAGCATCCAGTCGCCTATCACCAATTTTGCACGCGTCATGAAGCAGCTGGCTGAAAAAGGCGGCGCAGGCGCATGTGAGGCACCCGCAGCAGAAGAGGCTCCGGCAGCTGATACCGCAGAAGCAGCTGAGTAATACGTAACACTTAGAAAAGAAAAACAACAAATTAAATGGAGGTAAATAAAATGGCTAAATTATCCACTCAGGAAATTATTGATGCAATCAAAGAATTATCCGTATTAGAATTAAACGATCTTGTAAAAGCATGTGAAGAAGAATTCGGTGTATCCGCAGCAGCAGGTGTTGTAGTTGCAGCAGCAGGTGCAGGCGCAGCAGAAGCAGCTGAAGAAAAGACAGAATTCGACGTAGAGCTGACAGAAGTTGGCCCTAACAAGGTTAAGGTTATCAAAGTTGTTCGTGAAGTTACCGGACTCGGCCTGAAGGAAGCAAAAGATGTTGTTGACGGCGCTCCCAAGGTTGTTAAGGAAGCTGCTTCCAAGCAGGATGCAGATGACATCAAAGCGAAACTGGAAGCGGAAGGCGCTAAAGTTACTCTTAAATAATCAGGGTACTTACACACTTCGGACTGACTACTATGAAACCTTTGCCATGCTGTTTGATTCAGTGCGGCAGAGGTTTCTTTTTTGTTATTCTTTTGAGCCGTTTCCGGAAAACGGGCCGGAAGGCAATCCGTTTCCAAAGTTATCCACAATTTTACAAAAATATTGGTTGACTTCCCATTTTTCTTGTAGTAGAATGGATAGTGCACTATTGTGGTAAGTTATGCTATTTTTGTGCGTAATACCGATAAACTAATATCAAGCTGCCTGTCGGAGGGTTCTGTTACTGCCGGCAGATGCCGATTCGTTTGCTTTCACCAAGGGTGCAGGCACTGCCTTCGCGGGAACGAATGGCGAACAAATCATAAGAACGGGGTGAAATGTCAATGGAAAAGAACAGAATACGTCCAATTGCCACCGGCAAGAACATGCGTATGAGTTATTCACGGCAGAAGGAAGTTTTGGAGATGCCGAACCTGATCGAAGTCCAGAAGGACTCCTATCAGTGGTTCCTCGATGAAGGCCTGAAAGAGGTCTTTGACGATATCTCTCCAATAGAAGATTACAGTGGCCATTTAAGCCTGGAATTCGTGGATTTCGAACTGTGCGAAGATGATGTGAAGTATTCTATCGAGAAATGTAAAGAAAGAGACGCTACATTTGCGGCCCCTTTAAAAGTTAAGGTACGTCTTTACAATAAAGAAAAAGAAGAGATTACAGAACATGAAATCTTCATGGGCGATCTGCCTTTGATGACTGAGACAGGAACCTTTGTTATAAATGGTGCGGAGCGTGTCATTGTCAGCCAGCTTGTTCGTTCACCCGGCATATATTATGGAATCGGCCATGATAAGATTGGTAAGACTCTCTACAGCTGTACTGTTATCCCCAACAGAGGCGCCTGGCTTGAGTATGAGACGGATTCCAACGATGTTTTCTATGTCCGCGTGGACCGTACAAGAAAGGTTCCCATCACGGTCCTGATCCGTGCGCTGGGAGTGGGCACCAATGATGAAATAAGGGAATTGTTCGGCGACGAACCCAAGATAGAGGCAAGCTTTTCCAAAGACACTTCTGAGAATTACCAGGAGGGTCTCTTAGAACTGTATAAAAAGATCCGTCCCGGTGAACCCCTGAGCGTTGAGAGCGCGGAGAGTTTGATCAACGCTATGTTCTTCGATCCCAGGAGATATGATCTGGCGAAGGTGGGCAGATATAAATTCAACAAAAAGCTTATGCTTAAGAACCGCATCCGGGGCCATATTTTGGCTGAGGATGTGATAGATACCACAACGGGAGAACTTCTGGCAGCTGCCGGCACCAAGGTGACCGCAGAACTGGCGGATACCATCCAGAACTGTGCGGTGCCGTTCGTCTATATCCAGACGGAGGAACGCAATGTGAAGGTGCTTTCCAGCATGATGGTTGATCTGACGCATTATGTGGACTGCAATCCCAGGGATCTGGGCGTTACCGAGCTGGTATATTATCCTGTTCTGGCACAGATCCTGGAAGAATATTCCCAGGATCCGGAAGAATTGGCGGAAGCTATCCGGAAGAACATTCACGAGCTGATACCGAAGCATATTACGAAGGAAGACATCCTGGCTTCCATTAATTATAATATCCATTTGGAATACGGCATCGGAAACGATGACGATATCGATCACCTGGGCAACAGACGTATCAGGGCTGTGGGCGAGCTGCTCCAGAACCAGTACCGTATCGGTCTGTCCAGAATGGAAAGAGTGGTCCGTGAACGAATGACCACACATGATGCGGAAGAGATTTCGCCTCAGGTTCTGATCAACATCAAACCGGTACAGGCTGCCGTTAAGGAATTCTTCGGTTCCTCCCAGCTGTCCCAGTTCATGGATCAGAATAACCCGCTGGGTGAGCTTACCCATAAGAGACGTCTTTCCGCATTGGGACCGGGCGGTTTGAGCCGTGACCGTGCCGGATTCGAGGTACGTGACGTACATTATTCCCATTACGGAAGAATGTGCCCTATCGAGACGCCTGAAGGACCCAACATCGGTCTGATCAACTCCCTGGCCTGTTATGCGAGAATTAACGAGTACGGTTTCGTGGAAGCACCCTACCGTAAGATAGACAAATCCGACCCGTCTAACCCCAGGGTAACGGAAGATGTTGTATATATGACCGCCGACGAGGAAGATAATTACCATGTTGCCCAGGCGAACGAAGCTCTGGACGCGGAAGGACACTTTGTGAAGAATTCCGTATCCGGCCGTTACCGGGAAGAAACACAGGAATATCCCAAGGGTATGTTTGATTACATGGATGTATCCCCCAAGATGGTGTTCTCCGTGGCTACTGCCCTGATTCCTTTCCTGGAAAACGACGATGCCAACCGTGCGCTGATGGGATCCAACATGCAGCGTCAGGCCGTTCCTCTTCTTACCACACAAGCCCCGGCGGTAGGAACCGGTATGGAAGTGAAAGCAGCAGTTGACTCCGGCGTATGTGTGGTTGCCAAGAAGCCGGGTACGATAGACTATGTATCCTCCAATCTGATTAAGATGACCTGTGATGACGGGGAAAAGATGGAGTTCCATCTTACCAAATTCGCACGAAGCAACCAGAGTAACTGCTATAACCAGAGACCTATCGTATTCAAGGGCAACCATGTGAGTGCCGGCCAGGTAATTGCGGACGGCCCTTCCACCCAGGAAGGCGAACTGGCTCTGGGCAAGAATCCCCTGATCGGATTCATGACCTGGGAAGGTTACAATTACGAGGATGCTGTCCTTTTAAGTGAGAGATTAGTGCAGGAGGATGTATATACATCCGTCCACATTGAGGAATATGAAGCGGAAGCCAGGGATACAAAACTGGGGCCGGAAGAAATTACCAGGGATGTCCCCGGTGTTGGTGATGATGCCCTGAAGGATCTGGATGACAGAGGTATTATCCGAATCGGTGCGGAAGTGCGTGCAGGAGATATCCTGGTAGGTAAGGTTACTCCCAAGGGAGAGACCGAACTGACCGCAGAAGAAAGACTGCTTCGTGCCATTTTCGGTGAGAAGGCAAGAGAAGTAAGGGATACCTCCCTGAAGGTTCCCCATGGGGAATACGGTATCGTTGTGGATGCCAAGGTATTTACCAGAGAGAACGGCGATGAGCTGTCTCCCGGTGTAAACCAGGCTGTCCGCATTTATATAGCGCAGAAGAGGAAGATTTCCGTCGGTGACAAGATGGCAGGCCGCCATGGTAACAAGGGTGTTGTTTCCCGTGTGCTTCCTGTGGAAGATATGCCTTATCTGCCTAACGGACGTCCTCTGGACATCGTTTTGAATCCTCTGGGCGTGCCTTCCCGTATGAATATCGGACAGGTATTGGAAATCCATCTGTCCCTTGCGGCAAAAGCCCTGGGCTTTAACGTGGCGACGCCTGTATTTGACGGCGCAAACGAAATTGATATTATGGATACCCTGGATCTGGCTAACGATTATGTGAACCTGTCCTGGGATGAATTTGAAGCAAAGCATAAAGAGGAACTGCGTCCGGAGGTTCTGCAGTATCTGTCACTGAACAGAGACCACAGAGATTTATGGAAGGGCGTTCCCATCAGCAGGGATGGTAAGGTAAGGCTGCGCGACGGCCGTACCGGGGAGTACTTTGACAGTGCCGTAACCATTGGCCATATGCACTACCTGAAGCTGCATCATCTGGTAGACGATAAGATCCATGCCCGTTCCACAGGCCCTTACTCACTGGTAACCCAGCAGCCTTTGGGCGGTAAGGCGCAGTTCGGCGGACAGCGTTTCGGAGAAATGGAAGTTTGGGCGCTGGAAGCTTACGGCGCTGCATATACCCTGCAGGAAATCCTGACGGTTAAATCCGATGACGTTGTGGGACGTGTGAAGACTTACGAAGCCATTATCAAGGGTGAAAACATTCCTGAGCCCGGCATTCCGGAATCCTTCAAAGTTCTGCTGAAGGAGCTGCAGTCTCTTGCGCTGGATGTTAAGGTTCTGCGTGAGGACAATACGGAAGTGGAAATCATGGAAACGGTGGACTACGGTGATACGGATTACCGTTACGAAATCGAAGGTGACTCCAAAGGTTATGAGAAACTTGAAAAAGATTCTCTTGGCGAACTCGGATATCAGTCCCAGGAATTCGACGACGAGAGCGGCGAACTGGTAACAGCTGAAGAAGAGGAAGCCGACGATGACCTGGAATTCGATATAGAAGAGAACTTTGAGGAAATCGAAGAATAATCTGCATCTGTATGGAAACAAGGGATGTCACGCTCCGCGGGCCATCCGTTGTTCAAGGAAACGGTCTGCCGTAAGGCAGGCCGATCATCCGGAATAGTTTTGGAAGGAGTGCACAATGTCTGAAACAACTACAAAAAATGAAGTATATCAGCCGATGACGTTTGATGCGATCAAGATTGGTCTGGCATCACCCGGGAAGATCAGGGACTGGTCCAGAGGCGAGGTTCAGAAGCCTGAGACCATTAATTACAGAACCCTGAAACCGGAACGTGACGGCCTGTTCTGCGAACGCATTTTCGGGCCTACCAAGGACTGGGAATGTCACTGCGGTAAATACAAGAAAATCAGATACAAAGGTGTTGTCTGCGACAGATGCGGTGTTGAAGTCACCAAATCCAGCGTCCGCCGTGAGCGTATGGGACATATCGAACTGGCGGCGCCGGTTTCCCATATCTGGTATTTTAAAGGTATCCCCAGCCGTATGGGGCTGATTCTGGATCTTTCCCCCAGAGTGCTGGAAAAGGTACTTTATTTCGCTTCTTATATCGTGCTGGATACTGGCGAGAGCAATCTGGAATACAAGCAGGTGCTTTCCGAGAAGGAATTCCAGGACGCAAGAGAAACCTGGGGCAATAAATTCCGTGCAGGGATGGGTGCTGAGTCTATCAAAGAACTGCTGGAAGCAATTGACCTGGAAAAGGAATCGGAAGAACTGAAAACAGGGCTGAATGAATCCACCGGCCAGAAGCGCGCCAGAATCATTAAGCGCCTGGAGGTTGTGGAGGCTTTCCGCGAGTCCGGAAACCGTCCCGAATGGATGATTCTGGATGCTATTCCGGTTATTCCTCCGGATCTGCGTCCTATGGTACAGCTGGACGGCGGACGTTTTGCAACCTCCGATCTGAATGATCTGTACCGCAGGATTATTAACAGAAACAACCGTCTGAAAAGACTGCTGGAGCTGGGTGCTCCGGATATCATTGTCCGTAACGAAAAGAGAATGCTCCAGGAAGCAGTGGATGCCCTTATCGACAACGGCAGAAGAGGCCGTCCGGTAACAGGCCCCGGAAACAGGGCACTGAAGTCCCTTTCCGACATGCTGAAGGGTAAATCCGGACGTTTCCGTCAGAACCTGCTGGGCAAGCGTGTTGACTACTCCGGGCGAAGCGTTATCGTAGTGGGACCCGAGCTGAAGATTTACCAGTGCGGTCTGCCCAAGGAAATGGCTATCGAACTGTTCAAGCCCTTTGTTATGAAGGAGCTGGTGGCAAGAGGTATTTCCCAGAATATTAAAAATGCAAAGAAGCTGGTGGAAAGACTGGATCCCCAGGTTTGGG
Organism: uncultured Lachnospiraceae bacterium; assembly: GCA_900548905.1. GTDB lineage: Bacteria > Bacillota > Clostridia > Lachnospirales > Lachnospiraceae > Eisenbergiella. The sequence continues at coordinate 65,903 of URMK01000011.1, read as the reverse complement.
ATGTCCTGGAGGACGTTATTAAAGAGCATCCTGTTATGCTGAACCGTGCTCCTACCCTGCACAGGCTCGGTATCCAGGCGTTTGAGCCCATTCTGGTGGAAGGTAAGGCGATTAAACTTCACCCCCTGGTATGTACCGCATTCAATGCGGACTTCGACGGTGACCAGATGGCCGTGCATCTTCCTCTTTCCGTGGAAGCGCAGGCGGAATGCCGTTTTATGCTCCTTTCCCCCAACAACCTGTTAAAGCCTTCCGATGGCGGGCCGGTTGCCGTTCCCTCCCAGGATATGGTACTGGGTATTTATTACCTGACACAGGAAAGGCCCGGTGCAAAAGGAGAAGGAAAATACTTCAAGAGCCTGAATGAAGCGATTCTGGCATATGAAAACCAGGTTCTTACCCTACATTCCAGAATCAAGGTAAAAATTACGAAGGAGCTGGCTGACACAACGGAAGCTTCCGATGTGGTGGAATCCACCCTGGGCCGTTTTATCTTCAATGAGATCCTTCCTCAGGACTTGGGCTTTGTGGACAGAAGCATCCCTGAAAATGCCCTTAAGCTGGAGGTTGATTTCCATGTCAGCAAAAAGGGACTGAAGCAGATTCTGGAAAAAGTTATCAATATCCATGGATCTTCCAGAATGGCAGAGGTACTGGATGATATCAAGGCTACCGGCTATAAATATTCCACAAAGGCCGCTATGACCGTTTCTATTTCCGACATGACGGTACCTGAAAGGAAGCCGGAAATGCTGGCAGAGGCGCAAGCTACGGTTGACCGTATTTCCCAGAACTTCCGCCGCGGCCTTATCACGGAAGAAGAACGTTACCGTGCGGTTGTGGAAACCTGGAATGAGACAGATAAAGAATTAACCGACGTTCTGCTTGCAGGACTGGATAAATATAACAATATTTTCATGATGGCGGACTCCGGAGCCCGTGGTTCCAACCAGCAGATCAAGCAGCTGGCAGGTATGCGTGGACTGATGGCCGATACCACCGGCCGTACCATTGAGCTGCCCATTAAATCAAACTTCCGTGAAGGACTTGACGTACTGGAATATTTCATGTCCGCCCATGGTGCACGTAAGGGTCTGTCTGATACGGCTCTGCGTACCGCCGACTCCGGATACCTGACCAGGCGTATGGTTGACGTATCCCAGGAGCTGATTATCCGCGAGATGGACTGCTGTGAAGACCGTCCTGAAATCCCGGGTATGGAAGTGAAGGCCTTTATGGACGGCAAAGAAACCATTGAAGGTCTGAAAGACAGAATCACCGGCAGGGTATCCTGTGAGGATATCAAGGATCGTGACGGAAATGTGATCGTTAAGCGCAATCATATGATTACCCCCACCCGTGCGGAAAAGATATTGACCATCGGTGTGAACGAAAAGGGGGAACCTGTTGAAAGCGTAAGGATCCGTACCATCTTAAGCTGCCGTTCCAGAAACGGAATCTGTGCGAAGTGCTATGGTGCCAACATGGCTACCGGTGAAGCGGTCCAGGTGGGTGAAGCAGTCGGTATTATCGCTGCACAGTCCATCGGTGAGCCCGGTACACAGCTTACCATGCGTACGTTCCATACCGGCGGTGTTGCCGGTGATGATATCACACAGGGTCTTCCCCGTGTTGAGGAGCTTTTTGAGGCCAGAAAGCCGAAAGGACTTGCGATTATTGCTGAGTTCGGCGGTGTTGCGGTCATTAAAGATACCAAGAAGAAACGTGAGGTTATCATTACTAACAATGAAACCGGAGAATCCAAAGCCTATCTGATCCCTTACGGATCCAGAATCAAGGTTATGGACGGCCAGATTCTGGAGGCCGGCGACGAGCTGACAGAAGGTAGCGTTAACCCTCATGACCTGCTGAAAATCAAGGGAATCCGTGCGGTTCAGGATTACATGCTTCGTGAAGTACAGCGTGTATACCGCCTGCAGGGTGTTGATATCAGTGACAAGCATATCGAAGTGATTGTACGTCAGATGCTGAAAAAGGTGCGTGTGGAAGACAGCGGGGATACGGAATACCTTCCCGGAACTCTTGTGGACGCACTGGATTACGAAGACCTGAATGAAGAACTGGTTGCAGAGGAAAAACAGCCCGCGGACGGCAAGCAGATACTGCTTGGTATCACCAAGGCGGCGCTGGCCACCAACTCTTTCCTGTCCGCAGCATCCTTCCAGGAAACCACCAAGGTTCTTACGGAAGCGGCTATTAAGGGTAAGGTGGACCCTCTTATCGGTCTGAAGGAAAACGTAATCATCGGTAAACTGATTCCTGCAGGAACCGGTATGAAGCGTTATCGTGATGTTCACCTGAATACGGACATTGCAATGGATGATATGCTGGATCTGGATGATGAGTTCAATTTTGATGAAGGCATGGATGAAGATTTGCTGCCGGATGAGGAAGTGGATATCATCACGGAGGAAGCGGATGATTATGAAGGCGGGGAAGAAGCGGATGAACTGGCGGCTTCTATCGCGGACAATGAATAGTTGATTTATAAACAGGTATGGAAAACCCATACCTGTTTTTTTGTACAGATTACCCAACAGTAATGTTTGACAATTATTCTGCTTCATTTTTGGTTTGCATTAATTGGTGAAGGATTATATGATAGAATAATAGTAAATTGTCTCTGCATAAATATAATGGACTATATGAACGTTCTGCACACAATAAAGGTTTTGAACAGTTACATAAATTATTAAATAGATAAGTTGGTGGATAATGGCGGATATTTTGATAACAGGTAAGACTCTTCTTCTTCACGAAGAGGGATTAAGGCGGCTGACGGAAGACAATCGAGTGATTTTGGCGGGAAAAGAGGAAGAGAGGAAAAGGGTGCCCGACAAAGTAAAACAATATAAGTTAAATCCTACGGATGATGGCTTTGGAAGCCTCTTTGATGTGTATTCTTTTCAGACAGTATTTTTTTTTAGCGGTTATGTTGATGGCGGAAGTGGTATTTTTGGAGAAAACAGGGAGTTGGAAAGGACTTTGGATTTATGTTCCCAATTTGGTGTTGATAGAATGGTATTTCTAACCTCATATGATAGTCTGAACTATACGTCGGTATATGATGGAGATGTACTTGTACCGGAAAAACGCTATCAGGATACCAGAGCTTTAGAAATAGGTCAATTAGAAGAGTATTGTAGTTTTTTAAGTAAGAGCCGGCATCAGAAACTTATAATACTGCGCGTGCCATATCTTGGGGGAGAAGATAACAGTAACTTATATCTGGGAAAAATATTTGAGAGCCTTAAACGGAAGGAAAATATAAATCTGCCTTATGGAGGAAATGCTTTTATCGATTTTGTGGGAGAAAGTGATTTAACCGGGCTGATGCTAAGGATTACGGAAGAGGAGGAAGAAGAAAGCGGGATCTATAATGTGAGCAGCGGATATAAGCATACCTGGGAAGAATTCAGCATGATATTAAAGAAACTGAATCCAGAAATAACGATCCATACACAAAACAGTTTGGAGTCTCCCGGATATGGAGCATATCCGGACTATCCAGAGCAACTCCGCAGAATATATGGTTGGATCCCGGTAGAAGATGTAATAGATGGTCTTTTTGCCTCATATAACCTTTTCCAGGAGAAGTTAAATAACGGGAAAAAGAGAAGAGGGAAATTACTTTCCGGCCTTTTTGAGCAGGATGGAAGGCTTGTAAAGTATACGGAGCTTTTGGTTGGTTTTCTGGTAACGGAGTTTTTGAATCATTATATATCTTCTTCTTTGTATTTTGATTCCATTGATATAAGATTGTTTTTTGTAGTTATTATGGGTACTGTTTATGGAATACGGTTGGGGTTGCTTTCCGCAGTTCTCGCGTCTTTTTCACTCTTTATGCATTATCAAAGGATTGGGGTGGACTGGACATTGCTTTTTTATAATGTGGAGAATTGGATTCCTTTTATGATATACCTTACGGCAGGAAGCGTAACGGGATATGTGAAAAATAAGAAAACGGAAGAAATTAAGTTCGTGAAAGAGGAGCATGATTTGCTCAGGGATAAATATTTATTCCTGAATGAGGTATATAAGGGGGCTATTGAGAATAAAGGAGAATATAAGAAACAAATATTGGGTTTTAAGGATAGCTTCGGACGAATTTTTGATGCGGTACAGAAGCTGGATAATATTCTTCCGCAAAGTGTATTTATGGAGGCATTGGATGTAATGGAAGATATTATGGAAAACCGTACTATAGCAATTTATTCAGTAGATGGTTATGAACGGTTTGGAAGGCTGGTGGTGTGTTCAAGTTCCCTTAGTACAAGTTTGAAAAAATCATTGATGCTTAGTGAATATCCCCAGATGTTCCAGGATGTCAAAAGTGGTAAGGTATGGAAAAATGAAACTTTTATCCCCAACTGTCCCGTCTATGCCAACGGTATATTCCGGGATGGCCATCTGGTAATGTTTGTTTGTCTGTATGAGGCACAAGTGCAGCAGTATGGAATGGATTACATGAATATATTCCGGATTTTATGTGGTCTGGTACAGACCTCATTTTTGCGCGCACTGGAATATATGGAAGCTGCTGAAGCTAAAATCTATTATGAGGACACAAATGTAATGAAACCGGATAAGTTTCGGGAAATACTGAATGTACAAAAGGAAATGAAAGAAAAGAAGGTTGCCGATTATATTCTGCTTCAGCTGGACAAAGTCGACAGGAAGCAGGCCAGCGGTGTACTTTCACAGGTAATCAGGAATACGGATACTATAGGAGAGGGGAATGATGGCAAATTGTATCTGCTTCTGACCCAGGTAAATGAAGAAAGTTTTCATTTTGTAGAGGAGAGGCTTAAGAAAACGGGAGTGGTATATAAATTAGTGGGAAAGGCAGGATGATATGTTACTTTTTATAATAGTGCATATCCTTTTATGCATTCTGGTTTATGTCCTCATACATCTTGGAATAGTAAAGAGTTCCCGAAAAGTCTTACTATTTGTTGTATTTATACCTTTGTTTGGTATAGCGGTTCTCACTGTACTGGAAATCCACTCCAGAGGCAGAATGGAGGTCCGGAAAGACGCAGGAATTGAAAAACTGAAAATAAATGATGAAATACATAGAAGTATTTTAATGGAGGAGCAGGAAGAAAATATCATAGTACCTCTCCAGGAAGCGCTTATTCTCAATGATGCATCAGTGAGAAGGGAATTGATGATGAAAATCATGTATGATGATACAAGCCAATATGTAGATACTTTGAAGACAGCCAGGATGAATGAGGATACGGAGGTAGTCCATTATGCCACAACGGCAATGGTGGAGGTTCAGAAGGAGTACGATTTGAAGCTCCAGCAGATGGAGAAAAGGATGGAGCAGACACCAGATGAACCGGATATTGTGGACTGTTATCTGGAACTGATTGACAATTACATTGCCACCGGACTTCTGGAAGGAAATATGCTGCAGGCTCAGAGGAGACGTTATGAAGAACTCCTCACCAAAAAGACGGAGGGTTTTGCAGATACTTCCCTCCTGTGGTATGGTAAGAAAGCCGAAAATGAAATGGAACTCAGGGAATATAGGAAAGCCGGTGATACAATAACCACAATACTGGAAAAGTGGCCTTTACAGGAAAAAGGATATCTGCTGCAGATCAGACTTTGTATCGCACAGAAGGATAGAGAGGGAATCCGCAGAACATTGAGTCAAATGGAAGACAGGACTGTTTATCTTTCTTCTGTGGGACGGAAAACAGTTGCTTTTTGGCAGGAAAAGGGTTAGCAGACACATGAAAAATGTTTGGATAAAATGGCGACGGGGAGAGTATGGGATACAGTTTAAACGGCTGCAGAGGGCAATGCTTATTTTTGCTCTGCTAATATTGGTACTCTTGGCGGAAAGACATAATATAAGTTATACGAAATCTGGTCATCTGTTAAATATTCTTCCTCCAGAGTCTTTTGAGACGGCGGTGGCAGAGCAAGAAGTTGAAAGGAATGATGATGATTGTCTTATTATATGGGATAGCAGTTTCGATACCTCATCTCTGGCTCATTATGAATTTCTTGCGATTGCAGGGGAAATGAAAATCAAGATAACCGAAGCGGATTTAAATCAGGAAAAACTCCCGGATCTGTGGAAATACAGAAAAATTGTGCTGGCACTGGATAGCTTTGCTTCCCTCGGGGAAGAGGTGTTGACCATATTTGATTATGTAGGCCAGGGCGGAAATCTGCTTGTGCTGAATATACCTGACGGAGATGCTTATTTTCAGTTAATCAGTGAAAAAATGGGGATACGTGAATTCGGTACGCAGATGTATAAGGTGGAAGGCCTACGATGCAAAACTGGTTTTATGGTGGGCGGTATGGAAAAAGATTTCCACGTTACAGATGCTTATGAATCTTCATTACCCGTTATTCTTGACGAAAAAGGCAAAGTTCATATGGTGAGTGCGGATGAAAAGGAAATTCCGCTTATCTGGGAAATCCCTTATAAAGAAGGAAAGGTAGTAGTGGATAATATAGGTTTTTTTGAAAAAGCCTATCGGGGGTTGTATGCGGCATCCTTCTCCCTGCTGGGAGATTATTGTATCTATCCTGTGATTAATGGTTCTGCATTTTATCTGGATGATTTTCCTTCGCCGGTGCCGGAGGGGGAGAGTGAATATATTACCCGGGATTACCGGATGAGTGTAGAAAACTTTTATACAAATATCTGGTGGCCTGATATGTGCGACATTGCGGAAGAATATGGGATTCGTCATACGGGAATGGTGATTGAGGAATATTCGGATCAGGTAAAGGCACCTTTTGACAGAAATGATAATCTGCAGAGATTCCGGTATTTTGGAAATAAACTGCTGGATAATGGTGGCGAAATTGGCTTCCATGGATATAATCATATGCCGTTGGTTCTTAGTAATTTTGATTATAAGGGGCGGTTTGATTCCTATGAACCCTGGGCCAGTCAGCAGGATATGTATCTGTCAATTGAGGAATTGAAGGGTTTCTGTACATGGCTTTTTCCGGAGGAGACGCTTCAGGTTTATGTACCGCCCTCGAATATCCTGTCGGAAGAAGGCCGGCAGATGCTCGCCGGGGAGAACGTTGGGATAAAAGCAATTGCATCTATATATTTTCAGGGCGAATTCGAATATGACCAGGATTTTAAAGTGGCAGAGGATGGAATAATAGAAACTCCCCGGATTATTTCGGGTTGCCAGGTAGATGATTATATGCAGATTGCGGCTTTTTCGGAGTTGAATCTACATTATGTGAATTCTCATTTCCTTCATCCGGATGATTTGTTGGATGAAGATAGAGGCGCCGAATTGGGGTGGGAGGTATTAAAAAAGGATTTTGAGTCATATCTTGAATGGTTGTATACATCAGCGCCGGCTATCCGAAATCTTACCGGCAGTGAAATGGCAGCAGCGGTACAACGTTTTTATTACGTGGACTATGAATCACAGAAAAAGGAGAAGGAACTGGAAATCCACGTTTCCGGGCTGGCGGACGAAGCATGGTTTATGATTCGTATTAATGAAGGAAAACCAGCGAAAATATCAGGAGGTGAACTCTGTGAAGCAGGGGAAAACCTGTATTTATTAGAAGCGCAGGGGGATCAGGTGATTATTTCCATAGAGGAGGTCTCCGATGATTACTACTCGGGATGCTGGGAGTAGCAGTCATTATTTCAGGTTGCGTTTAGTTTTTTGAAGATTATATGGAGTGGCTTTTTTCTTCAGTTCCTTCCATCCGTCGTTTGACTGCCAGCGAAATGGCGGGAGCTGTACAGCATTTTTGTACGTTGATATAAAGGCAGAGGAGGCTGAAATGCGTATATGTATGATTCTTGAAGGCTGTTATCCCTATGTTACAGGTGGAGTATCCACCTGGATGCATCAATATATCCAGGCAATGCCCGAACATGAATTCATTCTTTGGACGGTTGCAGCCTCATCTGAAGAGAAAGGAAGATTTAAATATAAACTGCCGGAAAATGTCAAGGAGGTACATGAAATTTTTCTAAATGATGCCTTAAAAATGCCTGCATTGAAAGAAAAGTTTAAATTCAGTTCAGAGGAAATCAGGGCATTGACCGATTTCGTACATTGTGGAAGCCCGGATTGGGATGTGATTTTCAGGATGTATCAGGAACGGGGAATTTCACCGGTAGCCTTTCTTATGAGTAAAAGCTTCTTGGATATTCTTATGGAAATATGCAGAAACGATTATCCTTATGCTGCTTTTGCAGATTTATTCCATACAATTCGCTCCATGCTGCTTCCGGTGCTTTATACGATTTGCCAGAAGGTTCCCCAGGCGGATATTTATCATGCGGTGGCAACCGGTTATAGCGGACTTCTGGCCAGACTGGGAAGTTTTATGAATCATGTTCCTTATATGATAACGGAGCATGGTATTTATACGCGGGAACGTGAAGAGGAAATCATCCGGGCAAAGTGGGTTCTGCCTGCTTTTAAAAGGTTGTGGGTACGTTTTTTTTATATGCTGTCCAATGCCGCTTATGAAAAGGCACAGATGATTACCAGTTTGTTTGGAAATGCAAGAAAAATCCAGATTGATATGGGATGCAGGCCGGAGATTTGCAGAGTAATACCGAATGGGATTCATTATGAACGGTTTTGCGGAATTCCGCTGAAAGAGGAGGACGGCTGGGTGGATATAGGTGCAATCCTTCGTATAGCACCTATCAAGGATGTAAAAACTCTGATCTACTCTTTCTATGAACTAAAATTCCGTGTATCCAAGGTACGTCTGCATATTATCGGTCCAGAGGATGATGAGGAATATGCTTCTGAGTGTTATGCACTTGTGCGGCAGCTGGGCGTAAAGGATATTTTGTTTACGGGAATGGTAAATATATTGGAATATATGGAAAAATTAGATTATACTATACTGACAAGTATTTCGGAGGGACAGCCCCTTTCCGTCCTGGAATCATTTGCTGCTGCGAGGCCCTGTGTGACAACGGATGTAGGCTGCTGCCGGGAACTTTTAAGTGGTATGGAAGGTGATACGCTGGGAAGCGCGGGTTATTGTGTGCCGCCCATGCACCGGAATGCGCTTTGTATGGCTATGGAACGCATGTGTTTGAGAAAACAGGAGCGTTTTCTTATGGGGAAGACAGGGCAGCAGCGTGTAGAAAAGTATTACAGACATGGGGAAATGATACAAAGCTATGAAGAAGCATATCAAGAGGTGTTGAAAACATGGCAGGAATAGGATTCAGCCTGAAAAAGTTGTTTAATAAGAAAGGCATTTTTAATTTATGCCGGGCATATGGATATGCCGGGCTTATTTGTGCCGGACCGATGATTCTGGGTGTTATTCTTCTGCTGGGCATAACGTTTCTTTCCCAGTTGGCGGGAATGGGGAGACATAGCAGGGAGCTTTTAAACTGCATGCTTACCTACAGCTTGTTGGCATCTCTGACGATCACCAGTTTTTTTAACATGATTGTCACCCGGTATATTTCCGATATGCTGTATGAAGAAAAAACAGATAAAATAATGCCCAGCTTTTACGGCAGCAGTGGTTTGCTGCTGACCGCAGGCTGTGCGGTTTGGGGGATATTCCTCCTTTTTTCCGGTGTAGCCCCTGTTTATAAAGTTCTTTGTCTCTGGTTTTTCGCTATTTTGGTTGTGGTGTGGATGGAAATGAATTACCTTACAGCGCTAAAAGATTACAAGGTGCTGGTGGTAAACTTTGCGGTATCGCTGGCGGCGGGGCTTTTACTGGCGTTAGTGTTGGTTTATTTTGGAAGGGTTACAGTAGTCTCCTTATTCCTTTGCGTTATTTTTTCCTACGGTCTGCTTATGGTATTGTATTACAGGCAGCTGCTTTTCCTTTTTAAGATGGATGGACAAATACTTGGCTCTGGTATTCATCGGTATTTTTGTGAATCTGGGCCTGTTTGCCCATTTGGTTATTATGTATTTCGGCCCGTTAAGCGTGCAGGTGGAGGGGCTTTTTTACGGAGCTCCGTTACATGATGTACCTGCACTATGTGCTTTTTTCTCGATACTAATTACCACAGTAAACTTTGTTACGTCTGTAGAGGTCCGTTTTTATCCAAAATATAGAAACTATTACAGTTTGTTTAATGATAATGGATCGATTCGTGATATTGAACAGGCGGAGGAAGAGATGTTAGTGGTATTAAAACAGGAGTTGACTTTTAATGCCCATAAACAGCTGATTGCCACTGTTTTGTTTATTGTTCTGGGGACAATTGTGCTGGAAAAGCTTCCTTTGGGTTTTAATGATACCTCCATAGGAATATACAGACTTTTGTGTGCAGGATATGGAGTATATGCCATAAGTAATACCATTATGCTCATTTTGCTTTATTTTGAGGATTATACCGGGGCGTTTGCCGGTACTGCCGGATTTGCAGCGGTGAGTATTCTAGTTACTGTTATCCAGAATTTATATGGGAATATCAATTACTATGGCCTGGGATTTTTATGCGGGGCAGCAGTTTTTTATCTGATATGTTGGATACGGCTGGAGTGGTATACCAGAAGGTTGCCTTATTTTCTTCTTAGCAGGCAGGCATTGGTGGAGATTAACAGAAAAGGGGTATTCAGCAGGCTATGTGATTTGCTGGAGAGAAAGGAAGGATGGAAGGATGAAAAAGCTGCATAAAAGATACCTGGTTTTACTTCTGGCGGCTTTCTTTATAATGGAGGGATGCACTTTCGGACTAAACAGTCCGGAAGGAGAAGCGGACCCCGGTGAAGAGACTGTTGTTAAGGAGTCGGAAGCAGTGACTAAGGAAAGTATGAGTCCAAAGGAGTATGTGCTGCGGGATAAAGAAGTTTTATTTGATGAAGATGATGAAACAAGCGTTGTTACCATGTATCTTACAGTGAGACAGGGAAATGCGGCGGAACATACGGATCATACATGGAAGGAAATCAATACCTATTCCAAATATTATTTTGAGGATAACCAGATCCCGCAGTATGCGGTTGAGGGGATACTGCAGGTGGGAGATGAAAATGGTCCACTTCAGGGGGAATTAGGTTATAAATTGGAGGTGCCTAATTCCATAATAAAAGTCCGGGGACAAACGTCTTCCCTGCGGGAACAGAAAAATTATAAGATTGAACTTAAGGATGGAAAAGGAACCTGGCGGGATCAGAGAACGATTAATCTGAATAAGCATGTAGGGGATGGTCTTCGCTTCAGAAATAAACTGGCATATGATCTTATGAAGGAAGTACCACAGATGATCGCGGCAAGAACGCAGTTTGTACATCTTTATGTTAAGGATGAAACAGAGGGCGGTGAAGGAGTATTTGAGGATTATGGGCTTTATACCCAGGTGGAACAGCTGAATAAAAAGTTTCTTGCCAATCATGGTTTAGATAAAAATGGTCAGCTGTATAAAATAAATTTTTTTGAGTTTTACAGATATGAAGATGTAATAAAGCTGAGTACGGACCCAACTTATGATAAAACTGCATTTGAAAAGCAGGTTGAAATTAAAGGAGATGAGGATCACACAAAATTTATTCAGATGCTTCAGGATGTGAATGATTACTCAATACCAATAGAAAAGACAGTTGATAAATGGTTTGATGCGGAGAATATTTGTTATTGGATGGGCTTTCATATCCTTATAGGAAATGTGGATACTCAGTCACGAAATTATTTTCTGTACAGTCCTACAAATCTGAACCGGTTTTATTTTCTGTCATGGGATAATGACGATTCCCTGATGTTGAAGGAAAATGAGATACTATCCTGGAGCGACCATGGTTCCTGGCAAAGTGGCCTGAGTAATTATTGGGGAGCGGTATTGTTTCAGAGAATGTTCAAAAACGGGGATTACAGACAACAGCTGAAAGATGCCATTGAGGATTTAAAAACAAATTATCTTACAGAAGAGAAAATCCGGCAGATGGTTAATGGGTATAGAGAGGCAGTAAAGCCCTATGTATACCAGATGCCGGATATGATGTATGCGCGTCTTACAGAAGAGGAATATGATATAGTGGCCAATGCTGTGTCGGAGGAAATCAGCAGTAACTATAATAATTTTTATGAATCGTTGGAGAAACCACAGCCTTTCTTTATCGGCCTTCCTCATAAGGAAGCGGGACAATTGCAGTTTGACTGGGAAAATGCCTATGATTTCGACAGTGAGAATATTACCTATACCTTTACCCTTGGCAGGGATTATACTTTTGAGGAGCCTATTTACAGGGAAGAGAATGTTGTAGTTCCCGGTATAAAGCTTGAAATGCTTCCTCCAGGACAATATTTTATTAATGTGGAGGCAAAAAACGAATCAGGTTATGTGCAACAAGCCTTTGATTATTATGTTATTGATTCGGGAAAGGTTTACGGTACAAAATGCTTCTATGTTCTGGAAGATGGTTCTGTAATTGAGGATATCTATGATGAAGGCAGCTGATAAAAATACGGATTACGGAACGTTCCGTAATGAATGGAAATATTATCTTTCTTTGTGGGAATGTGCTGCCCTGCGGGAACGCTTCAGACAGCTGATGCATAAAGATCCCCATGCTGCGAATGGTTCCTATATGATACGCAGCCTTTATTTTGATGATTATTGGGACAGCGCGTATAATGATAAGATGTCAGGCGTTAATTACCGTAAAAAATATCGTATCCGCATCTATGATTACAGTGACAGGAGTATTAAGCTGGAACGGAAAATTAAAATAGGAAGCTATATTCATAAGGATGCAGCAGGTATTACGAGACAAGAGCTTACGTGGATATTGGAAGGTAACTATGATTTTCTCCTTTCCCATAAGGAACAGCTATGCAGAGAATTTTATTATGAATGTGTTGCAAAGGTCATGCGCCCTAAGGTGATTGTGGATTATGACAGAGAACCTTTTATTCTGCCGGAGGGCGATGTTAGAGTTACCTTTGATTCCCATGTCCGAGCCGCAGTGATGACTGCGGATATCTTTGACCGAAGCTTACCTGTCTATGAGGTGATCCCTCCTGATAAACTGATAATGGAGGTGAAATTCACGGAATTTCTTCCGAAGGTAATTCAGGAAATACTGCCTCCCGGCGAACAAGAATTTTCTGCGATATCCAAGTATACATTATGCTATGAACGTGTTTTTTTCAGGTCGGATGTGCTTTATACTCTTACCCGCAGTGAAAAATTCAGCTGACTCTCAAAATGAAAGAAACGGAAGGTACAAAAAATGAGTTTACAAGATTACTTTAAAAAATCAGTGTGGGAATCCTTTACAGGGAGTCAGGGCCTTACTGGCGATTTAATGATTAAAATTACGGTTTCTATGGTGATTGCTCTTTTCCTGGGTTTGCTAATTTATAAAATATATCAGACTTATTTCGGTGGGGTGGTATTCAGCCGATCCTTTGCCACCACACTTGTGGGCATGACTGTACTCAGCTGTATGCTGACATTGGCTATCAGCACCAATATTGTTATTTCGCTGGGTATGGTGGGAGCTCTTTCTATCGTACGTTACAGAACAGCCATCAAGGATCCCATGGATCTGTTATATCTGTTCTGGGCGATTTCGGTAGGAATCACCACAGGGGCCAGTATGCATTTGCTTGCCGCCGCAGGTAGTATTGTGATGCTTATTCTGATTCATGTGCTTTATCACTGCCAAAAAAGAGGCATGATTTATATTATGATTGTGCATTATACTGGAGATCGTACCGGTGATGAAGTGATAAGGACTCTTAAAAAAATAAAATACAAGCTTAAATCCAAAACCTTCCGTCAGGATTTTACAGAGATGACGATAGAGATTTTCTGCAAGTCAGATAATACGGTTTTCCTTGAAAATATCAGGGATCTTGAGGGGGTAAAAGATGTGACGCTGATTCAGTACAATGGAGAATATCATGGATAGAAGCATGGAAAAGTGCGGGGATGGTAACAAGAAAGGAAATTGGAAAAAGATGTCTGTTTTGGTACTGCTTATTCTCATTCTTGCAGCAGTGATTATAATATTATACAGACTGCCTTATCGTTACGGGCTTTCTGGCTGTGCTACCTTTACTCCTATAGCTGTGGCTTACTCCAATCCTTTGACAGGGTTTGCTCCTATGGGAGATGATCCGGAAGAGGCGGAGCAGACCAGGCTTGTATATATTCTTATTACCTGGCGCGAATGGGAACCCAGTGAAGGGCAATTTGATGTACGGGCACTGGAAGAAAGATATCAAATTGGACGTTGGAAGGAAGAGGGGAAAAATGCAGTTCTGAGGTTTGTTTGTGATATCCCGGGCAGTGAAAGGCATATGGATATTCCGGAGTGGCTGTATGAACGTACGGGAGATGGAACTTTTTATAATACGGATTACGGAATGGGATATGCGCCGGTTTATGAAAATCCCATATTTATGGAGTCGCACAAAAAAGCATTACAGGCTCTGGGGGAATACTGCTCAAAGGACGCCTTTGTTTCTTATGTTCAATTGGGAAGCCTGGGCCATTGGGGGGAGTGGCATACCAAGTATGAGGATGGTGTATACCCAATGCCGGATGAAGAGGTTTGCCGGGAATATGCCGGCCAGTACCAGGAAGCGTTCCCGAATGCCAGATTGCTTATGCGCAGGAACTATACCATTGCCGTAGACGGGAATATGGGAATATATAATGATATGACCGGTATGAAGGAAGATACAACGGAATGGCTGGGATGGATGGAGCACGGTGGCGCATACGAAATACCGGGAAGGCGTATTTCCTATAAACCGGTTGAAAAGCTTTGGAATACGGCCCCCATAGGCGGAGAATTTACAAGCGGACTTCCGATGGAGTATATGCTTGAAGATAATCTGGAAGAAACCCTTTCCCTGATTCGCAGTTCCCATATGACCTTTATTGGCCCTAAATGTCCGGAAATTAATCAAAAAGGTTCCAATGAGGTTTTGAAAAGCTTAGGATATTGTTATTATATTGATTCTATGGATATCCGCCTGGATTATCAGAAAAAAAGTTTTAAAGTCAAACTCATATGGGGGAACATTGGAGAAGCACCGATTTATTTTCAATGGCCGGTAATGTTCTATGTGATAGATAAAAACGGAGAGTTATTTTATTGTCAGGAGGTGGATATTGATTTAAGGCAGCTTTATCCGGGGATGAACTTAGAAACAGAGAATCTGTTTGCGCTTAATGATTCGTTACGGGAAGGCTATACCATTGGCTTGGGAATCATAAACCCCATAAGTGGTATGCCGGATATAGAGTTGGGGATGCATAAAGAATATATAAATGGAATAAACCTTATTTATACCTTTGATGGCAGCCGGGGATATACGCTGGGAAATGATGCCGGATAGAGGTGCCTTATACTTGCACAGAGGTTTTGCATTGTGATAAAATGAGTAACAGGATAGGTCAATAAGGCAGGGGATAAAAATGGATAATGGGGATAAAGAGTTTAAGGAAAAAGAAACAGGCCGGGAAGAAATAAATAATCTTATGTATGAGATCGAATCTGCCGGACGGCAGATATCCTCCCTTCAAACCATTCTTTTAGGGAAGAATAAAGAAGTGGCATCCCTTCGGGCACAGCTGATTGAGAGGGAAGTTTTGCTTAAGCATGCCGCAACTTGTATTGAAGAAGCCATAAACTTGTGCAGACAACAGACAGCCTATACAAAAGAAAACCATAAGTTTTTAAAAGCCTATGAAGAAGAATGGGAAATACTGGAGCGGAGGATGAAGAAGGTACAGGAGGAGATGCCGGACGTGCCGGTATCGGAAATTGTACCCGGCCAGGGGGAAGGCTGCGTGGACAAAATCAGAGGAAGTCTGGAATGCTCCGTAAAGGAAGCGGAGGAGCATTTAAGGCTTCTGTTTGCGGAATAAATTAAATAATCACTTGTCTGCCTTTATTTTACAGTAATTTTAAAGAAAATGTATTGACAAATGCATCCACAAGCACGTATACTATTCTAGCGTGCATTTGGGTGCATTTTTTTCTTATGCATGCGTTTAACGACACATTAACCTATACCGCAGGAGGTGAAAAAGAATGCCAACATTTAACCAGTTAGTCAGAAAAGGACGTCAGACATCTGTAAAGAAGTCTACCGCACCGGCTCTCCAGAAAGGGTACAACTCCCTTCACAAGAAAGCTACGGATGCTTCCGCTCCTCAGAAGAGAGGTGTCTGCACCGCTGTTAAAACAGCTACTCCTAAGAAACCTAACTCAGCTCTTAGAAAGATTGCCAGAGTTCGTCTTTCCAACGGAATCGAAGTAACAAGCTACATTCCCGGAGAAGGACACAATCTGCAGGAACACAGCGTTGTTCTGATCAGAGGCGGCCGTGTTAAGGACCTTCCCGGTACCAGATACCACATCATCAGAGGTACACTGGATACCGCAGGCGTTGCAAACAGACGTCAGGCCCGTTCCAAATACGGTGCTAAGAGACCTAAGGCAGGAAAATAATTTCTTATTTTCCATGTACCACAGAGCGAACTAATTCAGTGTTGGGATTCTGATTTTCACTTTTTAAGCGAACAGATAGACCGCACGAACACATTGGGTGTAATACACACGGCGTGTAATGCACATTGCGTGTAATGCACATTAAGTGTATTGTTAGTATCAGACACATGTGAGTACCGATGATTTAATTGCAGATTATAATTAAGGAGGGAAGAACCGTGCCACGTAAAGGACATATTCAGAAAAGAGACGTACTGGCAGACCCCTTATACAACGACAAGGTAGTCACCAAGCTTATCAACAACATTATGCTGGATGGTAAGAAGGGTGTTGCCCAGAAAATTGTATATGGTGCGTTTGGCAGAGTTGAAGAAAAGGCTGGAAAGCCGGCTCTTGAAGTATTCGAGGAAGCGATGAACAATATCATGCCTGTTCTCGAAGTAAAGGCAAGACGTATCGGTGGTGCTACCTATCAGGTGCCGATCGAAGTAAGGACTGACAGACGTCAGGCGCTGGGCTTGAGATGGCTTGTAACCTTCTCCCGCAAGAGAGGCGAGAAGACCATGGAAGAAAGACTGGCAAACGAAATTCTTGACGCAGCTAATAACACCGGCTCCGCAGTTAAGAGAAAAGAAGATATGCACAAAATGGCAGAAGCCAACAAGGCATTCTCTCACTACAGATTCTAATCCGGGTGAGAGCATCCTTGCGGCTTAGGCCCGGGATACAAAATTAAGGAGGAAAAACCTTTGGCTGGAAGAGAATATCCACTAGAGAGAACCAGAAACATTGGTATTATGGCTCACATCGATGCAGGTAAGACTACTCTGACAGAGCGTATTCTGTACTACACCGGTGTTAACTATAAGATCGGGGATACTCACGAAGGTACTGCTACCATGGACTGGATGGAGCAGGAACAGGAAAGAGGTATCACCATCACATCAGCTGCTACCACATGCCACTGGACCAAGCATTTCGAATGTAAGGTTGATCCCAATGCGCCTGAGTACCGTATCAATATTATCGATACTCCCGGCCACGTTGACTTCACAGTGGAAGTTGAGCGTTCTCTGCGTGTACTGGATGGCGCTGTCGGCGTATTCTGTGCAAAAGGCGGCGTTGAGCCTCAGTCAGAAAACGTTTGGCGTCAGGCAGACACCTACAACGTACCCAGAATGGCCTTCATCAACAAGATGGACATCCTTGGTGCAAACTTTTACGGCGCCGTAGATCAGATCAGGACCAGACTTGGCAAGAACGCCATCATCCTGCAGCTGCCTATCGGCAAGGAAGATGAATTCAAGGGAATCATCGACCTGTTTGAAATGAAAACCTACATCTTTAACGATGATAAGGGTGAAGATATTACAGTAACAGAAGATCTTGGGGATATGAAGGATGATGCGGAATTGTATCGTGCGGAACTCATCGAGAAAATCTGTGAACTGGATGAAGAGTTAATGATGATGTATCTGGAAGAGGAAGAACCCTCTGTTGAACAACTGAAAGCAGTCCTGAGAAAAGCGACATGCGAATGTACCGCTGTTCCGGTTTGCTGTGGTTCTGCATACAGAAATAAGGGTGTTCAGAAGCTTCTGGATGCTGTGCTTGAATTCATGCCTTCTCCTACGGACATCCCTTCTATTAAGGGTATGGATCTGGATGGAAATGAAGTGGAAAGACATTCCTCCGACGAGGAACCTTTCTCCGCTCTGGCATTCAAGATTATGGCTGACCCGTTTGTAGGAAAGCTTGCATTCTTCCGCGTTTACTCAGGAACAATGAATTCCGGTTCCTATGTGCTGAATGCGACCAAAGATAAAAAGGAACGTGTTGGACGTATCCTGCAGATGCATGCAAACAAGAGACAGGAACTGGATAAGGTTTATTCCGGTGATATCGCCGCAGCGGTTGGATTTAAGTTCACCACAACCGGTGACACCATCTGTGATGACCAGCATCCGGTAATTCTGGAATCCATGGAATTCCCTGAACCGGTTATTGAGCTGGCTATCGAGCCTAAAACCAAGGCTGGCCAGGGCAAGCTGGGCGAGGCACTTTCCAAACTGGCAGAAGAAGATCCTACCTTCCGTGCCCATACGGATCAGGAAACCGGCCAGACAATCATTGCAGGTATGGGTGAGCTCCATCTGGAGATCATCGTTGACAGACTTCTTCGTGAATTCAAAGTGGAAGCTAACGTTGGTGCTCCTCAGGTTGCATATAAAGAAACCTTCACCAAGAATGTTGATGTGGACAGCAAGTACGCAAAACAGTCCGGCGGACGTGGACAGTATGGACACTGTAAGGTTAGATTCGAGCCTATGGATCCCAACGGTGAAGAGACATTCAAATTCGATACGGCAGTTGTGGGCGGTTCTATTCCTAAGGAATACATTCCCGCAGTCGGCGAAGGTATCGAAGAGGCTTCCAAGGCCGGTATCCTCGGCGGATTCCCTGTACTGGGCGTTCACGCTACGGTATACGACGGATCCTACCATGAAGTCGACTCTTCCGAAATGGCATTCCACATTGCCGGATCCCTGGCATTCAAAGATGCCATGTCTAAGGCAAACCCGGTACTGATCGAGCCTATCATGAAGGTAGAGGTTACTATGCCGGAAGAATATATGGGTGATGTTATCGGTGATATCAACTCCCGCCGCGGACGTATCGAAGGTATGGATGACATCGGCGGAGGCAAGCTGGTAAGAGCATATGTTCCGCTTGCCGAGATGTTCGGATATTCCACCGACCTGCGTTCCAAGACACAGGGCCGCGGTAACTATTCCATGTTCTTTGAAAAATATGAGCAGGTACCGAAGAACGTACAGGAAAAAGTATTGGCAGCAAAGACGAAATAAGAGTTATGTTCTTTTTCCTGTGGAAAAAGTATTGGCAGCAAAGACGAAATAAGAGTTATGTTCTTTTTCCTGTGTAAAAAGTACTGGCAGCAAAGACGAAATAAAGCTTGAAAATATCGGCAGTATCTAATATAATCAGAAGTAGCCGATTAGAAAAAGAAACAAGTTATATCTATTGATTTTAAGGAGGATTATCAAAAATGGCTAAAGCTAAATTTGAAAGAAACAAGCCGCATTGTAACATTGGTACCATCGGCCACGTTGACCATGGTAAAACTACTCTGACAGCAGCTATTACTAAGACACTGAACTTAAGACTTGGTACCGGTGAGGCTGTAGCTTTCGATATGATCGACAAGGCTCCGGAAGAAAGAGAACGTGGTATCACCATTTCCACAGCTCACGTTGAGTATGAAACAGAAAACAGACATTACGCACACGTTGACTGCCCCGGCCATGCTGACTATGTAAAGAACATGATCACTGGTGCAGCTCAGATGGATGGTGCTATCCTGGTTGTTGCAGCTACCGATGGTGTTATGGCTCAGACCAAAGAACACATTTTGCTGTCCCGTCAGGTAGGCGTTCCTTATATCGTTGTATTCATGAACAAATGTGACATGGTTGACGATCCGGAACTGCTTGAGCTGGTTGAAATGGAAATCAGAGACCTGCTGAATGAGTATGAATTCCCCGGAGATGATACTCCGATTATCCAGGGTTCTGCTCTGAAGGCTCTGGAAGATCCCAACAGCGAATGGGGCGATAAAGTCCTTGAGCTGATGGCAGCTGTTGACAGCTATATTCCGGATCCTCAGCGTGATACTGACAAGCCTTTCCTTATGCCTGTAGAAGATGTATTCACTATCACAGGACGTGGTACTGTTGCTACCGGTAGAGTAGAGCGTGGTACACTTCATCTGAATGAAGAAGTTGAAGTTATCGGTATTAAAGAAGAATCCAAGAAGACCGTTGTTACCGGTATCGAAATGTTCCGTAAGATGCTGGATGAAGCACAGGCTGGTGATAATATCGGTGCTCTGCTTCGTGGTGTTCAGAGAACTGAAATCGAAAGAGGACAGGTTCTTGCAAAACCCGGCAGCGTTAAATGCCACAAGAAATTTACCGCTCAGGTTTACGTTCTGACCAAAGATGAAGGTGGACGTCATACTCCTTTCTTCAACAACTACAGACCTCAGTTCTACTTCAGAACAACTGACGTAACTGGTGTATGTGACCTTCCTGAAGGTGTAGAAATGTGTATGCCTGGTGACAACGTAGAAATGACCATCGAACTGATCCATCCTATCGCTATGGAGCAGGGTCTTACTTTCGCTATCCGTGAAGGTGGACGTACTGTAGGATCAGGCCGTGTTGCTACAATTATTGAGTAATCAATAAAAAGTTAGATTTTATAGGGCTCTCCGAGAAATCGGAGAGCCCTTTTATCGTTTTACAGCATTATAATCCGCAGTCCCTATACAATGGGGCTGTTTTTTTTGATTGCAAATAAAGCGGGCAAAAAACTATCTTTTTCGCTCCCTCATTCGTTATACTTAGTAAATGCACCATGTTCCGGCAGCTCGTTCGGAACCCCGTCCCGGATAAAATAGAAAGGAGAGGCCCATGGATAAGGACTTTCTTCTGATTAGTAAAATGAAGAATGGTGATGAACCTGCCATGGAAAGCTTTGTACGCAGGTATTATCCGCAGATACTTCGTTATTGCTATTATCATTTAGCGGATAAAAGCTTTGCAGAAGATATGGCACAGGAGACCTTTGAAAAATTTTTTACGGCGCTCCCCATCTATCGGCATCGTGGGAAGGCGCTGAATTATCTGTATACCATTGCCGGAAATCTTTGCCGGGATTTGTATAAAAAAAGGGCGGATATACCTTTTAAGGAAATGCCGGATACTGAAAATTACCAGTTGGATCCCATTGATAGCCGGCTGGATATGGAAAAGGCTCTTGCCGGGTTGTCTCAGGAATCCAGGGATATCCTTATTTTGTACTTTTTTCAAGAACGGAAGCAGCGTGAAATCGCAGAGATCCTGCATATAGGGCTTCCGCTCGTAAAATACAGGCTGAGGCAGGCAAAGCAGCAATTGGGCGGTCTTTTGGGAAAGGAGGATATGGCAGAATGACAGGGAAAGAGAAAAAAACAGACGGAATGCTGAAAGCGTACATAGAGAAGACGGATATCCGTCCTGAGGAGGAACGGCTGGAACAGACAATACGTCTGGCTGAAAAGGCTTTCTATCAAAGCAGCCAGAAACAGACGGCGGATTATTTGGAATTTTTGTTCCGGCAGGCAGCGTATATCCGCAAACGATGGTGGATTTTTCAGTTTTTAACGCTCGTTTTGTTATGGTGGATCTTGTTTATGGCGGAGGGGAATTACTATGTTCAGAGGAGTATGGGGGTGCTGGCGCCCGCTTTTGTTATTCTGGTTATTCCCGAATTGTGGAAAAACCGGAGCAGCGGCTCCGTGGAGGTGGAGGGGGCGGCCTTTTATTCTCTGCGCCAGATCTATTCGGCAAGACTGCTTCTTTTCGGAATGGTGGATGTTTTTTTTCTGAGTATGTTTTTTGCTGTGGTATCTGCTACGGTCAGGCTGACAGCGTGGGAGATGCTGTTCCAGTTTTTCCTGCCTTTTAATGTG
This sequence comes from uncultured Lachnospiraceae bacterium, assembly GCA_900548905.1. Lineage (GTDB taxonomy): Bacteria > Bacillota > Clostridia > Lachnospirales > Lachnospiraceae > Eisenbergiella. The sequence goes on along the minus strand of URMK01000011.1, from coordinate 43,922 downwards.
ACCTGCTGTATATGTTTTTCTGTTTTGTGCAGCAGACGCTGTGGGACGGAATATATGGCGGTTGTGTTATCCCTGCTGTGGGTTGCAGTGTGGATTTTAGTTGTTCTTGATGAAAAGATATATACCGTTATAAACAGGCCCGTATGGGGGCTTATATTGGCAGGAACCGTATGTTACATGGCAGCTGCTGTGGGAAGGATACGCAGAAGCTGCGGGAATTATCAGGAGGGAAATACCTTATGGAATTGAAGATAGAAGGGGTTAGCAAGGAGTTTAGCGGCTTTAAGGCGGTAAATCAGGTCAGCTGTCATATGCATAATGGTGTATACGGACTTCTGGGAGTGAACGGCGCGGGAAAAACCACGCTCATGAGAATGCTGTGTACCCTGCTGAAACCAACCGGAGGGAGAATAACCTGTGACGGGGAGGATATTTTTGTAATGGGAGGAGAATACAGAAAACGGCTTGGTTATCTGCCCCAGGAGTTTGGTTTCTATCCGGATTTCACCGTGCAGGAATATCTGATGTATGTGGCATCTATTAAAGGACTGCGCCAGGCGTCAGCTAAAAAAAGAGTGGCCGAATTGCTGCAGAGGGTGGGACTGACAAAGGTAGTCCGTAAAAAAATGAAAAAGCTGTCCGGCGGTATGAAACGAAGAGTGGGAATTGCCCAGGCGATGCTGAACGATCCGGAAATCCTGATTCTGGATGAGCCTACAGCCGGCCTTGATCCCAATGAAAGAATCCGGTTCCGGAATTTACTCAGCGGGCTGTCCCAGGACAGGCTGGTTCTTCTTTCCACCCATATCGTTTCGGATGTTGAGTACATTGCCAATGAGATTCTGCTGATGGGGGATGGCCGTATTGTCCTTTCCGGAAGCCCGGAAAAGATTATGGCATCCGTGCCCGATAAGGTCTACAGCTGCAGAACCTCCCGGAAGGAAGCGCAGGACTGGGCAAAGGAATATAAGGTTGCAAATAGGAAGATGACCTCCGGCGGTGTGGAACTGCGTATTTTATCCGGGGATAAGCCATGTCCGGATGCAAAGCAGGAGGAAATTACCCTGGAAGATGTGTTTTTATATTATTTTGGAGAAAAAGGCGGTGAGGATAATGGTGTATTATGAACTGAAGAAAATATTATCAAAAACAAGTAATAAAATAGCCGTCTTATTCCTGGCATGCCTTTTGGTCCTCGTTTGCTTCTTTGCCATATCCGGTGTGGATTATGTGAATGAAAATGGAGAGACGGAAAATGGAGTCGCTGCGGCAGGAAAGCTGCGGGAAAGGAAAAAAGAATGGGCGGGCCTGCTTACGGAAGAAAAAATCAGACAGGTTATTGAAGCAAATACCGCCATAAACCAAACGGAGGAATCCCGTTCTGCGGATATCCGGGAAAATGATATTGCATATGGCTGGAAACAGGGGTTTTCTGATATCCGTATGCTTTTGGTGTACGGCTATGGCGAATTCAGGGTTTTTGACTATTATCTGCCGGATTCCCTTGTGCCGGAGGATGCTTCTATGTTTTACGCGAACAGGACAGCACACCTGAAGGATTGGCTGTATACAGAAGGGAAGGATCAGTTTTCAGAGGAAGAAAAAGAATTTTTGGTGGAAAGATACGAGGAAATGGAAGTGCCTTTGTATTATGATTATGCAGACGGTTGGAAGCAGCTTTTTTTATATGCCCCGACGCTTCTTATGATTCTGGTTCTGATACTGGGTTTCCTTGCATCTGCCCTTTTTTCCTGCGAATACAAATATAAGGCGGATGCCATTTTTTTTACAGCGTATCACGGAAGAGGTAAAGCGGTATCCGCTAAAATAAAGGCGGGCTTTTTGCTGATTACGGTGACGTACTGGCTTATGGTATTGCTTTATATGGGAATTGTCCTGGGGGTGCTGGGTGCGGACGGGGCGGGATGCTATATTCAGACCGGCAGCGGCGGCTGGAAGAGCTTCTATAATATTACCTATTGGCAGGAAGCTGTGCTTGTGTTCGCAGGAGGGTATGTGGGATGTCTGTTTATGCTGTTTATGACCATGCTGGTATCCGCAGTATGCAATTCGGCCGTGGTTGCGGTAATGGTTCCGTTTATCCTGATTTTTATCCCTTCTTTTTTGAGCGGAATCCGGTTTTCTCTTGTGAATAAAATAATGGGGCTGATGCCGGATCAGTTATTGCAGATGAATATGTCGGTGGTATATTTTAATCTCTACCACGTTGCCGGGAAAATCGTGGGGGCGGCGGAAATTCTGCTCGTGGTATATTCCGTGCTGACCATACTGACATGGCCGCTGCTGTACCGGATTTACAGAAAGTCCCAGGTGAAGTGAGGGCGTAAACGGTAACGCCGGACGTAACAGTTCAGACGGACAGAAGAGTCTTCAAAAATTCCTTTCTTTGACATGGACAAAAGGGAACTGCCTATTATATAATAGCTTCAGTTACTGAAATCAGGTTTTTAGTCGAAAAAAGGAAAACAAAGGATGAAACGAAAAAAAATAGTATGGGCGCTTGCATCTATTATGGTTATGGCATTGGCGCTGACTTCCTGCGGCAAGAAGCAGGAAACGATGGTAGAAGAAACGACGGCAGCTTCCACGCAGACACAGGAAACGGAAAGTGAAACGGAAACGGAGAGTGAGGAAGCGGGCCTTCAGATAATTGAAGAGCGTAAAGTGGTAGATGGTAAGATGCAGAGTTATCTCACCGGGGAATGGAAAAAGGAAGAGGTGGTGGTCAGAAGGCCTTTGGCGGTTATGATACCCAACAATGCCCAGGCAATGCCGCAGTATGCCATATCTCAGGCAAGTATCATCTATGAAGCGCCTGTGGAAGGACGAATTACACGTCTGATGGCTGTTTTTGAGGATTTTGATGATCTGGATCATATCGGTCCGGTAAGAAGCAGCCGGGATTATTACGTTTATACAGCGATGGGCTATGAGGCGCTTTATTGTAACTGGGGGCTGGCAAGACCTTATGTGGAAGAATTGATTAACCGGGATACGGTGCAGAATATCAGCGCCGGCGTGGAAGGGATCCATAACCCGGCGGATGAAGCTTTCGGACGGATCGCAAGACCCGGTTACGCTAAGGAATTTACCGGCTATCTGCTCATTGACGGCGTGATGGAAGCCGCCGACCGTCTGGGCTACGAATGGGAATATGATGATGATTTTGTTCCCCAGTTTACCTTTGCAGCGGAGGGTAACAGGGCGGAATATGAGGAGGCGGAGGATGCCGTTATCATCCGTCCGGGCGGAACCAAGAGCAATGCAGGCGGTTATGGCTCCTATAATCCTTATTTTGAATATGACGAAGAGGATAACCTGTATTACCGCTTCCAGGACGGAAAAAAGCAGATTGACGAGATGAACAACGAACAGCTTGCCGTGTCTAATGTGGTGTTCCAGTACTGCCATGGTGAGGTAAGGGATGCGAAGGACTATCTGGCCTTCGGTGTCCATGGTGAGGGAGAAGCCCTTGTTTTCACCAACGGTAAAGTGATAAAGGGTACCTGGTCCCGGATGGAAGGCGACGGGGTTCCCGCCAAGTTCTATGATGAAGAAGGAAACGAAATTATTTTCAACCAGGGCAAGACCTGGATCTGTAATATCTGGAAAGAATATTCCGAGTTTGTGGAATACGAATAAAGATTGTGCGCCGCCTGCCGGGCGGCGTTTTCTTTACCGTTTTGCTCCTGTAAGCCTTTTCTTCGGGTTAAATTTTCGTGTCCGTTGACTTTAACGGGACAGGGTGTTACTTTTATATAAGCGGAAACCATGTATTCACAGGTAAAGGAGAAGGATATGAAGGAAATAAAGATACTGGAAATTAAAAAAAGTGTTTTTGAAGATAATGACAGGGAGGCGGAAGCGCTGCGGAAGGAATTAAAGGCACAGAAAACCTTCCTGCTGAATCTGATGTCATCTCCCGGATCGGGGAAGACTACCACTCTGAAAAGGACCATTGCCTTATTAAAGGATGAAATGGAAATCGGCATTATGGAAGCCGATATTGATTCGGATGTGGATGCTGCCGCCATATCGGAAACAGGGGTAAAGGTGATTCAGCTCCATACCGGCGGAATGTGCCATTTGGATGCGGGGATGACAAAACAGGGACTGGAAGCGCTGGAGACGGAAGGAATCGATCTGGCGGTTCTGGAAAATGTGGGGAATCTGGTATGCCCGGCGGAATTTGACACAGGGGCATCTAAAAATGCCATGATACTGAGCGTACCGGAAGGGGATGACAAGCCTTTGAAATACCCCCTGATGTTTTCGGTATCGGATGTCCTTTTGATCAATAAAACAGATGTCCTTCCTTATTTTGAATTCGATATGGAAGCCTGTATGGAAAGAGCGAGAAAAATCAATCCGGATATAAAGATTATCCCTATCTGTGCCAGGACCGGAGAGGGAATGGAAGAATGGGCCGGCTGGCTCAGAGAGCAGGTACGGGAATGGAAGGAGTAAAATGCCTTGCATGAACTGGGAATTTTGATGGAAATCGTAAAAACCGTTGAGAAATTCGCCGTGGAAAACCAGGTGGATACCATAGAAACGCTTGTTTTGCAGATAGGGGAGATTTCATCCGTAATACCGGAGTATATGAAAAAGGTATATTCTGCCGCAGTGGAAGGAACCATGCTGGAGCAAACGGAGCTGGAAATAGAAATCCTGCCCGCGAACGGCCGCTGCCTGGACTGCGGGACACAGTTCCATGCAACGGTATGCGGCGGGATCTGCCCGTCCTGCGGCAGCCGGAATATGAAGATTATAAGCGGCAGGGATTTTTTTATAAAGGAGATTGTATGCACCTGATTCTGCATCGGATAGGGAAGGATGTAAAACAGTATAAGTGGGCGGCGGCAGTGTTTCTGGTCTATTATCTGGCGGTGCGGACGGTTTTCCATGCCTTTTGTCCCCTGCTTATTCTCACCGGATTTCCCTGCCCGGGCTGCGGGATTACAAGAGCGGTATTGTGTATTTTAACGGGGCAGTTCGCAAGAGCGTGGCATCTGAATCCCTGTGCATATCTGTGGGTATTTTTTGCCCTTTGGTTTATTTACCGGCGCTATATAAGAGGCTGGTCGGTGAAGGGGGCAGCGCAGGGGCTGGCGGTGATTGCGGCGGTAATGATTGCGGTGTATCTGTTCCGGATGATTTCGGAGTTTCCGGGACACCCGCCTATGACGTTTAAGCGGGATAATATGCTGAACCGGTGGTTCCCCTTTTATAATGACTTATTGCGGCGGCTGTTCGGAATATGATAGAATAACAGTAACTCAGCAGGCCATCGCCTTTTGTGGGGTGACCGTAATCTTTATGCAGATGGCTGTATAAGCATTGGTGAGTGACAGAGGATAACAAAAAAAGATAACAGCAGAGATCAGATGCGGTGACAGGAGGTTTGCATGAGCGACAGAGATTGGTTTGGTTCCATAGATGATACACAACAGCAGAACGGGGAGCCGGTGACGGAAGACGTGCACCAGGAGTGGGCGACAGACGTGCAGCAGCGCGATGGTGTCAGGCCGGAAAACGTACAGAGGACTGCGGATACGGAGGCGACCGCGCCGGAAAGCGTATCGGGGACTGCGGATACGGAGGCGACCGCGCCGGAAAGCGTATCGGGGACTGCGGATACGGAGGCAACCGCGCCGGAAAGCGTACTGGGGACTGCGGCTACAGAGGAGATCGCGCCGGAAAACGTACAGAGGACTGCGGATACAGAGGCGACCGCGCCGGAAAGCGTATCGGGGACTGCGGATGCACGTGCGGCAGAGTCCAAGACTGTGCCGGGGGCTGCAAAGCAGCAGATTGGGGCAGATTACGGGAACGCCGCATCTCCCGGCAGGAACTATCAGGGAAATGCGTCCTCCGGTGGGTACGGAGGAAATGGATACCAGACAAACGGATACCCGGATGCCAGGCAGGGATATGGGGCAGGAAACGGCGGATACGGGAATTCCAATCCCTATGGACAGGCCCCGTCCTATCCCAACGGGCAAAACGCTTATAACGGCCCGTATTACCAGACAAATCAGGGCGCACAGGGAAATCCCTACGGCAATCCCAATACATACCGGGACCCCGGGCAGAACGGGAATCCGTATCCCGGCGGAAACAACGGCCGGCAGATGAACGGTCAGCCAGGTTCGTGGGGGTACTATCCGGAAAGCCCTTACCAGGGAGCGCCCATCCGCCCGGAAGGTCCGGAAGAGCCTATGAAAATATCGGAATGGATCGTAACGCTTCTGGTATTGTCTATCCCCTGCGTGGGGATTGTCATGCTTTTCGTCTGGGGCTTCAGCAGCACGGAGAACCGCAGCAAGGCAAATTTCTGTAAAGCCGCTTTGATTTGGTCCGCTATTGTGATGGTAATTGCTTTTGTATTTTATATGGTGGTACTGGCAGGTATTATATCAGGACTGGGTTAACGATTATCTTTGCTCCAGCGTCCGGATGCCCCGCAGGGAAGTACCAAACCGTTTTCGGCGACAGGAAGGCCGATTTCGCCGGCTTCCACATGTCCGCCCAGGACAGGAGTGATGGTCAGCTGCAGCATATAAGACAGCACTGCGGGCTGCAGACCCGTGGTGTAGGAATTAATCAGGAAAAAGCGGGCGTCTTTGGAGAGCAGCTGGCTGCACAGCTTGACAAAGGGAAAGATACTTTCTTCTATTTTCCAGATTTCCCCTTTGGGGCCTCTTCCGTAAGAAGGCGGATCCATGATGATGCCGTCATAGGTATTGCCCCGGCGGATTTCCCGTTCTGCGAATTTTACGCAGTCATCCACCAGCCAGCGTATCGGAGCGTCGGACAGGCCCGAAGCGGCGGCATTTTCTTTTGCCCAGGAAACCATACCCTTGGAGGCGTCCACATGTGTGACGCTGGCACCGGCCCTGGCGGCACTCAGTGTGGCGCCTCCGGTGTAAGCGAACAGATTCAGTACCTTAAGAGGCCGGTTTGAATTACGGATAATGCCGGAGAACCAGTCCCAGTTCACTGCCTGTTCCGGAAAAAGTCCCGTGTGCTTGAAGCTGAAGGGTTTCAGCCGGAAGGTGAGCCCTTCGTAATGGATGCTCCACTCCTCCGGGAGATTAAAGAATTCCCACTCTCCTCCGCCCTTACTGCTCCGGTGGTAATGGCCGTTTCTCTTCTTCCAGCCCGGCGCCTTGCGGGGGCTGTCCCATATAACCTGGGGATCCGGCCGTACCAGGATATATTCCCCCCAGCGTTCCAGTTTCTCTCCGTTCCCGGTATCCAGTACTTCGTAATCTTTCCAGTTTTCAGCTTTCCACATATAATTGCTCCATTCTCCCTCTTGTTATGGTTAGTAACCGTTCCGATTTGTCTGAACCATTACGTGAAATGATTTATCTCCGGCGTGCCGGTACCGCGCCCGGATGAAAATCCGTTTTCCGCAGCCCGTTATTCTCATAATACTATACACGAACCGCTGCAGGAATGCAACTTGTTACAGCGCCGGATTATATCCCGGGGGCACATCCGGTAACAGTTCAGAAGGCCCTCTGAGCCCTGCGCCATCCCCTCCTGCGCCCTCTGCCGCAGGGAAAAACAGGGAGGGCGAACCGGGCAGGCAAAACCACAGGGCGGAGGGCAAAGGGGCCGTGAATTGCAACCCCATTTATACTTACCCCTTGTTTTTTACAATAGGTGATGATAGTATGTCTGTATACATACAGAAAAGAGAATACAGAATGATAGAGGCGCGGGCTTTATCAGTACCAGGCGGGCAAGGGAACAGGACAGCCGTCCGCAGGGAAAGGAAAGACCGCCGAAGAGAATGTCCCCGGTCCGGGGGATTTTTTCTGGGGCACGGCAGAATATGTCGTGCACTGTCACAAGAATGTGGAGCGCTATCTGGGATAACAGCTTTAAGAAAGCAGAAGACCGTGAATGTGTTTTGGCAGCGCCGCATTCAGGGCCTTTTTTTGTGTGTTGGAAAGCAACCTGCTGCAGAGGGGAAAGAGAGGAGTTCGTTGTATGAAGAAAACGGGAAAGATAATAAGCAGAGGAGTGGTGCTGATGCTGCTTTTGGCGGCAATGGCATCCATGACGGTTCTGGCGGCAGACGGGGAAGCGCCGGCTCCGGCTATGTACGCAACCTTCGCATCGCTGGTACCGCCTGTTGTGGCAATCGTGCTGGCACTGATTACCAAAGAAGTATACAGTTCCCTGTTTGTGGGAATCCTGGTTGGCGGTCTGTTTTATTCCGGCTTCCGGTTTGAAGGCACGGTTACCCATATTTTCCAAAACGGTTTTATTGCGGTGCTCTCGGATGGTTATAATGTGGGAATTCTGATATTCCTTGTGATATTGGGGGCTATGGTGAGCCTGATGAACCGCGCGGGAGGTTCCGCAGCCTTCGGTCGCTGGGCCAGGGAGAAAATCAAAAGCCGGGAAGGTGCGCAAATTTCCACCATCGTGCTGGGAGTGCTGATTTTTATTGATGATTATTTTAACTGCCTTACCGTGGGAAGCGTCATGCGTCCTGTGACGGACAGGCATAATGTATCCAGGGCAAAGCTGGCTTACCTGATTGACGCTACGGCAGCGCCGGTTTGTATTATTGCACCGATTTCATCCTGGGCGGCGGCGGTTACCGGTTTTGTGGAGGGAGAAGATGGGTTCTCCATCTTTATCCGGGCTATCCCCTATAATTTTTATGCCCTGTTTACCATTGCCATGATGATTATCCTGGTGGTTATGAAGTTTGACTACGGCCCCATGGCGGATCATGAAAGAAATGCGAAGAACGGGGATCTTTTCTCATCCGGGAAGAAAGAAGAAAAAGAGGCGGAACCGGAGACAGCCAATCCCAGAGGGAAAGTAGTGGATCTGGTGGTTCCTATCATCATTCTGATCCTTTGCTGTATTATCGGAATGATTTATACGGGCGGTTTCTTTGCAGGAGCCGGTTTCATTACGGCTTTTTCCAACAGTGATGCCTCGGTGGGCCTGGCGCTGGGGAGCTTTTTTGCCATGGTTATCACCATCCTTTTTTATTGTATCCGCAGAGTGCTGGGCTTTGCAGACTGTATGGCCTGCCTGCCGTCCGGATTTAAGGCCATGGTTCCGGCGATCCTGATTCTCACCTTTGCCTGGACGCTTAAATCGATGACGGACAGTCTGGGAGCTGCCGTGTTTGTGGCAGAAACGGTAAAACAAGCCGCAGGAGGGCTGATGAACCTGCTTCCGGCTATTATATTCCTGGTAGGCTGCTTTTTGGCTTTCGCCACAGGTACAAGCTGGGGAACCTTCGGCATCCTGATTCCTATAGTCGTTGCCGTATTTGAAAAGTCCGATCCTCAGCTGATGATTATATCTATTGCGGCATGTATGGCCGGCGCCGTATGCGGCGACCACTGCTCCCCTATATCAGACACCACTATTATGGCCTCCGCAGGAGCGCAGTGCGACCATGTTAATCACGTAACGACCCAGCTGCCTTATGTGATCACTGTAGCGGCCGTATCCTTTGTGACCTATCTTCTGGCGGGATTTGTGAAAAGTGCATGGATAACGCTGCCGATAGGGCTGGCTATGCTGACGGGCGTGCTCCTTGTGATAAAAGAGCGGCAGAGAGAGAATACCATGTAACCGCTCTTGCAGCTGCTTCTATAATAATAGGAAGAAACCGTACACTGCCGCCCTGACAAAACGCGGCAATGTACGGAATAAGGGCAGTACCGCCGACCAGGGGAAAAAGAGGGGAGGGGATGCCACAGGACACAAGGGGCCGTCTGGACTGTTATACTGTTACATAAAAAAATTATTTTTTTAAGAAAAAAAGCTTGCAACTTCGGGAAAATACCAGTATAATAACAAATGCTGTGACATGATAGCGATGAAGCGTGAGGTTGCTGCTGAATTAGCAGGTTTTCCGTGGAGCGAATGTCAAGTTAGGAAACTGACGACAAGTCACTGTACAAGCAATGAAGTCTGTTATTTAACAGAAACAACCGCGTGAAAAGTCCTGAAGGAACGGGATGAGGTTCCAACAGTCGCAGACGTATTGATACGTCAAAATTTAGGACACACACGGGAGAGTGTACAGTCACCGCTTGTCGTACTTCAACAAAAAGTGCGAAAAGGAGGCGACTTTTTTTATGGCAAATCAGGTAATGAGAATTACATTGAAAGCTTATGACCATCAGCTTGTTGATGCGTCTGCCAAGAAAATCATCGAAACAGTTAAGAGGAATGGAGCACAGGTGAGCGGACCGGTACCTCTTCCTACAAAGAAGGAAGTAGTTACGATTCTGAGGGCCGTACACAAGTACAAAGACTCCAGAGAACAGTTTGAGCAGAGAACCCACAAGAGACTGATTGATATCATCGCTCCTACCAACAAAACGGTAGATGCTCTGCAGAGACTGGAAATGCCTGCCGGTGTTTACATCGACATCAAAATGAAAACCAAATAATCAACACATCAAACCTCTACAAAGACGTATGAATGGTGTCCGGGAGAAGGACGGCAACTCCGTAAAACGGTGCAGACGTTCTTCAGGCAGCCTGCGAGGCAGGATGCTTCGGCTCGGCGGTGCCGAGACTATTCCGCTATGTAGAAAACAAGGAGGTAAAATTCATGAACAAAGCGATTTTAGCTACTAAAGTCGGAATGACTCAGATTTTCAATGAAGATGGTTCCCTGATTCCGGTAACCGTACTTCAGGCCGGCCCCTGCGTGGTAACCCAGGTCAAGACCGTTGACAACGATGGCTACAGCGCCGTACAGGTTGGATTCGTAGACAAAAAAGAAAGAACAGTCAACAAAGACAAGGGCGGCAAGAAAGAAGTTATTCACAGACATGGTGTTAATAAGGCTCAGAAGGGCCACTTCGATAAAGCCGGAGTTTCCTGCAAGAGATATGTAAGGGAATTCAAATTCGACAACGCATCCGAATACGCACCGGCTCAGGAAATCAAAGCTGATATCTTCGCTGCCGGAGATAAAGTGGATGCAACCGCTATTTCCAAAGGAAAAGGATTCCAGGGCGCTATCAAGAGACATGGCCAGCACAGAGGACCCATGGCTCACGGTTCCAAATTCCATCGTCATCAGGGCTCCAATGGTGCATGCTCCTCACCGAGCCGTGTATTCAAGGGAAAAGGAATGCCTGGACATATGGGCTGCGTAAAGGTTACCGTTCAGAACCTGGAAGTTGTAAGGGTTGATGCACAGAGTAATCTGCTTTTGGTAAAAGGCGCAGTACCGGGCCCTAAGAAAGCACTGGTAACTATTAAAGAAACCACAAGAATGGATGCTTAAATTAGGGGTGAAAGGAGGAACTAACAATGGCTAACGTAGCTGTTTATAATATGGAAGGCAAGGAAGTGGGAACACTTGACTTGAGCGATGCAGTATTCGGTGTGGAAGTGAATGAGCACCTGGTACACATGGCAGTCGTTCAGCAGCTTGCCAACAAGCGTCAGGGAACACAGAAGGCAAAAACCCGTTCTGAAGTTTCCGGAGGCGGCAGAAAACCTTGGAGACAGAAAGGAACCGGTCATGCAAGACAGGGTTCAACCAGATCTCCTCAGTGGACCGGCGGCGGTGTGGTATTTGCTCCCGTTCCGAGAGATTATTCCTTCAAGCTTAACAGGAAGGAAAAGAGAGCTGCTCTCAAATCTGCATTAACCAGCAGAGTACAGGAAAACAAGCTCATCGTTGTGGATGAACTGAAGTTTGACGAAATCAAGACAAAGAACTTCAAGCAGGTTATGGATAATCTGAAAGTGAGCAAAGGTCTTGTAATCATTAATGAAAATGATAAGAACGTGGTAATGAGCGCTAAGAACATGCCCACCGTCAATACAACACTGACAAGCACTCTGAATGTATATGATGTAATGAAGGCCGGCACCGTAGTTCTTACCAAGGATGCTGTTAAGACTATCGAGGAGGTGTACGCATAATGGCTGACGTAAAATATTATGATGTCATCCTCAAACCCGTCATCACTGAGAAGAGCATGGCTGGTATGGGAGATAAGAAATATACTTTCCTTGTTCATCCGGAAGCAAACAAATCCCAGATCAAAGAAGCTGTGGAGAAGATGTTCGAAGGAACCAAGGTTAAGAGCGTAAATACACAGAACTGTGAAGGCAAGAACAGAAGACGCGGAATGGTAGTTGGAAAGACTGCAAAGACCAAGAAAGCGATTGTTCAGCTGACAGCCGACAGCAAAGATATCGAAATCTTCGCCGGCCTGTAAAAAACGCGGAAGCAGGTACCTGCGTACTTGCATCGGGAGACACACGGTACGGTTTAACCCTTCCGTATTCTCCTGCTAAGTGCAAATCAAGCACGACAATAAATGATGAAGAAAAGGAGACAAAATCATGGGAATTAAGACATACAACCCATATACACCTTCCAGAAGAAATATGACTGGTTCCGATTTCGCTGAGATTACAAAGTCAACTCCGGAAAAGAGCCTCTGCGTATCTCTGAAGAAGAATGCCGGCCGTAACAATCAGGGTAAAATCACCGTCAGACATCGCGGCGGCGGAAACAGAAGAAAATACAGAGTTATCGATTTCAAGAGATATAAAGATGATGTTCCGGCAACTGTAGTGGGTATCGAATACGATCCCAACAGAACCGCAAACATCGCACTGATCTGCTATGCAGACGGTGAGAAGGCTTACATCCTGGCTCCCGAAGGACTTAAGGATGGCATGAAAATCATGAACGGCCCTCACGCAGAAGTAAGAATCGGTAATTGCCTTCCTTTATCTGAGATTCCTGTTGGTACTCAGGTACACAACATTGAATTATATCCCGGCAAGGGCGGTCAGCTGGTTCGTTCCGCTGGTAACGGCGCACAGCTGATGGCTAAAGAAGGAAAATATGCAACGCTGAGACTTCCCTCCGGTGAAATGAGAATGGTACCCGTTATCTGCCGCGCAACCGTTGGTGTTGTTGGCAACGGCGACCACAACCTGATCAACATTGGTAAAGCAGGACGTACACGCCACATGGGAATCCGTCCCACTGTCCGCGGTTCCGTTATGAATCCCAATGACCATCCTCATGGTGGTGGTGAAGGTAAGACCGGTATTGGTCGTCCGGGCCCGAGTACTCCTTGGGGCAAACCTGCACTCGGCTTGAAGACACGTAAGAAGAAGAAAGCGTCCAACAAGCTGATTGTAAGAAGAAGAGACGGTAAGGCTATTAAATAAGGAGGAAAGAATCAATGGCTAGATCACTGAAAAAAGGACCGTTTGCTGATGCAAGCATCCTCAAGAAAGTAGATGCAATGAACGCTGCCGGACAGAAACAGGTTATTAAGACCTGGTCCCGCCGTTCTACAATCTTCCCGTCCTTTGTTGGACACACAATTGCTGTCCATGACGGAAGAAAACATGTGCCTGTATATGTGACAGAAGATATGGTTGGACACAAGCTGGGTGAGTTTGTTGCCACCAGAACCTATAGAGGACATGGAAAAGACGAAAAGAAATCCAAACTGAGATAATTGAAAGGAGGTTTTATCCATGGCAAGAGGACACAGAACTCAAATAAAAAGAGAAAGAAATGCAAATAAAGATACAAGACCTTCTGCAAAGTTATCATATGCAAGGGTTTCTGTACAGAAAGCATGCTTCGTACTGGATGCCATCAGAGGCAAAGACGTAACGACAGCACTGGCTATCCTGGAATACAATCCCAGATATGCATCCAGCCTGATTAAGAAGTTACTCGAATCTGCAATTGCAAACGCTGAAAACAACCTGGGGTTGAATAAAGATAACCTGTATGTTGCACAGTGTTTTGCAAACAAAGGACCTACAATGAAGAGAGTACATCCCAGGGCACAGGGAAGGGCTTACAGAATCGAAAAGAGGATGAGCCACATTACTTTGGTGCTGGATGAGAAATAATCCGAGGAAGGAATTGTCCCTGACGGGGCAAACGTGAAAGGAGAAAATATGGGACAGAAAGTTAATCCTCATGGCTTAAGAGTCGGCGTCATCAAAGATTGGGACTCCAGATGGTATGCAGACGCTGAGTTTTCAGACTTTTTAGTAGAAGATTACAACATCAGAAAATATTTAAAGAAAAAACTTTACAGCGCCGGTGTTTCCAAGATTGAAATCGAAAGAGCGTCCGATAGAGTAAAGGTTATCATCTACACAGCTAAGCCGGGTGTTGTTATCGGCAAGGGCGGTGCGGAAATCGAAGTTACCAAGAAAGAGCTGTCCAAGCTGACAGACAAGAAAGTTCTTGTTGATATCAAAGAAATCAAGAGACCTGACAGGGATGCACAGCTGGTTGCAGAGAACATTGCCCAGCAGCTGGAAAACCGTGTATCTTTCAGAAGAGCTATGAAATCCTGCATGGGCAGAACCATGAAGGCTGGCGCACTGGGTATCAAAGCAGCATGTGCAGGCCGTCTTGGCGGAGCAGATATGGCCCGTACCGAATTCTACAGTGAAGGAACTATCCCGCTTCAGACACTGAGAGCTGATATCGATTATGGTTTTGCGGAAGCAGATACCACATACGGTAAAGTTGGTGTTAAAGTATGGATCTACAAGGGCGAAATACTTCCTGCGAAAGGAAACAAGGAAGGGAGCGATAAATAATGTTAATGCCTAAAAGAGTTAAACGTCGTAAACAGTTCCGCGGTTCCATGGCAGGCAAAGCAATGCGCGGCAACACAATCACTTACGGTGAATACGGTCTGGTTGCAACAGAACCCTGCTGGATTAAATCCAATCAGATTGAAGCAGCCCGTATCGCGCTTACACGTTATACAAAGCGTACCGGTAAAGTATGGATTAAGATTTTCCCTGACAAACCAGTAACAGCAAAACCAGCAGAAACACGTATGGGTTCCGGTAAAGGATCTCTGGAGTACTGGGTAGCGGTTGTTAAGCCCGGACGTGTAATGTTCGAAATTGCAGGAGTTCCTGAGGAGTCCGCAAAAGAAGCATTACGTCTTGCTATGCATAAGCTTCCTTGTAAATGTAAAGTTGTTTCTAAGGCAGATTTGGAAGGCGGTGTATCAAATGAAAACTAAACAGTATGTTGAAGATTTAAAGAAAAAATCCGACGCTGATTTAGCACAGGAACTGGTAAATGCTAAAAAAGAACTTTTCAATTTGAGATTCCAGAACGCAACAAATCAGCTTGATAACACGGCAAGAATCAAAGAGGTAAGGAAGAATATCGCTAGAATCCAGACCCTCATTACTGAAAAAGCCAAGGCTTCTCAGTAAGCCGTTACCATTCCAGAAAGGAGCACATCAACGTGGAAGAAAGAAATCTGAGGAAAACACGTACTGGTAAAGTCGTTAGTAATAAAATGCAGAAAACTATCGTTGTTGCGGTAGAAGATCATGTAAGACATCCTCTTTACGGCAAAATCGTTAAGAGAACCTACAAGCTGAAGGCTCATGATGAAAACAACGATTGCAACATCGGCGATACCGTTAAAGTTATGGAAACAAGACCGCTCTCCAAAGATAAGAGATGGAGACTTGTGGAAATTATCGAAAGAGCAAAATAAATAGCGTTATTTCTAACGTTTGCAATAATTTGGAATACAGGTTCTGCTCCCAATAAACGGGTATGAATCTGGTTGGAAGGAGAATTAGCATGATTCAACAGGAAAGCAGATTGAAAGTTGCTGATAATACCGGTGCAAAAGAGCTCCTGTGCATCAGAGTTATGGGTGGCTCCACAAGAAGGTATGCGAGTATCGGCGATGTTATCGTTGCCACCGTCAAAGATGCAACACCAGGCGGCGTTGTAAAAAAAGGTGACGTGGTAAAAGCTGTTGTTGTACGTACGGTAAAAGGCGCTCGTCGTAAAGACGGTTCTTATATCAAATTTGACGAAAATGCTGCTGTAATCATCAAAGATGACAAGACTCCCAAAGGAACCCGTATCTTTGGGCCGGTAGCAAGAGAGCTTCGTGAGAAACAGTTTATGAAAATTGTATCTCTGGCTCCCGAAGTATTATAGGAGGTGCCCTATGTCAACAATGAAAATTAAAAAAGGCGATACTGTTAAAGTAATCGCCGGTAAGGATAAGGACAAAGAAGGAAAAGTTCTTTCCGTAGATAAGAAGAACGGCAAAGTGGTTGTTGAAGGCGTGAACATGGTAACCAAGCATGCAAAACCGTCTGCAGCAAACCAGAACGGCGGAATTATTCAAAAAGAAGCTGCGCTTGATATGTCCAACGTAATGTATGTCTACAAAGGAAAGCCGACCAGAATCGGTTTCAAAGTTGAAAATGACAAGAAAGTACGTTTTGCTAAATCAACCGGCGACGTAATTGATTAATTCTAAGGAAGGAGGCCGTAAACGTGAGTAGACTGAAAGACTTATACAACGAACAGATTGTAGAAGCAATGATCAAGAAGTTCGGATATAAAAATGTAATGGAAGTTCCGAAGCTGGATAAAATCGTCATCAACATGGGTGTTGGCGAAGCAAAGGACAATGCAAAGGCTCTGGAATCCGCTGTGAAGGACCTTGAAACAATCACAGGACAGCATGTAGTACTTACAAGGGCGAAGAACTCCATCGCTAACTTCAAAATCAGAGAAGGTATGGCAATCGGATGTAAAACAACCCTTCGTGGTGAGAAAATGTATGATTTCCTGGATCGTCTTGTAAACCTGGCACTTCCCCGTGTACGTGACTTCAGGGGCGTTAACCCTGATGCATTCGACGGCAGAGGAAATTATGCGCTGGGCATCAAAGAACAGCTTATTTTCCCCGAAATCGAATACGATAAGGTTGACAAAGTAAGAGGTATGGACGTTATCATCGTTACTACTGCAAAGACTGACGAAGAGGCACGTGAATTACTGAGATTATTCAACATGCCTTTTGAGAAATAAGGAGGTTCATTCATGGCTAAAACAGCAATGAAGATTAAACAGCAGCGTAAACCGAAATTCTCTACAAGAGAATATACCCGTTGCAAAATCTGTGGTCGTCCACATTCAGTGTTGAGAAAATACGGAATCTGCAGAATCTGCTTCCGTGAACTGGCATATAAAGGACAGATCCCCGGCGTAAAGAAAGCAAGTTGGTAAGAAGGAGGCAATTCAAATGACAATGAGCGATCCGATTGCAGATATGCTTACAAGAATCCGTAATGCAAATACTGCAAAACATGATACCGTAGATGTACCTTCATCCAAAATGAAACTGGCTATCGCGCAGATTCTGCTGGAAGAGGGATACATTAAGAAATATGACATTCTGGATGACGGTGCTTTCAAGACCATCCATATCACTTTGAAATATGGAGAAGACAAGAATCACAAGATCATCACAGGCTTAAAGAGAATTTCCAAACCTGGTCTCCGTGTATACGCAGGCAAGGAAGAACTTCCCAAGGTTCTGGGTGGTCTTGGCATTGCCATCATCTCTAGCAACCAGGGCGTTATCACAGATAAGAAGGCAAGAGAGCTTCAGGTAGGCGGCGAAGTACTGGCATTTGTTTGGTAATAACAGAGGGCTTCGTTTACTGTAGGTTTAGACAAATATTTAAGGAGGTACGGGCATGTCACGTATAGGAAGAATGCCAATCGCGGTTCCCGCAGGCGTTACTGTGGAAATTGCAGAAAATAATAAAGTGACTGTAAAAGGTCCTAAGGGCACACTTGAAAGAGTGCTCCCTGCAGAAATGGAAATCAAGATGGAAGGAAACGAAATCGTGGTTTCCAGACCTAATGATTTAAAGAAAATGAAATCCCTGCATGGTCTGACAAGAACACTCATCAATAACATGGTTGTTGGTGTTACGGAAGGGTACGAGAAGAAGCTTGAAGTAAACGGTGTTGGTTACAGAGCAGCAAAATCCGGCAACAAATTAACCTTATCTTTAGGTTATTCCCACCCGGTGGAGATGGAAGATCCGGAAGGACTGGAAACAGTTCTGGAAGGAACTAACATCATCATCGTTAAAGGTATCGATAAAGAAAAAGTTGGCCAATTCGCAGCTGAAATCAGAGACAAGAGAAGACCGGAGCCTTATAAGGGCAAGGGTATCAAGTATGCTGATGAGACAATCAGACGTAAAGTTGGTAAGACTGGTAAGAAATAGATAAGGAGAGTGTAAGAATGGTTAACAAGAAATCAAGACAAGAAGTTCGTTTGAACAAGCACAGAAAACAACGTAACCGTTTCAGCGGCACTGCTTCCCGTCCGCGTCTTGCTGTGTTCAGAAGTAATAATCATATGTATGCTCAAATTATCGACGATACAGTTGGAAACACCTTAGTTTCCGCTTCTACTCTTGAAAAAGATGTAAAGGCAGAACTGGAAAAAACCAATAACGTTGATGCAGCAGCATATTTGGGAACTGTTATTGCTAAGAGGGCTCAGGAAAAAGGAATCACCACTGTTGTCTTTGACAGAGGCGGCTTCATATACCAGGGTAAAATCGCAGCGTTAGCTGATGCGGCCAGAGAAGCTGGCCTGGAATTCTAGGAAGGGAGAACACATCGTAAATGAGAAATACAATCATTGACACAAACAATTTGGAACTCACCGAAAAAGTGGTTTCCATCAAGCGTGTAACTAAGGTTGTAAAGGGTGGTCGTAACTTCCGTTTCACAGCTTTAGTCGTAGTAGGCGACGGTGCCGGCCACGTAGGCGTAGGACTTGGAAAAGCAACGGAAATCCCGGAAGCTATCCGTAAAGGAAAAGAAGACGCTGCCAAGAACCTTATAAAAGTTGCACTGGATGAAAACAACAGTATTACCCATGACTTCCTTGGCAAGTTCGGTTCTGCAACCGTTCTTCTTAAGAAAGCTCCTGATGGTACCGGTGTTATCGCCGGCGGCCCTGTTCGTAACGTATGCGAACTTGCAGGTATTAAAAATATCCGTACGAAGTCTCTTGGTTCCAACAACAAGCAGAATGTCGTACTTGCTACCATCGAAGGCTTAAGCCAGTTAAAGACTCCTGAAGAAGTAGCAGCTAACCGTGGTAAATCTGTTGACGAAATCATGGCTTAAGGAGGAAACTTAAAATGGCAGAAAAAATGTTAAAAATTACATTGGTAAAATCTCCTATCGGTGCGGTTCCCAAGCACAGGGCTACCGTAAAGGCTATGGGACTTACCAAAATGCACAAAACAGTTGAGCTGCCCGACAATGAATCCGTAAGAGGTATGATTCGCCATGTCGGTTATATGCTCAAAGTAGAAGAAGCATAAGAACAGGAGGTGTCAGGAATGGAATTATCAAATTTACAGCCTGCAGAAGGTTCCAAGCACAGCGATAACTTCAGAAGAGGCCGTGGACATGGTTCAGGAAACGGCAAAACTGCTGGTAAGGGACACAAAGGTCAGAAGGCTCGTTCCGGAGCAACAAGACCGGGCTTTGAAGGCGGTCAGATGCCTTTATACAGACGTATTCCTAAGAGGGGCTTTACAAACAGAAACTCTAAGGAAATTGTAGGAATTAACTTAAGCGCTCTGGAAGTTTTTGAAAACGGAACCACCGTTACTGTTGAAACATTACTGGAACAGGGAATCGTTAAAAATCCTAAAGATGGAGTAAAAATCCTCGGAAATGGAGAATTGACCAAAAAACTCGATGTTAAGGCAAATGCTTTCAGCGCATCCGCTAAAGAAAAAATCGAGGCACTTGGTGGAACAGCAGAGGTGATGTAATGCTTACAACACTTAAAAATGCATTTAAAATGAAAGAGCTGAGGAAAAAGATTTTCTACACCTTTGCCATGCTGGTTGTGATCCGTTTAGGATCACAGCTGCCTGTGCCGGGGGTTGACAGGACTTATTTTTCCAGATGGTTTGCGGCGCAGACCGGAGATGCATTTAATTTCTTTGATGCGTTTACCGGCGGTTCCTTCCTGAACATGTCTTTGTTTGCGTTGAACATTACACCGTATATTACATCCTCTATCATTATACAGCTCTTGACCATTGCAATTCCGAAACTCGAGGAAATGCAGAAGGACGGAGAGGACGGCCGTAAAAAGCTGACCGCAATCACCAGATATGTTACTGTAGGTCTGGCCCTGATTGAGTCCACTGCCATGGCAATCGGTTTCGGCAGAAGCGGGCTGCTGGAAAACTTCAATGCATTGAATGTTATCACAGTAGTTGCAGCGCTCACCGCAGGAAGTGCTTTCCTGATGTGGATCGGCGAAAGAATTACTGAGAACGGTGTGGGTAATGGTATATCAATTGTCCTGACCATCAATATTGTGTCCAGAATGCCCCAGGATCTGGCCGGACTTTACAACCAGTTTGTAAAAGGAAAGCCTGTTGCAACCGCTGTTCTGGCGGCGCTTATTATTCTGGCGGTGATTGTGGCTATGGTTATTCTGGTTATTATCTTAAACGATGCGACCAGAAAAATCCCGGTGCAGTATGCGAAGAAGGTGCAGGGACGGAAGATGGTGGGAGGACAGTCCTCCAACATTCCGCTGAAGGTGAATACCGCAGGCGTCATCCCTGTTATTTTTGCATCCTCCATCATGCAGTTCCCGGTTATTATCTGCCAGCTTCTTGGGGTTAACGGAACGGGAGTCTGGGGCCATATCCTTAAAGGATTAAGCTCAAACAACTGGTGCAAGCCGAGTGAGCCGATTTATTCCATCGGACTTGTTGTTTATATTATTCTGGTAATCTTTTTTGCTTATTTCTATACATCGATTACCTTCAATCCCCTAGAGATTGCGAATAATATGAAAAAGCAGGGCGGTTTTATACCCGGTATCAGACCCGGTAAACCTACCAGCGATTATCTTAACAGAATTCTGAACTACATTATTTTCATCGGCGCATGCGGCCTGACAATAGTCTGCGTATTGCCTTTTGTATTCAACGGTATTTTCGGTGCGAATGTTTCCTTTGGCGGAACGAGCCTTATTATCGTTGTCAGCGTAGTTCTGGAGACTCTGAAACAGATTGAATCCCTGATGCTTGTCCGGAATTACAAAGGTTTTTTGAACGATTAATATTATAAACTTACGATAATTGGGACAGAACATTTGTTTTGTCCCAAAATGCGATATCCTTCAAAGCGGAGAAAATGCTATGAAAATTATTATGTTGGGCGCTCCCGGCGCCGGTAAAGGAACCCAGGCTAAAATGATTGCTGACAAATATGGGGTTCCCCATATCTCCACAGGAGATATTTTCAGGGCGAATATCAAAAACGGTACGGAGCTTGGAAAAGAAGCAAAGGGTTATATGGACAAAGGGCTTCTTGTGCCCGATGAACTTACGGTCCGCCTTCTTCTGGACAGAGTTGCCCAGGATGACTGCGGCGGCGGGTATGTCCTGGACGGATTCCCAAGAACTATTCCTCAGGCCAAGGTGCTTGACAGTGAACTTGCCAGGCTGGGGGAAAGTGTTGATGTAGCGGTGGATGTGGATGTGCCGGATGAAAATATCATCAACAGGATGTCTGGCAGACGTGCCTGCCTCAACTGCGGCGCCACCTATCATACGGTGAACATTCCGTCCAAAAAAGAAGGAATTTGTGATGTATGCGGCAGCAGCCTGGTATTGAGAGACGATGATCAGCCTGAAACAGTGAAAAACCGTTTGAAGGTTTATCATGAACAGACACAGCCTCTGATTGAGTATTACGAAGCCAAAGGCGTGCTGAGAACAGTTGACGGAACCCTTCCCATGGGAGAGGTTTTTGAAGCAATTGTAAAAATCCTTGGTTAAGGATTGCGGCCTTCGGAGGTTATATGTATGGCAGTGACCATTAAATCTGCAAGAGAAATTGAATTAATGCGGGAAGCCGGAAGGATATTGGCCAAGGTCCATGAAGAGTTGGGCGCCTTTATCCGCCCCGGAATTTCCACGCTGGACATTGATATGCTGGGCGAAAAATTAATACGCGGCCGCGGCTGCACACCCAACTTTCTGAATTATCAGGGATATCCGGCATCTATTTGTGTTTCTGTGAATAATGAAGTAGTCCATGGCATTCCCAACGGTAACCACATCCTTAAGGAAGGCGATATTGTCAGCCTGGATGCCGGGCTTATTTATAAGGGCTATCATTCCGATGCGGCAAGGACCCATGCGGTGGGGACTATAAGCGAAGATGCGGCAAAACTGATTTCGGTGACGAAGCAGAGCTTTTTTGAAGGAATCAAACAGGCCAGGGAAGGTAATCATCTGTTTGATATCTCCGCTGCCATTGATGATTATGTGAGCCAGTTCGGTTACGGCATTGTCCATGACCTGGTTGGACACGGCATCGGCACCAGTCTGCATGAGGATCCGCAGATACCAAACTTCAGGCAGAAGCGCAGAGGCGTAAGGCTGCAGGCCGGCATGACACTGGCGGTGGAACCAATGATCAATAGGGGAGACTGGCCGGTGGAGTGGATGGATGACGGATGGACTGTTGTGACAAAGGATGGTTCCCTGTCGGCTCACTATGAAAATACGATTCTGATAACAGACGGTGAACCGGATATTCTCACAATCTGTTGAAATGAGGAAATGTATGACAGGAAAACTGGCGCTCTCGAAAGCAGGGCATGACAAGAATACGCTTTATCTGATTATGAAAGAAGAACAGGAAACGGTATATCTGACGGACGGCTGCGGCAGGGATATGCTGCATCCGAAGAAGAAAAATAAGAAACATATCCAGCTGATAAATGCCGGGGCCTCCCGGGAAGAACTGGAGAAGTATCTTGCAAACCCGTCCTGGGGCAATAATCAGATCAGGGAGATAATCAATCGTTATACCCGCAGGAAACCTTGAGAGTCAAATATGCCCCGGCTGGCTCGCTGCCCGCGGAAATAACAGATGGATCCGCCGGGAAGGTTTCCCGGACAATCCGCAGGATAATGATAATTGGAAACAGAAAGGAAACAAAGTATGTCGAAAGCAGATGTAATTGAAATCGAAGGAACCGTAGTAGAAAAGTTGCCTAACACCATGTTCCAGGTGGAGTTGGAGAATGGACACAGAGTGCTTGCACATATCAGCGGGAAGCTGAGACAGAACTTCATCCGTATCCTTCCGGGCGATAAAGTTACGCTGGAACTTTCCCCTTATGATTTGAGCAAGGGACGTATTATTTGGAGAGACAAGTAAAAAACGGGCTTTTCTGCCGGAAAAGTGAGTGAAAGGCTTGCATTACCCGTTTTTGCATGCTATAATTTAAGACGGTCTTTTTTGAAAGGAGGTTTAACATGAAAGTTAGATCATCAGTAAAACCGATTTGCGAAAAGTGCAAAGTTATCAAGAGAAAGGGCGCGATCAGAATTATCTGTGAGAACCCCAAACACAAACAGAGACAGGGCTGATCCTTGTCGTTCCATTCAGGCGGCATCAGTACCGTTCCTGTGGACGGTGCTTGGAAATAATTGAACGTAAGGCAATTCGTGTTGGAATACGGCAGCTCTGCAGCACCGTATGAGTTCTTACATGGGTTTACGGGAGATTACTTTTTGATACCGAAAATTAGGATGCGCAGCATCCTCAGTATCCTTTTGGATACCGGAGTATCGGAAAGGCCGGATGGATGTCCGGCTGGGCAAGCGAGGATAAGGCTCTCGCTACGACTGCTCCGCAGTCGTTAGAAAAATAAAAGCAAATCTCCGATTTGATTTTATTTTTCCTGTAAAAAGCCCCAGTCAATTAGTAACTATTATTAATACGATTTGATCGTATGCACAGGGTGTGATACACCAGGAAGCGTGTGGACGCGGAAGGGGTGGAGTCTGCCTTGTGTAATTGCGCGTTAAATACTTATAGTAAAGACCAGGTATTTCACACGCGCAGTGAAGAAACGCGCACCCCGGCAGAACGCCGGGTGGGATGTGGCGCGAAAGGAAAACGGAGGAAACGTAAATGGCTCGTATTGCAGGTATTGACTTACCAAGGGAAAAACGTGTGGAGATCGGACTTACCTATATCTATGGTATCGGTAGACCGAGCGCAACAGAAATCTGCGCAAAGGCAAATGTCAACCCTGACACCCGTGTAAGGGAACTGACGGATGATGAGGTAAAGAGACTCAGCGCTGTCATCGACGAAACAATGACTGTGGAAGGTGATCTGAGAAGAGAGATTGCCCTGAACATCAAGAGATTACAGGAAATCGGATGCTATAGGGGTATCCGTCACAGAAAAGGACTGCCGGTTCGCGGACAGAATACCAAGAACAATGCAAGAACCAGAAAAGGTCCTAAGAGAACAGTTGCAAATAAGAAGAAATAATCTAAATTTATTGAGGAAAGTAGGTTAGTTTAAATGGCTAAGAAAGTTGCGAAAAAAGTAACAAAGAAACGTGTCAGAAAAAACGTTGAACGCGGACAGGCACATATTCAGTCATCTTTCAATAACACAATTGTTACCCTGACAGATACTGAAGGAAATGCTTTAAGCTGGGCAAGCGCCGGCGGTCTGGGCTTTAGAGGTTCAAGGAAATCTACTCCGTACGCAGCACAGATGGCTGCAGAAACAGCTGCAAAGGCAGCTATTCCGCACGGTCTGAAGACTGTAGACGTGTTTGTAAAGGGTCCTGGTTCAGGACGTGAAGCTGCTATCCGTGCACTTTCTGCATGTGGTCTGGAAGTAACCAGCATCAAAGATGTTACTCCCGTACCCCACAACGGATGCCGCCCGCCCAAGCGTCGTAGAGTTTAACAATAAATTGTGATAACGTTGGAAGAAAGTGCGGCATTGACGTACTGTAAACAATATTTGGAGGAAATCTAAAATGGCAATAAACAGAACCCCTGTTTTAAAGAGATGCAGATCCCTTGGTCTGGAACCCATGTACCTGGGATACGATAAGAAGTCTAACAGAACGAACGCAAGAGCAGGCAAGAAGGTAAGTGAATACGGCCTTCAGCTGAGAGAGAAGCAGAAAGCTAAATTCATCTACGGTGTACTGGAGAAACCTTTCAGAAATTACTATAAGAAAGCCGACAGAATGAAAGGGATGACCGGTGCCAACCTGATGACTCTTCTTGAGAGCAGACTGGACAGCGTCATCTTCAGAATGGGCTTTGCAAGAACCAGAAGAGAAGCGAGACAGGTAGTAGATCACAAGCATGTACTGGTAAACGGAAAATGCATCAACATTCCTTCTTACCTGGTTAAAGCGGGCGACGTGATTGAAATCAAGGAAAAAGCAAAAGGAATGCAGAGATATAAAGATATCCTCGAAGTTACAGCAGGAAGACTTGTTCCGGAGTGGATGGATGTAGACATCGAAAACTTCAAAGGAACGATTAAGGAACTTCCGGCCAGGGAAATGATTGACGTACCTGTAGACGAAATGCTTATCGTCGAATTGTATTCCAAGTAATTTCTTGTAGCTGGCGTGAACGTTTCAATTAAGAAACTTTTCGTTCGTAAAGGAGGGTATTTGCAGTGTTTGATTTTGAAAGACCCAATATCGAGGTTGCTGAAATCTCTGAGGACAAGAAATACGGCAAATTCGTTGTAGAACCGCTGGAAAGAGGTTACGGTATTACACTGGGCAATTCCCTGAGAAGAATTATGCTTTCTTCTCTGCCGGGTGCGGCTGTAAGCCAGGTGAAAATTGAAGGCGTGCTGCATGAATTCAGCTCGATTCCTGGTGTCAAGGAAGATGTGACTGAAATCATCATGAACATCAAGAGTCTGGCCATCAAGAATAACAGCGAAACCAATGAACCTAAGACCGCTTATATCGAATTCGAAGGCGAAGGTGTTGTCCGTGCTTCAGATATTCAGGCAGATCAGGATATTGAGATTCTTAATCCCGACCTGGTAATTGCTACCTTAAGCGGCGGCAAGGAAAGCAAGCTGTACATGGAACTGACCATTACCAAGGGACGTGGATATGTCAGTGCGGAGAAGAACAAGAGCGAAGACCTGCCTATCGGCGTGATCGCAATTGATTCCATCTATACTCCGGTAGAAAGAGTGAACATGGCTGTTGCCAATACCCGTGTCGGTCAGGTGACTGACTTTGACAAATTGACACTGGATGTATACACCAACGGTACTCTGGCTCCGGATGAAGCTGTCAGCCTTGCTGCAAAAGTACTCAGTGAACATTTAAGCCTTTTCATTGACCTTTCTGAGAATGCCAAGACCGCAGAGGTTATGGTGGAGAAGGAAGATGATGAGAAAGAAAAAGTATTGGAAATGAGCATTGACGAACTTGAGTTGTCCGTTCGTTCCTATAACTGCTTAAAACGTGCTGGTATCAATACGGTAGAAGAATTGACCAACAAGACTTCAGAAGATATGATGAAGGTCCGTAACCTGGGCCGTAAGTCTCTGGAAGAGGTTCTTGCGAAATTGAAGGAACTGGGGCTTCAGCTGAATCCCAGCGATGAAATAAACGTATAAGGAACACAAAATCTGTATGGGCGTTTCCGGTAAGTCCGATGTGCGCGGAAATGTTGGAGTGCCTCCGGGTGCAAATGCACTTTGGGGTGCGGGGTCACCTAAAGGTGTAAAGCGGCCTGGAGATGACCTGTAGCATGATTGGCCGCGGCGGCTGCTTTTGGCAGCTGTCCGCTTGTATAAGCATCCGGTAAGTAAGTCCGATGAGCGTGGCCGGATGTACCAAGAATGAAAGAGAGATTAAGAAAATGGCAAAATACAGAAAATTAGGAAAAACTTCCGATCAAAGAAAGGCTCTGCTGAGAAACCAGGTAACGAACCTGTTATATCATGGAAAAATCGTTACGACTGAAGCAAGAGCTAAGGAAGTACGTAAAATCGCTGAAGGCATCATTGCTATGGGCGTAAAAGAAAAAGATAATTTCGAAACCGTTAAGGTTACCGCAAAGGTTGCCAGAAAAGACAAAGACGGCAAGAGAGTGAAAGAAACAGTAGACGGAAAGAAAGTTACCGTTTATGACGAAGTGGAAAAGGAAATTAAGAAGGATATGCCCAGCAGGCTTCATGCCAGAAGGCAGATGCTGAAGGTTCTGTATCCGATTACCGAGGTTCCCACCACTGCAGCCGGACGTAAGAAAGGCACCAAGAAGGTAGATATGCCTGCCAGGATCTTCGATGAAATCGCTCCCAAGTATGTGGATCGTAAGGGTGGATATACCCGTATCATCAAGATTGGACAGAGAAAAGGCGACGGAGCAATGGAAGTTGTTCTTGAGTTGGTATAAGATAGAGTTAAGAAAGCAGTAATGCTTTCCTGTATAGAAAAGACATCCCCTGTGGAAGGAATTCCGCAGACGGATGTCTTTTTTTTGTCAGGAAAAAGGAATCAGGAATACCATGTTTACTCCTGATTTCCCATATGGGGGGACTCGTCAGGCTCCAGCCAGCCTGCATATTCAATAATGGAAGGGATTTCACCCGGTTTTCTTCCCCGCAGGGTCTGCATACGGTATTCCTTGGGAGGAACGTTCATCATTTGGTTAAACAGCCGGTTAAAATTGCTTAGGGTAGTGAAACCCGTCATTACCGAAATGGTGAGGATGGTATGGTTGGTATTCCTGAGCATATTGCATGCGTTCATAATCCGGATGGTATTCAGGTAGGTAAGCGGAGTTGTGTGCATAACGGACTGAAAGCATCTCCGGAAATGGGTGGGGCTCATATGGCAGAGCTCCGCCAGACGGTCCACAGGAAACTTATTCATGTAATTATCTTCGATATAATCCAGTGCCGGTGTGATATTCATTGAATTAATGCCAAAATATGGTGGATTTTGCCAGGGGGGGGGGTATTTTCAGATTGTATATTATGCGTTTCCGGGTTTTGGAAACGGATGATTTCCATATATAAGGCGAACAGATAACTTTTCACCAGCATACGGTCCGGGTCCTCCACGGAAAGCTCCTCCACCGCGGCTTCCGCAAGGAGAGGGATCCGACGGGAGAAACCAGCCGGTATCAGATATTTATGAACATCGTCATAGATCATGCTGTAGCCAAAATCGGGCGGCAGCATATCCCGGAACAGCTGACGCGGATCAAAGAACAGATAGGACCACCTGCTTTTGGTGCAGGGGGCTGAATAAGTGGTATGAGGGATATTCCGGGGAATACAGGTAACATCACCCTCTGAAAACGGCATAGTCATTGCGTTGCAGAATTCCAGAAGTCCGCTCCGGGAATGGCAGATGCCCACCTCAAGGCAATTATGAAAATGCAGATGATCACTCTTAACATCAGATATTTTCCAGTTATCACCAGTGAGAAGAAGCACCGGAAAACTGGACGGAAGGTAATAATTTCTGTATTCAATAACTGGCTTTGGCTTTTTTGACGACATAATACATTCCTCCCAAGTGGGCAGACATCCGGTTTCTTTTGAAAGCAGTATAACACAAAAAATAAAATCTGTTAATATGGTCAGATTTGCATAGGTATTTGATAAAAATGTGGATGAAAGGGACCTGGTAAATATAAGATAATACATATAGATAAAACATACAAAAAATAATTAAAATGAATACAATATAAATACAAAATAAACAATAATAAAAACGCTGAAATTATAGTATATGAAAAAAGTACATAAATGAGGAAGGAGAACAGGAGCTATGACAGAAGAATTGGAAAAGCAGTATCCATATCATATCAGGGATGTCCATATCAGTGACCCTTTTATTTTGGCAGACCCGGTGAGTAAAAAATACTATACCTATGTACAGTTTGCGGATCGAACCAGATTTCCGGAGGTATATTCGGAGGAACCCTGTTTTTATGTTTTGGAAAGCAGGGATTTGGTACATTGGTCCAGGCCGGAGGTGGCTTTCCGGAAAGGTGGATTCTGGGCGGATTCAGACTACTGGGCTCCCGAGGTACATATCTGGAAAGGGAAATATTATCTGCTTTCCTCTTTCCGGGCCAGGGGGACCTATCGCAGATGCCAGTGTCTGGCAGCGGATTCTCCTAAAGGCCCTTTTAAACCGGTAAGCGGGAAACCGGTTACACCGGAAGGCTGGCATTGTCTGGACGGAACCCTGTATGAGGATAAACGGGGAAAGCCGTGGATGGTCTTTTGCCATGAATGGCTTCAGGTAAACGATGGGCAGATATGTGCAGTGCCTCTGAGTGATGATTTGGGGGAGGCGGTGGGAGAACCGGTTATTCTTTTCCGCGCATCCGACGGGCCATGGGCTGCAAAAACCATGAAGGGGAGCGGCTGGGTGACGGACGGGCCTTTCCTGCACAGGCTGAAAAGCGGCGTGCTTATTATGCTCTGGTCCAGCTTTTCGGATAAAGGCGGGTATACGACCGGTTATGCCAGATCCTTAAGCGGGGATATCAAAGGACCCTGGATCCAGGAGCAGCAGCCGTTATATGCCATGGACGGTGCCCATTCCATGCTGTTTACCTCCTTCGGCGGACAGCTGATGATGGCACTGCATTGCCCTAACCGGCATGAGGCCAAACGGATTCTTCTCTTTGAAATGGAGGAGACCTTTGACGGGCTTCATATTATCAATGAGGTGACGGGTAACTGGTACAACAATGTGGGCGGGATTGCTGCCGGCTTTGCCTATAAAGATCGTTGTGTGGAGGAGCCTTGTTTCCGGGTTAGCCCGGAAGCGGTGACGGAAGAAACAGATAATAGAAAGGAGCAGGGGGGCGTATGACGCGGACAGCTGATAATGCGAAGAAACAATTGACAGGAAGGCAGAAGAAAAAAATACGTCTGGTGCTTCTTCTTCTGCCTTTTATGCTTTTTGTACTGGTATTTAATTATGCCCCGCTCCTGGGATGGAGTTACGCCTTTGTGGATTTTAAGCCAGGTGTATCCGTATTCAATTCCGATTTTGTGGGACTGAAATATTTTCAGAAAATCGTTTCCAATCCCAGGGATTTTCTGAATGTAATGCGTAATACGCTGTGTATTTCCTTCCTGAATATCTGCTGCTCGGTACTTCCTGCCATTTTTGCCATTGCCATTTCCCAGCTGAAAAATAAGCGCTATGCCAAAATAATACAGACGGGGACCTCAATTCCCAATTTTATCTCCTGGGTTCTGGTATATTCCATTGTGTTTATGCTTCTGTCATCGGAAGGCAGCGCACTGAACAATATCCTGCTGGGGCTGGGACTGGTAAAGGAGCCGGTTAACCCGCTTACCAATGTAAAACATGCCTGGTTTATCCAGGTGGCGATTGGGGCGTGGAAAACACTGGGCTATAACGCCATCATTTATCTGTCGGCCATAAGTTCCATCGATCAGGAACTGTATCAGGCGGCGGATGTGGACGGTGCGAATACCTGGCAGAAAATTGTACACGTTACCGTTCCCGGTTTGCTGTCCACCTTCTTTGTCCTCCTTCTTCTGGCAATCTCCAATATGCTCTCCAACGGCTTTGACCAGTACTGGCTGTTAGGAAACGGCATGACATGGGATAAGCTCGAGGTCTTTGATACCTATGTATACCGGATGGGTATCAAGAATATGGAATATTCCCTGGCAACAGCAATGGGGATTTTCAAATCCGTTGTCAGTATCATTCTTCTTTCCTTTGCCAACTGGGCTTCCAGGAGGCTGAGAGGGGAATCCATTTTCTGATAAGGGGCTGACGGGACTGAAATTGAGAAAGGAAGCTGTGCTATGAATAAAAAGAAGAAGACAACAATTACTTTTTCCGGTGTACTGAATTCCCTTATTCTGGGGGTGTTTACCTTTATCTGCGTTTATCCGCTTTGGTACATATTTATTAATTCCTGGTCCTCACCTGCGGCGGTGAACCGGGGGGTGTACCTACTTCCCAAGGAGTTTTCCGTGGAAGCTTATAGTAATCTTCTGGAAATTCCCGGGCTGACCTCCAGTATCGGAATCGCGTTTGCCCGCACCATTCTGGGGACGCTGCTCACCCTGCTGTGCTGCAGTTTCGCGGCTTATATCCTGGCAAACCGGGATCTGCCCTGCAGGAAGCTGCTGTATCGCTTTTTTATCATTACCATGTACGTGAATGCGGGATTTATTCCCTATTATCTGCTCATCAGCAATATTGGGCTGAAAAACAATTTTCTCGTATATATACTGCCTTATGCGGTACAGGCTTATTTTATTATCCTGATAAAGACCTATATTGAATCGATTCCCGGTGAACTGGTGGAATCGGCGGAAATGGACGGCGCGGGGCTGATAAAGGTATTTTTCCGTATTATCCTGCCGCTGGCGAAGCCTATACTGGCCTGTATCGTAGTATTTGCAGCGGTGAACCAGTGGAATACCTGGTCGGACGATATGTTTTTTATGCAGGGAAGGAAGGCCGCCAATCTGCATTGCCTGCAGTATCTGCTCTATACCAAGTTGCAGTCCAATGTGGTGTCCACATCCAGTTCAGGCGCAGCGGCGGGAGCAGCGGTGAAGGTTACCTCCACCACGCTGCGGATGGCTATGAGTTTTATTACCGTAATCCCTATTCTGTGTGTATACCCTTATATGCAGCGTTTTTTTACCAAAGGAATCATGCTGGGTGCCGTTAAGGGGTGATAAGTTCTTACTTTCATTCCCGCAGAAGGCGGGCCGGGTGAGTGCATCCGTGCATATGCCCGGCAGTTTCCGCGGGGCGGATATCCTTTCGCAGCAGAGGAAGGTATCCGGCATAATGAAATTCCATAAGTAAGGAGAGGGTGTTTAAAATACGCCCAAAGGAAGGAGAGAGTATGAAAACCAGTTTCAAGAAAAAAAATCTTTTAGCCAGAATGCTGGCAGTGGCTGTTTCCGTTGCAATGCTGGGCGGACTTACAGCCTGCGGCGCTTCCTCAAAGGAGCCTGCTTCCGGTTCGGCACCGGCAGCCGGCGATACCGCACAGACAGCGGCGGCGGAAGGAGAATCCGGGGAGGCCTCCGGAACGGAAGCGGCAGCCGGTGACTCCGGAGTGGTGGTTCCCCAATTTGAGGAACGAGTAAGCCTGGATGTGGTTGCGTTCGTGGGAAGAGGGGAGGCGGACGGTTTACGCAACGATCCGGTCAGCAAGTATATTGAAGATACACTGAATGTGGATCTGTATCTTACCGGTGTTACGGAAGCGGACTGGCCGAGTCAGTTATCCGCAATGATGGCAGACGGTGATTTGCCGGATATCTTCCTGTTATCCGATCCAACCAAGCAGCTTCCCATGCTGCTGGACTCCGGTTCCGCATTGAATCTGGAGCCTTATCTGGAGGAATATGCACCCAATACGGTGAACGATCCCGCGGGCAAGATGATGCTCGAGGCCCAGAGAATGCCGGCAAACAGCCCTGACGGGAATGCCTATCTGTGGGGGATGTGCAAAGGCTCCTGGGATGATGGTACCGTGCCTACCTGCGGGCACTATATCAGATGGGATGTGTATAAAGAAGCCGGTTATCCCAAGCTGGAATCCTATGATGAGGATCTGCTGGATGTTATGGAAGCTATGGTAGCCGCAGAACCGCAGACAGCGGACGGACAGAAAACCTACGGCTGCGGCGCATGGTTCGGCGCAGGCCAGGGCTGGGGGGAATGGGTATTTACCTTCGGACTGGGGCCGCAGGAGGGCGTAAACCTGATTGAAACAACAGGACGTGTCCTGGGAGTATCCACCGTGGATTCCAAGCCTCTGGAAAACAACCAGCTGACCGATCCGGAAGGTATTTTCTGGAGGGCGGTACGGTTTTACAACAAAGCAAATCAGAGGGGGCTGTTGGATCCCGATTCCTTTACCATGACCTCCGATATCTATGAAGAGAATCTGAAAGCCGGAAAATATATGTTTAACGTACCCGGATGGATGTCAGCTAATGCCAACCTGGAATTCAATAAGACGGAAGGCAACCAGAAAACATTTATTTCCCTGCCCAGCCTGAGCGGTGATGCGGAAGACCGTTTCGGTAACATGTACCGCGGGGAAAGGCAGTATGTGGTGAATGCCAATACGGAAAATCCGGAAAGATGTGTGGCCCTGCTTGACTTTGTATCCACCTATGAATTCTCCAGAATCGCATGGAACGGCCTGGAAGGGCAGTTCTGGAACGTGGAAGACGGAGAACCTGTACCTACGGACGATTATCTCAAGGTTACCAAGGATGATGCGTTCGGCGTGGAGACCGGCGTCAATGTATATCATCATTTCTGCGGGTTTGGGAACGGAACTATCGATCCCGACGACGGTGTTGCCATTGATTTGTACCAGTTCTCCCCGAAGGCGCTGGATTCCAAGATGAATGATACGGTGAAGGATTTCATCTCCCATTACGGACAGGAGACCCAGGCGGATGTATACCGGGCCGAGACTCCCGTTACCGATGCCGGAATGTATATTTCCTTCGGGGATCCGGAAGGGGATATCGCATCCTATGTCAATGAAATCAACGCCTTTATGGGCAAGAATGTTGTCACTGCGGTTGCGGCCAAGAGCGATGAAGAATTTGAAGCAGCCCGTACCAAAATGGTTGAAGAGCTGCAGAAAAATTATCATGTGGATGAAGTGTTCCAGTATTTTTATGATAAAGCGGTTGAACAGGCAGATGACGTCGCCAAACTGGTTGAGATGAATAATGCTATTAAAGCCGACAGGGAACAGTAAGTTACCGGTTACGATGTGAACCGTAACAACAGTAAAAAGCATACTGCCCTCGCAGGAGTCTGTGTATTGCTAAAATACATGGACTCCTTTAGAATATAAGGTATAGACGGCGTTGATTGTTTTTGGGGGAAAGGTGTCCGCCGGGGAGCGGACAGAGGGGCATTGACATGATTAGCAGACAAAAGCTGGTGATTCCCACTTATGAAATGGATGAAGCGGAGAAAGCACCGATTTTCTATGATGTGAGAAACCATCAGGGGACCAGGGGGAATCTCTATCCCATCCCGATGATTGATACCTTTAAGAATGTAAAAACAGACAAAGAGTATGAGGCCATCCTGCTGGAAAATGAATTCCTCCGCATAACGGTGCTTCCCCAGCTGGGGGGAAGGATTTATGAGGGATATGACAAAAAAGCCGATTATCATTTTGTTTACAAAAACAATGTGATAAAGCCGGCCCTGATCGGTCTGGGCGGTGCCTGGATTTCCGGCGGGATAGAATTTAATTGGCCGCAGCATCACAGACCTACCACTTATATGCCTGTGGATTCCTGGATCGAAACGGGAGAGGATGGATCGGAGACTGCCTGGATGGGGGAATATGAACCGTTATTCGGTATGAAAGGGATGGTGGGGGTAACCATCTGGCCCGATAAAGCCTATGTGACGGTAAAGACCAGGCTGTATAATCCGGGAAATGCCGCACAGACCTTTCACTGGTGGGCCAATCTGGCGGTTCATGCCAACCCGGATTACCAGCTGCAGTTCCCGCCGGATGTGGATTATATCACTTATCATTACAAGGATGCGGTATCCCCGTTCCCGGTGGTTAAAGGGGAATTTGCCAGAGCGGATTTTGGGGAAGGGACGGATATCACATGGTATAAAAACATTCCCTCGCCGGCCTCCTTCTTTATCCTGAATTCCGATTATAATTTTATGGGCGGTTATGACCATGGAAGAAAGAGGGGGACGGTACATGTGGCAGATCACCATGTGTCCGTGGGTAAGAAATTTTTCACATGGGGAAGCCGGGAATTCGGGGATGTGTGGCACAAGAACCTGACGGATGAAGATGGGGCTTATCTGGAAATTATGACAGGCTGTTATACCGACAACCAGCCGGATTTTTCCTTTATAGCGCCGGATGAAACCAAGACCTTTGAGCAGACCTGGTATGCCTTGTCCGATATGCCCGGGCTGAAGAATGCGGGGAAGGACGCAGCGGTGGGATTCCTGTGTACAAAAGGCAGCCTGGAGATATGCTTCAATGCTACGGCGGTCCATGAAAAAGCCCGGATCCGGGTGGCGGTAAAGGGGGAAACTCTTTGGGAAGAAGAGGTGTCCATCGGGCCCGGACAGCCTGTGTGCAGAAGCCTTAAGGTTCCTAAGCTGACAGAGGAGAAGGATGTGTCGGCGGGCCTTTATGACGAAGGGGGAACGGAACTGGTTTCCTATAACCGGCGGCCGCCTTTTTTCCGGGACAGAGAGAAGCCTGTTCCCCACAAACCTGCCAGACGGCCGGAAGAAATCACCAGCCAGGAGGAGCTGTACCTGGAAGGGCTGCATTTGGAGCAGTACCGTCATGTGACGCTGCGGGCCGTGGATTACTACCGGGAAGCCCTGCGGAGGGATCCGGGAGACTGCCGCTGTAATAATGCCATGGGCCTGCTGCTGATGCGGGGCGGGAACTTTGCGGAGGCACTGGGCTGTTTTGAGCGGGCCGTGAGGCGCTGTATGCTGCGCAACCCCAATCCCAGGGACGGGGAATATTGCTTTAACTATGCCTGGGCTTTGGAGGCAAACGGGCAGGAGGAGGAAGCCGTCCGTTATTACCGGAAGGCGGCCTGGAATTACGGGTACAAGGGAGCCGGTCTGAAGCAGGCGGCAAAACTGTCTGTGCGAAAGGGGGATATGGAAACGGCCGAAAGCTGTGTCGGAGAGGCGCTTGCGGGGAACGGGGAAAGCCCGGAGCTTTTTTTCCTGAAGGCCTTTATCCTGCGGAAAACAGGAAAGGCGCAGGAAGCCGCCCGGGTGAACCGGAGAATGCTGGAAATCGATCCCATGGCTTATGGGAGCCTGGGCGAAAACTGGTTTTTACAGGGAGAAGAAGGCCTGGAAAGGCTGCAGGCGGTTCTGGGGGATCGGAAAACCGCGTGGAGAGTCCTGCTATCCGCCTATCTGGAGCTGGGAGCCTGGCAGGAGGTATTGGCGTTAGGGGAGAAAGCTCCTGCCGATCCCTTGGTTTTGTATGACTGTGCCTATGCGGCAGCAGGCCTGGGGAAAGAGGAGGAAGCCGTTACGTTCCTGAAAAAAGCGGGAGAGGATCCCGGAGATTATTGTTTCCCTTATACGGATATGGATAAAAAAGTATTGGAATATGCATGGGACAAAGGCATTGACGGCGGACGCAGCGCCTATTATCTGGGATGCCTGTATTATGGAAGGGATAACCGGGAAGAAGGCATGAAATACTGGCAGGAAGCAGTCTTGAGAGAGGAAGGGCTTTATCAGGCCCACCGGTGTCTGGCTTTGGCTCTTCTGGAAGTCTGCGGGGATAAAACAGGGGCGCGCAGGGAGATGGAGAAGGCGTTCGCTATGGAAAAGGCATATTCTATGGAAAAGGCATTTTCTATGGCAAAGACAGGTTCTGCGGATGCTGTGGATGGCGGAACAGGCATGGCAGCTGCCGGCCCGGACGCACGTTTCCTTCTGGAACTCTTGGAAATACGGAAGCAGTGCGGCGAGCCGGTGAGAAAGCTTCTGGAGCTGTTGGAGGAATACCCGGAGCAGGTCCGTAAAAGAGAGGATCTGTATCACCTGCAGCTGGTTTTGTACAACGAAGCGGGAATGCCGGAGAAAGCGGCAGAGTGTTTGAAAAACCATGTTTTCCATCCCTATGAAGGAGGAGAAGGAATCCTGGTAAAGGCGCATATCCTGGCTTATATCCAGTTAGGAAGGCGGGCACGCAGGGAAGGGAAAAACAAAGAAGCCATTGACCTTTTCGAAAAGGCGCTGGAGTATCCGGAGAACTATCACGAGGGCCGCGGCGTTATGGCGCGGGAGGCGGCGGTGTATTATTATATGGCGGAGGTACTGGAGGCGGAAGGCCGCCGGGAGGAGGCCCTGGAATGGTATCAGAAAGCCGCCTCCCATGCGGTGGGCCGTTTGGATGAAAGTGATTTCTATACAGGCTGTGCGCTGCGGCGCCTGGGAAGGGAAAAAGAAGCGGCCGGCCTGTACCGGCAGATGCTGGAGGATGCCGGCGCCCTGCTGAAGGATGACGACAGGCTTCCCTATTTCGGAGGCTTTGTTTCCAATCTGCCGGGAGAACATGAGGTGCGCAGGGCGAATCATGTAAAGGCCCATCCGGCGAGGTTTTATGCGCTGACAGGACTTGGGAGAAAGACAGAAGCCGCAGCGGAGAAGGAACTGGCGGCTTTCTGGGGAGCGCAACTGGCATGGCTGACTATTATTGAAGAAGAAGGGTAACGATTCTGGCAGGCCTGCGCATTTGCCGCGCAGGAATTGAACCGTTATGAAGAAGGAGGAAAATTAGGGTATGAAGGCATCAGAAAAAATAAAGGGGATTGTTTTTGCATATAACACGAGCGGGGAATATGAGATGGTAAAGGAGCTTGGGGTGGAGTGGATGCGCCTGAATATCTGCTTTCCCTGGACGGACAAAATGTTCGGCACTCTGAGTGAGGAATACATACAGGCACGGCAGGAGATCCGGGATACACACGAAAGAGGCTTCCAGGTTATGCCGGCCACGCCTCCTCTGGGGGGATTTACTTATGACGAAAAGGAAGGGAAGACCTGCTGGCATGAGCATTTCCCGGATTTCGTGGGAGAAAAGGGGACGGAAGCTTTTTATGAGAACGTGAGGGAAACCATGCGATTTATCTGCGAGGATCTGGGAGAAGCCGCCGGAATCTACTGGCAGTGTATGAATGAAATTGATATCCCCGTATTTTCCAATGATTATGCGGATGATATCCTGGCGGACACCGCCAGAGCCAGTGCGGAGGGAATCCGCAGGGCCAATCCCCGGGCAAGGTGCGGGATCAATATTTCCTGCTATAATGAAAATGCTGTCAGAATTGCGGATTTGGTTTACCGGGAAGGGCATCCCTTTTATTATATGGGAGTGGATCAATATTTCGGATCCTGGCAGCCCGGCGATGTACAGGACTGGATCGGCGTGATAGACGGGCTGTATGACAGATACGCTCTTCCGGTGCTGGCAAATGAGTGGGGCTATTCCTCCGACGGACAGATGGCGGAGGAAAAGCCGGATCCGGCACAGATCCCGTTAGGGCTGAATGAGGTTTGCTATACGAAGCGATGGTTTAACCAGGCGGAAGGAGGGCATACACCTCAGATACAGGCGGATTATTTCAGAAGGGGGCTGCGTATTTTTGCGGAACATCCCCATTGTCTGGGCTCTTTCATGTTCTGCTGGCGGGATGCCTATCATTGCTATCACTGCGGAGAGCCGGACTGCCCGGCGGAATGCTTCTGGGGAATCGTGGATACCGGATGCAGGCCCAAACCGGCCTATTATGCGGTAAAGGAAGCGCTGGAGGAATTCTACCGGTAAGACGGACGGCAGGCAGGGTATTTATCTAAGAACAGGTTTTAATTGGGATCGGCTTCCGGCGCCATCCATCCGGTGAATTCCAGGATGGTCTGCCGGGAGTCGATCCCAGTCTTTTGGTGGGCCTGGAGCATCTGGCTCCGGTATTCCCGGGGCGTCATATGGATAACAGCCTGGAAATGGCGGTTGAAATTGGAGACGGAAGCAAACCCCACCATTTCTGAAATGGTGAGAATGGATTCTTCCGTGCTGCGCAGTAGGTTACAAGCCTTCATGATCCGGGTACTGTTCAGATAGTCCAGAGGGCTGGTGCGCATGATGGTATGGAAAATACGGCGGAAATGGGTGAGGCTCATATGGCATACCTCCGCCAGCACGTCCATGGGAAACTGTGTGCTGTAATTATCTTCTATATAATCCAGGGCAGGCGAGATGATAAGAGCATTTTCCGGCAGCGAGGCGCGGGGGGAGGAGCCGGGAAACGCATCCGGTTCCTGGTTGGCCTGTTCCTGAATCCGGTTCAGTTCGATGGAAAGGGCCAGCAAAAGCCCTTTGACACATACCTGATAATTGGGCCGTTTCTCCTCCATTTCCCTGACGATGGAAAGAGACAGATAGTGGATGTGGGGATATTCCTCCCGGGGCAGGATATGACGGTATTTTTGATAAGAAAACAGGGGAAGGCCGGGGCCGCCATCCGGGGTGAGGAACAGACCCTTGAAAAGCTCGGCGGGATCAAACATGATATATGACCAGCGGCTTTCGGTCCCCGGATCGGAATAGGTGGTGTGAGGGATATTACGTGGGATGCAAGTGACATCTCCCTCTTTGAAGGGCATAGGCTCGCTGTAAAATTTCATTGTGCCGCTGTGGGAATGGCACAGCCCGATTTCCAGGCAGTTGTGGAAATGCAGACGGCTGCTGGGGATGTCCGAAATTTTCCAATGCCCGCCGGTGAGGACGAGAACCGGAAAATCCATCGGAAGGTAATAGTTGCGGTATTCCATAACGGTGTTTTTAGGTTTGGACATAAGAGGGACTCCTTTTTTCTCATAAGCGCCGTGCCCCGTAACACCGGCGCTGGAAATGCGTAAGGTAAAAGGGGTGGGGCTTTTCGTTTAGGAAAAGGTAAATTATAATTATAACAACCAAAATGTTAAATAAATAACGGATACAAAATGCAATAAATTGTATAGAAAAACCATTAAAAAAGGTGAAATATTAAAAAAATATGCAATTTGACGGATTTGAGGTAAATTATGTTATAAATATATTTAAAATAATAGATAAAAGCTAAAAAGAATATATCATAAATGGTTGAAATTGCAAAGTATATAATTGAAATTAAATAGAAATTGGGAGTAAATTATTTTATGGTTAATGCATAATAGGGATGCGTGCCGGAGTTTCCGGAGAAAGAGAGGGACTTATGTTAAAACTGGATTTTGACAGGAACCAAATTGAAGATGCAATCGATCGTATTGTGCAAAAAACCATGAATATGGATCTGACCTGGGACTGGCCCTGCGGCGTGGCCTATTACGGGATTTCCAGGGCATGGGAGATCACCAAGAAAGAGGAGTATCTGACGCTTTTAAAGGATAGGATTGATGAATATATGGAGCTGGGGCTTCCGCCTGTGTGGACGGTGAATACGTGCGCCATGGGACATTGTCTGATTACCCTTTATGAGGCTACCGGGGATGAGAAATATTGGGATGTGGTTATGAGTAAGGTGCATTATCTGCAGGAGGATGCCCTGCGTTTCGGAGATCATGTGCTTCAGCATACGGTATCGGCGAAGAATGATTTCCCGGAACAGGCCTGGGCGGATACCCTGTTTATGGCAGCGTTTTTCCTGCTGCGGGTAGGGGTGAAGCTTAAAAATGCAGAAATGATTGAGGATGCGCTGAACCAGTATTACTGGCATATCCATTATCTGCAGAATCCGGAAACAGGTCTGTATTATCATGGCTACAATAATATTACAGGCGATCATATGTCAGGCTTTTACTGGGGAAGGGCAAATGCATGGGCGGCTTATACCATGTCCCAGGTGGGCAGTGTCCTGCCGGAGGCTTACCTGTATCCGAAATATCTGGAGGTGACCGGTTCGCTGAACGAGCAGCTTGCCGCATTGAAGCTGCTGCAGACGGAAAACGGGCTGTGGCGGACGATACTTGATGATGAGGATTCCTATGAAGAGGTTTCCGCTTCCGCCGGAATTGCGGCGGCTATGTTGGAAAAGGGAAACCCGCTGCATTCCAGATACATAAACAAAGCTATAAAAGGGATCCTGGAAAATGTGGGCAAGGACGGCAAGGTGATGAATGTATCCGCGGGGACTGCGGTTATGAAGGACAGAGACGGTTACAGGGATATTTCCAGACGCTGGATCCAGGGCTGGGGACAGGGATTGGCACTGGCCTTTTTCTCCGGGCTGCTCGCCGCAGGCAATGTTTCAAAGGACGGCGCTTTATAAAAAGGAAGGAACAAAACAGGTACGGTGAAATAAAAGCAAAGGAATAAGGAGTAAGACAGAATGAGTGAAAAAAGAAAAGGGAGCTTTACCCTGCCGGGAGAATCGGGATATGAAAAGCTGACGTTGGAGCTGGCGGAGAAATGGGGGGCCGATGTTATCCGTGACAGCGACGGAACGGTGCTGTCCGATGAAATACTGGATGCGGGATACGGGATTTATTCTACCATCTGTATGATCCGAGATCATAATGCGTGGGCGGAGGAAAATCAGGATAAGCTGCAGCAGTGCTTCCTGATGACAAATCCGGCAGTGGCGGCGGAAGGAAAGCTTACTGTTTCCCTGATGAAGGATTTTTTTGAAGAGCAGTTTATGATCAATGACAGCGAGAGGGCTTTCCGGTACTGGCAGGTGTATGACAGAACGACAGATACCCTGCTGGACAGGGGAAAATGGAACTATGACAGGGAGCAGGGCTGCGTTGTCATTGAGGAGCCGGCGGCCTGGCATACCTATACGGTAAGCTTTATGGCATACCGTATTTGGGAAGAGATTTCCATGTATAACCATACTACCAACAATTGGGATAAGGAGCATCTGATGCAGATTGATCCCATCTATCCTAAAGCCCAGGAGTTTTTGCTGGACTGGATGAAGGAGTGGTGTGAAACCCATCCGGCGACAACCGTCGTGCGTTTTACTTCTATGTTTTATAATTTTGTATGGATCTGGGGAAGCAGTGTAAAAAACAGAAACTTGTTTACAGACTGGGGTTCCTATGATTTTACCGTGAGTGAAAAAGCATTGGATGATTTCGCGGTAAAATACGGATACGAGCTGACTGCCGAGGATTTTGTCAATCAGGGGAAGCAGCATGTGACCCATATGCCCGGAAACCGGAAAAAAGCGGACTGGATGGAATTTATCAATGATTTCGTCATTTCTTTCGGCCGAAAGCTGATTGATATGGTGCATGCATATGGTAAAAAGGCATATGTATTTTACGATGACAGCTGGGTGGGAATCGAGCCTTATAACGGCAGGTTTGAGGAATTCGGCTTCGACGGGCTGATTAAATGCGTGTTCTCCGGCTATGAGGCCAGGCTTTGTGCCGGTGTGAAGGTGGATACCCATGAGCTGCGCCTTCACCCGTATCTGTTCCCGGTGGGCCTGGGCGGTGCGCCAACCTTTATGGAAGGCGGGGATCCCACACTGGAGGCGAAAAAATACTGGAACAGCGTGAGAAGGGCACTGCTCAGGGAGCCTGTCCAGCGGATCGGCCTGGGAGGTTATCTCCATCTGGTGGAGGATTATCCGGATTTTTGTGACTACATAGAACAGGTGTCGGATGAATTCCGTACTATAGGGGAGTTCCATAAAGAAGGAAAGCCCCACAGCATACGCACCAGGGTTGCCGTGCTGCATTATTGGGGAAAACTGCGCTCCTGGACCCTTTCCGGACATTTCCATGAGACGTATAGGAATGATCTGATCCATATCAATGAAGCGCTTTCCGGCCTTCCGGTAGACGTATCCTTTATCAGCTTTGAGGATGTTCTGAACGGAGCGCTGGAACAAGCGGATGTGGTGATTAATGCCGGATTTGCAGGAAGTGCCTGGAGCGGCGGGGATGCATGGAAGAACACGGCTGTTGTGGAGAAGCTGACACGCTTCGTCTATGAAGGCGGCGCTTTTATCGGCGTGAATGAACCTTCCGCCGTGGAAGGCTATGACTCTTTCTTCCGCATGGCGCCTGTGCTGGGTGTGGACGAGGACACCGGGGCGCGTATCTGCCACGGAAAATGGGAATTTGACCTGGAGGCGGAAGAAGGGCTTATGCCGGAGGGCAGCTTTGTCAGGAAAACCGGTGATTACCGGAAGGGAATTCCTTTCCTTACGGATGGAAATGCCAAAGTGCTGGCGGAGGACGGAGGGGTTCCCACCCTGACCGTGAACCGGTTCGGCAGCGGCATGGGGATTTATATGGCATCCTTTGAAAAGACGGTGGAAAATACAAGGCTGCTTTTAAACCTCATTATGCTTGCAGGGGGAGAAGACAGGGACGGGCTTTATCTTACGGATAATTGTTATACGGAATGCGCTTATTATCCGGGCAGCGGCCGTCTTGTTGTCATCAACAACAGTGACATGCCGCAAAAGACAACCATACAGACGGCAAAAGGGCCGGCGGAAGCGCAGCTGGAGCCTTATGCCACAAAAATGCTTCGCGTCTGAAGCATAAGGAGGTAGAACATGCAGATAGGAATCCGCCTGCACGATACGCCGTCTCTGGCATTGCCGGAGAGGCTTGCCTATACAAGGGATCAGGGCTTTACCTGCGCCCATGTGGCACTTGCCAAGGTGATCGATACATTTGAAGTCAATAATTCCACCCTTACCCCCGGGTTTGCCATGTATTTGAAAAAACTGTTCGCCCAAAACGATCTGGATGTGGCTGTGCTCGGCTGCTATCTGAACCTGGCGGATCCCGACGGTGTCCGGCTGGCGGATACAATCGGGAAGTACAGGGCGCAGATCCGTTTTGCTTCCTGGCTGGGAGCAGGCGTGGTGGGAACGGAAACCGGTACGCCCAACTCCCTTTATGCGCCGGATCCGGCCAGCCGTACGGAGGAAGCTCTGTATACCTTTACCAAAAACCTTTCCTGTGTAGTGGAGTATGCGGAAAAGATGGGAGTCGTGGTGGCGATAGAGCCGGTCTGCCAGCATATTGTTTACAGCTCCCGCCGGGCACGGCAGGTGCTCCGTTCCATCCAGTCGCCTAAC
This sequence comes from uncultured Lachnospiraceae bacterium, assembly GCA_900548905.1. Taxonomy (GTDB): domain Bacteria; phylum Bacillota; class Clostridia; order Lachnospirales; family Lachnospiraceae; genus Eisenbergiella. The sequence goes on along the minus strand of URMK01000011.1, from coordinate 523 downwards.
CTGCAGATCATACTGGATCCGGTGAACCTGCTGGATAACTCCAATGCGGGAAGGCAGAAGGATGTGGTAAAGGAAGCGATTGACGTGCTGGGAGAGGATGTGGCGGTAGTCCACGTAAAAGATTTCAGGCGGATAGACGGGAAGGTGGTATCCATGGCGGCCGGGACGGGCGAGATGGATTACAGCGATCTGATCCGTTTTATGAAAAAGGATAAGCCCTATATCCATGCCACACTGGAGGATACCCTGCCGGAAAATGCCTCACAGGCAAGACAATTTATGGAAGAACTCTGGAACAATGCGTAAAAAGCCGGAGCGAAAACGTGGCGTTCTGCCCATGTTTCCTGGCCGTTTTTTTGGTAACCGTTCAGACACATCTGTACGGTTACGTTATTTGTTACAACAGCCGGTTGGAATGAAAAACCAACCGGCTGTTTATGTATTGCTTTACGTAAACTTCGCGTTTACGAATGGCCTTCCGCCGTCTGTCTGCGTGGCGTTCCCGGGACTGAAAAGGAATTTT
>URMK01000010.1 GCA_900548905.1 uncultured Lachnospiraceae bacterium | reverse complement strand
AGTGTTTCAAAATCAATGTTTTCTAGAAATCACGAATTCACTTTGAAATTTTACCGCAGACAGGGAATCGGAATCCGGTGTTAAAAAAATGGAACCGTTCAGACAAATCCGGACCGTTACAGGTTTTGGAAAGATATTTGTATGAAATGGTAAGAACGGACACATATTAAGGAAGAAGGAGGCGAAGTGCCATGATTGATTTATCGAAATTAACGACGGAGTCACGCAATCCGGATACCATGAAGCTGGATGAAATGACTCCTCTTGAAATAGCCCGGATTATGAACCGGGAAGATGCAAAAGCCGTGAAGGCCGTAGAGGAAGTACTGCCCGAAATCGCCACAGCGATCCAATGGGCCGCGGAAAGTCTGGAAAAGGGCGGGCGGATCATCTATTTAGGTGCAGGAACCAGCGGAAGGCTCGGTGTCCTGGATGCGGTGGAATGCCCGCCTACCTTCGGCGTGGATCCGGGAATGGTGGTTGGTCTGATTGCCGGCGGCCGGAATGCTTTTGTGAAAGCGGTGGAAGGGGCCGAGGACAGCCATACCATGTGCGAACAGGATTTGAAGGAACTGGGGCTGACGGAAAAGGACACCGTCATCGGCCTTGCGGCGTCGGGAAGAACCCCGTATGTGATATACGGCCTGAAATATGCCAATTCTGTGGGATGCAAAACGGTTGGGATCGCCTGCAACAAAAATTCCGAGGTTGGTAAAGAAGCCCGGATCGCCGTCGAGCCGGTGCCCGGGCCGGAGGTACTTACCGGTTCCACGCGGCTGAAAGCCGGTACCTGCCAGAAGATGGTGCTGAATATGATATCCACCGCGAGTATGGTGGGCATAGGGAAGGCATATGAAAACCTGATGGTCGATGTGAAGCAGAGCAATGAAAAGCTGGTGGTACGTGCGCAGAATATCACCATGGAAGCCACCGGCTGTACGAGGGGAGAAGCGGAAGCTGCGCTAAAACAGGCCGGCGGTCATGTAAAAACAGCCGTTACGATGCTTATTATGGAATGCGGCGCGGCAGAGGCTGAGGATAAACTTTCCGGGGCCGGCGGGAAAATAAAAGAGGCCTTAAAGGAAAAACGGGATCGTATCGGGTGAATCGAGGAAAAAGGAGAAAGCGAGTATGGATTACAAGCAGACAGCAAGGGAGCTTCTGGTACTCCTGGGAGGCATAGAAAATGTATCCTCCAACGCGGCGTGCATGACAAGGCTCCGCGTGGGTATCAGGGATATGGACAGCGTGGATCTGGAAGGCGTTAAAAAGCTGGAAGGTGTTCTTGGAGTGGTGGAAAGCGATACCCTCCAGATCGTTTTCGGGCCAGGGAAGGTAAATAAGGTTCTGGAGGCATTCTGCGGATTAACAGGCATTGCCAAGGGTGTGGCGGAGGATCCGGGGGCGGTCCCCAAAAAGAAGGAGGACGTTTCCGCGGTGACGGCGGAGAATAAGGCGAAGCAGAAAGCACGGCATGATAAGCCGGTACAGCGTTTTCTGAAAAAAATAGCAAATATTTTCGTGGCCCTTCTGCCCGGCATCATTGCAGCCGGATTAATCAACGGGATCTGCAACGTCATTAATGTCTCCACAGGCGGATCCCTGTCAGGCGTATGGTGGTATGAGTGCATCCGCACTATGGGATGGGCGCTGTTCGCATACCTTCCCATACTGGTCGGTTTCAACGCGGCGAAGGAGTTTGGCGGATCCGGGGTACTCGGCGCGATTGCGGGAGCTATGTCCATTGCCAATCCGGCCATGCCCCTGCTGGCGGTCTATCAGGGTTCCCAAATCATGCTTCCCTTCACTAATGATGTGTTTAACCCGGCTGCCGGGGGACTTCTGGCAGCCCTGATCGCAGGTATGTTTTTTGCCTTCCTGGAAAAAACGATCCGCAGAATCATGCCGGATATCATAGATACCTTCATCAGCCCGCTCCTGGTTCTGATACTGGGCGGCCTGGCGGCTCTTTTGGTAATACAGCCTGTGGGGGAAATCCTGACAAACGGTATTTTTGCGGTACTCACCTTTGTTTACTCGAAGCTGGGAGTCGTGGGAGGTTTTATCCTTTCGGCCGGCTTCCTGCCTCTGGTATCGGTGGGCCTCCATCAGGCGCTCACGCCGATCCATGCCATGCTCAATGATCCGGCCGGGGCGACCGGCGGCATCAATTATCTGCTTCCCATGCTTATGATGGCAGGAGGCGGGCAGGTAGGCGCAGGAGTCGCCCTGTATATAAAAACCGGAAACAAGAAGCTGAAAGGATATATCCGGGATTCCATTCCGGTTGGGATCCTTGGGATCGGGGAACCCATGATGTATGCGGTAACCCTGCCTTTGGGACGTTCTTTCCTGACGGCCTGCATCGGCTCGGGCTTTGGCGGCGCGGCAGCGGCCCTGTTTCATCTGGGCGCCATTTCCCAGGGAGTTTCCGGCTTGTTCGGCTTGTTGATCATGCAGCCGGGACAGCAGTTTACGTTTATTATCTCCATGCTGATAGCTTATGCGGGTGGATTTCTGGTAACCTACTTCTTTGGCGTGGATGAGGATCGGATCAACGAAGTTTACGGAGAATGACCCATACCGTATAAAAAGAGAATGCAGCGACGTGCCGGCGGGTACAGAAGGGAACAGATATGAATACGGGAATATCACTTTATTTCGCAACAGGAATCCGGGAAAATGAGCGGATTATTAAAAAAGCAGCGGCCTGCGGAGTGAAATATGCCTTTACCTCCCTCCACGTTCCGGAAGAAACCGGGGCGGATTTCCGCGGGGATATCCGCCTTATGCTGAAGAACTGCCGGGAAAGCGGCATGAACCTGATTGTGGATGTAGGCCCTGAAACGTTGGAACTGCTGGGGGTGAAACAGATTGAAGAACTGCAGCACATTGGAATTACCCATATCCGTCTGGATTACGGCTTTTCGGCGGCGGATACGGTACGTCTTGCAAAACGTTTCCATGTGGTTTTCAACGCCTCCACCATAACAGAAAGCGATATTGGGGCGTGGCGGGGGGCGGGGGCGGATTTCAGCCGTTTTACGGCATGTCATAATTTCTACCCAAAACCGCTGACGGGCCTTTCCCTGCAGAGAATCCGTGAAATTAACCAAAGACTGCGTTTTCTTGGATTTACCATCCTGGGTTTTGTACCCGGGAACAAGGAACTGCGCGGGCCGCTGAAGGAAGGGCTGCCCACGGCGGAGTCCCACCGGAATAGGAAGGAGGAGGTTCTCCTGAATATGCTGGAACTGTATTATGACGGGCTGTGCGACGTGGTTCTGGTGGGGGATGTGGATGTGACGGAGAAGGCCTGGCAGGATATCGCTTCCCTCAGCCGGGATTACGTGGAGCTGAAGGCGGATATCCTGCCGGAATTCGATTTCGTGAGGGATACCATACACCATGACCGGCCGGACTCCGGCGAACTGGTCATCCGTTCCCAGGAATCCAGACAGTGCAAACAGCACATCAGTCCCCTGGGCACAGGGAAAAGGCCCGCAGGAAGCATTTCCCTGTCCAATGAAAAATATCTGCGGTATATGGGGGAACTGGAAATCGCGCGGGTGGATCTGCCGGCGGAAGAAAGGGTAACGGTTATCGGGCAGGTGGATCCTGCATATGTCAAATATCTGCCGTTTATCCGGCAGGGGCTGGGAGTAAAGCTGGTTTAGAGACGACAGGGGGCCGGCAGAACAGGTTATGGATACGTTATAAAGATACACGGAATCTATAATGAAAAGAATAGCATTGGTTTCGGATATCCATTCCAATATTCATGCATTGGATGTTTTTATGAATTTTATAGATAAAGAATGTAAAGTTTCTCAAATATTAAATCTGGGGGATTTTATACAGATTGGGCCAAATCCGATGGAAGTTTACGATATTGTTATGAATGACAATAGATTTGTAAATATCATGGGCAATGGGGAATACATGTTTTTTGATAAAGAAATCAGGAAACATTACGAAACAGAATCTGCACATCAAGATTGGGTTATTAATCAATTGGGATCTGAGAGAATGGAAAGGCTAAAGCAAGTTCCGCTTCAAAGGACAGTGGAAATAGAAGATAAAAAATTCCTTATGATACATGCAAGAATGAATAGCGTAATAGACCCGCCTCTTTTATATGATAAGAAAACGTTAGAGGAATTTATTGCAGATTATAATGTAAATGTAAACTATGTTTTGATTGGACATACGCATCTTCCTTTATATGCTGTTCATTGGAATGGCAGGCCCATATTAAATCCGGGTTCTGTAGGATGTGGAAAAGATGGTATCGTTAGATTTGTTATTATAGAAGTGGACGACGGACTTGTTACCGTTACATATAAACAACTAAAATATGATAAAGAAAAAGTAAAACGTGATTACAGACAGAACGCTGTGCCAAATAGCGAAAAATTTATTGCTATGTTCTATTAGCTAGAAATAATACAAGGCATGTTGCATAATTGTTATGCGAAATGTCTTGTATTATTTTGTGAGATGTGCTATTATAATAATATTGATAATTATTATCGATTAGAAAGGAAGGTATTTTATGGAGAACAAAAAACTGACCAATGAGGTTGGGGCGCCCGTAGCGGAAAACGAGCATTCACTGACAGCCGGGCCGAGAGGGCCGGTAGCGCTTCAGGATGTGTGGCTTCTTGAGAAGCTGGCTCATTTTGACAGGGAAGTGATTCCTGAAAGACGTATGCATGCCAAGGGGTGGGGTGCATATGGAACGTTTACATGTACGCACGATATTTCCCAATGGACGAAAGCCAAGGTCCTGCAGAAAGGCACGAAAACCGATCTGTTCCTTCGGTTTTCCACTGTGGCCGGCGAACGGGGAGCCGCCGATGCGGAACGTGATATCAGAGGGGTTGCGGTAAAGTTTTATACCGAAGAAGGAAACTGGGATTTGGTGGGAAACAATACCCCTACATTTTTCCTGAGGGACGTACATAATTTCCCGGATCTTAACCGTGCCGTGAAAAGGGATCCCCGTACCGGAATGCGCTCCGCACAGAATAACTGGGATTTCTGGACTCTTTTGCCTGAGACTTTCCACCAGACGACCATTGTCATGTCCGACAGGGGTATTCCCGCCACTTTCCGGCACATGCATTTCTTTGGGGAGCACACCTATTCTTTTTATAACCAGAAGAATGAAAGAGTATGGTGCAAATTCCATTTCCGGACACAGCAGGGGATAAAAAACCTGACAGACGATGAGGCGGAAGCCCTGATTGCCAAAGACAGGGAAAGCCACGGCAGGGATTTGTTTACCGCCATAGAGAAAGGGGATTTCCCCCGCTGGACAATGTATGTGCAGATCATGACGGAAGAACAGGCGAAAAAGCACTATGAAAATCCCTTTGACATTACCAAAATATGGCGTCATGCGGAATATCCCCTGCACGAGGTTGGTGTGCTGGAGCTTAACCGGAATCCCGAAAATTATTTTGCGGAGGTGGAGCAGGCGGCGTTTACACCGGCCCATGTGGTTCCGGGAATCGGCTTTTCACCGGACAAGTTCCTTCAGGGCAGGCTGTTTGTATACGGAGATGCCCAGAGATACCGGCTCGGTGTCAATTATAACCAGATTCCGGTAAACCGCGCCAAGGTGGAGGTACATGATTATCACCGCGACGGGCTGATGCGTACCGATGGAAACTATGGACGCGCGGCGGCATATTCCCCCAACAGCCAGGGCGAATGGGCGTCGCAGCCGGATGTCTGCGAACCGCCTCTCGATTTGGAAGGCGCCCTGTACGCTTATGATCCCCAGGAGGATCCCACGGACGACTGCTTCCGGGCAGGCGGTGATCTGTGGCGGGTGATGGCGCCGGATAAACGGGATCTGCTGATTGAGAATACGGCGGGGAATATCGAACCCGTAACGGAGAATATCAAGTACCGACATGCGGTGCACTGTTACTGGGCGGATGAAGAGTATGGACGCCGTATGACGGAGGCGCTGGGCCTGGATATGGAGAAGGTACGGGAGCTGGCGGCGGGAAACCAACAGTCGCTGATTCAGGCGACCATCTGAAAAAGAACCGGTAAATGTACCGGTAAATGAAAATGTGGCTGCCGGGCATATGTACTAAATACTTAGGCCGGCAAATCCTGAAAATGGATTAGCCGGCCTTGGTTTTCAGGGATTGCTGCTGTCTTGCGGAAGTAATTCCGTCCCTTTGTTCGGGCAGACTGTCCGGGAAAGATCTATTACCCTTATGCCCGGAGTCATTGCAAAAACTTCTATATTGCTGATTAAAAATATATAGGTTTCCTCATGCGGTATCTTCCTATTTTTCAAACAAATCACTGTGTGTGCCTGTGCGAGCCAAAGTTAAGACAAGAACATCATTCTCTAACCGATAAACAAGTAACCAATCGGATAAGATATGGCATTCACGGTGTCCGTTCCAGTTGCCGCCAAGTGCATGGTCTTTGTTTTTCTCTGGCAGAGGTACACCGTTTGCAAGATTGCAGATAATTTCCTCTAATAGTTCAATTTTTAGACCGCGCTTGATTGCCAATTTATAATCTTTCTTGAATTGCGTGGTAGGCTTAACGGTATATTTTGTCATTTTCTCAAATCTGCGAAAAGCTGATTTAAATCAGTATAACCCTTTATAGCAGGGTCTTTCGCAATCCTTTCCGCTTCGAGCATTGCGGCTGCAGTCTCCTTATTTGGCTTATTCAGCGAAATATCAAAAGGAATACCACCTTCACGGAGCGATTGACGGACAAAAATATTGAACGCTGTGGAAATATTCATGCCTAGTTCTGCAAAAAGTTCATCCGCTTGAGATTTCAGTTCCGCATCCATACGAATGCTGATGTTGGTTGTATTGCCGGCCATGTTATCAACTCCCTTCTAACTGATACTTATAGTTTATATTGTTTGCACCTAATTTGCAATACAATGCACATGATTTTTGTTTTTTTATTCTGTAATTCTGTTACCCCTATCTATTGCTTCCATATTCAGCCTTCTTTGCACTTCTTATATAGACTCTCGGAATCTCTAAGCCTTATTTTATGCGGCTTCTGCGCTTCGCGCCCTTGATTAAAAAGGCATATCGTTCCGGCGTAGCAGGTACAGACTTTTTGATTGGGGGTGTTTCTTATTGAATTATAAAAAATTTAACAGGATTTTACTGCCGGCTAAAAGTAGATTTGTCTATGAGGGGCGTATTTGCGTAAAATCAGAGATGTTTTTTATCTGTATCCAATTGGTCTTGCTTCTATACATCGCGGCTGTTTTGGAGTAGAATAATATAAAAAGCTCGTATCCGTTGTTTACAACGGCAAAACATAAGGATAAAAGTAAAACGGGAGCGGGGAGAAAGCGGATGAAAACAGGAACTGGAAAACTCATGATATCCATAGTAATTCTTCATATGCTTGTATCCGGCTGCGGCGTATCCGGCCGGGCGCAGGCAGATCCTGCGTCAGGCTGGCAGCAGTTGGACGAAGCGGCTGTGAGCGGCCGGTATGAAGCCAATTTTACCGATGATACACAAGGAGATACGGTGCTTCTGGATACAGAACTTGCCGTACCCAAAAATATCGTCATTCAGGGAGAAGTGGCGCTTATTTCAGCAGGTGCAAAACCGACGGAAATCAAAAATCCGTTCCGTTTAAAGTTCGTGGAAGAGGATGGAACGGAGCAGGTAGTATACGTAAATAGCCTGATGGGAAGCGGCGTAGGCTGGACCGGGAGCAATTCCATTGATGCAGGGATTACGCTTTCTGAGGGGCCGGTAAAGCTCATACTGGAAAAGCCGGAAGGAAAGAATTTCAATATCAGGCTTCGTTTTACCATGCAGGAGATGACAGAAGCGGAGGAAACCATATACGAGGATAAAAAGGAATATCTGGAACAGCGAGATTTTTCCTGTGATTTGGCGCTGACAAAGGAACGGAAAGGAAAAATAGAACTGGAAAAAGGGGATATTGTAGCTGCGGCAAGAAATTCAGGAAGCGGACAAATGAAACTTACCCTAATGAATGAAAAGGGAGATAAGGTAATTCAGATGGATACGGAAACACTGTTTAACTGTCAGTATACCATACCGGAAACCGGAAGCTATGCAGTAATACTGGAAGCCGCGGAGGATTCCTCCGGAACCTTTATCTTTATTGTTTATTAGAAGGAAGAGGAGGAAATGATGAAAATAAAACGCGTATTAACTCTCTGCCTGTTATCGGGCCTGCTGCTGGCAGGCTGCGCCGGAAAAGATACACAGCTTCCGGCTGCCGGTTCCGGGGCGCAGGAGGATAAGAGCAGCGGAGATGCCGTTTTGTTTTCCCTGGTGGAGGAAACGGCCGGAGAGGAAATCCTGCTGTTTGACTGTGCCGATTACGACGGGGACGGGAAGCGGGAGGCCTTCGCTTTTACCGGAGTGAATCATAACGGTGTTCTGGAAGGCCGCCGGTGGTTTGTGTCGGAGGAGGGAGCCGTGCCTGTGGGAACCGGGGGAGAAACACCGGAATCTCTGCAGGATATAAGCGCTGTTGTGGAAACACCGGAAAATACCGCTTTCTGGTATACGGAGTCCGGCGGGGGAAGCTCCGCATGCTCCCTGCTGTGGGGTGTTTCGGAAGGAAGGCCCTATGAAAGCGTACTTTCCGGCAAGGGGGAAGCTTTCATGGGCAGCGGGGACGGAACCTATCTCCTGTACCAAAGCAGCCTGGATGCCAGGGAAGACGGGACCGGGCGCACGGTAAAGCCCTGTTATTTTTACTATAAAGAGGGGAGTTTCCATGAATACGGAGCGGTTCCTGTGGGACGGGATAGCTTTCTCACCCTGCCCGGCGCAGCGGAATGCTTATCATCCTATGAGTCGGATAACTATTGGATTAAGGAAATCTGGCTGCGGGGAAACGGCCTGGTACAGCTGAATCTGGGCAAAGAGGATCGGAACGTGAATCTGACCTGCAGCTGGAAGGACGGGGCACTGACGGTAGAAAATGAAAATGACGGTATTGCCGGGCTTTTGACGGGTGAACTGGCGACGGCGGAATGGTTTGGCCCGGACGGTGTGTTAAAACAACTGTGGGAGGAGCGGTGTGCCGAACAAGTAGAAAACGGTCTTTTCTTCTCAGTCCGGCCGGAGCAGACGGCCTGGTTTGATCTGGACGGTGACGGTTTGCCGGACAGCATCCGGTATCATGTCAGGAAGGAAGCGGACGCGTATGAAACGGACGGCGCTGCTATCGATATCAACGGAAAGACGGCCTGGGAAACAAATCAGACGGTTTCCAGCGCTTACCGGCTCTGGGTGATCGATCTGGACAGAACCGACAGAAAAAAGGAACTGGTATTGCAGGGGCAGGAAGATAACGACTGTTTTTCCATGATGAAATTTTTCAGCCTGGAGAATGGAACGCTCAGGGAGCTTGGGGATCTGAAGGAAGCTGAGGTACTGAATGGGACAGGAAATCTGTACCGGATAGGGGTATCCGATTTTGACAGCAATAGATATATGAAGCTGCCGGGTGACGGAACAATGGAAGTATGGGCGGATACTCCTGTTTTTACACAGGGGTTCGGATGTTATTACGTAAAGCTGGATTTCAAGTTAGAAGAAAACCGGATGAAACAGATGATGCAGCCGGAATATGAGATAAAGGTTCCTCTTGTAAGTGAGGAACCGTATGTGTATACGGCACAGCTTGCCATCCCTTTTTATGAAGCGTGGGAAGAACACCCTTCGGGCGAACCCTCTTTTATTATGGAACCGGGCGAACAGATGAACAGCCTTGCGCTCGTGCCTGCTGCGGAGGATATGATTTATGTAAAAATGAAACGGCTTAGTACCGGAGAAGAGGGCTGGACCCTGTTTTCCGACACACAGCTGTTTACAGAAACGCCCGGCTGGGGCTGATGTGCAGATACGCTGACGGGAGGCTGGGAAGTGGAAAAAAGAAACCGAATTTATCAGGGAGTGTTCCGGCGTGTTCTGCCGGTGCTTTTAACCGCGGCGGTTATAACCGGCTGCGGCAGGCAGGAGGAGCCGGAGGTGACGGAGCTGACCTTCATCCACGGCTGGGGAGGGACGGTCAACACACATTCCACCATGCAGGAGATTTACCGTGCCTTTGATGAGGAAAATCCGGATATTGTGCTGAATTACCAGCCCTCCTCCGACAGCTATATCGCTGTGGAGCAGGCCAACAATATGCTTGCCGTAGATAAAATGCCGGAAATTGTCAGCACGAACGGACAGTCCTATTATGTACAGAATGCAATAAAGCGCGGTATGGCGCTGGATCTCCTTCCTTTTATAGAAGCGGATGCGGATTTCATCCGGAGCATCCACCCTTCGGTCCTGGAAACCTGGACGGAGGAAGACGGCGGCCTTTATACGGTGCCGGATGCGCTTGAGGTGATGGGCTACTGGTACAATGCCGGATATTTCCGGGAGGCCGGGATCGTGGATGAAAAGGGGAATGCCAGGCCGCCCCGTACCTGGGAGGAATTCCGGGAAGCCCTTGAAAAGCTGGATGCCTGGGGAGGGGACAGTACGGATGCCTGTGCGCTGGAAACGGTGCAGGTGGCGGAAAACCTTTTTCTTGCAGTGCTGGCAGGGAAGGGGCCGCAGGGGCTGGAGATGGCCCGTACACTGCCGGCTGCGTTTGATACGCCCGTGTTCCGGGATGCGGTACGGGATTTCGCCTGGATTTTCAGCCATTCGGTAAATGCGGAGAGCCTGGATGATGCCAGGGAATATTTCCGGGAGGGCAGGACGGCCATTTATTTTAACGGCGTGTGGGAATGTGAAGAATTCAAAGGCTGTGCGGCGGAGGCGGATATCGCATACGCCAACTATCCCACGGAATCGGGGGAGAGCCTTTCTTATATCTCCCCTTCCTCCGGATATGTGCTCTTTGACAGCTATGATGAAAAGAAAAAAGAAGCCTCCGTCCGTTTCTTAAAGTACATGCTCAGCGGGGAGGTTCAGTTGAAGCTGGCGCTGGAAACGGGGCAGGCCCCTTCCAATCCCAATGTGGATCTGGCGGTAATCAGGGAAGAATACCCGCTGCTGGGCAATGCGCTGGAGCAGGCGCATGGGGCGGATATCCAGATAAAGACGATTACCAGCGTTTGGAACAGCGGGATCATGGAAACCATCGGTGCGGATATCCGGCGGGCCTGTACGGAGGAGGAGGCTCTGGATTCCCTGATCACGCAGCTGGATCAAAGCCTTTAAAAGGGTGACAGCATCATACGGTATGGGATACCCGGCTGATATGCGGACAGGCCCGGGACTTTCCTGAAAAGGATGTTATTTTTTTACTGCTCCGTCCCGAAAAAGGGCGGCGGGTAAAAAAATAACATCTTTTTTCTTTCGGCATCGGAAGCAGGTGAAAAAATAGCATATATATCTGCAGCTTTGTTTATTCAGAACCTGGCCCGTGCGTGGTAAATTGAAAGCAACAGGAAAACGCAGCGGCTTCTGTCTGCGGAACAGGAACCGTTGCAGCTTCGTTACCAATAGGGAGGTACAGGATATGAAAAGAAAATCTTTGGCATGGCTGCTTTGTGCGGCGATGACGGCTCTTATGCTGGCAGGATGCGGAAACAGCGCGGAAACGGCGGATTCCCCGCAGCCGGCGGAGAGCAAACAGGAGGAACAGCCTGCGCAGGAGAGCGCGTCGGCGGAATCCGAAGCGGATGCACAGACGGCGGACGGAGAGCTTCCTACCATCACTTTTGTACACGGTTACTACCATGACGAATCGGAATGGGCGGCTGCCGCACAAATGCGCGCGATCTACCAGGAATTTGCGGATGCCCATAAGGATGAGTTCCATTTTGTGATACAAGCGGATGAGACGGGAGCGGAAGGCATTTATAACACCGCGCTCAATGATATCAGTGCCGGGGAATTTTATGATATTGCGGATTTCGGAGGCTGGGACATCACACCGGTGGCATCGGCGGCAGGAATGATATTGGATTTGAAACCTTATCTGGATGAGGACAGCAGCTTTAAGGACGGGGTCGGCGTCTGTTATGAGCAGAATCTGACGGAAGACGGGAACATTTATTCTGTGAGAGAGCAGATAGAGGGCGTTGGTTTCTGGTATAATGAAGCGCTTTTTAAACAAGCGGGAGCGGATACGCCGGATGTATGGAATACCTGGGATGATTTTAATACGGCGGTGGATAAGCTGACCGCAGCGGGGATTATGCCCTTTGGCCTGAATGCAGGATGGCCCGCCAATATCCTTACCGCGGCCTATCTTCAGAGAAGCGCGGATTCCAGAAGCTTCTATGCAGAAGGAAAAAGTGTGGAGAGTTTTAATCAGACGGCCTTTGCGGACACACTTTCTTTTATACAGAAAAATGCCCTGCAGAAAATCGACTCGGCTAATTTCGGGCCGGGGGGTGACGATGATGAAGCGTACCGTTCCGATTTCTTTGACGGAAAGACGGCAATGCTTTTTAACGGGGTGTGGGATGCAGGCGGTTCCGTAGCATGTGAGGCAGGTGCGGAGAACATCAAACCGGCGGTATTCCCTACCGAGGAAGCCGGTAAGAAGGCGGCATTGCTGTCCGGCGGCTGCGGTTATGTCGTATCCGCAAAGCTGGATGAGGCACAGACGGCCGCAGCGGTGGAATTTATTAAGTATATGACCAGCCCGGAGGTGGCAGCCCGTATTATAGAAAACGGAATCGGCATGGCGCCAAGTACGGCGGTGGATTATGAGGCGCTGGCGGATTCGGTGGAAGCGCCGGAGGCAAAGCTTCTGGTAGAAGCGTGCAGACTGTGCCAGAGTGCGGATTACCAGGCGCTGGGGCTTGGCAACAACTTCGGGGATGCGGAAGGCGAGATCCAGGCCAAATATGCGGGCCTTAAGGATGGAAGCAAGACCGTGGAAGATGCTGTGGAAGAACTGGACGCGTTCCTGGAAGCGGCGGAATAAAGACGGCCGGCAGCACGGACGGAAAGAAGGATACAAGAGGCTGTCTCCGGGATGGCCTCTTTCCATATGCGTACCCATCCGGCCTTCTTCGGCTGAGAACACAACGGTAGGGGAAAAGAGGATTTTGTATGAAAAAAGATAGGAAATTCTTTACTAAAAAGAATGGGTTTATCCTGGCGTTTCTGCTGCCCGGAATTTTGTTATTCGGTATTATTTATGCCTGGCCTCTTGTGAATATTTTTGTGACTTCCTTTTGCAAATGGAATTACAAGAATTTTCTTAAGCCGGAATTCCTGGGCTGGGACAGTCTGTTTGACAATTATATCAGGCTGTTTACCGCAGACAGGAACTTTCAGACGGCACTGGTGAATTCTCTGAAATGGGTTGCCCTTACCATGCTGGTACAAATCCCGTTTACGCTGCTTGTGGCCCTGATACTGGCTAAAAAGCCCCTGGGCTGGAAATTTACCAGAAATGCCTTCATCATTCCCAACATCATCTCCACGGCGGCTATCGGCCTGATTTTTATGAATCTGTACAGTCCTTCAAGAGGGATTGTAACGGAGCTGTGCAACCGGATATGGCCCGGCAGTGATATCAGTGTGCTGGCAAATGAGACCTACGCCTTTTGGGGGGTGACCTTTTCCTTTATCCTCTTCGGCGGTTCCTCCTGCCTGCTTCTGCTGACACAGATTTTCAGCATCGACGCCAGCCTGCTGGAGGCAGCCCGGGTGGATGGGGCCGATGCAGGGCAGATAGACCGGAAAATCATCCTGCCCCTGCTGCGTCCCATGCTCGGTACGGTATCTGTGATGGCGGCCAATTATGGCCTTCTTTTGTACAATGAAATCGCCCTGATTACAGGAGGCGGGCCGGATAATGCCACCTACAGCCTGAGCTATTATGTCTACAAGACCGCGCTGGGAAGCACGAAGCTGAATTTTGCACGAGGCAATACGGCAGGGGTGATCCAGTTTCTGCTGGGCCTGCTTCTGGTAGGCCTGATTAACAGGGCTTTCCGCACGGATTATGTGGATTAAGGAAAAAGCGGGCGGGCCGGTAAAGGGCGCGCGCCGTCTTGCAGAACAGAAAGGAACCGGTATGAATCATAAAGAATCTGAAAAACGCAGCGCATTACATCTTCTGACAAGCGCAGGACGCGGCCTTGTTATGGCGGCTGTCCTGTTTATCTCGATTTATCCCATCCTCTGGGTGTTTCTGTCCTCCTTCAAGAAGAACCCGGGCGGGCTTGCGCTGCCCACGGAATGGGTATTTGACGGGTATATCACTATTTTTACAAAGCTGGGCATACAGACCTATTTTGGAAACAGCATTTTTATTACGGTCCTATCCACGTTTATCAGTGTATTGGTGGTGGCGATGTCCGCCTATGTGTCGGCGCGGATGGAATTTAAGCTGAAGGGGCTTGTTACCCTGATGTTTACCACCACTCTTTTTATCCCGTCCATTTCCATCAGCTTTCCCATTTACAGGCTGCTGGGCGATCTGGGGCTGAAGGATACGAGGGGCGGGCTTATTTTCATCTATTCCGGTCTTGGGATAGCGGTAACCTTTTTCATTATCCGCAGCTATTTTCTTACGATTCCAAGAGAAATGGAGGAAGCCGCCAGGATTGACGGCTGCGGCTACTGCGCTTCTTTCTTCCGGATCATAGTACCGATTGCCAGGCCGGGGCTTTCCACTGCCGCTATAATGGTATTCCTGAATAACTGGAATGAGTTTTATTTCGCCTCCATTCTGCTCAAAAGTAAGGAAAAAATGACGATTCCGGCGCTGCTGGGCCAGTTCACAACGGCCTATTCCAAGAATCTGAACGGAATGTTTTCCGCTATTATTGTCTCCGTCGTGCCTACAATCCTGATTTTCTGCCTCCTGTCCGAAACCTTTGTCAAATCGCTGACAGCCGGCGCCGTGAAGGGCTGAGTGCGCCCGCTGCAAAGTATAGGGCGTGACTTCAGGCTCCCGGAAGGGTATAATGGTTCTGACGGAAACGGCAGGATATAAAAGGCGGGGAAGCGATGAGAGGGAAGAAGAGAAAACGGTATTCCATACGCGGGAAAATGATAACGGTAAATATGGGAATCATGCTGGGCGCGCTGCTTCTGTGCGGGGGCATCTTTGTGTTTTCCGTGTTTTTCATCGTCAGTGACTACATACACCATGACATGGATTTTTTCCTGACAACCACGGCGGACAGTATGGATTCCGGACTTTCGTATCTGGAACAGGTGATCTATGCGCTTCGGGACTCGGAAACCGTAATGGAGGTTATGGATAAGAGCAGGCACGGCAGGCTCACTGGGGAGGAATGCAAAGCGCTGGAAGCCGCTTTTTCCCGTGCGGTGGATATCAGCAGCCCGGATAACCTGGGAAATGTACAGATGCCGTTGGTGCTTGAAGCCAGCCTGTTCGACCGGCAGGGTGATTTTGTCAGCACCGGTTATTATGCGATGCCGACCTCGGAAAAAGAAGCGGGGGAGAAGGTGTTCCGGGAGGTCTGCCTGGCCTATGAGAAGGAGGCGGCAGAGGAAGGCGCCGGATACTCCTACCAGGAAAAGGAGGGCTTTTTGTATCTGGCTTTTCCCTTATATAACAGCCTTATGGATAAAACGGGCGCCGTCCTTTTCAAGCTGAACAAGGAGGCTCTGGACAAACGGATGGAAGAACTGGCGGAAAGCTATCCCGGCTCCTTTTGGGTGCTCTGCGACAGGAAGGAAAAGCTTCTGGACGGCGGGAACCAGGAAGCCTTCTGGAATACGGCAGGTACAAAACGGGAAACGTTTGAGGAGTACCGTTATGAACCTTTCCGTATGGATGTGGGGGGAAAGGATTACCGGGTTTACAGAAAGCTTCTGCCCATGGAATTACAGGTGTTTCTGGGGATCCCGGAAAACCACGCCATGCGGCTGATGTATTCCTCCGTCCGTATTTACGTGCTGCTTATCGCGGTGGTAACCGGCTGCGGCTGCTTGTTTCTGCTGGTTCTGATCTACCGTCTGACCAGGCCCATCGAGGAGATTACACACAAGCTCCAGGCAGTGCGGGAAGGAGAGTTCGAAACCAAGCTTCCTTCCTATGACAGCCGGGAATTCCATGAAATCAGCGAAGTATTCAACGAAATGACAGCTTATGTGAACAATCTGATCAAGGAAGTATACGAAAAGCAGATTTCCATCAAGGAAATGGAACTGAAATTCCTACAGACACAGATGAATCCCCATTTTATGTTTAACGTTCTCAATACCCTGTCGCTGCAGGCCAAAATGGACGGCAATGAAGAACTGTTCCGCATGATATCCACCTTCAGCAAGCTAATCCAGGCCAAGATATACCGTAGCGGGGAAGAGAAGGTGACGCTGGGGCAGGAGCTTTCCTATGTGGAATATTATCTGTATCTGCAAAGCTACCGTTTCGGGGAAAGGCTGTCCTACGAGATTACGGTATCCGAAGATAAGCTGAAGGAGCAGTATATTCCCAAGCTGTGTATCCAGCTTCTTGTGGAAAATGCGGTGGTGCACGGGCTGGAGCCGAAGGTGGGCAACGGCTTCGTACAAGTGAAGGTTTACCGGCAGGAGGGCTGCATCTGTATCGATACCGTGGACGACGGCGTCGGGTTCGGTATGGACGGGGAGGCGGCAAAGGACAATGCCCATAACCATGTGGGGCTGAGTAATGTACACCATATGATTCAGCTCATGTACGGGGAGGCCTACGGCGTAACCGTCTTTTCTTCTCCCGGCAGGGGATCCACGGTGCGGATCCGGATACCGGAGAATCCGGGGAATGCAGGAGTTTCAGGGAAAGCGGAAGAATAAAGGTAAGCGGAAAGGGAGAGCGCCATGTACAGGGTGATGCTGGCAGATGACGAACCGATCATGAGAAAAGCACTGCAGACGCTGATTGACTGGAAGCGTCTGGAATGTGAAGTGGTTTTTGTGGCGTCCAACGGGATGGAGGTATTGGAGCATCTGGAGGAGGAAGCGCCGGATATCCTTGTGACGGATATCCGTATGCCCGGTGCGGACGGGATTGCGCTTACCCGATATGTGAAGGAGCATGAACTGCCGGTGCAGGTAATTATTCTGACCGCCTATGCGGATTTTTCGTACGCCCAGGCGGCTGTGAAATACGGTGCGGCGGATTATGTGACGAAAACAGGAGCGCTGGACGGTCTGGAATCGGCCGTTTCCAGGTGCTGCAGCCAGCTGGAAAAGGAGAAAAGGGCGGAGGGGAAAGACGGAAGGGAAGAGGCTGTGGAGAATTTCCTGCGGGCCGTCCTGGACGGAAGCCTTTACGATGAAGAGGAGCTGGAGCTAAGATACCGGACGCTGCCCCTCCGGCTTGAAAATTACCTGGTGCTTTTATTCCGTTTCCGCCTCAGCCCGGAAACAGACGGCGATACGCGCAGCCGTATCCATAAAAGCCTGAATGACTTTTTTTCCATAGCATTTGAGGAGCATATGGAAAAAATGCTTTTCGTTCAGAGAGATATGCTGTGCGTGCTGCTGGTCGGGGTACAGGAAGGGTATGAAACCCGTGTGGGCACGAAATGCGGGCAAATCCTTGAGATGATGGATAATTTTCTGCAGCTTTCCGTGTGCGTGGGAATCAGCGGCATAGGCAGACGGGCGGGGGATTTGAAGCGCCTGTACGAAGAGGCGGCGTCCGCCCTGGACTACCGGTTCCCGGACGGAGCCGGCAAACTGCATTTTTACAGGGAAGGGGCGGAGCAGGAGGAACGGCGTCTGCCGGAGGAAGATAAATGGATGGAAGAGATCTGTGCCGCGGTGGAAAAGGCAGATGCGGAAAATGCCGTCCGGGCATTTCACGGGCTGCTGGAGCGGCAGAAGGCATTTGGCTGTACCGCCGCCGCCATCCGAAGTTCCGGGATGTCCCTTCAGGAACGGTGCCGGAAGCTGCTGACGGCGGGGGATACGGAGGATCGCAGCAGACAGGGCAGGCCGGGAGGAATCGCTCATCAGATTTACAGCTGTGTCTATCTGGAGGAGTACAGTCTGCTGATGGAAAGCCTGCTGACGAACGCTGCGCAGGCCATGAAGGGCGCCGCCCAGGGGCGGGAATCCCTCATAGACGCCTGTTTAAGGTATATCGACGCCCATTACCCGGAAAGCCTTTCCGTGGCGGATATCGCCGGCAGGATCGGCGTGAATGCCAGCTACCTGAGCCGGATATTCCGGGAAGAGACGGGGAATACGATAATCCATACCATCAATGAAAAAAAGCTGGGCAAAGCAAGGGAATATCTGGCCCATACCGATATGAAAATATATGAAATCGCAGAGCTTCTTGGGTTTGAAAATGTAACCTATTTTTCACACTTCTTTAAAAAACACACCGGGCTGGCGCCGAAGGATTATAAGGACTTGACGCAGGACTGACAGGGCATTGCACAGTATTTAGAGTCTCATAAAACGGGCAGACAGGATGGTGTTATGTCTGGTTTCTCCGTCATGATCCGTCCGTCGGAAAGCAGAATGATACGTTTCCCTTCCTCCGTAGAAGGGCAGGATATTTCATAAGTATGGGAAGTGGTTTCCAGCGTATACTCCAGAGGCCTGAGACTGCGGTTCTCTTCGCAGGGGGAAGCTTCCCGGAGGATATCCTGCAGCGTATCCAGGCTGGTGCACCAGGCCCCGTACCTGTCCCTATGGATATTCTGGGCGTAATAAAGCTTGCGCAGTTCCCATTTGCGCCGTTCATCCTCCGGTATCAGGAAGCTTCCGTCCTGCCTGCCGTCCTCCGTAAAAAAGACAAAGCCCCACAGCTCCGGATAATGGATGTTAATGACGCCGGTGGGGGACCAGACCCAGTTATCCTCGGGCAGCGTATTCCCTTGCGCATCGGTCTGCTTCCGGTAACAGCCATCCGGTTTTGACACCTTCCACTGGACCCTGGAAAAATTCATCCGGTAATATTCGCCGGCTTTGGGAGGCCGTTTGTCAGGCAAACATTCCGTAATGGCCGCGAAGGGGATGGCCACCTCCACGGACCAGCTTTTATTTTGCGGAGAGGGGACATTGATCTCCCCGCAGACGGATACGGCCGTACGCAGGCCATGAATATCATAGCCGCCTACTGCATTTCCACCGTCCCGGTAGGCGCAGGGGAGGAACAGATCCCATACCGTGTTCAGAACGTTCATTTCAAATTCATAGTACTGCCGGGTATCTGAATCCGGATCGATAAAAATCTCAAAATCATTATCCCGGAAAATCACATCATCCCTCCGGGTAACATTCCCCCATATTTCATCCCCGTCAAGCTGCGCGCCGAAATACAGGTTTTCATCATCCCACATGATTTTGGCGCGGGTTACAAACCGCGGAAGAGGCATATGTGCCCCTTCAATATCCGTAAAAGCCTCCGTAAATTCTGCTTTTTCCCAGAAGGGCTTGTCCAGCCGCCCGTCCGGTTCAAAGGGGAGCACGGCCCGTCTGCACAGGTAGACGGGAGGGTGGAAACCAACCGAAGGAACCGGAATCCGTATGTTGTCCATAATCGACCTCTTTTCTGCACGTAGTCAAAGTAACAGCCTGTGAACGTGCAACACAGAAAAATAATTTATGCAGCACCACGATTATAACACCTGAAAAAAATAGTTGCAATACAAGGTAATAAAATGAACATTAATATAATATTTTTAATGGTAAAAGTGAACAAAAAAATACACTAAAAAGAAAAGATAGTTTATTTAAAAGGGAAAAAATGGATAATTATTGGCAGAATTGTTGACAAGTGGGGTGTAAAAACATATTATTTTATTAATAAAAATACATGACAAGCAGGTGAACAAAGTGTGTAATTGTTCATAATGTATAATGGAATTTTGAGAAATTTATGTTCATTAATGTTCACATATATTTGAAAAATGTGCTGCCGGATGTAAAAAATATAGCGGTATAGCATACTGCACAGGGCTGCAGAAGTAATTTCAGAAGGGAGAATGTATGAAAACGAAAAAGGTAAGAAAGAAAGGTTCCACAATGAGGGCGCTGAGAAGGGATATTTCCCTCTGGCTGTTTTGTGTGCCGGGCGTCGTACTGACATTTATATTCAGTTACATACCCATGTACGGCGTCCAGCTGGCATTCCGCAGATACAATGCCAAAGCGGGTATATGGGGAAGCCCCTGGGTGGGGCTTTATTATTTTCAGCGGTTCTTTGAGTCCCCGTATTTTGTATCCACGATTAAGAATACATTGGTACTGAGTCTGTACGGACTGGTGGTATCCTTTCCTATTCCCATCATTCTGGCGCTGCTGCTGAATTCCTTCCGGCACAAGAGATACCGGAAAATCATCCAGACAGTTACCTATGCGCCGAACTTCATTTCTACGGTAGTTATGTGCGGTATGATCATTCTGTTCCTTTCTCCCTCGGTCGGGGTCATTAATAACGTTGTGCAGTTTTTCGGAGGCGATCCGGTCAATTTCATGGCTAAAAAAGAGTATTGGCGCCATATTTATGTCTGGACCGGCATCTGGCAGGGAATGGGCTGGAGCTCCGTCATTTATTTCGCGGCACTGTCCGGTATCAGTCCGGAGCTGCATGAAGCGGCGAAATGTGACGGCGCTACCAAATTCCAGCTGATCCGTCATATTGATCTCCCGTCTATCCTGCCCACGGCGACTATCCTGCTGATTATGAACTGCGGAAGCATCCTTTCCATCGGCTTCGAAAAAGCGTATCTTCTGCAGAACAACCTGAACCTTAATGTTTCGGAAATTATATCCACCTATGTCTATAAAGTGGGTCTGATCAATAATGATATGTCTTATTCCACGGCGATTGGACTTTTCAACACTCTGGTAAACCTGGTGATGCTGCTGATTGTAAATAAAACCGCAGACAAGCTTTCCGGCAACAGCCTGTGGTAGGAGGATGACGATGAATCTCACGAAGAATAAAAACGGTACACAGAAAAAAATGAAACGCTGCAGGGAGGACGTGATTTTCGATACGTTCATATTTATCCTGCTGACGGTAATCCTAATCGTGGTGGCGTATCCCCTGTATTGGGTTATCATTTCCTCTATCAGTGATCCTGCCGCGGTATCCGGGGGGAAGGTGCTGTGGAAACCTATCGGGTTCACATTAAAGGGCTATGCCGAGGTGTTCAAAAACAGCGCCGTAATGAAGGGGTTTCTGAATTCCCTGATTTATACGGTATGCGGCGTATGCATCAACCTGATCGTTACCCTGCCCACGGCCTATGCGCTTTCCCGGGACCGGTTCGGGGGGAAGAAAGCCGTGACGCTTTTTTATATGATCACCATGTTTTTCGGCGGCGGGCTGATTCCCACCTATCTGGTTATCCGCAACCTGCATATGCTCAACACGATGTGGGCGCTGATTCTTCCGGGCTGCCTGAGCGTTTACAACATGATCGTCGCAAGAACCTTTTTTAAGTCCAATATATCGGAGGAGCTGTACGAAGCGGCGGAGATCGACGGATGTACTCAGGGGCAGTTTTTCTTCCGGATAGCGCTCCCGCTGTCCGCGGCGATCACGGCTATCCTGGTGCTGTATTACGGGGTAGGGCACTGGAACTCTTATTTTTCCGCCCTGGTATACATATCTGATTCGGAAAAATATCCGCTGCAGCTGGTGCTGCGTAATATCCTGATCACCAATGAAACGGCGCTGTCCCAGACAGCCACCACGGAAGCCGCCAGAGCGGCGCTCCGGGAAAAACAGCAGCTGATCGATGTGATGAAATATTCGCTGATCATCATCAGCAGTATTCCGGTCCTGCTCCTTTACCCGTTTATCCAGAAGCATTTTGTAAAGGGCGTCATGATCGGTTCCCTGAAGGGCTGATCGGGAAGAAAAAAGTATTTACCGGTGCTGTACCGATAAATATAGAAAAAACAGGAGGTAAGAGGATGAAAAAGAAAACGGTTGCACTGCTGCTGGCAGCAGCGATGTGTGCGGGGTCCCTGGCGGGCTGCGGCGGCAGCGATACCACAGGGGCGGAAGCGGTTGCCCCGGACGGGGAAAGTGTACAAAGCGCAGAGGTGGATGAAAGCGGAAAAGTGAACGGGGTGCTGTACAAGGAAGGCCTGCCCCTTGTAGACGAAGGAACCTACAGCTTTTCCATATTCTGCGACGATTCCAGCGAAAGCGGGGAATTTTATATGCTGGATGAGTTCAAAAAGCAGACGAATGTCGATACGGAAATGCGTATTTTCCCGTATGAAACGGCGACGGAACGGCTGAACCTGGACTTGAATTCCGGGGATTACGCCGATGTGATAGGCGGCTGGACGCTGAATGACAGCATGATCCTGACCTACGGTGTAAACCAGGGCGTATTCGTTCCGCTGGAGGACTATTTTGCCGAGTACTGTCCTAAGATTACGGAAATACTGGATCTTCCCGGCGTGCGGGAGGAAATGACGGCCCCTGACGGCCATATTTATACTATTCCTTATGTATGCGACGACACAACGGTGGGCTATGCGCCGTATATCAACAGTAGATGGCTTGAAAACGTGGGGATGGATATGCCTGAAACAACAGAGGAATTCGAGGCGGTGCTGAAAGCCTTCAAGGAACAGGATGCCAACGGAAACGGGGATCCGAATGATGAGATACCGTTTTCCACAGACCCGAATAATAAACATATCGAAGCTATGGCAGGCTGGTTCGGTCTCCCCATGAATAAATACGGCGAAGGGATCGTTAACTCCGAAGTGGTATACGCCGGTGCCAGCAGTACCTACAGGGAACTGTTAAGCTGGCT
The DNA here is from genome assembly GCA_900548905.1 of uncultured Lachnospiraceae bacterium. GTDB lineage: Bacteria > Bacillota > Clostridia > Lachnospirales > Lachnospiraceae > Eisenbergiella. The sequence continues at coordinate 106,898 of URMK01000010.1, read as the reverse complement.
CAACAGCATGTATGAACAGGGATTAATCGATTTGGAAATTTTTACACAGGACAGCGCCACTTGGGAAGGAAAAGGGAACCGGGACCTGTATGGTGTGTCCATCGCCTACGGTAGCAGCGAGTTTTCCGGGATCCAGGCGACGACGGAAAAAGGGGAATTTGACGTCCTGCCCGTGCTGAATACCGACAAGGGCGGAAGCTGGATGAGAGACACCAACGGCTTTTCCGTATACCGGACCCAGGCCGTAATCACCGATAATGCCAAGAATCCCGAGGTAATCTGCCGCTGGTTCGACAACGCGTTCGAATTGGAAAACGGCATCGGCTGTAACCGCGGCCCTGTGGGAACCGTCGTATTTAAAGAAGAGGACGGCTACCACGCCATCGATACCAAGACGCTCAGCGAGGAAGAACAGGAAAAACTGAGCTGGGGCAACCTGTGGCCGCAGTCCCTTCCTAAATATATGCCTTCCGGATTCAAATACATCGAAGCAAACCCGCTGTATGATGAAAAGAAGGCGCTGGAAGAAGCCTACGAGCCGTATCTGACCAAGGAAACCGTTGCTTCCTTCTGGATCCCCCTCGACAAAATCGACCGGTATTCGGATATTGCCACCGCAATCAACGATTATTTCAACCAGCAGCAGGCCATGTTTGTATCCGGCGAGCTGGACATTGACGATGATACCCAGTGGCAGAATTACATTGACGGCCTTTATGCACTTGGCCTGGAGGACTGGATGGAGGTCCGCGGGGTTGAAAAGGTAGCGGAATAAAGGAGAGCCTGCAAAGGCGGCAGGGAGAAAAGGCATATTACCGTAAAAAAGTAATATGCCCTTTTCCGGTCAGCGGGAAAAAACGGAGGAAACAGAATATGATGCAGGAATGGTTCAAAAAGGCCAGGCTGGGGATTTTTATCCATTACGGAATCTATGCCGTGGGAGAAGTATCGGAGTCCTGGTCCTTTCATAACGGAAATATTTCCTATGAGGATTACATGAAGCAATGTGAAGGCTTTACCGCTTCCCAATACGATCCCGCCGCGTGGGCGGAGCTTTTTGTGAAGGCGGGGGCGCAATATGTGGTGATGACCGCAAAACACCACGACGGGATGGCTCTTTTTGACACCCGGTACAGTGATTTAAGCGTGGTGAAGAAAACGCCGGCGGGAAGAGATCTGATCCGGGAATACAGCGATGCCATGCATGCGGCGGGGCTGAAAACAGGAATCTATTTTTCCCTGATTGACTGGTCGGATCCCCGCTACCGGAGTGTATATCCGGAAGGGATGAAAAAGGAGGACTGCCGGAAGGATATTTACGGATCCCCCGCGGGAGGGAAAGAGGATCCGGATGCCTGGGAAGAATTCCTGCAGTTTAACGACCGGCAGCTGGAGGAGCTGATGACGGGGTATCAGACCGTGGATCTTTTGTGGTTTGACGGTGACTGGGAACGCAGCGCCGCACAGTGGCGGATGCCCCGGTTCCGGGAATATCTTCATTCCCTGAACCCCAACGTGGTCTTAAACTCACGGATGCAGGGCTATGGGGATTACGAGACGCCCGAACAGGGAATCCCCCTTTACGGGCCGGAAGGGGAATGGGAATTCTGTACCACCATTAATGATTCCTGGGGATACCGTCCCAGCGACAATGCCTATAAAACGAGCGGCCAGATCATCCGTATGTTCTGTGACTGTATCACGCTGGGCGGCAGGCTCCTGCTGGACGTAGGTCCCAAAGAGGACGGGACGCTGGATGAGCGCCAGGAAAAAGTACTGCTGGATCTGGGAAGCTGGATCCATGATCATGAAGAGGCGGTATACGGAACCGGAAAAGGCCTGAGTTATCATCAGTTCCTGGGAGGAAGCACGATTTCCGGGGATCAGGAGACGCTGTATTTAATCGTGTATGACAAACCTCAGGAAACCGTATGTGTAAAGGGACTGAAAACGCCGGTAAAGCGGGTGACGGTGCTGCACAGCGGGGAAGAGCTGTCCTTTAGCTATACCGGCTCCCTGCCCTGGAGCGGGATTCCCGGAACCCTGTGGATATGGGCGCAGCATATGCAGCTGCATCCCTTTGCAACCGTGCTGAAGGTGGAGCTGGAAGGAAAAATAACCTATAATCTGGGACATGGAGAGGCGGTAACGAACAATGACTGAGAAGGAAAAGCAGGTAGAAACGGTGCAGGAGGGTGTACATAATTACAGCGCCGCAGATGCCTATGTGTGGCCGGAGGACCCGAAGGTGCGGCAGAAGCTGGAGTGGTTTCAGGATCAGAAGCTGGCGCTGATGATGCACTGGGGGCCTTATTCCCAGCTGGGGCTTGTGGAGTCCTGGGCCTTATCGGATGCCGACGCGGAATGGGCGAGAAAAGGAGTGGACTGGGAGGCGAGCGGGGAAGAGTTTAAGGAACAGTACTTCGGTTTAAACAAGACCTTCAATCCCATCCGGTTTGAACCTGAGAAATGGGCGGATACGGCGGCGGAGGCAGGAATCCGCTATCTGCTGTTCACCACCAAGCATCACGACGGCTTCTGCATGTGGGACAGCCGGTATTCCGATTACCGGATTACCGCGGAGGACTGTCCCTTCCACACTCACAAATATGCGGATATTTGCGGGCATTTATTCGAAGCCTTCCGTAAAAGAGGGATCGGGATCGGCGCCTATTTTTCCAAAGCCGACTGGCATGTGGACAGCTACTGGAAAAAAGGCTGTGCCAGGGGAGAATATATGTGGCGCGGCCCTTCTTATGATCCGTCTGCATACCCGGAGGAGTGGGAGCGGTTCGTGACGTTTACGCAGAACCAGATCAAAGAGCTGGCCGGCCGGTATGGAAAGCTGGATATCATGTGGTTTGACGCGGGATGGGTATGCCCGCAGTCCGGCCAGGATATACGCCTGGGCGAGGTGATAGAGGAAATACGCAGTTGGCAGCCGGGAATGCTTTGTGCGGACAGGACGGTGGGCGGGCCGTATGAAAATTATGTTACACCGGAGCAGTGCGTGCCGGATCAGCCCCTCGGCGTGCCGTGGGAGAGCTGCATTACGCTGGGAACCTCCTTCTCCTTTGCTTATGAGGATACCTACAAAAAGCCCAGGGAGCTGCTGCTGCTGCTCATTGACATCGTGGCAAAGGGCGGAAACCTCGCCATTAATGTAGGCCCGCAGCCTGACGGCAGACTGCCCGCAGGGGCGGCCGAATCCCTGAAGGGTATGGGGAAATGGCTGAAGGTTTACGGCGATGCCATTTACGGCACGCGGGTATGCGCACCCTATAAGAAGGGAAATATTGCCTTTACCCAAAAGGACGGAACGGTCTATGCGCTTGAGCTGTTCCCGGAGGAGGATTCCCCGGTTCCGGAGGAGGTATGGATTCCCTGGGCCGGGGAAGTGGGGAGGGTGACCCTGCCGGATTCCGGGAAAGAGGTCCCCTTTACCGCAAAGCAGGGAGGCATTCTTGTTGCCGTGCCTCCTGCACAGGAAAAGACGGCACCGATAGCCAGAGTATATGCACTGCAAAGGGAAGAAGGAGCACAGATCAGATGAATAAGATAATAGGATATGTGGGCACCAGGGATCTGGCAGGGCTGCGGAATGCGGATGTCCGCAGCCTGGATGTGATCAATATCGCATTCGGACAGGTGAAGGATTCCCGCATGGTATGGGAAGAAACCGGCGCGAAGGAAGCGCTGGCAAGAATCCGCGGGATTCATCCCGGGATAAAGATACTGCTTTCCGTTGGCGGCTGGGGAGCCGATGGGTTTTCCCAGGCGTCCCGCACCGGGGAAGGAAGGGATAACATGGCGCGCAGCGCCGCGGAACTCGTTCAGGAATACGGGCTGGACGGCATTGACATTGACTGGGAATACCCGGGTACCTCACTGGCAGGCATCGGTTCGGATCCGCAGGACAAGGAGAACTTTACACGGCTTCTCCGGGCGGTCAGGGAAAAGCTGGACAGTGCGGGAAACGGGTATATGCTCACCATCGCGGCCGGAGGGGACACTTATTTTACGGCGCAGACGGATATGAAGGAAGCGATCCGGTATCTGGATTATGTCCAGCTGATGGCCTATGACCTGCAGGGCGGTTTCCAGAAGGTGACCGGTCACCATGCGGCCCTCTTTTTCGGCAGAAGGAACCTGTCCGACGCCTGTGCGGATAAAGCGGTAAGGCTTTTTATGGAAGCGGGGGTTCCCGCGGAGAAAATCGTGCTGGGCATCCCTTTTTACTCCAGAAAATGGGAAAATGTAAAGGGCGGCGGCACCGGGCTGGGACAGGAAGCGCTCACCGTGGGAGGCTACGGGCCGGACTACGGGGAACTGACAGCATCCTATATCGGAAAAAACGGCTACTGCCGCTATTGGGATGAAGAAGCAAAGGCCCCCTACCTGTTTGACGGGAAAACCTTCATCAGCTATGAAGATCCGGTATCCATCACGGAAAAAATAACTTATTGCCGGGAAAAAGGCCTGTACGGAATCATGTATTGGGAATATAAATGTGACTCCGCCGGTGTGCTGACAGGTTTCATCCGCGGAAAAATGGACAGACTGGCGGAAGAAAGGCGGAAGTAAGGAATGGTATCAGCGCGCTTTCAGGAATATGCCCTGAAAAAATATGCAGAGAGAGAAGGCTTTTACGCACCCCTTCGGGAGGAACTCGAAAACGGGTTTTCCGGTTGTACCGGGGACGAGGCGGTTTGTATGAAATTCCTCTACGGCACCATGCCGGTGCGGGATGCGGGGGAATATGGCTTTTCCACCTTTCTCGGTTTTGTACGCCATTCCCTGTGGCTGCGGGAACATGTGAAATGGTGCAGGGATCTGCCGGAGGATATTTTTGCGGACTATGTTCTGTCTTACCGGGTTAATAACGAGGGCATCAGTGACTGCAGGGCCTTTTTCTATTCCCGGATCCGGGACAGGATCGACGGTCTGGATCCGGAGGAGGCGGTAAAAGAAATAAACTACTGGTGTGCGGAAAACGCGGCATATGAGGCTTCCGACGAAAGGACGGCCTCCCCCCTGACGGTGTACCGTTCCGGGAAAGGCCGCTGCGGGGAAGAATCGGTGTTTGCGGTTACGGCATACCGGAGCGCAGGCATACCGGCAAGGCAGATCTATACGCCCCGCTGGGCGCACTGTGACGACAATCATGCCTGGGTGGAGGTGTATATCCGCGGCACATGGTATTTTCTGGGCGCCTGTGAACCGGAGGAGGTACTCAATAAAGGATGGTTTGCCGCACCGGCCGGCCGGGCCATACTGATTCACAGCCGGGCCTTCAGTGATTTTTCCGCCGTGACGGCGCAGGAAAACCCGGGGCGGGACGGGGGCCGGGAACGCGGTGAGATCCTGGGTAAGGACGGAGCGGCAGTATATTACAACAATACACCGGCGTATACCGGAACCTGCCGCCTCGGGATCACGGTTACGGAAGAACAGGGCCGGCCCTGCGGATATGCGGGCGTAGCGGTGGAAATCCTGAATATGGCGGAATATTACCCTGCTGCCGTACTTACTGCCGACGGACAGGGAAGGGCGGAAATCACGGTTGGAAGGGGAACGGTCAGAGTGCGGGCGTGGAAGGACGGCCGGTTTGCGGAAGCCCTTGCGGCTCTGCCGGAGGAAACAGAACTCAGGCTGGTGCCGAAGCGTTCCGCCGAAGAAAAAGGATGGGCATCGGATAGATGGGAGCAGGAAGAATGGACACCTCCGCAGGAATATCCCATGCATCCCGGCACACAGACGGAGGAACAGAAGCGAAGAAAAGAACAACGCTCAGCCGAAGCCGCCGTATCCAGGGAACGCCGTTTTGCCGCATACTATAAGGAAGAGATAGCGGCACAATATCCGGAAGAGGCTTATATGCTGCGCCTTGCAGGAGAAAACTTTGAAGAACTGCATGCGTTCCTTAACCAGGACGGCAGGGCGGACAGAAAGCGCCTGCTGCATTCTCTTTCGGCGAAGGACTATAAGGACCTGAAGAAAGAAATACTGGAGGATCATCTCCTGTGCGAAAGAGGGGACTGGCCGGAGGAGATCTATGTACAATACCTTCTGTGTCCCAGAATCGGGAGAGAAGAGCTTACGGCCTGGCGCCGTTTTATCCGGGCCTATTTTACGGAGGATGAGAAAAGGGAATTCCGGGAAAATCCAATCAGGATCCGGCACTATATACAGGAGAATATACGGTATGAGCCGGGGCTGGATTATGCATCGCTTTGCGCAACGCCTATAGGCTGCCTGAAGCTGGGGCATGGAAACCCGGAGGCCCGGAAAATCCTGTTTACTGCTATATGCCGCAGCCTGGGCATTCCGGCAAGACTGAACCGTGCTTCCGGAGAGGCGGAATATTGGTCGGGGGATGCCTTTGCAGAAATTGTCTGGACGAAAGACAGGATGGGGAATGCTTTGGGAAACAGAGCCGGGATGCATACGGAAAATGACGCCGGGAATGAAACCGGAGGAGAAAATGGAAATGGTGCCCGGAATAACCGGCCGGCGCTTGTGCTTACGGCAGAAGACGGCAGCAGATGGAAGTATTATCACAACTGGACAATCGGCAGACTGGAGGGGACCGGTTTTCGTACCATGGATTATGAAGGCTGCCGGCTGGAAGGAAATTCGCTGCGCCTGGATCTGGGGAAAGGCATTTACAGGCTGCTTACCGTCCGGCGCAGGACTGACGGAAGCCAGTGTGTTCTCCGCAGAACGTTCGCCCTGGAAGCGGGGGAAGAGAAACACATAATGCTGGAATACCCGGAAGACGCGAACGGGGGAGCGCTCCGAAGGGTTCCGCTGCAGGATTTTACCCTGAAGGAGGAGAGCGGGAAATCTGCAATGCTCTCCACCCTGACGGCGGACGGGGCGGCGGCCCTGGCTTTCCTTGGCCCGGGAGAAGAGCCGACGGAGCATGTGCTCAATGAACTTCTGGAATGTGCGGCCCGGTGGAATAAGAGCGGCCCGGTACTGGCTGTTATCCTGCGGAGCCGGGAGGCGCTGGAAAACAGGACGCTGCAGAAGGTACTGGACAGTATTCCCGGTACCCGTGTGTACGTCGCAGGGCAGGAGGAGCGGGAAAAAGCGGCGGAAAGCATGGGGGTGGATGGCGAAAAGCTTCCGGTGCTGATCCTTGCGGAAAGCGGGCCGTCCGGAATATACGCTTGTGCCGGCTATCATGTGGGAAGTGTGGAGCTTATGCTTGAGATAACGCAGCGGCGGAAAAAAGCCGGCTGCCCCGGGAAACCCGAAGGACACCAAACGAACAGTACGGCAATAAAGGAGTAGGAAATGATATCGGTTGTAAAAAAGAAAAACGAGACCTATTCCATCGATTTTGTATGGGAAAAGGATGCCCATATCCGCAGCTACAGGATGGGGCTGGAGAAGGTTTTTGGCGGAAAATACCTGGAAAGCATGCTGGTGCCGCTGCGCGGCCAGGCCGTGCTGCTGGCAGGCTGCGGTAAAGAGGAAGAGCTGGGGCTTGTACAGGTGAAGGAAATAACGGCCGCTGTTTCCCGGCGGTGTAAGGAGCTGCATATCGGGGAGATTTCCCTGGATCCCGGGTTTTTTGTAAAGAAACTTGGGAAAAAAGCGGTAACGGCTGTGGTGCAGGGGCTGGGGCTGGGCGGCTATTCTTATACATACAGGAAAACGGAAAAGGATACCGCTTCGGACTGTAATTTCCAGCTGGAAAATATGGATGGTTTTGCGGACAGCCTGCAGGAAGGGCTGGAGCTTTTAAACGGGATTCTCTTTGCAAGGGATATGGTGAATACGCCGGGCAACCATTTGCGCCCCATGGATTTTGCGAGAAAAATTACAGACTATGTGGACGGCGGCGATGTGGAAACCGAATTGCTGGTATACGGACAGCTGCGGGCTTTGCGGCTGGAAGCGCTATATGGCGTGGGAGGCAGCAGTGAATATCCGCCCTGCCTGCTTATCCTGCGGTACCGGGGCGCTCCCGGAAGCGGCGATATATACGGACTCATCGGGAAAGGGATTACCTGCGATACGGGAGGGTATTGTTTAAAGGAAAGCTCCTCCATGGCAGGAATCAAAGGGGATATGGCGGGAGCCGCCGCGGTGGCCGCCGCAGTTCATGCGGCAGCGGCGAGAAAGCTTAAGGTGAATATCACGGCATGCCTGCCGCTGAGTGAAAACCGGATTTCCCAATCGGCGCTGCTGCCAGGCGATGTCATCACCGGTTATTCCGGCAGGACCATAGAGGTGCTCAATACGGATGCGGAGGGCCGGCTTGTGCTGTCGGATGCGATCAGCTACGGGATCTGCAGGGAAGGCATTACCAAAGTGCTGGACATCGCCACCCTGACAGGCGCCGTGGCGCAGATGCTGGGGAATACCATCGGAGGAACCATGTCCGACGACGAGGCGTTTTATCATATGTTTGAACGGGCGCAGACCTTTTCGGCAGAACGTTATCTGCGGCTGCCGTTCGGTAAAGAGCATGAAAAAATGATAGACAGCGATGTGGCGGATGTCAGAAATATCGGAGGCGGATGCTGCGGGACGATTACGGCCGGGCTTTTTCTCCGCAGATTCTGTGAAGGTAAGCCCTGGATCCACATGGACATTGCGGGAACCGCATGGTGCGGGACTCCCACCTATGCCTTTGAAAGCAAAGGGGCGACCGGCGCGGGTGTTACAACGCTGTATTATCTGATGAAAGAGGCGCAGTTATAATCGGAAGCCGTACGGCAAACACATTGATATAAAAAGGGCGGAACTAAAAAAGCCGGGCAGGAATGCCCGGCTTTCTAAACCTATCGAGGAAGCGGCCTTTTAGTTGGTATCATGACAGGAAACGGACATGCATCATAAAATAAACTGATTTATAATACACCGCCTGTTGAGGAACGGAATATAGTCTGGGAAGAAATATAGACAATTTCCGGACGCGTGTCGGGATGTTCGATGCGGTATAAAATCTGCAGGGCAAGCCGAAGCCCGATATCCTGGTTGAATACCTGCACGGTAGTCAGTTCCTCTGCCAGAGGGCTTTCCATATTTCCGTCAAACCCGGATACCGCAACGTCCTCCGGTATCCGCAGCCCGCGTTTTAACAGAAGCTGCATCAGAAGGCAGGCTACGTAGTCGCTGACGCAGACAAAAGCGTCCGGCATGAAGGGAAGTGTATTGAGAAAAGCGTCGATTTCTTCCTTATGCGTATCGGTTCCGATGGAGCCGGTGAGAGACAGCTCGGGATAGGGCGAAAGGCCGTGACGTTCCAGCGTTTTGCAGAATCCCTCGTACCGTTCGTAATTGGACTGCGCATAACGGATGTCCCCGATAAAGCCGATTTTAGTGCGCCCCTGCTTCAGCAGATGCTCCGTAATTTCTGAAATGCTGCTGCTGTTTTCCATCAGAATCAGATCGCCGTTCAGCGAGGAGGGCGGGACGGCCGTGGCGGTATCCAGAAAAACCTTGGGAACGGGAGCCTCCGACAAAAGGCGGATCAGCTGCTCGTTATATACATTCATGACAATAATCCCGTGCGTATTTCCGTTCACAAGGGAAGCGGGCAGCGTATAATCCCTGTCAATGGAAGAAGGCAGATAGGTATACATCAGATTGACCTTGTGAAAGGAAAGCTCCTTTGCAATCTGGTGGATAATATTCATCCAGAAAATAGAAGATTCCGGCCGGCAGACGGCAACCGCAATATTGACAGGAGGCGCGGTAGCCTCCTGCGGCGGGGGAAGGAAAGCGCATTCCGGGAATTCATAACCCAGTTCCTGCGCTTTTGCGAGAATCTTCCTGCGCAGGTTATCGGAAACACCTTTCTGACCGCTGAATACCTTCCAGACAGTGGTGCGTGAAATGCCGAGGGAATTGGCAATATCCTGCAGTGTGACCTTTTTCATAATCATACCAATCTGCACGCTGCGCTGCGTGCCAAAATCAGAAAAAGAAACGGAAGCCGGGCCGCATTATTACAGCTTCCGATAAGTTACTGTTCACACCCTCTTTGCCTGCTGCCCCCAGGGATAAGCCGGGAGGGCAAACCGGGCAGGAAATACCACAGGGCAGCAGGCAAAGGCCGTGAACAATAACTGCAATAACGGTAAAAGACAGGCTTGCAGAAGGAGGAACCAGCCTGTTCCAGTTATATTATTATAGCATTATACAACGTATTTTTTCAATGGAATGTTTGGCTTACCCGTATCTGGTTAGAATGATAGAAAAGAGTAAATATTCGGCGGTGACAGAATCCTTATTCCTGTAACCGAAAAAGCCGGGTAGGTTGATGCGTTACGCCTTATTGGCACTATAAGAAAGGAGTTATGATGCCTATGTCGGGAAATACGGATAAGCTTCATACGATTTATTTGGCAGGAGGATGCTTTTGGGGACTTGAGGCTTATATGAAAAAACTGCCCGGAGTTTTGGATACGGCTGTGGGTTATGCCAATGGGACTACGGAAAATCCCGCCTATGAGCAGGTATGCAGCGGCAAAACCGGCCATGCGGAAACGGTGAGGGTGGATTATGACAGCGACTGTATCTCTACAGTACGGCTTTTAGAAGGGTTTTTTCATGTAGTGGATCCCACCAGCGTGGACAGGCAGGGAAATGACAGGGGGAACCAATATCGTTCCGGCATTTATTATGTGGAGGAAGCGGACCGGGATATTGCGGAAAAGGTACTGGAGGAGCAGGCGCGGAAAAATACAAGGCCGGTGGTGACGGAACTGCTTCCCCTGGCGGCGTTCTGGCCGGCCGAGGAGTACCACCAGGATTATCTGGATAAGAACCCGGGCGGTTACTGCCATATCAATCTAAACAGGGCGGAGGAGTTCATCAGGGAGAGGGAAGGGGAAAAAAATGACCTTTCCCGCCGCATCCGGGAAGCGGCTTATCCGGTGCCGGAGGAGAAAGAACTGAGAGAAAAGCTGACCGGGATCCAATATGAGGTGACACAGAAAAACGGCACGGAACAGCCTTTTACAAATGAATACGCCGGTAATTTTGATAAGGGGATTTATGTGGATGTGGTTACGGGGGAGCCTCTGTTTTCTTCGGAGGATAAGTTTGAATCCGGCTGCGGCTGGCCCAGTTTTTCCCGGGCCATCATCCCGGATGTCCTGAAGGAAAAAAAGGATACCAGTCATTTTATGGTGCGCACGGAGGTACGAAGCCGTGCGGGGGACAGCCACCTGGGGCATGTGTTTAAAGACGGTCCGGAGGAACGGGGCGGGCTGCGTTATTGCATCAACAGCGCAGCCGTCCGCTTTATCCCGTTTGATAAGCTGGAAGAGGAGGGCTATGGATATCTCCGGCAGCTTTTTGCGTAAACGCCGTGCCCGGTTCGCTGTAGTACTAGGCAGGGAGTATCTGTTTACTGAAAAGGAGCCTGCTTCAAAACATGGCCTATACGGGCAATGCCTTCCCTGATTTCATCTTCCGTGGTATTGGAAAAGTTAATCCGGAGCGTGTTCTGCCTGCTTTTGCCTGGAAAAAAGGAATAGCCGGGCACGAAGGCGACATTCCGGGCGAGGCAGCTTTCCAGGAGCTTGACCGTGTTAACGGATTCCTTTACTTCCACCCACAGAAAGAGGCCGCCTTCGGGCCGGGTATAAACCGTGTCCGCAGGGAAACAGGTGTTTATGGCATCTATGGCGGCGTCACGCCGCTTCCGGTAGACCTCCCTGATTTTAGAAATGTGGGCATCGATGTCATAGTGCTCCATATAAGTGGAAATCACGATTTGGGCGATGGTGTTGCACTGCAGATCCGCTCCCTGCTTTACCAGCACATAGTTGCGGATAACCTCCGCATCCCCCGCAATCCATCCGATCCGGTAGCCGGGACAGAATATTTTGGAGAAGGTTCCCGTGCATACGATGCTTCCGGACCGGTCGAAGGATTTCACGGAGGGTAAAAAATCCCCTTCATACCGAAGCTCGCCATAGGGGTTATCCTCGATGACCACAACCTGGTATCTGGCGGATAATTCGGCGATCTTCTTTCTGCGCTCCAGACTCCAGGTGCGTCCTGTGGGATTCTGGAAATTGGGGATGATGTATATCAGCTTTGCGGCGGGGTAGTTTTCCAGCGCTTTTTCCAGGCTTGCCGGGAGCATTCCTTCCCCGTCGGTTTCTATTTCCACGAATTTGCAGCCATAGGCCCTGAAGGCACTGAGGGCAGCCAGATACGTAGGGCTTTCGCACAGCACCACATCCCCTTCGTCCAGAAATACTTTTCCGGAGAGATCAAGGGCCTGCTGGGAGCCGTGGGTTATCATGATGTTATCCTCACAGAAGGAGGTGCCCAGTTGGGTATTCATGCGCTCCGCGATCCATTTCCGCAGAGGCTGCCACCCTTCCGTGGTGGAGTATTGCAGGGCCTGGCCGCCGCAGTGATCCAGGACATAGTTGTTTACCTCCCGGATTTCTTCGATGGGGAATAGCTCCGGGGCGGGCAGCCCGCCTGCAAAGGAGATAACCTCCGGTTTTTCCGTCAGCTTCAATAATTCCCTGATTTCAGACGCTTCCATATTTTCTAATCGTTTTGCATATTTGTATTCCATTTGCTTGCTCCTTATAAAATAGGATTGATTTCATGGGCTGCAGGCCACATTTCCTCTTTCTGCATCCGTATAAGTTCCTGGATGCCATTACATAAAATCCGTACGCCTTCTGCAATCCTGTTTTTCGGAGGAAACGTATAATTCAGACGGATGTGGTTTTCCCCCTTTTGTCCGGTCAGATAGGAAGGCATACCGGGCAGGATGGCGACGCCTTTTTCCGCTGCCCTGGGGGCCAGTACCTCTGCGGACAGGCCTTCCGGCAGTGTGCACCACAGGTAATAGCCCCCGGAAGGAATATTCCAGGATAGCCCGGGCGGTGCGTATTTGCTTAAAGCACCGGTCATGATGTTTCTGCGTTCCTCATATTCCCTGCGGATAAGGGACAGATAGTCCGCCATTCCGCCTCCGGTCAGAAAGCGCTCCACTATCTGCTGCGAGACACAATTGGTATGCAGATCCATGAGCTGGCGGATAGTGCAGAGTTTCTGTATCAGTTTCTTATTGGCGCAGATCCAACCCAGCCGCAGGCCGGGGGAGATGGTTTTGGAGAAGGTGGAAAGGTACAGGACACAGCCGTTTGTATCCATGGATTTTAAGGGGGAAACTGGCTGCCCGTCAAAATAGAGTTCTCCGTAAGGGTCGTCCTCTACGACCGGAACGCCGTATCCGGCGGCCATTTCCAACAGCCGTATCCGCTTGGGCAGGCTCATGCAGATACCGGAAGGATTATGGTAGGTGGGCATGGTGTATAGGAATTTGGGCCGGTACCTGGATAAGAGCTGTTCCAGGATATCCATGTCCATCCCGTCCGCTTCCATGGGAACCGCCATCATTTTTGCCCCGGCCGCCCGGAAACTCTGTATAGCGGGAAAGAAGGACGGTTCTTCGAGCAGCACGAGATCGCCCGGGTTGAGGAATGCTCTGGCGACGAGATCGATACCCTGCTGGGAACCGGACAAAACCATGATTTCAGAGGGCTGGCAGAAGCAGGAACGCTTTTGCATGTAGGAACTGATCGCCTTGCGGAGAGAGGAAAAGCCTGCCACAGGGGAGACAAGCAGTTCCTTTTGTCTGGATAACAATTCTTTTTCAATTCCTGCAAACGCCTGTACGGGCAGATTTTCAAAAGAAGCAATCCCTGCAGCGAAAGAAATGACGTCCTTTTGGTTGGCTATTTCCAGATATTTGTTCACATCAAAAGGATCATGGTTTTTCACATAATCACTGTACAGATACTCCCAGATCGGTTCCTTCGGATAGCCGGTTCTGCCCGGCCGGCCGTTTTCCGCCGATACGGCGACGGTACCCCGGCCTACATGGGAAGCCATCAGCCCGTCGGCCTTCAGTTCCTTGTAAGCGTTCAGTACAGTCGTGCGGTTGACGCCCAGCGCATCTGCCAGCTGACGTTCCGAGGGAAACGGGAAGCCGCCGGGAATTTCGCCGGAGGTGATCTGTGCCTGTATCTGTTCCGCAATCTGCTTATACAGCGGTATTTTTTTCTTTTTATCAATCTGAATTTTCATATTTCCTCCAATTGGTTCGAACCAATTTCAGTATGAACGCAATCTAATCGGTTTTCAACATCCAATTTGGATTATATTTTTACAGCCAATTAAATACTCCATCTGGCCGGATGGAGTATAAAGGCCCCGGCAAAAATTGCCGGGGCCGGGAAATGGAGGAAGAAGATTAATCAAAATGGTAAATTACTATTTCACTGGCAGTGAAAACAGAACCGTCCCAGGTACCGGTGGCTATCATGCTCCTGCCGACTTCCAGGTCGGCAGCGGTTGCTTCGCTGTCGGTGCAGGTGATGCCCATGTCAGAAGAGGAACGGATAATAAAAACAGTTTCCTCCGAATATCTGACTTCAATAGAATCCGCAGGATCCGGATTGGCAGGACTTACTGCCAGCAGGCCGTCTTCTCCCAAATCCTCATAATAGGTTTTGCTGACTTTAAAGCTGGAGGCATCGATTTCCATGATTGATCCGTCCAGTTCCTCATGGGAGGCGGGCGCCGCAGCGGGGGGTTCGGAAGCGGGCGCCGTTTCCGGGGCCGCATCCCCGGTATCGGGAACGGAAGCGTTATCTCCGGCCGCTGCGGTATCTCCGGCAGCGGCAGCAGGGGACGCTGACTCTCCCCGGTTTGCTGTGGAGGCGGCTTCTGTGTCGGCTGCGGAACCGCAGGCTCCTAAAACCATAGCACATAACAAAACAGCCGTCAGCAGCATCTGTTTTTTCCTTCCGGTCTTTTGCTTCTCTTTTTTCATTTGTAGGATTCCTCTCTTTCTTGATGGTTGCTTCAAGAGGTATCATAGCAGTTGAATCTCTAAAGAATTTCTAAGAAAACAAAACCCCACAAGAACGGTTCCGTTTTGGAAGCCCCGGCTATTTCTTATTTTTCGGCACTTTTATCGGGCTTTTCTTTTCCCATTGCCATGTGATATAGAAGGGATCCTCTCTCCCGATTTCTTTTAGCTTCAGCCGTTCTTCGAATAGTACGGCCTGGGCGTCCTTAAGGGAAGTCATACCCAGTACGGCCTGCAGAGAAGCTTTGACCTCGGCGGGGATATCCAGCAGCAAAGGGATAAAGGTAAAGGCAAGGCCTACCACAGCCTGGATGCCTTTGGCTTTCAAGTGGCTTTTGGCTTTCTCCAGTTGTCCCTGCATGTCGGCATGTGCGTTTTCCAGATTTGTGTATTTTTCCTCAAAATCCGCGCTGCCATTTTTGCACGATATAAGAAAATCATACATAGAGATCCGGTAATTCCTGTATTCCGCAGCGTATTTTTCAATGATATTCAGATAATCATCCGTATTGGCCCCATAAAGCCAGGGGAAACGGACTAACAGCCGGTCCACTCTTTTATTTTCTACAAATACCCCGTTTTTCCCAAGGTAATCCGCCTCCATTCCGGGCCCGTATACACCGCCTAAGGTAGTGACTTGAAGCCCTGCGCCGTAGGACATATGTAATTGGAAGCTTTTCGGAAGCAGCGTGAAAACATCATTCTCTATAAGCTCTCTTCCGGTGAGCAAATCCCGGATAAAGGATTTCGGAATCGCATAGTTTGTGGAAGCAACCCCTTCCGTAGTCCCGGTGGAGATGCTGTCCGACAAAATGATGGAGGACGGGAAAATACACATATATTTCCGGGTTTCCAGGCTCATATTATCCGATACGAAACAGGCCCGGCTGCCGCCTTCCTCATTCATCAGCGCAGAATAGCTATTATAATGATCTCTGGTAAGGTTATAAAAATCGGTAATCCAGCCTTTGCCGAAGTCATTATATATATTGGTGCTCGTGGTAACGGCGTCGCCTTCATACCGGTTATCCAGATCCTCCGCCCGTCTTATGCAGCCCTGTTTTAAAAGATACATTGCCTGATCCATGTATTCCCTGTTTGTCATCGCATGTCCCTCCGTTCCGCCGATTTGCCGTATTTGTTATAGGAATAAGTATAACATATCCGGTTCCTGAATGCAGGATAATTATCCTTCCCGGGATTCCTTATTGCAGGAACGGGAAAAGGAGATTAAGATGAAGATATAGGCAGTTATAACCCGGAAACAGATGCCAAAAAGAAAGGAAGGAAAAGATGGGAATTATTGAAAAAATGAGGCTGGACGGAAAGAAAATTTTTGTTACCGGCGGCGCCAGGGGAATCGGAAAAAGCGTTGCCGCCGCTTTTGCGGAGGCAGGGGCGGATATTGCAATTGTGGATGTGGATATTGCAGAAGCAAAGAAAACAGCGGATGAGCTGGCAGATACATATGGAAATCGTATGCTTGCAATTAAGGCGGATGTCACAATACCGGAAGAGGTTCATTCCATGACGGAACAGGTAGTGGGCACCTTCGGCAAACTGGATGCGGCCTTCTGCAATGCGGGCATTTGTATGAACATACCGGCGGAGGAAATGACCTTTGAACAATGGAAAAAGGTCATTGACATCAATCTTACCGGGGTATTTCTCACCGCGCAGGCGGCGGGCAGGGTCATGCTCCGGCAGGGCTTCGGTTCCATTATCAATACGGCGTCCATGTCGGCGCATATTGTGAATGTCCCCCAGCCGCAGTGCGCCTACAATGCATCCAAGGCGGGAGTGATCCAGCTGACCAAATCACTTGCCGTGGAATGGGCAAAACGCGGTGTGCGTGTGAATTCCATCAGTCCCGGTTATATCGGCACGGAGCTGACCCTGAATTCCCCCAGCCTGAAGCCCCTGATCGAACAGTGGAATGACATGGCTCCAATGGGACGCATGGGACGGCCGGAAGAGCTGCAGTCCATCTGCGTATATCTGGCGGGAGATACCAGCACCTTTACCACCGGTTCGGATTTTGTGATTGACGGTGCGTTCACCTGCTTTTAATGAAGCGCCAAAGGGCGGAATGTTCCGGTAGTAATATAACGCATTGTGCGCACATCCCTCCGATGCGTTACGAAGCGGGGATTTCTTCTGTACGGACATGCGTCCCGTCAGATATAAAATCCACGGCCAGCAGTCCGCCCTCCGAATAAAAAGCCTGTACATGGCAGACCTTCAGCCGTTCCGCAATTTCTTCGTTCATGGATTTGGGGCTTTCCTCCTGATTACCTGTGATAATACCGTAAGCCGGCTGAACTCTTTCCAAAAATTCCCGGCTGGTGGAATCTGTTTTTCCGTGATGCCCCAGCTTCAGAACATCAGCCTGCAGGGGGAAGCCGCTTTCCAACAGCTTTGCCTCAGCCTTTTTCTCCATATCCCCTGTCATCAGATATGAAGTATCCCCATAGCAAAAGCGTATTACCATAGAATTGTTGTTATCTTTTTTCTGATATACCTTATCAGGGATCCATATCTGCGCCAGGGCGGATCCCAGCTGCAGAGATTCCCCGCCTGCAAGCGCCACTATTTCAGCCCCATATTCTTCAGCCAGGGCAGGAACATCCACGGATTCATAGGTTACGGTATCCCTGCCGGACAGGTAGATCCGTTCTGTGGGATATTCCGCAAGAATTGCTTCCAGGCTTCCCGTATGATCCTTATGGCCGTGGGACAGGAAGATACCGCGCAGGGAGGCGACTTCCTTTTGGCGGAGAAGCCGGGAGATCTGCGGAAAATCCTCCGCTTTACCGGTATCGCACATATAGTAGCCGTCCTCGGGGATATACAAAAGAAAAGCGTCCCCTTTGCCCACATGGATAAAGGAGAGAATCATTCGGTCATCTGCTGTTTCTTCCGTGTGCGCATCCTGATGCGAAGAAAGGGTGGGGTTCCCTTCGGCAGCATCTTTGGACAAAGCCTGTCCTTTGCAGCCGGAAAGAAGCAGCACGGCGGCAGACAGTATGACGATCAATAGATATGGTATCCCTTTGTTTCGGCAGATATTTCTGGCAGCGCTCATAATCCCTCCTGTTATATTCCTGTATCCGTATTTTCTGTGTTTTGCCGGCAGTCTCCGAATACGGTAAAGCCGATTCCGGTTAAGCGGTAAGTGTTCCGCTATGCTCTATTGTAAAGGACGGGCTGCCGTCTTTCAAGACAGCGGACACAAACTTTTTGGACAGATATCCATAAAATTATGTAAGCTTTCCTGCAGAAACATGATACAATAGAAAAAAATTAAACGGAAAGGGAAGAAGAGGAAGGATGGACTACAGCTGCCTTATTGTGGATGATGAAGAAGTGATCGCGCAGACCACCTGCGAGTATTTTAATATGTTTGATGTAAGCTCCTGTTATGTGACCGGTTATGAAGCGTGCCTGGAATTCCTGGAAGAAAACAGGGTGTCTCTCCTGCTTCTGGATATCAATCTTGACGGCAGGTCGGGGTTTGAACTGTGCAAGCAGCTGCGGCAGAGCCTGGATATCCCGATTCTGTTTATCAGCGCCCGCACCAGCGATGATGATATCCTGACGGCGCTCAACATAGGCGGGGATGATTATATTACCAAGCCCTACAGCCTGAATATCCTGCTGGCGAAGGTGAAAGCCATTCTGCGCAGGCAGGAGGGACAGGGCGGCGGCCTTGCTGACGGGAAGCCGGGGGAGGCAGGGCCTTTTATCGTGCTGGATCACGGCCGCAGACAGGTGCTTGTGGAAGGAAAACCTGTCGCTTTGAAGGAAATGGAGTACAAGCTGCTGCACTATCTGATGGAGCATCAGGGAAACGTGGTCACGAAAGAAGAATTATTTGAAAAGGTATGGGGAGACAGCTTTGTGGGGGATGGCACGCTCTCCGTACATATCAGACATCTGCGCCGGAAAATAGAGAAAGATCCCGATTCTCCCCAGCGGATAAAAACGCTATGGGGTGTGGGCTATGTATTTGAGGGGGAACGGTAATATGAAAAAAGGATTTCTGCTGTTACCGGTCCTGGTCTTTCTGGCCGGCTGTTTTTGGGCTGTCGGCGTTTACCGGATGCCGGCCGGATGGGATAACGATATTATCCTGCTGAACCGTATCGCACAGGAAAGCGCCCGCTGCTGGGAAGATTTGCAGAAAGGGGAATTTCCGGACTACGGCGTTTCCTTCAGCGTGCTGGGGCTGGACGGAACCGTCCGTTATCGGTCAGGGGAGGATGCTCCGGTTTCGGTGATGGAAGCCGTTTCCATGGGAAATCCGGTCCTGGATGTGGAAAAAGAAGGCGAGATTATCGGAAAGGTTCTTGTTTCCCGGAATCCGGGTGAGCTTCTGCTTGCCTACAGAAACAGGGCCGCTCTTGGCGTCCTGGCGGCTGCCGCCGTATTTGCGCTTTGCACAGGGGGATGTCTGGCATTTCTGAATCATACCATTATAAGGCCGTTCCGAAGGCTGGAGCATTTTGCGGCCGAGGTGGCCGGAGGAAATCTGGATTTTGCCCTGGAAAGAAATAAGAACAATATGTTCGGCGCATTTACGGAAAGCTTTGACCTGATGCGGGATCAGCTGAAGGAAGCCAGGGAAAAGGAATACCTGGCAAACCGGAACCAAAAGGAGTTGGTGGCCTCCCTGAGCCACGATATCAAAACGCCGGTGACCTCTATCCGGGTATCGGCCGAACTTTTGCTGGAACTGGAAAGAGAAGAGCGGCTGAAAGAAAAGCTCAGGATGATTTACCGGAAAACCGAACAAATAGAAGAACTGGTAACGAATCTGTTTTCTACCACGCTGCAGGATATGGAGCAGCTGACGGTCACCCCGGAAGCGGTATACAGCAGTGAACTGGAACGGCTGATCCGCAGCGCGGATCTCCGGGAAAAGGTGCGTGTGGAAGGTATACCGGACTGCATGCTGTACCTGGATAAAATCCGGTTTACCCAGGTGCTGTCCAATATTATAAGCAATGCCTGCAAATACGGAGAGTCGGATATCCAAGTGAACGCATCCCTGATCGATACCCACCTGAAGCTGTATATCCGTGACCGCGGAAACCCGGTATCGGAAGAAGAGCTGCCGCTGCTGATGAATAAATTTTACCGGGGACGGAATGCGGAGAAGGTGAGCGGCAGCGGTTTGGGACTGTATATATGCAAAAGGCTGATGGAGCAGATGCAGGGGGAAATCTACTGCACCTGTTCCGGAAACGAATTTACTGTTGTTTTGATGATAAAGCTTATTTAGCCGGATTCAGCCAGGTGAGATCGATGACATTGCCTTCCGGGCCGGCGAGAAGCAGTTTCCCGTCCTGGGGAAGGATAACCGTATCCTTTTCGTCGGTAAAGAGGGAAGACGCCACGCAGGTGTCATTTTTATCATAAACGTAGTATGCACTCCGGCCGGGAAGGCGGATCCGGATTTCCTGTCCGGCGGCCTGACTCCCTATCCCAAACCATTGCGCACTCCGGGTGAGCGATATCTGTTCGGTCTGCCGGGAAAGGGCGGGAATGGCTTTCTCTTCTATATACAAGCAGGCATCGGCTTGCAGATATTCGATACCTTTTGTCCTGTAAAAATGGAAATCTGCGGAATCCCGTCCGAGCATGACCGGGAGATCCAGCTCGCACACTGCATTGTCGGCGTCGGTGATCCTGCAGTTTTTATATAATTCCGAAGCCCCGGTGTATCCGGGAAATGCGGCGGGAAGCTCCAGCTTCATACAAGGCCGGCTGAGGTAAAAGTAGGAGTTGAAGGCATCGTTTATCATATAGTATTTTTCTCCGTCCCGTCCGTCCCATACCTTCTGTATGGCAGCAGGAAGATTGTTTTCTTCTATTTTTTCGGCGAAAGGCATGGCGACGGCAGATTCCGCTTTCCCGCCGGACAGGGAATAGGTACTGCCCAGCATGTAGGTCTTTCCGTTAGTTTCTTCACAGAAATAAAATGCGGTAATGCCGCCGGTTCCCCCGGAAGCTTGGGAAAGGCCGGTGTAGGAGATGTATTTTCCGTCTGTGGAAACAAAATAGCCGTCTTGCGTATACCGGTATTCCTGCACCATATCTACGTGGGGTTCCATGGAAGTGATCCGAACTGTATTCTGTTGCGTGAATTCCAGCTTCCAGATTCCCAGGGAAGCATAATAGCCCGCATACTTTTTCAGTTCCTCCGGGATAGGGGCGGATGGCTGCGCGCTATCTATGGCGGGCCGGGCCGCCGCCTCCTCTTCTTCCGCTGTAATCAGCCCCTCTTCCTTCAGTATTTCCAGCGCGATTTCCGACGCCAGCTTCAGAGAAAGCTCACCGCTTCCGCCGGAAGCGGTAACACCGACGGACAGCTCCTGTTCCGGGAGGACCAGCAGACCTGTGCCATAGTTTTGGGTATCGCCTCCCTTCGCCAGTGCGGTGATTCCGAACCGCCGGAAGGGGTATGCATCCACGCTGTCCCAGCCCAGCCCGTAGCCGAAGTTGCTTTCTGCATCCTGCACGCAGATGGTATCCTTTTTATATTCGGGAAAAGCCATGGCCTGCACCGCTTCCCCGGATAAAATCCCGTTCCCGTTCCGGGTGAAAAGCTGGGAAAACCGGCAGAGATCTTCCGCTGTACTGTAAATTCCGCCTGCGGCAAGGCACTGCAGGTTTTCATAGGGAAGCGGTCTGTCTCCGTAGTAGATAGGCGCCGTTGGTTCGGAAGCCGGCAGCTCTTCGGGCATAAAGGTATGGGTAAGTCCCAGCGGACGGGCAAATTCCTTTTGAATAAAGGCGGAGAAGCTCATTTGGCTCACATGTTCCACGAGGATTTCCGCCAGGGTAAAGCCATCGTTACAATAGACGCTGTAGGCGCCGGGATCCGCCTTGAGGTGCTGGGTTTTCAGGTTATCAAGCAGGGTGCTGTGATAATCGGTATGGGATTCCCCGAGCAAAAAGCAGTTGCGGAAGGTGGTCCCGGGCAGCCCCGAGGAATGATTCAGCATCATACGTACAGTGATCTGTTTATACCGTTCGTCGGCCATTTCGAATTCCGGGACATAATCGGTAACGGGAGCGTCCAGCAGGATTTCTCCCCGGTCGGCAAGCAGCATGACGGCAGCGGTGCCGAACAGTTTGCTGACAGAACCGATCCCATAAACCTCCTGTGTATCATCGGAAGGGGCAGCCTGTGCCGCCGCGGGGCGAAAGAGCAGGCCGCAGCACAGGACGAAGAACAGAAGGAGCCATTGTTTTTTCATAAATCATACCTCTTATTTCTATCATTTTTAAGAAACTCCCATCTCATTCCGTAAGCAGATCATATACGGAAATTCCTTTTACACGGCGGGCTTTCCGGGAGGAGAGCAGCCATACGAACAGAAACGTGAACAAAGCGGAAGCAGCCAGCAGAAACGGATTGATATGGAATCTCGCCAGATCCAGCCCCATGTTTTGGAACAGCAGATGAAGAAGGCTGTTGGCAAAGAGACGGCACAGCAAAATTCCAATCAGGGAGCCGGCTGCCGCATTTACGGCCATATTCAGGCGGACGATGCGGATGAGATCCCGTGTGGTATATCCCAGCGCCTTATAGATGCCGAAGCTGGTTTTCTGCCGCCGGATCAGGGCGCTTACCGTGATGGAGACAATGGCGCCCATGACGAGCAGCATAACGGTAAGTATCATAGCCATCATTCCTGTCATTGTGGCTGCGTAGGAGGCCAGCTGGCCGTCCAGATATTCCTGCATGCTGCTGACTTCTTTTATCTTGATGCCGTCGGAGCTGCCGGCCAGGATCAGCTCTCCCCGGAGCATTACCGCATATGCGGCGTCGGATACGCCGTACTGATCCAGCATTTCCTTGATTTTTTTCTCAGCCCGCCTTTTGGCAGCGGTGTAGTCCGCCCCTTCGTTTTCGGGGGAAACGGCATCGTTGACGGCGGAGGGAGGAGTATCTGCGGAGGACACGCCGTAGGCCGGATAAAGCATATCGATGAAATCCTGGCGCATGGAATCCTCTTCCAGGTAAATATCAATATTGGAAAGGCTGAAATAAGGATCCAGCCGTTTCATGCCTTCCAGGCTCATAAGCCCTTCTTTTCCGTTATTATTGGTTCCGATGAAAATGCCTGTAATCAGGTAAGCTTTTGTGATGCCGTCCAGGGTTACGCTGACCGTATCGCCCACCTCTTTGCCGAGCTTGTGCAGCAGGCCGGAGGACAGTGTGACTTCATTATCATATTGGGGAAAGCTTCCCTCCGTCAGAGTCAGCTGCTCCGTTTTGGAAAAGTCGCCGGTTATCACCCAGAAAATATCCTCATCTTCTATGGCGGCCATATAAATAGCAGAAAGATTTGTTTTACGGACGCCGGGCATCTGCTCCAGCTGTGCCTGCAGCGAAAGGATATCCGTGTGGGGAAGCGGAGTGACCTGGACATTCGCCACTTCTATGCCCGTCATTTTGGCAACGGCAGAAGTGTCATAGCCGAAGTTGGCATACAGCACAGCTGAAAGACTAACGGCAAAGGTACCCATGGCGATCGCCGTGATGGTAGCGGTATTGCGGCGGTAATCCGCAGTTATATTCTTTAGGGCCAGACGGAATACTACGCCGGAGCGCCCTTTTTCCAGAGGAAAGAAATTCCTGCCGTAACAGGAGGTCTGCAGGCCTTTTCTCAATGCGGCAACCGGAGACAGCTTCCGGATTCTCCAGGAGGCCGTAACGGCTGCCAGCGTGATCAGCACAAGGATGATCAGCAGGGAGAGAAGACTGCCGCCGGGGGTGGGGGTATATCGGAGGCGGATGCCGATCATTCCTTCTCCGTAGTTTGTAACCGCCGGCAGCGCGGCGCAGGATACCAGTATACCCAACACGCCGCCGGCCGCACCCACAAGGGAAAATTCTGCTGTTTTGGAAAGAATGATCTGACGTGTGGTGTAGCCCATGGCCTGAAGGCTTCCGATTTCCGGCAGACTGTCCCCGATTTCTTCCTTTACTTTAAAAAAGACGGTTATAAAGCTGATAGTGCATATCACAAAAGCAATGGAAATCATCAGCATCATGGGAATGCTGATCAGGGAAAGCATATTGTCAAGCATCCCGTCGTAGGAAATACAGGCGGCGCCTCCGTACAGGTTCCCTACCTTATTATAATAATCGGTGGCTTTCAGAAAATCCTTCTTCAGTTCCCGGGATACCGCTGCCTTATCCATGCCGTCCGCCAGCCTGGCGGAAAGTGCCTTGCCTGCGCCTGCCGTTTCATAAAGAAGGGTAAAAGCTTCCCGGGGCATGTAATATTTCATAAAGGTGTAGCCGGTGGTACCCATACAGGAGGTTTCAAAAAAACCGGCGACGCGGTAGGCATAATCCGTATTTTTATAGGTGAGGATATATTCGGAGCCTGTTGCGATACCTTCCGCTTCCATGACTTCCGGAAGGTAGATGGCTTCGCTGTCCGGTATGGAGGGATCCTGGCGCAGCAGCGTCACCGGCTCGATCTGCCGCGCGTTGTCCATGTTAAAAATGATGGCGCCGGCCCGGGAACTGTTGTGATTGTTTTTGGTGATCTCCAGATAGATGATATCCTCTTTTTCCATCCATTGTATGCGTGCGTCCTCCCGGAGGAAGGCCTCAAAGGCGGCATCATATTTCGTCGCGTCCGATGCGGCAAAAAAATCAGGCCCCTGCAGTCTTTCAATGGAGGCGGTACAGGCATCCTGCATTTGACCGCTCATGGTCAGCCCGAGATTTAAAAACAGGGTGGACAGCGCGGAGAGAAAGAGAAGAGTGGCAGCCATGCCTTTTTTCTTTGCAAGGCTTGCTTTTGCCAGATGCAGTAAAACCATGATCACCACCCCATTTCCCCGAGAAACTGCTGCAGCCTGCTTTGCCGTGCCGGATCGCCGTCCCGCCGGTAAGGCTCCAGAGCAAGTTCGCCGCAGATACTGCCGTCTTTCATATACAGAATCCGGTTCCCGCGCAGCGCGGTTTTCAAGTCGTGTGTTACGGTAATGATACTTTGGCCTTTTTCGTTCAGCTGTGTGAAGGCATCCAGGACCTGTTCGCTGGCTGAAGAGTTAAGCGCGCCGGTAGGTTCATCCGCAAACAGGATTTTCGGACTGTTAATCAGGGCCCTGGCTATGGCGGCACGCTGTTTTTCCCCGCCGGAAAGCTGATCCGGGAATTTCTTCCAATCCTGTTCTGACAGGCCGAGCGAACCCAGAAGCGCCGCGGCACGTTCGGCCGTCTGTTTTTTATGGGTCCTGAATCCGGTGCGCGGTGCGCGCCGCTCCCTGTCATTTGGCAGCAGGCCGCTTGTAAGCACGTTATCCAGGACGTTCATATGATCAAGAAGATACATGGACTGGAATACAAAGCCGCAGTTTTCACGTCTCATCATTGCCAGCCGGTCGTTGCTCATATGGGAGAGATTTTCTTCCCCGAAGAGGATATCCCCGATAGTGGGCCTGTCCATACCGGACAGCGCATAAAGCAGGGTGGATTTGCCGGAACCGGACCGCCCCATTATTATGGTAAAATCCCCCTCCCGGATCTGCAGATCCATATTTTTTATTACATGCTGCTGCAGCCCTCCGTTAGTGAAGGTTTTGCACAGCTTCCTCGTTTCGAGGAGGATTCCCGCGGGCAACGAATCAGCCGGCGGCGCCTGTTTGGCACCGGCCGAAGCGGAGCGCAGACCCAATACCCCGTCGTTCACGCGTTGCAAATTTGATACCCCGTTGCTTGCAGCAGGGTCTTTGATTTTTTTCATATGATTGCTCCCTGTGTCTGTGTTTTCTATAAATATAGCAGATACGGAGGGAAAAGTCCTTAAACAGGAATTGCCTGTTTCTTAACGGTTTCTTAAATAGCCTGGTAAAATGGCGGTAACCGCAGGAAAAAGACAGCCCGGATGGGGGGATACAAAACAGGCGAAAGAGCGGCGGACGGACCGGTTCATTGCTGCAATATACGCTATTACGTATTTTTTGTACGTCTTATAAATCCGGAACGGAGCATGTTCATATTATATTAGAGAAAGCGCGCCGGATGGGAGGATCATGCCTCCTCATTTTAGGATATCGGATAAAACCGGGTAACGGACCTCTTATTTTTGAACGGAATTATGATGATAAATAATGTAACTGTTGTACTATATATAGATATAATAAAATCAAAATATAAATAAAAACCGTTGAAAAACTATAAATTTCAAATAAAAATATGGAAAAAACTGTTATATTCTATAAAAAAAGAAAAAAATATTTTGAAAAATTTGTTGAAATTATTAAAAAACACTTTTTCTATTGAGAAAATATGATATAATGAGACAATATTCTACATATGATAAGAGGTGTAATTAATGTTTATTGTTCCGATAACAAAGCTGGAACCTTCGTTTTCCCTGGAGGAATTGAGGAAAACCGAAGAAAACCTTCCGTCATCCGGCAGGAAAGCATTCGGCAGTTTTCTGATGGAAGCGATAGAGGAAGCGGATCAGGCGCTTCAGGAAACTTCGGAAATGGACAGAAAGCTGTCCCTTGGTGAGACGGACGATCTGCATTCCGTTATGATTCAGGCGGAGCAGACAGCGGCGGCTGTGGAGTTTACCACTCAGCTGACCAGCAAAGCGGTAAGCGCATACAATCAGATAATGGGGATGCAGGTATAAACTTGTTGTGGTGGAGATAGATGAGTATAAAAGATAAGATGAAGGCTAAGGTAGAGAGCAATAAGAACCTTAACCGCTTTTTGGGTGGAAGGAAACTTGTTCTTGCAGCCGGTATCGCTGTTGCTGTCGTCGTTGCGCTGGGAGCAGCGGTTTTTCTTAATGTTAAGAATAAGGGAAGATACGAGGTATTATTCCCTGGAATATCCGTAGAGGAAAATGCGGAAGTATATACGGTGCTTAAAAGCCGCGGCGTGGATGCGAAACGCAATGAATCGGGAGAGGTGACCGTGTCCGAAGAAGAACTGGGAGATATCATGCTTGATATGTCCCTTTTGGGGTATCCCAAAACGGCCCTGCCCTTTAACATTTTTTCTGACAACACAGGCTTTACGACAACGGAATTTGAAAAGAAGCAGTATCTGCTTCTGAACCTCCAGGATCGTCTGGAGCGGACGCTGAAGGATATGAGCGGTATTTCCAATGCTATCGTGACGCTGAATGTTTCTGACGACAGCATCTATGTCTGGGATGAACAAAGCTCGGACAGCACAGGTTCTGTTTCTTTGACGTTTATCCCTTCTTATGAATTGTCCCCGGAAAAGGTTGCCGCCATCAAAAAGCTGGTGGCGAACAGCGTGCCGAGGCTGCTGCCGGAAAATGTCACGATCATCAACGCAGCCACCATGGAAGAACTGCAGGGACAGAGCCTTGACAGCGGAAGCTATTACGGGCTGGATCGTCTTGATTTTGAATCCAAAGTGGAGAAGCGCCTGGAAGACAAGATCATGAATGTCCTGACCCTGGCCTATAAACCCAGCCAGATCCGCGTTTCCGCCACCGTGGTGATCGACTATGACAGGATGATCACGGAAAATATGCAGTATGTGCCCCAGACGGACGGCAATGGGGTGATCGGCCGGTCGGAAGAAAGTAAATCCCAGGGCTCCGTCCAGGGAGCCGGCGGCGTGGCCGGGGAGGAAAACAATACGGATATCCCTGCTTATGGGACGTCCGGCAGCGGCCAGAGCGGGACGCAGTCGGAGGAATACTATAATAATGTGGACTATCTGGTGGGATATATCAAACAGCAGATAGAAAAGGATAACGTGAAGCTGCAGAAAGCAACCGTTTCGGTTACGGTGAATGACAATAACCTCACGGAAAACCGGAAGCAGCAGCTGATAGATACCGTATCCAAAGCGGCTAACATCGCTCCGGAGGATATTGTCATTACCAGCTTCCGGCAGACGGAGGTTCAGCCGGAAACCATTCAGCCCGAGAAAAAAGAAACCGAACCGGAAGGATTCGTATGGAACAGAGATCTGGTGTTTCTTGCGGGAGCCGGAGGGCTTCTCCTTCTGTTGCTGCTGTTTTTGTTTATACACAGATATAGAAAACATACCCGGGAAGATGACGCCATGTTTGCCCAGGCGGAAAACCAGAGGATTGCGGCTTCCGTCCTGGAACGTGCCGGTGAGGAGGCTGTTGTGAACAGTATCGGAACCGGGGAACCGGAGCCCGGCGCCGCAGCAAATGATAATCCTATGGAGCAGGTCCGGAATTTTGCAAAGGCCAATCCGGAAATTATTGCTACTATGATTAAGACATGGCTGAAGGAAGGAAATGAATGATTATGGAAACAGAAGGAAGGAGCGCTGCCGAAAGGGCGGCGGCAGTGATATCCGTCATTGGGGTGGAGAATGCGTCCGAGGTGCTGCGCCACCTTTCCGAAGGGGAAATCGAACAGCTGTCTGTGGAGCTTTCCCGTCTGCCTAAGCTTTCCAATGGGGAGCTGGAAGAGATTTCAAAGGATTTCTACGATTGCTGTGTGACGGAAAAGGTGATTACCAGCGGAGGCCGGGAATATGCCAAGGAGGTATTGGAAAAGGCCTTCGGACAGCAGCAGGCCAGAAGCATGATGGATCGGGTCAGCAAAGCCCTTCATACCAAGTCCTTTGCTTTTATCCGGAAAATAGATTATAAGTCCCTTATGAGTGTGATACAGAACGAGCATCCCCAGACGCTGGCGTTTATCCTGTCCTATGCCAACGCGGAGCAGGCTTCCAAAATCATCGCGGAGCTGCCGGGGGAAACCCGGATTGATGTGGTGGAACGCATAGCCGGTATGGAAAGGGCTTATCCCCCTGTCGTCAAGGTGGTAGAGGAAGTGGTCCGGGGGAAAATAGGTGTTTCCGCCACGGAAGATGCCATGGAACTGGGCGGATTAAATTATGTGGCTGATGTGATGAACCATGTGGACCGCAGCACGGAAAAAGATATTTTTGATGAATTAAATATCAAGAACCCCCGTTTGGCCGAAGGCGTGAGAAAACTCATGTTTGTATTTGAAGATATTGCCTATCTGGATCCCATGTCTATCCAGCGTTTTATCAGGGATACGGATTCCAGGGATCTGGCCGTGGCCCTTAAGGTGGCGAACCGGGACGTAACCAACGCTATTTTTTCCAATATGTCTACCCGGATGAGGGAAAGCATACAGACGGATATGAATTTCCTGCATAATATCCGCATGAGTTCGGTGGAAGAGGCGCAGCAGAGGATTGTCTCCACCATCCGGCGGCTTGAAGAGGAAGGGGAAATCGTGATTTCCAAAGATGGAAAGGATGAAGTAATTGTCTAGAATTATAAAGTCCGGTCAGGCCGTGTACCAGGATCTGGAGGTGGCTGTATATGAGGAATACTCAGGCTTGCAGGAGCAGGAGGATACGGCACCGCACCCGGAAGAAAGCTACACGCTGATTTCGGAAGAAAAAAGACATATCCTGGAGCATGCCAGAAACCAGGCAAAGGAATCCATGGCGGAAATACTCACGGAAGCTTATGCCCAGCG
The DNA here is from genome assembly GCA_900548905.1 of uncultured Lachnospiraceae bacterium. Taxonomy (GTDB): domain Bacteria; phylum Bacillota; class Clostridia; order Lachnospirales; family Lachnospiraceae; genus Eisenbergiella. The sequence continues at coordinate 77,494 of URMK01000010.1, read as the reverse complement.
GGATAAGATAGTGAATACCGCGGAGGAAGAGGCCGCGAGGATACGCGTCCGGGCCAGGGAAGAGGGGCATGCACAGGGACTGGAGGAAGCCTTATCCTCTGTAGAGGAACTGCTGACCGGCCTCCGGCAGGAGATAAAGAACATATACGCACAGATGGAGACACAGGCGGAGGATATCCGCAGCCGGATCGTGGAGCTGTCCCTGGATATTGCAGGCAAGATTCTGGAAAAACGGATCGAAGAGGACAGCGGGGAAATGGCGGAGCTGGTTAAGCAGGCGATCCTGACGGAACGGGATAAAAAGAAGATTGACGTACATATTTCCGCAAAGGCTGCGGCGCTTGCGGAAAAACTGGATAAAGAACTGGAACCGCTGCAGGAAAAATATGGAAGCACCATACGCCTGAAGAAAGAGGAAGGCCCTCTGGACCGGATCCGTATTGAAACAAGCGATGGCTATCTGGATGCCTCCGTATTTGGACAGCTGGAGCAGCTGAAAGACCAGCTTGCCTCTCTGGAGGGCCGGATATGAAGACAGAGGCGGACAAAGCCCGTGAATATCTGCAAAGGGCGGATCTGTATACCTATATGGGGCGGATCGATAAAATAGTAGGAACCACCGTGGAGGCCACCGGCCCGGAATGCCGCATTGGTGATGTCTGTACGATAGAGGTGGCGGGCAGCGCCCGCCGGATGGCCGCTGAAGTGGTGGGTTTCCGGGAAAATAAGGTGCTGTTGATGCCCTATGAGGATATTGAAGGAATCGGTTATGGAAGCGCTGTCCGCAATACCGGCAGCAAGCTGCTGATTCCGGTTGCGGACAGCCTGATCGGGCGCACGGTGGATGCCCTGGGCCAGCCTATTGACGGCGGGCCTCCCGTAGAGCAGCCGGCGTTTTACCCCATTACCGGTGTATCCTCCAATCCCATGGAACGTCCGCCTATTGATACGGCTATCCAGATGGGAGTAAAAGCGATAGACGGCCTGCTTACGATAGGAAAGGGCCAGAGAATGGGAATCTTCGCCGGAAGCGGGGTGGGGAAAAGCACGCTGATGGGAATGATAGCCAAAAACGTAAAGGCGGATGTAAATGTAATTGCGCTGGTGGGGGAACGAAGCCGTGAGGTAGTGGAATTCATTAACCGTGATTTGGGGGAAGAAGGGCTGAAGCGTTCGGTCCTGGTGGTGGCAACCTCCAACCAGTCCGCCATGATGCGTGCCAAATGCACGATGACAGCCACCACAATTGCGGAATATTTCCGGGATCAGGGGAAAGACGTACTTCTCATGATGGATTCCCTGACCCGTTTTGCCATGGCACAGAGGGAGATCGGGCTCAGTATCGGAGAACCGCCTGTAGCAAGGGGCTATACGCCCTCCATATATTCGGAGCTGCCCAGGCTGCTGGAACGCTCCGGCAATTTCGAACAAGGCTCTATCACCGGCATTTATACCGTACTGGTGGAAGGAGACGATGCCAACGAACCGATATCCGATACGGTGCGGGGAATCATAGACGGCCATATCATGCTGTCCCGGAAGGTGGCGACCAGCAACCGTTATCCGGCCATTGACATCCTTTCCAGCATCAGCCGTCTGATGAATGAAATCGTCCTGCCGGAGCATAAGGCTGCTGCCGGCCGGCTGCGTAAAATGCTTTCCGTTTATGAAAGCAACCTGGATCTGGTATCCATCGGCGCCTATAAAAAAGGAACCAACCCGGAACTGGATGAAGCGCTGGAACGGATCCGCAATATCTATGATTTTCTGCAGCAGAAAACGGATGAAAGTTTTACCCTGGAGGAAACGGTGCTTCAGATGATCAAACTGATGCAGTAGGAGGAAGCTTATGAAGAAATTTATCTTTCCCCTGGAACGGATGTTGAATTTCCAGGAGCAGGATTTGGAAAAAGAACGGGGGGTTATGAGCCGGCTGCTGGCATACAGAACCCAGCTGGAGGAAAAAAGGCGGCTTCTGTCTGCGGAAATGGAACGAGTGCAGAAGGAACGGGAAACCGCCATCCGAAAGGGAACCACCGTTTTTGAACTGCGATCCTCCGGTGTTCTGCTTGTCAGCGGAAAAAAGCAGCTGGAAGAACTCCGGAACGAAAGTCTCCGCATAGAGGAAGAAATCGAAAAACAGCGTCAGGTGGTGGTCAGCGCTTCCCAGGAAGTGAAAAAGCTGGAGAACCTGAAAGACAAACAGTTGGAGGAATACCGCCAGGAAGAAGCCAGGGAGCAGCAGGAGATGATCTCCGAGCATGTTTCCGGCAGCTTTGTTCGGAATGGCGTTTCCTATAGATAATTCCTGCCTCCTGTGGCGGGAATGGAAATAAGAAAAGAAAGGTGGTGAAAATTATGAAAGTACAGGTATTACAAAACACGGGAATGAAAGGAACACAAAAAGGCAGCCGGCAGGATCCGGGTGGCCCCGATTCCTTTATGGAAATGCTGAATACCCGTCTGGAACAGTCCGCTGCCAATAAGCCCCGGAAAATGGACAGGGAACCCGTATCACAGCCCGTAAAAACGGATCGGGATCCGCTAAACTCCCCGGATAGCGCTGCGGAAAAGGCAGCTCAGGATGCACCGGAAAAAAACGAAGCTTCTCTGCCGGAAAATCCCGGCAGGCCCGGGGATACAGTCCCGGATCGGACGGACGAACCCGCGAAGGAACAGGCACAAGCCGCGGCAGGTATTCTGGCGGAGGAACAGCTTATGCAGAACGGCTGGGAGATTCTTCTGCCGGACGGAGCCTTATCCGGGGGTACCGGCGGCGGGGAAGAGATGGTTTCCGGTATCCTGCAGCAGGGGAATGACGTAAGCCGGCTTTTGCCTGGAACGGAGGAAAATCTGTTATCCGCAGCAGCTATGCCGGCAGGAGACTTCCGTACAGCGGAAGGACAGAAAACCGGGGGACGGGCGGAAGAAACGCCGGAAGAAGGCTTCTTTCTCAAAAGCGGCGATGCCGTGAAAGGGGAGAATGCCGGCGGTTTGTCTGCGGACAGGGCAGTCCGTGGCGGACAGGAAACGTCCGGGGAGGGAACGTCCTCCTATGGAGACATACTAAAAGAACAGTCCCGCTTATTAAAGGATCTGGCAGGCCGGGGGAAGGAAGAGACACAGACGCAGACGGCTGACAGCCCCGGAAACAGGGAACCGGATACGGATGCTTTGCAGAAAAAGGTAGACGAGAAGGCTTGGCTGCCCATGGACCGCATGATAGCCGTAAGAGCGGCGGAACGGCCGGAAATAACGGCGGATTCCGGTACAAAAGCAGAAGCTGTGCCGGTTATGCAGCAGGTGAAGACAGGACTGGAAGAAGGAATGGCAAAGGGGATGAACCATTTTACCATCCGCCTCAAGCCGGAAGGCCTGGGAGAGATTGTAGTCCGCATGGTGACCGAAGGCGGGAAGATATCCATGCGTATCGGGGTGAGCAATGAAGAAACACAGCGCCTGATAAACAGCGAACTGCTTCAGCTTAAGGAAGCCCTGCAGCCTTTGAACGCCCAGGTGCAGGAGGTCTATCACAGCGGCTTCGGCGGTATGGATTCCGCCGGATACCAGCAGGATATGTACCGGCAGCAGAGGCAGATGAACGGCGGACTGATGCACCGTTACGGCGGTACGGAGGCCGGAGAGGAAGAAGATACATCCGCTGATATTCCGGTTTACAGCCGGACGGACGGAAGGCTGTATGCTTATATCTGATTAAACGGAAAGGAATTAAATAAGAAAGGAGGAAGCAGACCAAATGGCGGTAGACGGTTTGAACAACAGCTATGGTTCTTATACCTCGCCCTATACAAGAGACAGCGGGACGGAAGCCGGCGGGACGGACGGTACCGGGAATGTAATTGACGCGGTCTTTGAAAAGCAATCGGACCGGCAGGTTTCCATCGATGATTTTCTGGTCCTGATGGTGGAGCAGCTGAAAAACCAGGATTTTATGAATCCGGTTGATGATACCCAATATGTAACCCAGCTGGCGCAGTTCACCACTATGCAGCAGATGCAGGAGCTTGCGTATAATGCCAAAAGCACCTATGCCACATCCCTTGTGGGCAAAGACGTGACGGCGGCGAAGATCACTGTTAACGGCGACCTGACGACCACGGAGGGCCCGGTGGAAAAGGTATCCCTGCTGGACGGAGAATACATGATATTTGTAGGAGGCAAAGGATTTACGCTGGATGAGATCATGGAAGTGAAGCCTTCAAGCCAGAGCGACAGCGCCCTGAAAAAAATCAGCAGCCAGCTGGAGGATATGAACAAGATGCTGGACGGCAGGCTGACGGAAGGGTTTGAAAGCGTGCGGAAGGCGGCGGAAAGCGGAATGTCCGGGACGGCGGAGGAAGATAAAACCGGCGGAACAGACGGAAGCGGAGGGACGCAGGGAAGCGCAAGTGCAGACGGAAGCGAAGGGACGCAAGACAGCGGAAGCGCGGACGGAAGCGGAGGGATGCAAGACAGCGCAAGCGCAGATGGAAGCGGAGGGATGCAAGACAGCGGAAGCGCGGAAGAAACGGACCATGCGCAGGATGCATAGGAACGGGAAGGAGGATGAGGGATGGATCCGTTACGATATAACCAGTTGCTGCAAAGGCCGATATATACAGGCAATCCCGTTGCTATCCAACAGAACCGGGATGCTGTGGAATCCCCCGGAGAGGAGCAGCCTTCTTTTCAGACGCTTCTGGAAGAGAGAATCCGGGAAGAAAGCACAGTGGCTTTTTCCAAACATGCCATGGAACGCGTGGTGGAACGGAATGTGGACGTATCCCCCGGACAGCTGGAACGGCTGAATGAAGGCGTACGGCTGGCGGAAGAAAAGGGGCTGCGGTCGCCTTTGATTCTGATGGATACCACAGCTTTTGTAGTGAATGTACCGAATAACAAGGTAGTTACTGTTGTGAATGACGGCAGCCTGAAGGGTACCGTATTCACCAATATTGATGGAACCGTAATGATATAGCCGGTCCTTTTTTGGAGGCTATCTTACCCCGAATGACGGACGGGTAAGGACGGTGGAAAAGGAGATTTACAATGTTACGATCATTGTATTCAGCGGTGTCCGGTATGAAGGCACACCAGAGTAAGCTTGACGTAATCGGCAATAATATTGCCAATGTCAATACATACGGATTTAAGTCCAGCAGAGGACGATTTTCAGATGTATTTTATCAGACACTTCAAAACGCCACGGGCGGAAGCGCTACTATGGGAGGAACCAATGCTTCCCAGATCGGATACGGCACACAGCTGGCAGGTATTGACCTGGACATGAGCCGTTCCGCATTCCAGTCCACCAACAGGGGGCTGGACGTGGCGATCGCCGGAGAAGGTTTTTTCCAGGTACAGGATTCGGACGGTAATATATTCTATACCAGGGCCGGCGCACTTCAAATAGACCCTAACAGCGGTAACCTGACTGATGCCAACGGCTATACGGTATTGGGCGTTTCCGGGGATCCGCTGGGAAAAGGGCCGGGATCCAACAAGATCCATCTTGATATTCCCTCACAGCTTGCCGCAAAAGCGGTAAAAACAGAAACAATTAATGGGATCCGTTATACCCTGACTTCGGAAAAAGCGACGACGGATGCCAATGTGTCCGTGAACTTTGTGGTGGACGATACGCTTCCGGACGGGGCCGACGCCGTTGTTAAGGATACGGAAATAAGCACCGGTTCGATAACGGTCCGGGTCAATGCCAAATCCGTCTTCAGCAGCCTTACCGATCTGATGGATAAGGTAAATACGGCCATCACCCAGGCAAACGGCGGTAAAGAATATCCCACCGGAAAGCTGTCGCTGACGGCGGTGCCGGACGGCGGCCTGTTTCCCGCAGGAGGCCTGACCGGCGCGGAGATCCTGGGCTACAATTTCGATGTGGTTCCCGGAGAAATGACTCTTTCCGCTGCCGATTCGGCCAACAATGGTATTTTTGGGTCCATGCTTGCCAAAACCGTAAGCAGCGTACCCAAATTCACCGCAGAAGGCGATGTGGAATTTAAAGCGGAGTACATCAAAGCAACGGCTGACACGAAGGCGGAATGGAAAATAACGGCTACGGTGGGAACCGGAGCGGACACAAGAACCTTTGTAGGTCATATTGATTCCTCCAGTACGGCGGCCAATTCCGTACTTTTGAAAGAAAGCCCGGTAAAAGCCGGGGAAGAAGCCGGACAATATATTGAAATGACACACGAAGGTTTTACCAAGCTGTCGGACGAATGGCAGAAGGCCCATGCAGGAGCGGACATCAACACGGAAACAAATCCCGGTATGACCTCCGCCGGAAAGGGGACGGTAACCGCATCCCAGGATTCCAAAGAGTTGGGGCTGGGACAGAAGGGCTTCGTCCTGGAGGGCGGCACCGCAGGCGGAACCTTATCCTCTTCCCAGGTAGGCGTTTCGGTTCTGTCAAACGGTGTCATTGAGGTAAATCATCCGGATAAAGGTAAAATCCAGGTGGGACGAATTGATCTCGCCACCTTTGAAAACCCCTATGGCCTGGAGGAGGTGGGGAATTCCTACTTCCAGCAGACGGCCAACTCCGGTACCGCCAAGCTGTGCCAGGCGGGAACCAATGGTTCCGGTGCGCTTCAGTCTTCCGCACTGGAAATGTCAAATGTGGATATTTCCTCGGAATTCTCAGATATGATAGTGACCCAGAGAGGTTTTCAGGCCAACTCCAGGATTATTACGGTATCCGATACCATTCTGGAGGAGCTGGTGAACCTGAAGAGATAAACAGGACGGAATGAGAAAAGGAGAAGGTATCCGTGATTTTCCTAAGAAAACTGAACGGGGAACGGTTTGTTCTGAACCCCGACTTAATAGAAATGGTCTCCGAAAATCCGGATACCACAATCCTTCTCACCAACGGCAAGCATCTTATTGTGAAGGAAACAATGGATGAGGTGGTGGAACGGATACGGGAAGAACGAAGGAGTATCGTCCGTGAGCTGCTGGGCGGCGCAGGGCCCTCCTGAAAGGAGGCCGGAAGGTAACTGTGAGAAAGCAAAACAGTTACGCCGAAAGAAACAAAAGAGAAAAGGATGTAACAGGTTATGGACTTTTTGTCGGTTATTGGTTTGATTTTGGCAGTTGGAATGGTGCTGTTCGGAATTCTGTTTGATTCCGATACCGCCCGGATTGTTTTTGGAAATCTGCATGCTTTCTGGGACTATCCAAGCCTTGCCATAACGGTAGGAGGAACGATTGGCGTCATGATGCTTTCCTTCCCCCCCAGCGCGTTTAAAAAAATAGGAAAGCATATGCAGATTATCTTCAGGCCCCAGCGGTTTGATCCCAGGCAGTCCATCCAGCAGATTGTAGAGCTTGCAACGGAAGCCAGGATGAAAGGACTCCTGTCCCTGGAGGATAAGCTGAATGAAATTGATGAACCGTTCCTGCACAACAGCCTGATGCTGGTGGTGGATTCCGTAGATTCGGAAAAGGTAAAGACGGCCATGGAAACAGAGCTGGATCAGCTGGATGCACGTCATGCCCTGGATCGCAGCTTCTATGAAAAGGCGGCAGGATTCGCACCGGCCTTCGGTATGATCGGAACGCTTATCGGACTGATTCTGATGCTGGGGAACATGCAGGACGTGAATGCGCTGGCAAGCGGTATGGCGGTGGCGCTTATCACCACGTTATACGGCTCTCTGCTGGCAAATGTCGTCTGTCTGCCGGTGGCAAGCAAGCTGAAGGCCCGCCATGAAGAAGAATTTCTGTGTAAACAGCTGGTCATGGAGGGGGTTATTGCTATCCAGGAGGGAGAGAATCCCAGATATATTGAAGAAAAGCTCTACAAGCTTCTCCCGGCCCATATGAAACGGGTGAATGAGGAAGAAGAGGGGACGCAGGAAGAAGGCAGGAAGCCCGGACGCTTCGGCAGGAAAAAGAAGAATAATCAGGATAAAAGGAGTTAGGCAATATGGCAGCAGAGCAGGAAATCCGGTATATGTCGGAGGAAAGTATCTTTGATAAGCTGATGGAACAATATGGAAAAGCGGCAGGGGAATCCATCTCTGCCATGCTTAAGACAAAGATAGAGATTAAGGAACCCGTAACATCGGAAATATTGATTAAGGATGTGGAATACAGCATTCTGGAACCGGCCCTGTTCGCCAAGAGCTGCCTCACCTCTAATGCGGCAGGCACCATTGTCATGATATTCAGGCAGCGTGACATACAGGCTTTCCTGAATAAGCTGATGGGAAATGACGACCTTCCGGATCCGGACTTTGCGTTTGACGAAGTCGCTATGAGTGCGGCGGGAGAACTGATGAACCAAATGGTACACAGCGCCGCCAAATCGCTGGCAGGATATCTGGAGAATACCATGGATTCCTCGGATTGCCAGCTTTCCCTTTCCGACAGCGGACAGCGTCTCTGGGAAATTATGGGAGACGATGCAGCCGCAAAAACCACGGTAATCCGTTATGGCATGACCATAGGGGATCTGCTGGAAACAGAGTTCATGGAGTGCATCTCAGAAACGGCTGCCGATAGCCTGATGCAGGAGGCAGCAGCTAAAAAGAAGCGGGAAGAGGAACGGGCGGTTCAGGAAGAAGAGGCGCGCAACAGTATCCAGATCAGGGAAAGCCTGACGGATGACGGCAATACCCTTCTGCCTGTGGTAAACCGGCAGAACGAAATCGCAAACCAGGGTACATCACAAATGCAGACTGCTTCCATCCCGCAGGGAAACCTGGGGCTTTTAATGGATGTCCCCCTTCATGTTTCGGTGGAAATCGGGAAAACCAGGCGGAAGCTGAAAGAAATACTGAGCTTTAATAACGGAATGGTAGTGGAACTGGACAAACAGGCTGACGCACCGGTGGATATTATTGTTAACGGCCAGTTGATCGCACGGGGCGAAGTGGTAGTCATCGATGATAACTTCGGGGTGCGTATCAGCGAGATCGTAAATACCAAGAGTATTATAGAAAATGGTGATCTGTAATTGAAACGATATAATATTGTGGTGACAGCGGGAGTTATCGGAATTGTTTTCCTGATCCTGATTCCTCTTCCCACCTTTTTGCTTGATTTTTTCTTCATATTGAATATCACTTTGTCACTGATGATACTGTGTATGGCAATGTATATCAGGGAAACCCTGGAATTTTCCGTATTTCCGTCGATTCTTTTGATTACAACTCTTTTCCGGCTGGGGCTCAATATCTCCTCCACCCGTAAGATTCTGTTTGACAACGGATATGCGGGGCAGGTGGTAAAGACCTTCGGAGAATTTGTAATCCGGGGAAATGCGGTTATCGGGTTTATTATTTTCCTGATTATCGTCCTGGTACAGTTCATTGTCATTACCAAAGGCTCCGAACGTGTGGCGGAGGTTGCGGCACGTTTTACCCTGGACGCCATGCCGGGGAAGCAGATGGCAATTGATGCGGACTTAAATACCGGCCTGATTGACGAACAGCAAGCCAGAATACGCAGGGCCAAGGTACAGAGGGAAGCGGATTTCTTCGGATCTATGGACGGTGCCACGAAGTTTGTAAAAGGGGATGCCATCATCTCTATTATCATTACGCTTATTAATTTTATAGGCGGCGTTCTGGTGGGAACCATGAACAATCAGGGAAGTATCACTGAAATCATGCAGATTTACACCACATCAACTATCGGTGACGGCCTGGTATCCCAGATCCCGGCGCTGCTTATTTCAGTAGCCACCGGTATGATCGTTACCCGTTCCGCTTCGGAGAACAGTCTCAGCGAGGATGTGACCAGACAGTTTCTTGCCCAGCCCCGCGTGATCATGATGGCGGGTGCGGCAGCGGCATGCCTGTGCCTGATACCCGGTTTCCCGGTGTTCCAGATCCTTTGCACCTCTGCCGTCCTTATGGCGGGAGGTTATTACCTGCTAAGAAAGCAGAAAAATATCGTGGAAGAATCCGTGCCCGGTCTTGTGGAGGCGGAAGTTACGAGCGAAGCTTCTTTTTATAAAAATATAGACAATATTTACGGCCTTTTGAATGTGGAACAGATAGAGATGGAATTCGGATACAGCCTTATCCCCCTTGCGGATGAGAGCAGCGGCGGCAATTTCATTGATCGTGTGGTCATGTTCCGTAAGCAGATGGCACTGGAAATGGGGTTCGTCATTCCGTCTGTCCGCATTAAGGACAGCGGCCAGCTTAATCCGAACCAGTACAGCATCCTTTTAAAAGGAGAAGAGGTGGCAAGAGGGGATATCCTCATGGATCATTTCCTGGCCCTTTCTCCCGGACCCGATGCGGATGAGATTCCCGGAATCGATACCATTGATCCGGCCTTCCATATCCCGGCGAAATGGATTAGCGAGGATCGGAAAATCCAGGCGGAAATGGCAGGTTATACCCTGATCGATCCCGCTTCTGTGGTCATCACCCATCTTTCGGAGGTCATCAAGGAGCATCTTTACGAATTGCTCAACCGGCAGGAGGTCAATAATCTGCTGGAAAACCTGAAAAAGACCAACAGCAGTATTGTGGAGGACACCGTTCCCGGCATTATCAGCCCGGGCGGGCTGCAGAAGGTTCTGGCTAACCTGCTCAGGGAATCCATTCCCATCCGGGATATGGAAACCATTATTGAGACGGTGGGCGACTATGGTAAACAGATCAAGGATACGGACATGCTTACGGAATATGTACGCCAGGCTCTGAAACGGACCATTTCCCACCGCTTTTCCGAAGCGGGGCAGATGAAAGTGATAAGCCTGGATGAAAAAATAGAGAACATGCTCATGTCGTCTGTGAAAAAGACGGATACCGGTTCTTATCTGGCCCTGGATCCTTCCTCCATACAAAGCATTATCACCGCGTCCACAGGGGAAATCAATAAAATTAAAGATTTGGTCAATGTGCCTATCGTACTGACCTCACCCGTGGTGCGCCTTTATTTTAAAAAGCTGATTGACCAGTTTTACCCTGATGTGACGGTACTTTCATTCAGTGAGATTGATAATAATATTCAGATTCAGGCGCTGGGTAATATTGCCCTGCCGTAGAAAGGATAGCTATGTTGGCGGAGTTGACGGAAAACAGGGAGGCCCAAATGCTGAAAGAATACCAGCAGACCGGCAGCCCTGAGCTGAGAGAAAAGCTTATTATTAAATATAGTAATCTCGTACGTTCCGCCGCAGTACAGATGAGGGGCATGGCGTCCGGCTATGCACAGGAGGAAGACCTGGTGAACCAGGGAATGCTTGCCCTGATGGACTGTCTGGAACGATATGATGATTCGAAAGGGGCGCGTTTTGAAACCTTCGCGTTCCTGCGTATACGGGGCTCCCTGATCGATTTTGTCCGCAGCCAGGACTGGGTGCCTCATCGGGCGCGTTCCCTGCAGAGGCGTATCGACGAAGCCTTCCAGCAGCTTGCCCATGAGAAAATGAGGGAACCTCAGGTGGCGGAAGTGGCCGCTTATATGGGTATTTTGCCGGAAAAGATAGAGAGCCACCTGCAATATATGAACCGGGCTTCCATCCTTTCCTTTGAAGGATTGATGCAGGATGCGCAGGAGAATGTCAGCCGGATGGAACCGGAAAGTCCGGATACCTCCCTGCGTCCGGAGGAAAGCTTCTGCAGACAGGAGCTTACGGAAGTACTGGCCCGGGCCGTGGAAGCCCTTACGGAAAAAGAGCGGCTGGTCATTACCCTTTATTACTATGAGGAACTGAAATATGCGGATATCGCACGGATTCTGGATGTGGTGGAATCCCGTGTGTGCCAAATCCATACCAAGGCTGTCAAAAAACTCAGGGACAGCCTGCGGGAATATATGGAAGGATAGGAGGAAACCTATGTTTTCGGGTTTTTATACGGCGGCATCAGGCGTGCTCACCAACCAGAGGGCATTGAACCTGAACGCCAATAATATGGCAAATGTTAAGACACCCGGTTACCGGGAACAAAGGCTGGTTAAAACCACCTTTGAGGAAGAACTTCTGCGGGTGCAGGGGGGAAAAAGCACCGTTATGGGAAGCGGAGCGATCCTGACGGCAGCGGCCGATCAGGCGTTTTCTTTCGCGCCCGGAGAGTTTACACAAACAGGCGGAGCATATGATCTGGCCCTTGGGGGAGACGGCTATTTTGTCCTTCAGGGAGAAAACGGAGAATACCTGACCCGGAACGGGAATTTCCGCATGGATGCGGAAGGGTATCTGAGCCTGAACGGAATCGGAAGGCTGATGGGGGAAAACGGACCCATCCGGCCGGAAGACGGCTTTCAGGTAGACGAACAGGGGACTGTCCGCAGCGAAAAAGGCGATGTGCTGGGAAAACTCCGGATTGTAGTGCCGGATGCCTCCGAAAAGCTCCGGTTCTATGAAAATGGGATGTTCGCAGCCGGGGAAGCACAGCTTACTCCTGCGGCGTCATCCGTTATCCAGGGAAGCCTGGAAGGATCCAACGTGGATTTGAGCGCGGAGATGACCAGGACCATGGAAATCCAGCGTGCGTTCCAATCCTGCAGCAAGGCGCTGACCATCATCGATCAGATGAACCAGAAAACGGCTTCGGAAATAGGAAAGCTTTAAAGAAGCGCAAAAGCGCACGGATAGGAGTAGTAATGAATACAGCATTTTATACGGCGGTATCCGGCATGCGGACCTTTCAGTCAGAGCTGGATATCACCGCCAACAATATGGCGAATGTGAATACAACAGGCTATAAGGCGGAGAGGGGAGCCTTCCAGGATCTGCTTTATACCCAGATGGATGTAAAATCGGGAGAACTTCTTATTGGACACGGTGTTAAAATGAGCGGCGTCCAGCCGGTTTTTGTACAGGGAGCCTTTGAACGGAGCGGACAGCCCCTGGATTTCGCCGTTACGGGGGACGGCTTCTTTGCTGTGGAGAACGGAAACGGCGGAGGACAGCCCTTGTATACGAGAGACGGATCTTTCAAAATCTCCGTATCGGAGGAAGGTGATTTCCTGACCACAAGGGATGGATATTTTGTGCTGGACGGGGAAGGGAAACGGATCCCGCTGACCACCAAAAAAGTAACGGATAAAGATGGCAGGGAACAGGACACCAATCTGCCGGATCTGGAAGGCCTTGGAAAAAAAATAGGCTTGTATACCTGTGATAATCCGGAGGGCCTAGTGCATATGGGTAATAACAGATACCGTACCGGAGAGCTTTCCGGCCAGTGGACCGCGGTGACGGAGCAGACCACCGGGAACCGTATTGTATCCGGAGCGCTGGAGCTGTCGGGTACAGAGCTTTCCTCGGAAATGGTGAACGTCATTGAGGCCCAGCGGGCGTTCCAGCTGAACGGGCGGATTGTGACGACCGCAGACCAAATCGAAGAAATCATCAATAATCTGCGGTAAGAGCCACAAAAGAGGCGGGTATACAGGCACATGAACCGGTAAAGGAGAGTCCCCATGAAGGAAAAAAGTCTGCTTTATAATCTGCTCATGAAATACCTTGGGGAAGAAGGGGCAGATACACAGGATACGCCCCTCGGTGCCGATGAGGGTCAGGAAAAAAAGGAATACGATAAGCTGTATGCGGGAGAGGAAGCCGGAGGGGAGAGCACCGGCGCCGGCCATACGGAGAACGGAGCCGGCATCCTGCCCAAAAAGGAGACTCTGATTGAAACCGTGGAGGATTGGAATGAAGCGGAGCTGGAAAAGCAGAGAGAGCTGGATGCCAGAAGCCGCGGAGGAGAACTGATGCCGGAAGAAGAGGCCGGTTCCGAACCGGAGGAGGAAACCGCTGTTGCCAGGGATGCTTCTCTGGAGCTGAATGTATCGGCGGACAAAATGGAAGCCATGCTGATGGTGTGGGAGCCGGAAGGGGGCGGGGCGGATATTACGGAACAGGCCCTCCGCAAAGCCCTTGCGGACAGACATATCATCTATGGCGTTGACGAGGACAAAATCCGGGATATCGTCGGGAATAAACGCTACCGGCAGATGTTTGTCATTGCGCAGGGAAAGCCTGCAAAGGATGGGAGCAGCGGGAAAATCAAGGATTTTTTCCCGAGGCAGGTACAACTGAAATATGCCACCAAACAAAACGGAGGCATTGATTTTAAAAATATGAACCTGATCCATAACGTGAAAGAGGGCGATGTGGTCTGCCAGATCACCCGGCCCACGGATCCGGAGGACGGCATGAATGTGTTCGGACAGCCGGTCCGCGGCAGTCAGGGGATGATGCCCGCCATCCCACAGGGAAGGAATATTACCTATAATGAAGACGGAACCCGGCTCGTGGCGGCCTGTGAAGGCAACCTTACCTTCCGCAGCGGACGTTTCCATGTGGAAAAGGTATTTGAGGTGGCCCAAAACGTGGATAATTCCGTGGGAAATATCAATTTCAGCGGAAGTGTATTTATCCAGGGAGATGTGTTTGAAGGCTATGAAGTACGGGCCAAAGGCAATATAACAGTCATGGGCATGGTGGAAGGGGCCGCCCTCATCGCAGGCGGGGATATCCAGCTTCAGAAGGGGATGCGGGGCATGCATTGCGGCATTCTGGAATCGGGAGGGGACATTACCGCTAAATTCCTGGAGGACTGTACCATCCATGCCGGTAAAAACATCCAGGCGGAATACATCATCAACTCTCAGGTATCCTGCGAGAATAACCTGACTCTGGTGGGACGCAGAGGCGCTTTTATCGGAGGAAGCTGTTCCGTCTATAACGAAATGAATGTAAAAGCTGTGGGAGCCGTCAGCCATATCACCACCTCCGTCACGCTGGGAGCCACTCCGCAGCTGATTGCGGAAGCCGAAAAAACAGCGGAGGAAATACGGGAAATAACCCTGCAGCAGGAAGAAAACCGTAAAAATACGGCCTGGCTTACCGAAAAACAGAACCGTATGGGCCTGACACCCGCCCAGTAGCAAAGACTGAACGGGCTGAATCTGGAGGCTTCGGTGGGAAAATTAAAGCAGCGCCAGCTGCAAAGCAAAGCGGCACAATTGGCGAAACAAATCCGTGAGGTGGGAAGAACCCGTCTGCTGGCAGATGAGGTTTATCCCGGGACGGTAATATGTATCGGGGATTCCCGACTGGTAATAGCGGATAAGGAGGACAGCGTGAGCTATTACTATCTGGACGGAGAAATCCGTAAGGGTATGCGCTGACAGATACAAAAGGAAGGGAAAAGGAAATTATGGCTGACATCTTGAAAGTGACGTCTCCGGTAATCGGCAAGAATATCGTCCAACAGAATAAAAATGTTACCGATCCCTCCATCCCCTTTGATTTGCAGGAAATCAGCCACATTGCCAAAAACCCCGACAGCAGCTCCCTGCTGTCCCAGCATAACATTTACCAGAAGGACGCGGGCGCGGCTACGCTGATGAATCTTCTGAAGGATCCGGATGTGACTGTAAATTATCTGAAAAACATCACTTTACTGGAAGAAATCATCAGCCTTCTTCCGGTTAACAACAATACGGTGACGCAGGAAATCCAGCAGCTTTTCCAGGCGCTGCTGATCCGGCCCGATTCCATTGTGGACGAAATGATGCGCCAGGAATATTCCTCCACCCTTTTTAAGGGCCCTCTGTTTGATTTCCTCCGCACGCTGGTGAAAGAAAACCCGGAGCTTCGGACGGAAACCGCGGAACTGCTGAAAGCGATCAATTCCATCCTGGCAAGACGGGATGCAAAAGATTCCGCAGCCAATGGCTTTTCTTTCCTGGCGGATCAGCTTTCCGCCAGCAAAAACCTGGCTCCCCGCCTGCGGGATCTGGCGGAGGGCTTCCGGCAGGATGACGGCTCCCATTTCCAGGAGTTGAAGGTACAGGCGCAGGCTCTGCTTAAGGAACTGGAGGGAAGCATCCTTTATTCCCCCCAGTCGGCCCGGGTGGTGCCGAATATCCTGTACAACCTCTCCCGTTACCGGGAAAACGAAACTTTTCTCCAGGAGGCCCTGTTCGGCCTGCTGGTGCGGATAAACAACAGGGAAGCAAAGGATCAGCTCCGCGCCCTTGTCAGCGACTATATCAGCCGTTTCAAAGAAGCGGGTGACAGCTCAATGCGCTCCCATGTGGTGGATACCCTGGCGGCTATTATTGCCAAACAGGACAAGGAAAGCGGCATGCAGAGCTTAAACGGCGACCGCATTGAAAAAATCCTCACAAGCCTGCTTTCCTCCCCCTGTAACTATACGCCCCTTTTGCATTTTGTCATTCCGGTGGATTATCAGGGGAGGAAGGCTTTTTCCGAACTGTGGATCGATCCGGACGACAGGGAAACTGAGGGAAAAGACGGCGGGGACGGAAGCCATGTCCATATGCTGATTACCTTTGATATCGAGGGCATCGGACAGCTGGAAGCGGAATTCCTGGTCAGCGGAAAAAATATGAGCTTCCTGTTGTTCTGCCCCGGAAGCTGCCTCTCCCTTTTTTCCGCCCTTCTGCCTGAAATAAAAAAAATCGCCGGAGAAAAAGGATACCTGATGAACGAGGCCAGAGTGGAAAAACTGGATCATATCCGCTCACTGATGGATGTTTTCAAAACACTGCCCTACAGGAGGACCGGCGTAGATGTCAAAATATAAGAAAAACAAAGCGGCCGCCCTGAAATATAATATGGAGGAAGATACCGCCCCCGTGGTCATCGCCTCCGGCTACGGCCCCATGGCGGAAAAAATTATAGATATCGCAGAACAGAAAGGGATCCCTGTTTTTAAGGACGACAGCGCCGCTTCCCTTTTATGCATGCTGGATGTGGGAACCAACATCCCTGTGGAACTGTACGAAGTGGTTGCGGCTATCTATGGAAAATTGATGGAAGCTTCTGCAAAGTCCCGCGGGAATGCTTCCCCTGATAAAGCGGGAACTGCTGCAGGCCCAAAAACGCCCCATTCCTCCCTTCGGGACGGCCTGGTTTCTGCAGGAAAAAAAGAAACGGTGATAGACAGCACAGAAAATGAGTGAGGGAAAACAGCAGTATGATTGATCTGGCGGAAGGATATGTGGGTTCCTCCTGTGTGGTAAAAGCCAAAAACAACGATTTGTTGATGATGGGGACCCTGCACAGAATCAAGACTAATTTCATAGATATCAGCAGTACCAGGAATGAACTCCCGGTAATAAGTTATAACCTGTTTGTCAAAATAGAGATCTATAATACGCGTCTGGGATTCCGCGTACTGATCGGAAGAGTCTATATCTCCAATCATGATCTGATCCGGATAATTGATTTGAACGAAGCGACCAACGACGAGCGCAGGGAATATTTCCGTATCAGTACCAGAAACGAGGGGATTATTTTTAACCTGTCCCATCCGCTCCCCGACGGAACCCTGAAGGAATACCAGGATCTTAAGGTGACGCTGGTGGATATCAGCCTGGGCGGCCTGATGTTCAAGACAAAGGAAGAACTGGGGGTGGGAGAAACCTTCAGCATTGTAATACCGGCCATGAAGGAAACCATGCTTTACGCATGCACCATCCGCAGGTCCGTTGAAAAACCGGATAACTATATAGGATACGGCTGTGAGTTCAGTGAAATGACCAATATGCAGGAAGATCTCCTCTACCGTTACATTTTACGATGCCAGAACGAACAGCTCAGAAGAATACGTTAATCAGGAAGGAAAAGAAACGTGAGCAGGAAAAAGCCGGAAGACCGGAGAGTAGTCAGGACCAGAAGGACGGTGATCTATACTTTCCTTCTGATCCTGATTTTTATGTATATATCCGCCCACTCCCAACTGGAGCAGGAACGCGCCGCAGCATCGGAAAACAAAGCCGGTTCGGAGTCCGTCCTGCCCCGCGGGCAGGCGGAGCAAAGTGCCCCGGGAGAAGCGGGGCCGGCACAAGAGGCGGAAGTTCTTGTTCTGGAACCGGAAGATATGTGGTGCCTGATTCTCACAAATGCCCAATACCCTGTTCCGGAGGACTATTTTCCCGAACTGAAAGAAATACCGGGCCAGGGGCAGTCGGTAGACGAACGGATTTATGACCCATTGATGGACATGCTTTCCGACATGGAGGAGAGAGGACTCTCCCCGCTTATCTGCTCCGGCTACCGCACACTGGATAAACAGGAAATGCTCTTTAACCGGAAGGTTTCCGCCTATGTGAAACAGGGTTATTCCATGGAAGAAGCCAATCTGCTGGCCCGGCGTATCCTTTCCATTCCCGGTTCCGGCGAACACTGCCTGGGCCTTGCCGTGGACATCTACAGCGATTCCTACCAGACACTGGAATCCGGTTTTGCCGATACGAAGGAAGGAAAATGGCTGCGGGAGCATTGCTGGGAATACGGTTTTATCCTGCGGTACGATCAGGGTAAAGAAGAACTGACCGGAATCGACTATGAACCATGGCATTTCCGGTATGTGGGAAAAAAGGCGGCAGAATACCTGAAACAGACCGGGATGTGCCTGGAAGAGTTTTATTTTGAAGAGAGTTTGTATGGATGACATAGGTGAAAATGCACAAAATAAATCTCTCTTTTTGTGAAATATCACGATAAAGATATGGAAACAAGGTACGATCACTTAGGTAGAACGGCGGGGATAGTGAGTTCCCACCGTTTGGTGCCGGACAAGGGCCCGTCTGGTACTGTACAAACATATTCGTAACAAGAGGGAAAAGGAGTTCCCGATGAAACAATTACATGGAGGTAATTAGTATGAGAATTCAACACAACATTATGGCTTTAAATTCCCACAGACAGCTGGGAAATAATAACAGTGCAGTATCCAAATCTCTGGAAAAACTGTCTTCCGGTTACAGAATCAACCGCGCAGGCGATGACGCTGCAGGATTGGCTATATCTGAGAAGATGAGAGCACAGATCAAAGGTCTGACCGCTGCTTCCGATAACTCCCAGGATGCGATTTCCTTAGTACAGACGGCTGAGGGCGGATTGCAGGAAGTTCATTCCATGCTGAACCGTATGCAGGAACTGGCTACCAAATCTTCCAATGGTACCTATACGGATGATGTTGACCGTAAGGCTCTGCAGGATGAAGTAAGTGCATTGAAAGATGAAATTAACCGTATCGCGGATAGTACTAATTTCAATGGGATTAATTTGCTGGATGGGTCTATGGGGGCAGGAACTGCAGGTAAGGCAGCCTCAATTGCGGGCGATGCAGCTGCAGGAAAATTAAAAAGTGGTGTGAATTTTGGATTTACTTTATCTGCTCCGGAAGGATATAGTGTTGTAATCAAGTCGGATAATGCAGCTGCTAGCTCTTCATGGGCTGGTAATGTTTTGACAATTACTCTGGACGCTAGTGATGCGGGCGTAAAAACAACACAGGAAGATATCGATAAATTAATTGCAGCAGCTGCAAAAGATGCGAGTGCACCTACTGGTGCAGATAAAGTTAAACTTACAATCGATAAAGATCTTGAGTTTAATGCGGCCGCAACGGGAGAAACATCAATAGGTACCATTGTATCTGAAAAGGCAAAGCAAGCAATGGCGTCATCTGCTGATAAGAAGTTTACAGTAACTGCAAATAAAGCTGGGAATGTTGGTAGTACGTTTACGGTAACAGCAGGAGTTGATGTCTCGGCTAAAAAAACGGATTTAAATGGGAATATTGCTTTAACCCTCGTAGGAAATAAGGCGTATACAGCCAGTGAAGTTAACAAAATGATTAAAGATGTAGGCGGAGAAATGACAGTTTCTTTTAACGGAACGCTTACAGGTACTGATTTGAATGGCTATGGTCCACTTACACTTGCAGGTGGTACTGGTATTGCTGCAAATGGTGGATTAAAACTTCAAATTGGAGACACCAATGATTCTTGGAATCAATTAGATTTAGCAATTTCAGATATGCATGTAAGTTCTCTCAATATTGGTGATATTGATATAAGCACTAGAGAAGGAGCGTCTGCGGCGATAAGCAAAATTAAAGATGCTATCAATCAAGTATCCACAAGCCGTGGACAATTAGGTGCCATCCAGAACCGTCTGGAACACACCATCAACAACCTCGGTGTAACCACCGAAAATATCACAGCAGCGGAATCCCGTATCCGTGACGTTGATATGGCAAAAGAAATGATGGAATTCACAAAGAACAGCGTTTTGATGCAGTCTGCACAGGCAATGCTTGCACAGGCGAATCAGCAGCCTCAGTCCATC
The DNA here is from genome assembly GCA_900548905.1 of uncultured Lachnospiraceae bacterium. Lineage (GTDB taxonomy): Bacteria > Bacillota > Clostridia > Lachnospirales > Lachnospiraceae > Eisenbergiella. The sequence continues at coordinate 57,384 of URMK01000010.1, read as the reverse complement.
TTACAGTTATTACAGTAATTAGCAGATACAATCCGGAAGGCCGCAGATTCCATTGAGGATGCGGCCTTCCTTATGCCATTACATGCCCGCGAAGTAACCTGTTACGTGTTTATATTTTTTTAATGATTCTAGAACAGAATTCCATTTCATTTTCCTCTAATATATGATATAAAGTATTTATCCCATTTATTTTTTTCTTATTTTCAGGCTGTATCAGCCATATTTTCCATTTTATTATTCTCATATTAATCGAAAGGAATTGCTTTTTATCGGTATTCTCTCTATAATGATCCATATAAAGCACATATCTTTTGGATTAATCAGTAATTCACAAGGAGGTAATGTGTTTATATGTCAAATGATAAAGACATGGCGGTAAAGAAGTTTCTGGATAACCCGAAGAATTTCTGTGACTTGTTCAACGGTTCTCTTTTTCGGGGAAAGCAAGTGATGAAAGCAGATATGCTGGAGGCCCTTCCGGGAGAATCCATGATATCCTTCCGGGATAAAAGAGGGAAACAAGTATCGGCCAAACGATACCGTGATGTCATCCGTAAAGTATCCGGGCAGACAACCTATGCAGTTTTCGCTGTGGAGGGGCAGGAAAAAACGCATTTTGCCATGCCGGTGAGGGAAATGCTTTATGATGCCATGATTTATGCGGAGCAGGTAAGGAAGCTGGCGGATCGGCATAGGAAAAATAGAGATTACCGCGACAGTGAGGAGTTCCTGTCCGGTTTGATCCGGGAAGACAGGCTGGCGCCGGTAATAACCATTTGTTTCTATTATGGGACAGGAAAATGGGAGGGGCCGCTGGAGCTTTTTGATTTGCTGGATATTCCGGAAGAGTTTGTGGATATGAAACCATATATGATGAACTATAAGGTGAATCTGGTACAGGCATCCGGGGTGAATCCCGAAAACTTCCGAACCGATTTAAAACATGTTTTTTCTTTGCTTGCTATGGCATCGGATGGGCCGGGGATGAAAAGATATATACAGGAAAGACCGGAGGTATTCGGGCATATTCCTCATGAAACCTTTGATTGTCTGAGAGGGCTGCTCCATATGGATAAATGGTGGAAGAAGGGTGAAGATACCGGGAAAGGAGAAGTGGACATGTGTAAAGCACTGGAAGAAATTGCAGAAATAGCAAGGCAGGAAGGTGAAAGGATAGGAAAAAGTGAGGGCAAAATAGAAGGACAGGAAATCGGAGAACAGCTGATGCTGATTAAGCTCATTACAAAGAAGCTGCAAAAAGGAAAAGGGGTGGAAGATATAGCCCTGGAGCTGGAGGCGGACAGGGATACCATAATACGCGTCTGCCGGGCGGCCTCAGATTTTGCACCGGAGTATGACTGTCAGGCCATTTACATGGAGCTGGAAAAAACTTTGTATGCCGGCAAATAAAGGGAAGGAGCCGCAGCTAATGCCGCGGCTCCTTCTTTACAACAAGAATCGCCTGTACCAGCGCCCCGGTCACTTCTGATGCATATTTTTCTTCCGCTTCCTTCTGTTTTTCTTCCAAATCCCCCGTAATTACCGTATAATGCGGTGCCAGCCGGTTTAAAGCCAGAGCGGCGATATCTTTTTTGCATTTATCGCACCGGCAGCAGTTGAAGCGTTGGATGGTGGAGTCCAGCCGGGAAAGGACAAGCTCTTCCATGAGGTTTACGAGAACGGCATTTCTGTTTTCCCGTATTTGCACCGGGGTGGTAAGGGAACGCCGCAGCGCATCCGCCATTCCTGCTGAGGTGGGGGTAGAACTGCTGTCCGCTGCGCCGGCAGAGACGGCGCTCTCCGGGCGATCCGGCTGGGGACGGGAGGAAGAGGGCATGATTTTACGGTACATGAGCTCTTTATCTATTTCGGTCTTGCTTTTCGCCATGGTTACAGCCCCCTTTCCTGAAGCTCGTCCGCCAGCGTCCGGTAATCCAGTACGGCGTTGCAGGCCGGGGCGTAGTCCAGAACGGACTGCTGGATGGACTGGGCTTCCCGCAGGGCTACGCTTTCCCGGATAAAGGTATCCAGTACCGGTATGCCAAGATCCTGGGCGATCATGTCCAGCGCGCCCATGACCTCCCGGCTGAAGCGTGTTTTGGGATTGTGTTTGGTCAGAAAAACTCCCAGGATTTGTAAATCGGGATTGCAGTAATTTTTCACTCTGGAAACCGTTTCTGAAAGCTGGGTCAGTCCCTGAAGGCTGAATATGTCGGACATCATCGGTACAAGAATATAGTCCGATGCGGTAAATGCATTGACAGTCAGGATCCCCAGAGCCGGAGGGGAATCGATAAAGATATAATCATAAGCCGGTGCCAGCGGTTCCAATGCCCGCCGAAGCAGATATTCCCGCTGTGCGCCGGTGAATTCCAATTCGATGGAACTGAGCAGTATATTGGAAGGAATAATGTCCACAAGTCCGGTTTTCTGGACGGCAAAACGGGATTTTACTTCTTCCTTCAGCACTTCATATATGGTTGCCGTACCGTCGGTATCGGCGCCAGTGCTGAAGCTCAGGTTTCCCTGGGGATCCAGGTCGACCGCAAGGACTTTGCAGCCTCTTTCCCGGAAAATAAGGGCGAGGGTGTTAGCAGTGGTAGTTTTTCCCACACCGCCTTTCTGATTGGAAAGAACGATGGTTTTAGCCATAAGTAAAGTGACCTCCCGTGTATTTGTATATTTATGGTAACAAGTGCTTATTCCCTCTTCGCTTCCTGGCTTCATGCCGCCGGGAGGAACGCCCGAAAAGCAGGAAAAATACAGGCGCAGAGAGAAAAAACGAACCGTAATCACATTATATTATAACAACAAATATAGAGGGAAACAACTATCCAAATTTTTTTATAAAAAAGCTAAAGATACCAGGACGATGTACGACAATATAGTTGAAAGATGAGATGGATAACTGTCTGAGACTGAACGGGAATGGAACAGTTATGGAAAATGGGGAAAAGCCGGGAAAGGGTGCTGAGAATGGATATAAAGATAACGGGAAAATATGCGGTTTATCAGAATGCCGTGAACAGCGGCAGAAAACTGGAAAAGAATACAGCTGCCCCGGCCGGGATTACAGGCGGGAAGAGTGATGAAATCTGCATCAGCAGTGATGCGGTGAAGAAGCAGGAAGCGTCGGTATATTCTTCCGCTGTATGTGACGGACTTGCGGAGGCGGCTTCAGAGGAACGGATCGCGCAGCTTAAGCAGCAGATTGGGGACGGCACCTATCACGTATCTGCCGAACTGGTGGCGAAAAAGCTGATGGCAGGCTTATAAGAGAAGGCGGCAGACATGGAAGAGTTATTTACGTTTTTAACAGAATATACGGAATTTTTTGAGAAAATGGAAGATACCCAGCAGGATAAGCTGGAGCTGCTCCTCTCCGGTGATCTGAAAAAAATCGAACAGAGCATTATGGTGCAGCAGGCGATGGACAAGCAGCTGGAAAATAAGGAAAAGGCGAGATTAACGCTGTTTCAGGCCCATGGCCTGGAAGGGAAAACGTTCCGCGATATCCTGCTTCTCCAGCCTGAAAGCGGGAAAGGGCCGGAAACGCCCCGGTGCAGGCAGGAATGGATGCAGCTTTACGACAGGCTGAAGAAAGCGATTGACAACATCCGGTATTATAATAAGAAATCACAGGAAATCGCCCGTTCCGAACTGATTAAAACAGGGGCCGATATGGGGGCTGTGGATCCTTCCAGCGGCGTGTATCATCCGGATTACGGCGGAAGGCAAAACAGGTTTGTCAGGAAAATATAGCTGCTCTTATGGATGGCGGCGGCACACACAGAAAGCAGGGCACAGGAAATGAGACCGACATTTATGGGGCTGGAAACAGCCAAAAGGGGCCTGATGGTAAACCAGAAGGCTATGGATATCGTGGGTAACAATATCACGAATATGCAGACTAAGGGCTATACCAGACAGAGGCTGGATACGGTGAGCGTACAGGTATACGGCGGCACGGGAGGCTTTCAGACCAGTTCCATACCGCTGGCTGGGCAGGGGGTTGATATGCTGGGAGTGGCCCAGATAAGGAATCCATATCTGGACAGCAAATTCCGGGAACAGTACGGCGATGTGGGCTATTATGATCAGAGGACCGCTATTGCGCAGGAACTGGAGGGAATTATCAGCGATCCGGAAACAGAAGGAACCGGAATGAAGGATGCCCTCACCACTCTTTCCCAGGCACTGGCGGATTTTGGTGCACAGCCATACCAGGAAACCAATGCCAATATCACCCTCAATGCAGTGAAAAGCATCACTCATATATTGAATGAATACGACGGAAAACTAAAAAATGCCATGCAGGAGCAGAAGAACGATTTGGCAGCTGCGGTAAAAGATATCAATAATAAGCTGGAGCAGCTGGCGGAGCTGAATAAATCCATTGTCCATGAGGTGTTTGTGAATGACGATCTGGATGGAGTGAACTATGGACCCAATGATCTGCTGGATCAGAGGAATGTCATTCTGGATGATTTGGCCCGCTATGGGGAGGTCTCGGTGACAGAAGGCGGCGACGGACGGATACAGGTAAAATTTAACGGCAAAACAGTGGTGGATTCCAGCGGAAACCAGTTTACCAACGATGCAATCCGCATCGGACAGGATGGGGTAACCCTTACCTGGAACAGCGATGATTCCGGTATGCATATGGAAACAGGCGCGCTGAAGGCCTTTACGGACGTGATTACAGGAAATACACCCGGAAATGCCGGTATTCCCTACTATCAGCAGAAGCTGGATGATTTCGCGGCGGCGTTTGGTGAACTGATGAACGGTACGATCCACGAGGACGACGGCACGGCGGTGTTCAAGACCCTGATCGAAGCGGAGGGCGGAGGGCCGCTGAGGGCGGGAAATATATCCGTAAGTACGGCGTGGGCGGAGGACCCTTCCTATATTATCCGGGAACAGAATCCGGACGGAACGCTGGACAACACCGATATCATGAATCTGAAGACCGGATTGACAGGGGAGAGGACTTTTGGGAAACAATATCAGTTTACCGGGAATTTCAGTGAGTTTATCACGAATTATACAGATACCCTGGGCAGTGATATCAAGACGACCAAAGCAAGAATGAATGCCTCGCTTGCTATTGCGGAAAGTGTGGAAAAGGAGAGGCAGGGGGTGTCGGGGGTATCCATGAATGAAGAAGGAATTAATCTGATGACCTATAACAAGGCTTACCAGGCATTGGGACGGCTGATGACCACTATGGATGAGCAGCTGGATATGATAATCAATCAGATGGGCCTGGTGGGACGCTGATGAAGGACGCGCATTGGGCGCAGGAGGAAGGTCGGAATGAGAATTACGGAAAGTATGCTGACAGGATCCTATACCAGGAACCTTCAGCGCAATATCAGCAATCTGGCACAGTCCAACCTGAAGCTTGCCTCCGAAAGGGAATATAACCATGTATCGGAGGATCCGGCGAGGGCGGCAAAAGCTTTTGCCGTACGGGATCAGATTGCCATGAGCGAAGAGCATGTAAGAACGGTAAAAAGCGCGCTGGGGGAACTGGATACGGCGGATAAAAATATCCAGTCCATCAATTCCATTCTGCAGACTGTTTTTGAAAAGGCAACGAAAGCAGGCGGCGTGACCAATCAGGAGAACCTGAATGCCATTGCGGAGGAACTGCATGGTCTGAATGAGGAAATCCTCCAGACCATGAATGCCAGATACGGGGATAAATTTCTGTTTTCCGGATCCGGCAATGCGCAGGCGCCTTTTACGGTGGAAGAAGGAAAGCTCCTTTTTAACGGAAAAGCCGTGGATGATTACGACAAAAACGATCCCGATACCTATTTTGACAATAACAAAGAGGTCTATTTGGATGTGGGCTTCGGTGCTTACGGTTCGGGTGTGGTGAATGCAAAAACCGGAGTGAAGATTTCCACCTCGGGTGTGGATGTCCTCGGCTATGGCATGAAGGACGGCCAGCCCAATAATATATACAGCCTTCTGTCCAAACTGGAAGGGCAGCTGCGCGGCGGAAACACACAGGATGCTATGGATACGCTGGAGCATTTAAAGGAAAAGCAGAATAACATTTCCATTGCCACTGCAGAAATCGGCACGAGGGAAACGCTCCTGGAACGGGCCCAGGACCGGCTGGAAAGCGGTTTGGTTAACCTGAAAGAGAGACAGAAGGATCTGGAAGCGGTGGATCTGGCGGAGGAATCCATTAATAATAAGGCTTATGAAGCGGCCTGGATGGTTACGCTTCAGCTGGGAAGCAGCCTGATTCCTCCCTCTATTTTTGATTTTATGAAGTAGTAAGTGGAAAACAGGAGGTCATTCGGATGAATGTGCTTAAGATTACCACAACACCTATCAAGCTTTCCATGTCTTCCCAGAAGGCGCGTCTGGAAAGCCATCTTCCGGAGCCGGAGGTGGGGATCATACGGACGCCGTCCCGTCTGGATATGAAGTCGGAAACGATAAAGGTAAATATTGATACATCGGCTGCCAGGGACAGCCTGGGTTTCAAGACGGCCCGTTCGCTGAACCGGGATGCGGCGGTGTTCGGGAAGCAGGCGGCAGCGGATGCCGCCGGACGCTATGCACAGATGGGAAACCAGATGATGCAGATTCAGAAGGGGGTGACAATCCCCGGAATCGTACAGAACCAGATGATGGCACAGACAAAGGTTACCACGGGTTTTGAATTTCTTCCGGCAGCGGGGCCGGAAATCAGCTGGGATCCGGGAAGTCTTTCCATAGATTATACCCCTTCCCAAATCGAATTCGATCCGCAGACGGACAGGCAGGACGCCGTTTATGTCCCCGGAGAGCTGCGCATCAGTGTGGAACAGTATCCCAGAGTGGAGATTGAATACATGGGGGAGCCTATGTATGTGCCGCCCAGTGCCGCCCCGGATTTTGAGGAAGGGGATGCATTGTCCTGAAAAGACGCGGGGGAGCAGAAGGCTACAGGAGGAATGGGCAGTTGAAAATAGAGACAAGGGATTTTGGCATCATTGATGTGGAAGAACAGAATATTATAACCTTTAAACAGCCTGTGTTCGGCTTTGAGGATTATACCCAGTATGTCTTAGTGACGGATTCCAATATGGGAAACGGCATATGCTGGCTGCAGTCCATTGAACTAAAGAGCATCTGTTTTATCCTGCTTAACCCTCTGGAGGTTTGTCCGGATTATGCACCAATGGTCATGCAGGATGTCCTGTTTACCCTGCAGGCGGTACCGAAGGATGATTTGGACTGCTGGGTGATCGCCGTAATCGGTGATACCTTCCGTGAGTCCACTGTTAACCTGAAAAGTCCGGTAATCATCAACCATAAAACCAATCTGGGCATGCAGGTAATCCTGGATCAGGATTATCCGATCCGCCGGCCGATCTTCGCGTCGAAAGGTGGTGGGGAATCATGCTGATCCTGTCCCGCAAAAAAGGGGAATCCATTAAAATCGGAGAGGACATCGAGATTTTTGTAGCGGATGTGAAAGGGGATAAGGTCCGGCTGGGTATTTCCGCACCGGAGGATATGAAGATATCCAGGAAAGAGCTGTATCTGACGGTGGAAAATAATAAGGAAGCATCGGATAAGGTGGATCTGCTGAAGGTATTCCAGTTATCCCGCAGCTTATATGCCCGTCAGGAATCGGATAAAGCACAGGGAAAGGACGGGCCGGATGGAGAATCAGACAATACATAAGCTGAAGGAGCTGACAGAGGAACGAAAACAGTTTTTTGAAGAATATCTGCAGATCACACGAGAGCTTACGGGACTGAAGGAAGAGGATGTGGAACGGATAACAGCAGGGATTGGGCAGAGGGAAGCATTGGCGGCCCGGATCGATGTGCTGACGGAACAAAGCAGGGCTGTCTGCAGTCCGCATGGCAAAGAAGTGGGGCCGCCGGAAAGGAAGCTGCAGGCAATCCTTCAATGCAGAGCCGATTTTTCCCTGCTCAGGGAGGAAGAAAAAGAACTGTTTCTCCTGTGCCAGTCCGTGAACCGGCTTCTTGCGGAAATCCAGGATTTGAACGGCCTGCTGCACAGGAATTTTCAGGATATCCGGAAGAAGCTTCAGGAATCCATACGAAGAAACAACACGGACTCCAAATTGGCGGGGTACCTGAACCAGATGAATTACGGGGCATCCAAGGGTGTCCTGTATGACAGCAGGAAATAGGAGGGCGGTATGGCATCTTCAATCAATACAGTGAGCGGGAACCGGGTTGCCGGGCTTGCATCCGGAATGGATACCGAAAGCATTGTGGAAAAAATGCTTTCCGGCACCCAGTCCAAGATAGACAAACAGACAGGACTGAAACAGCAGCTGGAATGGAAGCAGGAGATGGTCCGGGGAATTATTACGGATATCAATACCTTCCATGACAAATATTTTTCTTTTTACAGCAGCGCCAATACCAACCTGTTAAGCAATGCTTTTTATAACACGATGAGTGCTTCCAGCAGTACCAGCGCCATTAAGGTGATATCTGCCGCCTCCAATGCGGCAGGAAAGGTGAATATTGACAGCATCAGCCAGCTGGCAAGTGCCTGTACGGTAAAATCAGGCGGCAGGGTGAGCGGTGAACTGAAAGGCACCGCCATAGATCCCGGCCTGTTTACGGAGGACTCTTATTCCTTTGCAATGACGCTGGACGGGGTACGCCGGACAATAACCTTTCAAAAAGGCAACACCGGGGATGCCGGACAGGATCTGGAGGAAACCATAAATAACCTGAACGACAGCATGTACCGGGCTTTCGGTACGGCCGCAGGCTTTCAGCTGGATAAAGATCCGACACATCCCGGAACACCCAGCCTGAACCTGACCCAGCTGAAATGGGAGGAAACCCTGAACGGAGGAAAAGGCGGCGCAGTGCCGAAGGAGGACGGTGCGGGCGGCTATGTTCCTGTGGATATTTCCAGGAAGCTGTACATGGAGGATGCGGAGGGGAAAACGAAGGTCCTTTCTCTACTCGGATTCCGGAATGAAGCATCCAATAAGCTGGATTATAATACCAGTCTGGATTCCCTTCCGTTAGCAACAACCCTTCAGGGAAAAGAGTTTGCATTTTCTATCAACGGTGTGGAAATCAACGGGATTACAGCCTCCAGCACGCTGGGAGATGTGATCAGTAAAATCAATACTTCCCAAGCCGGTGTCAGGGTTTCTTATTCTTCCATAGAAGATAAGTTTATTATGGAATCTAAGACAACCGGTGATATTTCCAATATCAGCCTGGAACAGACCGCAGGGAACCTGCTGACGGCAATGTTCGGCGTAAAGAGCGGGGACTCGGTGACAGGAAGCCTGGAGGGGGTAAAAAGCAGCGGGAATCTGGTGTCCGCGGAAGAAATCAATGCCGATCTCAGGGATGCTGTTCTGGGCGGAATAAACGGCGGAACCCCCCATATCTTTTCTTTGAATGTGGACGGAAAAGATGTGGATATCATCGTAAAGAGAGAAGTAACTGCGGACAGTACGGACTGGACCATGAATGATCTGGTGGATGAGATCAACCGGCAGCTGGAAGAAGAATTCGGCGCCGGCAACATCGTTCTGTCACTTGACAGCCAGGATTCCCCGACAAGGGCGGTGCTTTCTTCCGCAGACCATCTGGTGAGCTTCAATGAAGAGAACTGCAACAGGGATATTACCTCCATGCTGGGCTTTACGGAAGCGAATACACAGAAGCCCGATATGCAGTCTGCGCTGGGAGAACTGGGATTCTCAGGCAAAATAACCTTCACCGGCACCCAGCCGGAGACACCGGGTTCTTCCGTCATGAGGTCGGTAACCATTGATTTTGATGATCCTGCAGTAAAAGGGCAGACAGTGGAATGGCTGGTCAATCAGGTGCAGTCAGCCGCCGGGGTGGATATTTCCTTTGAAAACGGATCCGTCAGAATTACTTCTGCCGGCAGTGTGACTGGGGAGGGGGACGGTAAAAAGCTGCTTGAAACTCTTTTTGGTACAGATACCCTTACTTTCGGAACTGCCGGGGCTGCCGCCGACGTAACGGAAGGGAAAAATGCGAAGCTGTCAGTTAATGGAAAAACAGTGGAGAGAAACACAAACAGCTTTGAAATAGAGGGGATTACCCTGGAACTTACAGATACTTCCAGCGGCCCAATTACCTTGACTACCAATAAGGATACTGATAAAATAGTGGAAGGGTTTAAAAGCTTTGTCGAGGATTATAATAAGCTGATTGAGCAGCTTAATGACCGCATCAGTGAGAGCGCTACATATAAGAAATACGCTCCTTTGACGGAAGAGCAGAGAAAAGCCATGAGTGACAGGGAAGTGGAGCTTTGGGAGGAAAAGGCCAAAGAAGGACTTCTCAGGAACGATTCCAATATCAGCTCCTTTTTAAGTGATATGAGGACTGCGCTTTACCAGTCTGTGGATGGTGCGGGCCTGGCTCTGTATGATATGGGAATTGAAACCTCGGACAGCTGGCGGGACAACGGAAAACTGATACTGGATGAAAGTAAGCTGAAGGCAGCGGTAAGCACCAATCTGGAAGGGGTGCAGAAGCTGATGACGGATAAGGAAAAAGGGATCGGCGTTTTGCTGGACACGGCGGTGAAGGCGGCTGCCAATGTGAGCACAGGAAGCCCGGGAAGCCTTGTTTCCTATGCAGGGACGAAAGCGGTCCTTACGACGGACAACAGCCTTTATCAGCAGCTTAAGAATGTGAGCAATACGCTTTCCAATCTGAACATCAGGTATGAGGCGGAGCGGACGCGTTACTGGAATCAGTTTACCGCCATGGAACAGGCGATCTCCAATCTGAACAACCAGAGTTCCTGGCTGACGCAGCAGTTTTCGTCAGGCGGCTGACGGAACCGGTAAGAAAAAGGAGCGGCAAAATGCAGAACCCATATGAAAAATACAAACAGCAGTCGGTTATGACCATGACCCAGGGAGATATGGTTTCCCTCTTATATTCGGAACTGGGCAACCGCCTTGGGAAAGGGCTGGTTTGTCTGGAAAATAAGGATTATGAAGGCTGTAACACAGCGTTTAAGAAAGCACAGGAAATTCTCACCCACCTGACAGTGACACTGGATCACCGGTATGAGGTGGCGGACAAGCTGGCCTCCCTGTATGATTTCTTCAATCATCAGATCATACAGACCAACATCCGCAAGGATGCCGGTCCGGTGAAGGAAATCCTGCCTATGATAAAGGAACTTCAGGAAGTATTTGTACAGGCGGATAAGCAGGTTCGGATAGAAAACAGCGTCAGCTGAGTGACGCACGGAAGGGGAACAGGGAATGGCTTTTTGGGAAGATCCGTCAATAAAAGCGTTAAGCAGCGGAATGGATGCGCTTTGGCAGAAGCAGCAGGTTATCAGCCATAACATTGCCAATGTGGAGACACCGGGCTATAAGGCAAAGCAGGTGGAGTTTAAAGAAGTGCTGAAAAAAGCGGAGGATGGGGGAAAACCGATCCGGGCGTATGAAACTGTGGTGACCGAGGATGGAACCACCCAGGCCAGGGCGGACGGGAACAATGTCCAGGTGGAGGCTGAGGAGCTTTCCCTTTGGAAAACATATGTGGAATACTCCACACTCACCAGCCGTATGTCAAAGAAATTTTCCACGCTGCGGTATGTGATCAATAATGCCGGAAAGCAGTAGAAAGCGAAGGAGTCATTGATGGGATATTTGGATTCATTAAATATAACCGGTTCCGCATTGACGGCGGAACGGTTCCGTACGGATATAATATTACAGAATATAGCCAACCAGAACACCACCAGAACCGAAGACGGCGGCCCTTACCGCAGGAGGCAGGTGGTGCTTCGGGAAAATGCCATGAGCTTTGAAGCACAATTGGATAAAGCGGTGAATAAGACAGATGGGGGCGGGGTTTATGCCGAACAGGTGGTAGAAAGCGGGAACCCGTTTGTACCGGTCTATGATCCGGAGCATCCGGATGCGGATGCGGACGGCTATGTGATGATGCCGAATGTGAACAGCGCGGAGGAAATGGTGGATTTAATGGCGGCCTCGAGAGCCTATGAAGCCAATCTTACCGCATTGAATATTGCCAAAAGCATGGCGATGAAGGCACTGGAAATCGGGAAATAGCCGGTTACGTACAGACAGGTTCCGTAGGGATAAGAATAATATGAAGAGAAGAAAAGAAGAAGAGGGCGGCGGCCAGGAGTGGCTGAATACCTATGCGGATATGATCACTCTGGTGCTGACCTTCTTCGTTTTATTGTACAGTATTTCCAATGTGAATATTACCAAGCTGGAGCAAATCGCGGCTGCCATGCAGAAAAAACTGGGCATGGAGCAGGCTGTGAGCCTTGAGGAGGTCCCGGAGGATGTAAAGTATCCTACTATAGGGGAGGAAACCGGCGGCGTGCCGGATAGCACATCTGCGGAGAGCATGCAGAGGATGGCGGAGGAACTGAAGGAATATTTTGCCAACTCCAATATAGACGCCCAGACCAGCAGCAGTGACAACGTAATCTATATACGTTTTAAAAACGATCTCCTGTTCGGGCCGGACAGCGCCCAGCTGCGGGAGGACAGTATCTCCATGCTGGATTCCCTGGGAAATATGCTGATGGATAAAGAGGATGAGATCCTGGCGGTTTATATCAACGGTCATACGGCGCAGGCGGCCAGCTCCCCGGTCAATGACAGGGTGCTGTCATCCATGCGGGCGGATAACGTGGCTATCTATCTGGAGGATGCAGTCGGATTCGATCCGAAAAAGCTGATATGCAGGGGCTATGGAAAATATTACCCAATCGCGGACAACAGTACGAAGGAAGGGCGGGAAATGAACCGCCGTGTGGATATCATTATCCTTGGAAATGATTTCAAGATGTCCGATGTGGATGAAAGGCAGCAGGAGATAATCGATCCCCTGGCGCCTGTAACACTGCCGGAAGTAGAGAAAGGGCAGGTCAAATGATAAAGGCATACGACTTTAAATCTCCCAAAAAGTTTACCAAAGAAAGAATGAGCACCGTGGAAAACCTGTACGACAGTTTTTCACGGTCTCTTGCACCATATCTGACAGGGCTGCTCCAATCCTACTGTGAAATATCCATCCAGGGGATTCAGGAGATGCGGTTTCAGGAATACAGCGGTGAGCTGGACGACCGTTCCCTGTTCGGCCTGATTACCCTGGTGCCGGACAATAAGGATTACAGTGAAGCACCCATGATTTTTGAAATGGATACCTCTCTTGGTTTTTTCATGATAGAGAGGCTGCTTGGGGGAGCCGGAACAGAATATGAGCTGCACCGGGATTTTACGGATATTGAAAAGGCTATGCTTCACTATCTTCTGGAAAAAATTACCGGGTTTATCGGGGACGCCTGGGGCGGCTACATGGATGTGGAAGCATCGCTTACGGGCCTTCAGACTAATCCCCATCTTCTCCAGCTGGGCGCGGCGGAGGATGTGGTTATTTTGGTAGAGCTGGGGATCGTGGTGAACGAGCTGAAAGCAAAGCTTCATATCGTCATGCCGGCTCCCAATGTGGAGGAACTGACCTCCCGCTTCGGTTACAAATTTGCCATGAACCGGAAGAATAAGGACGAGGCAAAAGCGGCGGAACGGCAGAAATATATTGAAAAAAATCTTCTGGATGCAGAGGTGGAAATGAAGGCTATCCTTCATGAATTCTATCTGGATGCCCAGGATATCCTCCAGCTTCAGCCGGGGGATGTGGTTCCTGTCGGCAAGAATATGGCCAGCGACATCCGGGTTTACGTGGAGGATATGCCCTGCTTTGAAGCAAAGCCGGGGCATACCAGTATGCATAAAGCGGTGCGTATCAGTAAGGTGCTGTAGGAAGCGCACCGAAAAACAGGGAGAGAACGATGATTAGTGCGGATAGGGATGCAATGCGGGAACTGCTGGAGCTGGCAGCTGTTCCTGCCCAAAATACGTTGAATACGCTGATGGGCGGGGCGTCCGTTACATTAACGGATATAAAGGAAGTCTCTGTGGAGACTTTGACGGAAAGACTTCCTCATTTTTCCATGGTGGTGGAAGGACGCGCTTTTTCCGAGAAGGAAGAGGTGCGTATCCTGTATTTTATGGACAGGGATCAGGCACAGCGCCTGATCAGCGTGATCTGCGGGCTGCCCAATGCGGCTTCCGGCACGATGGATGAAATTGCGGTCAGTGCTTTCCGAGAAGTGCTTTCCCAATGCCTGGAGGCCTCTGTAACGGAGCTGAGAGGATTTCTGGCAAGGGATATGCGACAGGAGCTGGGCAGGGCTTATCTTTCCGATTCCGCCGGCAGTACGGTTAAAGCGCCGGGACTGTGGGAAGAAAGCAGCATTCTGATGCTGGAATACCGGATTGCCCTGGAGGGAGTGGGGGAATTCACCCTGTTCTGTGCGGCATCCATGCTGTTATTTAACGTATTCGGCATGGAATATAAGACCGGGAAAGCGGCAGGCGGAGGACGCAGGCCCGCCATACCGGTGCGCAGCGTCAGTTTTCCGGAATTCCGCTATATGAGCCTTGAGGATACAGCGGAGACAATAGGAGAAGATCGGGGGCGCATCAGGGATATGAGCCTTGACGTATCGGTACGGATTGGGGAAACGATCTGTAAGGTGCGTGATATCCTGTCGCTGAAGCCGGGACAGTTGATAATTCTTGACAAACAGGCAGGTTCTCCGGCGGATGTGGTGGTGAAAGAGCGCGTGATAGGAAAAGGCGACGTTCTGGTAAGCAGTGACAATTTTGCGGTACGGATTACCGAGATCGTAAATAAATCGGAATAGAATGGGATGAGGGTATATTTATGGTAGTTTTAAAATTGCTGCTATATCTGTTCGTCCTGGTGCTGGTGCTGTTTCTGGCCTATTATACCACGAAGCTGGTGGGCAGAAGCGCGGGAGGAAAACAGCTTGGCAAAAGCATCCGTGTCCTGGAACGGACAGGGGTGGGCAGGGACAGCTGGCTTATGATCGTGGAGGTGCAGGGGAAGGTGCTGCTGCTGGGACTTTCCCCTGCCGGCATCCAGCAGATTACCGAGCTGGAGGATTATGTACGGCCTGAAGCGGGCGGGGAAGGGGATAAAAGCTTTCTGGAAATGCTGACAAAGCAGATGGAAGACGGGCAGGGAGTTTTTCACAGACAAAAGAATGACCGGGGGAAATAAACACATGGAGAAGAAGGAGCTTGGGCTCTGCAGGGCAGGATGGATGGCTGCGGGGACGGGATGTGTGCTGTCGGCGCTGGCCGCATTTTTATATAAGGGAAAGGTTCATGCGGCGGAGGTATCCATGACCTTATCCGATACGCAGGGAAATACCAGGGCCTTCGATACGATGGATATCCTGATTCTTTTCCTGCTTCTTGCTGTTGTACCCTCTTTGCTGGTAATGATGACCAGTTTTACCAGGATTATCATTGTCCTGTCTTTTCTGCGCAGTGCGCTGGGAACCCAGCAGTCGCCGCCAAATCAGATACTGGTTGGGCTGGCTTTGTTCCTTACCCTGTTTATCATGCAGCCGGTTTTTTCCCAGGTGAATACACAGGCTTACCAGCCTTATAAAGATGGGCGGATTACCAGGGAAGAAGCGCTGGAACTGGCACAGGATCCCATGAAGGAGTTCATGCTCAGGCAGACGGAAAAGAAAAGCCTGGAACTGTTTCTGGATATTTCCAAAACATCTCTGCCGGAGGGGGCGGCCGGGGAAGGGCCGGAACGCTATAAGGAACTGGGGCTGACGGTTATTGTACCCTCTTTTATTTTAAGCGAGCTTAACAAAGCCTTTACTATGGGCTTTCTGATATTTATTCCTTTTCTTATTGTGGATTTGGTGGTGTCCAGCACACTGATGTCCATGGGAATGGTTATGCTTCCCCCTACCATGAT
The DNA here is from genome assembly GCA_900548905.1 of uncultured Lachnospiraceae bacterium. Lineage (GTDB taxonomy): Bacteria > Bacillota > Clostridia > Lachnospirales > Lachnospiraceae > Eisenbergiella. Next base: position 41,509 of record URMK01000010.1, on the reverse strand, counting down.
AGCGCTGCCTTTCAAAATTATGCTTTTTGTGCTGGTGGACGGCTGGGATCTGGTAATTAAAACGTTGGTCCAGGGATTTCGTTAAGGAGGCGCTAAATGACGACAGAACAGGTTATGGAAGTGATGAAGGAGGCTATGCTTGTGGCATTTGAGATGGCCGGGCCCCTTCTGATCCTGAGTATTATCGTAGGGCTGATTGTAGCGGTATTCCAGGCGGCCACACAGATACATGAACAGACGCTGACCTTTGTGCCCAAACTCATTGTCATTGCCGTGGTGCTGCTGGCGACGGGATCCTGGATGCTCAATCTATTTGACGGGTTCGTGCAGAGGCTTTTTGAAATAATGGCTTCCCTGTAGGTGATTTCTCTATGCTGACGGAGATTGTGACTTCTCTTAATCTATCCCTTCTGGTGTTCGCCAGGCTCGGTGCAATGATTTTTCCCAGCCCGGTATTCGGAAGGAAGAATGTCCCTGTGCGTATCAGGGCCGGCCTTGTGCTGGCGCTGACTCTTTTGCTTGTGCCTGTATTGGACGCAGGCGCGGTTTCCGCCTACTCCGGCTTCGATATGGCAGAAGGGCTGGTGCGCGAAATCCTGCTGGGACTGGTGATAGGATTTGTATTCCAGATTTTCTTTTTCATGATTTTTGTAGCAGGGGATATGCTGGATACGGTTTTCGGCCTTGCAATGGGAAAGGTGATGGATCCCGGCGGAGGGGTACAGGTATCGGTTCTGGGACAGTTTCTGAACGTGTTTTTCTTCCTGTATTTTCTGGCTACGGGAAGCCACCGCCTGATGATCAAGCTGTTTGCTTATTCCTTTGAGCTTGTTCCTGCGGGAGCCGCCTCTTTGTCTATGGGGAAAACAGGTCCTTTTATATTGGCGCTCTTTCATTCAGTATTTGTACTCGCCATCCGGCTTACGCTTCCCTTTGTGGCCGCGGAATTCGTTCTGGAGGCGGCTATGGGCGTGCTGATGAAGCTGATACCGCAGATTCATATTTTTGTCATTAACCTGCAGGTGAAAATCATTGCGGGAATTGTACTAATGATGTTGTTCGCGGTACCGATGGGACAGTTTATCGACCGGTACATAGGGACGTTATTTGAGGATGTGCAGAAGCTGCTTCTGCAATTGTGACACAGAGTCCGCGCGGGGCGTAACGGGAAAGGCAGGTGGTGAGCGGTGGCAGCGGATGAAAAGACCGAAAAAGCCACACCGAAACGAAAACAGGAGGAACGGAAGAAGGGAAATGTATTCCAGAGCAGTGATGTGGCGGCTGTGGCAACCCTGCTGGCTGTTTTCAACGGGTTGAAACTATTTGCATCCTTTATGTATAAGTGCATGCATCAGGGGGTGCTTCTTTTTTTCGGCTATGCACAGAGCCAATATCCGGTTAACGGGGATAACCTGCAGGAAAAGCTGCTGCAGGCAATGCTTCTCTTTGCACAGGCCGCTCTGCCGCTTCTGCTTGTGGCCTGTGTGACGGCAGTGGCGGTGGCGGCTCTGCAGACCAGAATGGCCTTTTCCATGGAAACCATTAAATTCAAAGCAAACCGGATCAGCCCTCTTCAGGGCTTTAAGCGCCTGTTCAGCGTGCGTTCCCTTGTGGAGCTGCTGAAAGCGCTGATAAAGATTACTGTACTTGGCTGGATGATATATTCCTTTTTAAGCAGCCGGATGCATGAATTTGTCCGGCTGATGGACGGTACGGTGATGGACGCGATCGCTTTTGCGGGAGATACGGTGCTGTCCCTGGTGAATACGGTGGGTATCGCATTTCTGTTCCTGGCGGCATTTGATTATTTGTACCAGTGGTGGGAATACGAGAAGAATCTGCGCATGAGCAAGCAGGAGATCAAAGAAGAATACAAGCAAACGGAGGGGGATCCCCAGATCAAAGGGAAAATCCGGGAGAAACAGAGGCAGATGTCATCCAGGCGCATGATGCAGAATGTACCGAAGGCCGATGTGATCATCCGGAATCCCACCCATTTTGCCGTGGCCCTGGGCTACGATCCCCAACGCAATAAAGCGCCGGTGGTGCTTGCCAAGGGTGCGGACCGGGTGGCTTTGAAAATCGTGGAAATTGGGGAAGCCAATGACGTCTATATCATGGAAAACAGGCCTCTGGCACGAGGGCTGTATGATGCGGCGGAAATTGATATGGAGATTCCGGGTGAATTTTACCAGGCGGTGGCGGGTGTGCTGGCGTTTGTTTACAAGCTGAAAAAGGAGAAATAACCGGTGGACAGCAGTATGGTGGTATTGAACGGGGTAAGCAAGGTTTATCCCAACGGGCAGAAGGCTCTTGATAATATAAATCTGGATATCCGGAAAGGAGAATTCTTATTTCTCTCCGGGAGCAGTGGCGCGGGAAAAACAAGCCTGCTGGAGCTTTTGCTGAAGGAAGAGGAACCTACCCGGGGCACGGTGCGGGTAAACGGGATTGATTTGGGACAGCTGAAGGAACGCCAGGTGTACCGTTACCGCCGGATGATCGGGATGGTATTCCAGGACTTCCGCCTTTTTCCCGATTTTACGGTTTATGAAAATGTGGCTTTCGCACAAAGAGTGCTGGAGACCCGCCCGGATACGATCCGGAGCCGTGTACGGAGTGTGCTTTCCCAGGTGGGGCTGGAAAGTAAAGAACGGTATTACCCGAAACAGCTGTCCGGCGGAGAAAAGCAGCGGGCCGCGCTGGCCCGGGCTATTGTGAATAAACCGGTTCTTCTGCTGGCGGATGAACCTACGGGAAATCTGGATCAGGAAAACGGGGAGGATATCATGCGGCTTCTGAAAACGATCAACGAAACCGGGACTACGGTGCTGGTGGTATCCCATAACCGGGATCTGGTGCGTTCCATGAAAAAAAGGGAAGTCACACTGAAAAACGGAAAAATCATCAAGGACAGTGACAGAGGGGGATTTCTGTATGAGCTTTAGGAATTTCATTTATCTGATCCGTCTGGGATTTAAAAACATATGGAACAATAAGGTCTATGCAGCGGCGGCTGTAATGGCTATGTCCTCCTCCATTTTTTTGTTCGGAATATTTTATATTGCCATGGTGAACATAAACAGTGCCGTCCGGAATGTGGAAAGGGATGTGGCGGTTTCCGTCTTTTTTCAGGAGGGGGTTACGGAAGAAAGAGTGGAAGAGCTTGGGGCGCTTATCCGGGACCGGGAGGAGGTTACCAATACCATCTATATTTCGGAGGATGAGGCATGGGACAGCTTCCGGACGGATTTTTTGTCCGATGAAGAACTGCTGGAGGGGATTTTTGAAGGGGATAATCCCCTGGCCGGTTGTGACAGCTACGAGGTATATATCAATGACATAAGCCGGCAGGAGGAGTTTGTGGCCTATGTAAAGGGGCTGGAAGGAGTGGGGACCGTATCCCATTCCTCCGAGGCGGTGAACGCACTGATACGGCTGAAGGAGCGGATCACGGGAATCGGCATTGGATGCCTGTCTGTCCTGCTTCTGCTTTCGGTGCTGCTGATACGCAGTACGCTGCTGGTAACGGTGGCGTCCCAAAAGGAAAAGGTACGGGTAATGCGGCTGATTGGCGCCAGAGAGGATTTTATCCGGATCCCCTTTATAGTGGAAGGGCTGGTATTGGGAATCGCAGGAATGTGCATCCCTATCGCGCTTCTCTATGCCACCTATGTATATGGCATTCAGTTTGCGGCGGTTCATTTCGGACTGTTCGGTGCCCCTGTGCAGCTTCTCCCTGCCGGACAGGTGCTGCCCAGCCTGGTACGGGCATCCATAGGGCTTGGTGTGCTGACAGGTGCGATCGGAAGCATCGCTGTTATGGGGAAATTAAAGAAGAAATAAGGGATTTGCCGTCATTTTTCCAGACGGGTTGTGATGCGTGCCGGATATTGAATCCGGCGCGTACACCGGTAAATGCGGGGGAAGGAGGGGATGCCGCAGGGCACAAAGGGTCGTCTGAACTGTTATCAGAAGAACAAAAATTTTTGCAAAATATGAAAAAACATATTGACAGATCTGGTATTATTTTGTATACTAACATTCGTCGGTTGGATGTCCGCCATGAATTTCCGGTGGGTTCAAATGATGATAATTGTAATTTGATAATGGTTTTTAACGGTTATCAGAAGAGTTTTGAGAAGCCGGATAATCGGTTATATGGTTGATTTGGCATAATATCGGGGTGTGGCTCAGGTGGTAGAGCGCTACTTTAGGGAAGTAGAGGCCGCAAGTTCAAGTCTTGTCACTCCGACGCAAGGATCTGCATGAAAATGCAGGTCTTTTTGTTATCCGGAAACGGGTGAAAATACGCCGTAAGCGGGGACGGTGTCTTTTGGAATGAAAATCTACGATAAGGAAAGGACAGAAGAAATGAAGGTATTATTTATTGGAAACAGCCATACATATTTTAATGATATGCCGGAACTTTTTGCCGGCATGGCAAAAGATAAGGGAATCCCCTGTGAGGTTACGATGATCGCCCACGGCGGCTGGTTCCTTCACCAGCATCAGAAGGAACCGGAGGTGCGGTTTAACATACTTTACGGCAATTATGATTATGTGGTTCTTCAGGAGCATGCCCATCCCTTCGGGCCGGAAGAGGTGATGACGGAAGCGGCAAAGGAAATCTGCAAATGGATCCGGGAGGCAGGGAGTACGCCTGTGGCCTATATGACATGGGCGGAAAAAGAAAACGAAGCCGGACAGCAGCAGATGACGGACGCCTATCGGAGAATGGCGGAGGAGACAGGTGCTGTTCTGGCGCCGGTAGGGGAAGAATGGTGGAAGTACATCCATGCTCATCCGGACGTGCAAATGTATGCTTCGGACGGACAGCATGCTTCTCCGGAAGGCTCCGCGCTGGCGGCGGAAATCCTGCTGGAAGCCATTCTTACAAAGGAACGGCAAGCCCGGCCATGACGGCCCTGTTAAAGGGAATGCGGGGCCGGATAGTTCTTGTTTTTTAGGAAATTGTCTTTCGCTGCAGGCGGCAAAGGCGTTCGGTATCCGGCGGCCTTTTTTGTGGAGACCTGTAAAAAAGCATACAGATAAGCCTTTCGGACAAAAGCCGCTGCCCGAAAGGCTTGTTTTGATCCATGCTTTGCCATCGTCCGTTATTGCGTTATTGGGATCCTTCGGAGGGCAGGCCGCGGAGCTGTTCCTGGATAAAGGCGCGGGCCCGGGAAATATCGGATGCGTCGGGGCGGCCTTTGGCAATTCCGCCCATAAGCTTCCATGGACCATAGGTATCGTAGCCTTTGCACTGAAAGCAGCCCTGTACGCGGCAGCCATAACTTTCTGTAAGAGAAGAAAAGTCTGCGGCGTATTTTTTCATTCCGGATCCGCTGGTAAGAAGGAGGAAAACCTTTCGTCCGGCCAGCTCCTTCCGGTGCTGCTCCAGAAAGGAAATCAGGGCGGTATGCGGTTTCCCCATATAAATGCCGGAGGCAAGGCCGATGAGCGGACAAGAGGCCGGAGAAGGCAGGAGAGGAGCCGTTGGAAAGGCAGCCGAACGAGAAAGAGAAGAACAGGCGGTGTCTGAAAGATCCGGGGCGGGGCAGCCGGCATGGGAAAGGAGAACCAGTTCCACCCCGGATTCTTTGTCTATGGCCTGCTTCAGCAGCCTTTCCGTATTGTGATGGTGCTGGGATACGTAGAAAATCATACATTTATTCATGGGATATTCCTCCTGTCAATGCGTTTTCGACAGCCTTCTGGAGTACCAGGCTGGAGCAGGTTGCACCGGTGACGGCATCCACCGGCAGGTTTTGGGTATCGGTAATAACGGCGAGTACCTCTTCTGCAGCCGTACCCCGTTCGTTTTCATGGGAAAGCAGCGTGATGCCGGAAATGCCCCCGTCCGTAAGCGTGACTTGTACTTTGGCGTAAATATAGCCTGCATCGTATTCACCCGTGTAGGTTCCGTCCGGCATACGGGAAAAATCGACGCCCGATAGATGAATATCCGCAACAGCGGCCCGATAAGCTGCGTAATCCATGTAATAAGCAGCGATATGAAAAACAATACCCGACAACATGAGACAGGTAAAAAAACGATGCCAGGTAAGCCGGCGCCGCTTATCCTTACAGATGTGGCAAAGGGTTATCAGCAGGACGAAGGAAAGCAAAACAGCTGCACCGGCAAGATATACGGAAAAATGCCGCGTTTTTACCAGCGGGAGAGTGAAGAAAAGATGGACGGGCAAGAGGATAAGCAAAGCGGCGGATAAAGGCTTATGCAGCTTCATCAGGAAAGCATCGGCCTGTGGAAAACCGAACTTCCTGGTTACGGCTTTGACCGTCAGCAGGCAAAAACAAAGCAGGCATAAAAAACCGGATAAAATCCCCATGTTAACAATCCTCCTTTAAGGAACGCAGCAGCATACGGAAGCCATGCTGAAGGAATTCCGTTTTATCCATATTCATTCTTTTTATCAGATAACATTCCTTTTCATAGGCCATGGGGATCAGGCTGCCGAGAGAGGCCCATAGGGTAAAAGCAGAAGGGAGGACAGGAATGGATGAGGGCAGGCTGCCTTCCCGGATCCCCTGCCGGAACAATTCCAGGATGCAGTCATTGATATCTTCCCCCACGTCATATAGGAGGCGCAGAATCTCACTGCCGGCAAGGGCCTGGTCATCTACCGGGATATTCCCGAGGATACTGGAAAAATAGAGAGGGTACTGCTCATAAAAGCGGGACAGCTTTTCACAAATAAGAAAATAACGATGTTCCAGATCCGGAGCCTCCCTGATGCATTCCGCAAGCGCGTCCTTCAGACGGCACATATGGCCATAGATGATATGATTATAGATTTCGTCCTTGCTTTGGAAATATACGTAAATGGTGGACTTGCTGTAGTCCGCTGCTTTGGCGATATCGTCCATGGTAGTCTGGCGGATTCCTTTTTCGGAAAAAAGCTTTTCTGCTGTATCCAGGATGTTTTTTTTATGGAATTGGGTGAGGGCTTCTTTTTTTCTTCCTGTCATAGTGGATCCTCAATTCAAATCAAACTAATATTTTAATTATCGTACTATGAGTTCGAATTTTTGTCAAGGAAATGATTTTGTTTTATAAATTTGGCCGTGATCAGTGGCAACAGTTCAGACGGCCTTTTTCATTTACATTTTTCTGTCTGAAAACAGGAAAACCGCAAGAATGATGAAAAGACAGTTCATGGGATTGGGTATAATAAGGGTTGGAAGGGAGGAAATGCATATGCCAAGCAACAGCATAGGAAATATTGCGGCGGTAATTGATTATGTGGAAGCACATCTTACCGAAAAGCTGGATCTGGACAGAATAGCGGAAGCAGTCCACTATTCCAAATACCACCTGCATCGTATGTTTGCCGATACCATAGGGCTGACCGTCCACGATTATATCCAGCGCCGGAGACTGACGGAGGCGGCAAAGCTGCTTGTCTTTTCCGACAAGCCTATTCTGGAGATCGCGCTCACGGCAGGCTATGAAAGCCAGCAGGCCTTTACCTCAGGCTTTACGGCAATGTATAAGATATCGCCTGGCAGATACCGGGAAAAGGAACGGTTTTATCCGCTTCAGCTGCGGTTTTCTTTAGAAGGGAGTTTTAAAATGCTGGAACAAACACAGAAACAGCAATGGGATATTACCTTTGCCGTACCGGAGGATATTCCCTGCTGGATGGAGCTGGTGCGGCTGGTCATCGATGGGTTTCCCTGCCTGGAGGAAGAAGAATATATCCGGGTGCTCAGGGAGAAGATCCGTACCAAACAGGCTCTTATCTTAAAGGACAGGACTATGGCTGTGGGGATTCTGCTTTTTTCCAGTGAAAACGGAAGCATTGATTTTATGGGCTGCCACCCCTTATACCGGAAAATGGGAATACCCAAAGCATTTCTGGATAAGGTAATGGGAGAGCTTCTCAGGGGAAAGGATATCAGTATTACCACTTATCGGGAGGGCGACAGGGCGGATACCGGACACCGAAGGGCAGTCAAGGGGCTGGGATTTGCGGAAGCGGAGCTGCTGGTGGAATTCGGTTATCCCACACAACGGTTTGTCCTGCACAGAGAGGAGGGCGGCGATGGAAGCCAATAACATCCCCTTCCCGGATGAAATCAGCCATCTGGAACGCGTCAATGCCATTCTGGAGGAAGCGCTGCAGAAATCGGAGGAGTCCGTCGGACGGCTGGAACAGGAGTATAGGGAGGCAAAACGGTATATGGCGGATAACCGGGGAGAAATCGATCCGCATGAAATGTTCCAAAATGAACTGCTTCTGAAACAGACAGACAGAAACGGCGCTTTCGCCGCAGAGGGAAAGGAAAGGCTGGCCCGCCTGAAGGAATCCCCATACTTTGCCCGGGTTGATTTCCGGGAAGAAGGCAGCAGCAGGGAAGAAATCTTTTATATCGGACGCTATGCATTCCGGCATGAAATGAAGCCGTTGATTTTTGACTGGAGGGCTCCTGTCGCCGGCCTGTTCTATGATTACGAAAACGGTCCGGCAGCCTTTGAAGCGCCGGCCGGCCTTATATCCGGCGAACTTACCCGGAAAAGACAGTTCAAAATAACGGCGGGGGTTATGGAGTACGCGTTGGAAAGCTCCGGCAATGTCCGGGATGAGGTACTGTTAAAGGAACTGAGCCACGCTTCGGACGAAAAAATGAAATCCATCCTTTCTACTATCCAGAAAGAACAGAACCGGATAATCCGTAACGAAAAAGCGGAAACACTCATTATCCAGGGGGTGGCAGGATCCGGAAAAACATCTATCGCACTGCATCGGATTGCCTACCTTCTCTACCGGTTCCAGAACCGACTAGGCTCCCGGAACGTAACCATTCTTTCTCCTAACAAAGTCTTTGGAGATTACATATCCAACGTCATTCCGGAACTTGGCGAAGAACCGGTATCCGGAACAAGTCTGCCGGAAATTGCCCGGGAACAGCTGGAAAAGGTTATCGTTTTTCTGCCGGAAAGGGATCCCCTTAAGGAAACGGGACCAGACCTGGCGGAGCGGATCCGCTTCAAATCCACCATGAAATACCTCCGGCTGTTGGAAGAGTATAAAAAACAGCTGCCTTTCGCGGTTTTTTCCCCTGAAGATTACCGATGCGGCTCCTTACTCGCATCAAAAGAATGGATACACCTCCGGTTCCATGCTTATAAAGGGCAGCCAGTCAGACGCCGACTGGAGCTGGCTGCGGAAGATATCCGGGAAAAATTCCTGACAGAGAACATAAGAGAGGAAACAATTCCCCGTGTAAGGCAGATTCAAAAAGGTCTGGAAGCCATGCTTGCCATAAAGGATCCTCTGACCCTTTATAAGGATTTTTACCGTAAAATGGGGATTCCCAATCTCTTTGTCATGCCGGCGCCTAAAACCCTGGAATGGGAGGATGTCTATCCGTTCCTGTACCTCTACGGCGCTTTGGAGGGCTTTCGGGAGAACGGGATTACCAGGCATCTGGTTATCGATGAAATGCAGGACTATACACCGGTACAGTTTGCGGTGCTGAACGGGATGTTCCGCTGCCCCAAAACCATTCTGGGGGATTTTGGGCAATTCATCAATCCCAACCATCTTCATACGCTGAAGGATATCCGGACGATTTATAAAGACGCGGAGTTTGTAATGCTGAATAAAAGCTACCGTTCCACCTGGGAAATCATCCGGTTTGCCAAACGCATCTGCCCGAATGACTTTCTGAAGCCTGTGGAAAGGCATGGAGAAGAGCCGGGAGTGGTTTTTTGTACGGATAAAGAGGAGGAAAAGAAATTGCTTACGGAGGCTGTACGCCGGTTTGAAGCCGGCCCCAATCGTTCATTGGGAATTATTATGAAAACCAATGAGGATGCGGAAACTATGGAGGCACTTCTTGCAGATGTCTGTAAACTGCACCGGATTGCACCGGACAGCACCTCGTTTACCGGAGGTGTGTCCGTGACTTCTATTCAGATGGCAAAAGGACTGGAATTTGACGAGGTAATCCTTCCCGATGTGGATCGGGAAACCTACCGGACGGAGAAGGACAGAGGACTTCTTTATATAGCCTGTACCAGGGCCATGCACAGGCTGACACTCATGTATGCGGGGGAAAGGTCACCCCTTCTATAGAGAAAGGCGGCTTTCGCCGCCAACATGGATTAGGGGGAGGAAAGGAAATATAATACAGGTACCGTCATTCGGAAGGCATTTAAAAGATATTCCATACCGGGAAGCAGAATGTGGGTATTCCGGTGGAATACGGAGCGATTTCGTATTGCTGATAATAAAGGATGCCGTTACATGGTTCGAGATAGAAATTATCCAGACATAAATTTTCGTTTGTTAAAAATGGAAACTCATCAAAATAAGTTCCGGGATTTTCCTGCAGCCTTTCTGCTATTTGCTGTTCGATGCTTTGCCGCAGCCTGCACAAGGAATCCGGGGTAAGAGGATATACGTCACCAAGCTGTATAAATGTGCCGTTCCTTAAATTCCAGGTATTAGAGGTTCGTATGGTATTCCCATGGGCTCCGCCGGTGTAGGTATAAGAATCCATGTATAAGCTTACCATGCATTTTGTATTGTAGGTTATGGTGAATGCGGAAACGAATTCATAGCTGTTAAAAGGCCGCTCCTGCGTGGCTTTGGCATCTTCCAGAGCCTGTCGGTATAAAATGGTGCGGCAGTAATCCTCCCTGTCTTTTGCTTCCTTGTAATAAAAATTGTTAATATTCTGAACCGGACAGCAGGATGAGGTAAAGCATGGATAGTTAATAGTGTAAGTGAGAACCGCAATATCTTCATAGTACATGGTGTGTTCCAGGGTCATTTTACAATAGGTCTGCATATTTTTTCCTGAAATAGTAGTTGTTTTTATTATATGCAGGACCTTTTCATAAAGACTAAGAAAGAACCGTGATACGGCTGGTATAATCTTTAAATCCTGTAATCGTCAGCCCGGGAATGATTGCGCTTTGCTACCATTCTGTTCCAGCGCATAATCTCATTGTTATGGGTGTTATCGTCTTTTTCCATAATCTTAGCCCATTGTCGTGTAACACGCACACCGTCTCCCTGCAAATCATCACCAGCTTCAATGGAAAAAAGCTTTGTTTTTACAAAATGCCATTTCCACCATTCCAATGAATGAAAGTAGTAGAAATCAGGCCACCATTTTTCTGCAAGTTCAGGAGGGACTTGCCCCGAAAATTCTTTGTCGGGGCCCCAGGTCACAAGACCAAACTGCCCGTCCGGACGAAGTAAACGGGCCATGTAATCACTTAAATAGTTATCGGCTGTCCCATAAAACTGAAACGAATTAATACAGACAACTGCATCAAAGAAATTATCGGCATACGGCAAAGCATGAGCCTCCCCATGAAGGGGAATCACCAGATTTTCCATGCCTGCACTGCAAATACGGTCCCAGTTCTCGGATGGACTGACCCATAAATCGTTTGCAAATACGGTAACCCCGAATTCTTTGGCAAGAAAAATGGATGTGAGAGCATTTCCGCAGCCCATGTCAAGCACCCGCATACCCGGCTTTAATATCATTATCTGTGACAAAGACTCCGCCAGCCACAGACATTGGCAGCCCATTTTATTTTCGAATATCCATTCCGGATCATATTTGGCGGATAGCGGATATTTGCCGTCTATAAGCAAATTCATTTTTTCTTCATGAGTCATCCCGTTTTTTCCTTTCACTGGCTGTTTTTTCGGCGAGAATACTTGCCGGCAAAACAGTATCTGTTTTTCAGATGGTATATCTGTTTGACACGGACGGAACCTATGTATAATAGATAAAGACATTCCGGATTAGGATATTCCCTTTGACAGAAAACAGTGTAACATATTAAACTTGACAACAGTATGTCATATAATTATCAGAAATTCTTTTCAATTGACTTTGACACCGTGTCGTAGTTTATAGTAGTGATTATACAAGGAGGTACAATATGGAGAAAATGACCGTAAGCCATGTCTCCAAAACCTGGGAATCTCTGCCCGGATGCTGAAGATCCTGCTTTTGCAGAAACTACGGATACCGGTGCGGCAGAAAAAGTTAATACTGGAAAATACAGATGCCCTAGCCGCTATTGAGTTTTTCGGCAGAATATCAGGGAGCCGGATGAAGAAATTACCGCTCTTTCCACTGTCAGGGATATACTCAGGCGATTACTGGAGGAATTGGGCAAAACAACGGCGATTTCGCTGGAAAGCATAATGCCGTCAGACGATATTCTGCTTGCGGATATAGAAGTGCTGGGACTTGTGGAAAACACCATTAAGCGGGAACAGACTTTGGGAAATCTGCAGAAAGCGGACGAAAACCTTTCCCGGATCAATGATGTGCGGATTAGCTGGCTCCCTCCTGCGGTAGTGGCCGCCGCCCGTCATATCGGTGTGGAACCGGAAATGCATGCCAATTTCCTGCTTGACCGTTTTGTCAGGGAAAGCAGGCTGCATATAAAGAAACCGGATTTAAGACGTTTCGGCTTTAACCATCCGAATCCGGCAGACGAAACAGGCTTTCATGACTATGAGGCCTGGGTAACTGTTCCGGAGGATTTGGAAAACCTGCAGCTTGATCGGTTAATGGCGGTTACTCAGAAGGAGAAATTTGAATGATAGAAGTTCAGATGGTGGAAAAACAATTTGATTTTCTGAAAGAGAAAGACAAGCTTTTTATCATAGATTTTACAAAAAAACTGGAAGAACTGGGTTATACATACGGCGGCGAAATCGGCAGCGGCTTCTGTTGGGGAAGGTATATGCTTATCTTCAGGAAGACGAACGTCAAATCCAAAAATGTGACAGCCCGTATTTATATGAAAGAGGATGGTATCGTGCTGCGGCTGTTTTTTAACAAGGTATCGAAGCATGCGGCCTATATCAGCGGCTTGCCTTCGTATATAAAAACTGTTTTTACAGGAGATGATGGGAACTGCAAGCATTGCAGAGGGGATAACTGTAAATTCCGTAAGGACTATGAAATAGACGGAGTGGGATATGAGAAATGTAATAGGACAACCTTCGAGTTCAGGGGGCCGAAAAGGGAAGATATTCCGGATTATAAGAGCTGTTTCAGGAGTTTTATCCTGGGTAAAAGATTTTTCTGTGCACGATACCGGAGGCGTGCTGTTGAATGGACGCCTTCAGAGGAATGATTTGTGGATAAGGATATTTCCGGATGGTGCGGTTTAAGTGTGAAGGAATTATTCCTTTTTCCGTTTTTTCCTTTTTACATATTTTACATAGCTTTCCCGGAGATCATAACATAACTCAACGATTGCAAATAAAAAGTCCAAAATATCTGCCATTGACTTCACCTCAATTATATTATATACGATGGGATTCATTAATCATAGGAAATATTTTCTTAAGATTTTGGGATGGTTTGGTATACTCATAGGGAATAAAAGGTCTGAGTTTATGAAAATACTCGTAAGAGAAAATAGAATATATGTAGAAGATTAAGTGGGGAAGATGAAGGACAACCGAAATGTCATGATTATAGGGGCTGGAACAAAAAAATAGTCTGAAGTTCTTAAAACTGAAACTTCAGACTAAAAAGCAGATAGCGGGAATCGAACCCGTCTCTCCAGCTTGGGAAGCTAGCGTTCTACCGATGAACTATATCTGCATGTGTTAAAGTATAACATAAGGTTTACTATTTGAAAAGAGGGAATTTTATATCTGAATAAAAATAAACGCTATTTGGTTTGATGCGTCAGAGAAAGCCGGATAACAGGAACTTTTGTTCATGCTGGTAAAAGACTCTGTTTTACCAGTAGCCCTTATATACGATATAAAAAGTTTATCTTCCTGTCTCTAATACTTCATCCAGCCAGAAATGCTGCTGACTGGATGGAGTACTAAAGAGAGTTTGCTTTTACCCTGCGCAGTATCTGCAGCACGCCATCGTTAAGGTTCGTATCCGCTACGAATCGTGTCATGCTTTTGATTTCTTTTCGGGCATTGCCGATAGCATAACTTAGATCCGCACGCAGCAACATACTGGCGTCATTTAAGTTATCTCCAAAGGCCATGGTTTCCCCGGGAGTTATCCCGTACCGGTTCTGAAATTCGGAAAGCGCAATCCCTTTATCCGCGTTGATGGGGGTAAAATTCATCCACTGCTTTCCGGCACACACCAGCTGCAGTTCCCGATGTCCATGCCATTTCTGATACAATCCCTGATGGGCGATGCCCTCTGCATCCGTGGGATGATACATTTCCACGCTGAGTATACCGTCGTTGGCGGGCAGATCCTCAGGCATCCGCTTCAGCTTAATGATATCCAGCTCATACCCCTCTGTCAGCCATTGATAAAGCTCATCAGCCCCTTCTTTTACATAACCATCTTTCATGGCAGAAATGTAAGTAGTACAGCCCGGCAGTTCTTCTATTTCACGCACTATATCCAGAGCCAAATCCCGGCGTATGGTGCAGCAGGAGAGCAGATTCCCGCGATAAATCGTACGGGCACCATTGTCGCAGATGAACAAAATATCGTCAATTACAGGAGCAAACAGCTTTTTCAAACTGGAATAAGAACGGCCGGAAACAGCGGCAAATAAAATACCTGCCTTTTTCAGCCGGCGGATTTGCATAAAATACTCCGGATTCAGCTCATGGCCTCCGTCCGGAACCAAGGTACCGTCCACATCAGAACAAATTAATTTTATCATGCAGAATACCTCCATCAGCCTTCTTTATAGGAAATAACGGAAAATTATATCGTCCATTGTAGTCTGTGCGGGAGAATCCGTCAAGATGATATTGGAAAAAAGAAGATAGAAAACGCCGGAAGCTGCACGAAACAACAGAAGAGCTAGAATAAATAAAAGTTATCCGTATTTCTTTTTATATAAGGCTATGTTATTATAAAAAAGAGAAAAAGAAAGAAAAACGACGGATTCTGACAGCCGGCGGAAGCTATAATAAAAGGAGAACTCATGCAGGATTTTCGAATGGAAACCTTTCTGGCCGTGTGCCGAAACCTGAATTATACGAAGGCAGCGGAAGAACTGTGCATTACCCAGCCCGCGGTATCCCAGCATATCAGACACCTGGAGGAATATTACGGAACCAGGCTATTTGTAAGTGAAGGGAAAAAGATGGTGCTTACGGAAGCAGGCCGCCTGCTGCAAAGCGCGGGCCTCACCATGCGTCATGACGAATATGCGTTAAAAGAGCTGCTCTCTCAGGCGGGTGCTACAGAACGCAGTTTGCGGATGGGGGCAACAATGACTATCGGAGAATTTGTCCTTCCGTCCATGCTCAGCAGCTACATGCTTAAAGCTCCGGAAGCGTCCGTTCATGTTACGGTCGCTAATACGGCGGATCTGTTAAGCCTGATAGACGAAGGAAAACTGGACTTTGCGCTGGTGGAAGGCTATTTTTCACGCCAGGATTATGATTATCAGATTTACTCAACTGAAAAGTACATACCTGTAGCCGGAGCCGGTTACAGGCTTCGGGCGGCGAATGACAGCCGGAAAATCAGGACAGAGGATCTGCTGGGCGAAGCGCTTCTCATCCGGGAAAAAGGGAGCGGTACAAGGGAGGTCCTGGAGCGCATTCTGGAGGGAAAGAACCTGTCGGTAAAAGATTTCCGCAGGCTGCATGAGATCAATAATATTCAGGTCATGAAATATCTGGTGCAGGAAGGCCGCGGAATAACCTTCCTTTACGAAGCGGCGGTCCGCCGGGAACTTGCACAGGGCTGCCTCCGGGAAATCCCTCTGAAGGACTTTAATGTGGAGCATGATTTTTATTTTGTATGGAGAAAAGGCAGTATTTTCGGCGGGGAATACAAAGAAATATTTAAACAATTGAAGGATAAGGAATGAAATCATGGAAAAGAAGAGTGTAAGTGATAATAGCACAGTAAATGGACAAAACTGTAATAATGGAAAGAACTGTAATAATAGACAAAATAATGAAAAGAACTTTACTCATGAAAAAAAGAATACACATGAAAAAAAACGTGCCAATGAAAAAAAGTGTATCAATGAAAAAAAATGCGGCAGCTGTAAATATCTGCATCTGACCTATAAGGAACAGCTGAAGAAAAAGGAAGAGTTTGTCAAACAGGAACTGGAAAAATGTCCGGATTTGAAAGGACGTTTCAAACCGATTATCGGCATGGAAAATCCTTGGAACTATAGAAATAAAGTGACCGCGGTTTTTGACAGGGATCGGAAGGGGAATCCGATATCCGGAGTGTATCAGGAAGGGACACATCGGGTGATACCTGTGGAGAGATGTCTGATTGAGGATGAGCTTGCTGATAAAATCATAGGGACAATCCGGGGGATGCTGCGCTCCTTTAAAATCAAGGTTTATGATGAGGATACGGGATACGGACTGCTCCGTTATGTGCTGGTGCGCAGAGGATTTGCAACCGGAGAGGTTATGGTTGTTATGGTGACGGCTTCGCCGATATTCCCTTCTAAGAGGAATTTTACCAATGCGTTACTGAAAGCACATCCGGAAATCACTACGGTGGTACAGAATGTGAATAATCGTACTGACAGTCTGATTCTGGGGGATAAACAGCAGATCTTGTATGGGAAGGGATATATTGAAGATGTTCTTTGCGGATGCAGATTCCGTATTTCTCCTGCATCCTTTTATCAGATTAATCCGGTGCAGACGGAGAAGCTTTATACGAAAGCTGTGGAGCTTGCAGGGCTGAGCGGGAAGGAAACGGTTATTGATGCTTACTGCGGTATTGGGACGATTGGGATGATTGCGTCAAAGCATGCGCAGAATGTGATTTCGGTGGAGATGAATCCGGATGCGGTCAGGGATGCGATTGTGAATGCCAAGGTGAATGGAATAAAGAATGTGCGTTTTTATAGAGCGGACGCGGGGCAGTTCCTGACACAGATGGCAGCGGAAGGGGCAAAGGCGGATGTGCTGCTGATGGATCCGCCGAGGAATGGGAGTACGGAGGAATTTCTGCGCAGCGCGGCTTTGCTTGGGGCGGGAAAGATCGTGTATATTTCCTGTAATCCGGTGACTTTGGGGCGGGATTTGGGAGTGTTGAAGAAGCTGGGGTATCGGGCGGAGGAGTGTTGGATGGTGGATATGTTTCCTTGGGTTGGACATGTTGAAACGGTTGTCCTTTTGTCCAAACTAAAGTCGGCCAAATCTATTGAGGTTAAAATTGAGCTTGATGAGATGGATTTAACAACGGCAGAGAGTAAGGCAACCTATGATGAAATAAAGCAATATGTGTTTGAACATACGGGGATGAAGGTATCGCAATTATATGTGGCACAGGTTAAAAGAAAACATGGCTTAATTGAAAGAATTAACTATAATGTTGGCGATGGGAAATCTAAAGTTCCACATGTACCATTAGAAAAGGAAAAAGCGATAGAAGATGCATTGAGGCATTTTAAGATGATTTGATTAAATGTAATAGGTTGAAATTTCTAATGGACTCAAAGGTTTTAGGTAGTAAAGTGTTTTGTAAGTTAAAATCCGGTAATGTAGGAATACAGTTATCCTACATTACCGGATTTTTTATTTGATGTATTCCATGATATCTCCTGGCTGACAATTTAAAAATGCACAAATTTTACAAAGCACATCCGTTGTCACACTTTCTCCTTTTGACAACTTTGCAAGTGTGGGAGCAGAAATCACTTCTAATAAATCAGTTTTCTTCATGTCACGGCGTGAGAGTAGATCAAAAAGCTTATAATATCTCATCATAAAATCACCACCTTAGTTCATATAAGGCAATTCTAACATATTATTAATAAAAGTAAAAGAAATTTTAACAAACGCTAATATTCATGTTGACAATAATATTAGTATATGCTAATATTATATTAGCGAGTACGAAAACAATATTATTGGATGCTTAAAAGAAATATAAGAAAAATATTTTAGCTGAAAAGACCATTTCCTTAAAATTAAAGCAACCACACTGGGAAGTGTGAAGGTCCGAAGTCCTTATAAATGCTGACGGGTTGCAACAGGGGTGTTGTAATGTTGGTTGACAAGTTCCGGCCGGGTTTAATGTGAACCGGGCGCTGTGGAAGAGTTAAACCTGTGTTTTTGTACCACAGCTATAAATCAGCTTTATTTACTGAAAGTCAGGGATCTTACAACGCCCAATCTATTGCAGTATGTAACGATTAACAAGTTTTTCTTACAGTATTGCTTCGTACATATACAATCATTCTGATGTATCTTTGTCTATTGCGTACTCATCAGGTTCATAGATATTTCTGAACAAACTTCCAGGGTGCTATACTGTAAATCTTCATAAAAGGTGGTAGAGAGTATGAAAAAAAATAATAGAACGTTAAAGGTCTATGAACAGTCCGGGTATAGGTATAAACCGACACCGACACTGACGTTAAAAGGAGCATGGCTGGAAGAATGGGGATTTACAGCTAACATGCCGGTGAATGTCCAGTGCGAGGAGGGGAAGCTGGTTATTACGCCAAGGGAAGAGGACAGTTATATTGATGCATTTGAGGAACAGATGGCGTGTATAGTAGCGGAGAAGAAAGGAAGATATTGATTATGGGAAAGATTTACATGATAGGCTCACAGAAAGGCGGTGTGGGAAAGACTACAACCGTTCTGAATTTGGCATATTTTTTACAGAAGATGGGGAAGAAGGTGCTGGCAGTGGATTTTGACAGCCAGGCGAATCTGACTGCTTGTTTCGGGATTGAGAATACCGGGGAACTGGAGCATACCATCGGGCATTTAATGATGGCGGAAATTGAAGACACAAAGTTGCCTGCTCCGAAGAGGTACATAAGGACAAAAGAGGAGATAGATTTTATTCCATCTTCCATTTACCTGTCAGTGGTGGATGCAAAGTTAAGGCTGGAAATGGGGACAGAGAAGATACTGTCTAAAATATTGGAGCCTTTGCGTGAGAAGTACGATTACATTTTAATTGATACCTGCCCGTCTTTGGGGACTCTAACCATCAATGCTTTGGCGGCTGCAGACAAAGTCATTATTACGGTAAACCCACAGCTCCTTGCAATGCTGGGGATGCAGGATTTCCTTAAGACTGTGATGAAGATTCGGAGGAGGATTAACCCGGAACTGGGGATTGCAGGCATCCTGCTGACCATGTGCGATTCCAGGACTAAGCTGTGCAAGTTACTGGCAGAAGATTTGGAAGACAGCTTCCAGGAGCAGATCCGGGTATTTGACACCAGGATTCCCAATACAGTGAAGGTTGGAGAGAGCATTTATTACAGTATGCCGGTTGGGCAGTACAGCCTTAAGTCAAGCGCCAGTATTGCTTATTGGCAATTTTCAAAGGAGTTGGTTGCTTATGAAGGCTAATACTCCAAAGAGGAAGGTATTTAATGATGCTGTGGACGTATTATGTGGTGTAGAGGATGTATCTGCCGCGGAGAATGGAATACAGATGCTGCCTATTGACAGTATCCGTCCATTTCGGAACCATCCCTTCCGGCTGTATGAGGGGGAGCGGCTGGAGGATATGGTGGAGAGTATCCGGGAGCATGGTATTTTGAATCCTGTAATTGTCTGGCAGAGATCAGAAGGTTATGAGATGCTTGCCGGGCATAACCGGCAGAATGCGGGGAGAATGGCAGGACTGACAGAAGTGCCGGCCATCGTGAAGACGGAGCTGACGGAGGCGGATGCCTATGTGTACGTGATTGAGACGAATGTAATACAGCGGGGATTTGCGGAACTGCTTCCGTCAGAGAAGGCGGCGGTACTGGCAGAGCGGTATGAGAAGGTCAGCAATCAGGGGAAACGCAATGACATCCTGCAGGAGATTGAAAGGTTAAGCGGCGCGGACACAGCGGAGACTTGTGGACATGATGTCCACCGGACGAAAAGTCGGGATGCCGTTGGTGAAGAGTATGGGATGACGGGGAGGAATATCGCTAGGTATATCCGGGTGAATCAGTTGGAACAGCCATTGAAGGAACGCTTGGATAACGGAACGCTTTCGCTGGTGACTGCCGTGGATTTATCCTATTTATCTGCAAAGGAGCAGGAGACGGTGTCTGGATTGGCAGGACAGGGGAAGTTAAGGCTGGATGCCGATACAGCCAAGTGCCTAAAGGATATAGGGGAGGAAGTGACGGAAAAGCTAGTGCTGGAGCGTTTTGCGGGGAAGAGAAAAGAAGTGAAAGGCGGTAAATCTATAAGAATTTCTTCGGCTGTGTATGAGCGGTATTTTGCGGATGTGAAGGCTGAGGATGTGGCAGGGGTTGTGGAGCAGGCATTAGCGGCATGGTTTGAGAAAGGGAAGTTGGACGGTGTTTCGGGAGAGTGATATGCAGGTGCTGGATAGGTCTTATTTTAACATTATTTTGATGGGAGATTATGATGTGACAATCCAGTCGAAGAATACCGGCCATTTCTGGTATATCCATAATCCGGAGTATCCTGGGGAGAGAGCGTGTGTTATATTTCATAAGCACAGAGCATCCCAGCCGTATCATCGGCATGGTAGAGCGAGGAGTCTGCGGCAGGCGGTAAGGAGGATTAAGGGGCATGATGTGTTTCAGATGAATGGGAGAAAATAGATTAGAAAAACAGGATAAGTAAAGGTTCATTAGTCAGAAAACAGCTAATGAACTTTTTTTATTACTAAAAAAGGATGTTGGGAAAGGCTTTGGGTGTATTGCCTTTTACAAATGAAAAATTGAGAGTAGCAATTGTAAGATAACTGCTGTTTTGGTATAATACTTTGTAAGTGAGACAAAACAATTATTTGCATAAAAACGTACAATAATTAGGAAGAAAGTAAATGCTACATTAGCAATAATATCAAAAAATTGTTCGTACAAGAAAATTATTTTTGAATAGATGGCGGGAAATAAAAAGATTATACGAAGAAGGGAGGAGTTAATATTTATGACAAGGAGAGGAGATATATTTATAGTTGCATTAAAACCATCTCATTTAGGATGGGGTACATATCGCTATACTGATACCCGCGATCCAATTTATGGAGAAGGTTATATTAAGATACCGAGGCATTATGCAGAGCGGTTTGAGATATTTAATGATAATCATCCTACTGCAGACCCAAGATTTCGTTGTACCGCTGTAAATGGCATTTATTCTGGTACTTTGCTTGCACAGGGATGTAGCAGGGCAGGAGATGTATACGCAAAGCAATTTGCAGAAGAGGGAAACTTAAAAGGCATTGGTAATTGGTATAGAAGCGTTGGCGCACAAGTAGGTGGGAGAGTTAAAGTAACGTTTACCTCTTCTAACAGCCTTGAGATTGAGTATCTTGGGTAGATGATGATAGCAGTAAAAATGTTTATATTGTGATTTGGGGCTGATAGAGTGGATAATCTTACCAAGGAACAAAGGCATAAAAATATGCGGAATATCAGGTCAAGCGATACCAGTATTGAAGTGAAGCTGAGGAAAGAACTGTGGGCAAGAGGTTTTCGGTATAGAAAGAATTATGCCGCACTGCCGGGAAAACCGGATATCGCATTGACGAAGTATAAGATAGCCGTTTTTTGTGACAGCGAGTTCTTTCATGGAAAAGACTGGGAGGTCTTGAAACCGCGTTTAGAGGCGGGAAACAATCCAGAGTATTGGAAGAAAAAGATATTAAGGAATATGGAGCGGGATGATGATGTGAATAAGGCCCTCATGTTTATGGGATGGACGGTGGTTCGTTTTTGGGGGAAAGATATTTTGAAAAACTGCGGAGAGTGTATCCGGGTGATTGAGGAGTGTATTTTTGAAATGAATATGCAGGATGACGGGCTGTTTCTGGATGCGGATAAGGAATAGCGATAGGAAGATTCATATTTATCTGTTATACTTGCAGTAATTACCAAGGATGGAGAAGAAAAATGCGTTTATTATATTCTAATATGCTTCCTTTGAAGCTGGGAGACGGGCAGAAGGCGTTTATTGACTATTTTATGGATGCCGTGAGTGAAGCGGATGAAATTGATATTGCAGTCGGATATGTATCGAAGGCGGCATTGAAGCAGTTGCAAAGCCTGGTTGATGAGGCCGGGATTAAGAGGGTATGCCTGACAATCGGCATGTATTATCATGAGGGTATGCCGGAGGGTACATATAATGTAGCGGCAGCATTGAATGAGCATTGGAATGACCGCGGAATCGGCGAAGTGCGTTTGGTGAGGGCGTTTAAATATCATGGGAAGGCATATGTTTTCTATAAGGGCGGAAAGCCATTTTCTGCCGTGGTTGGTTCCCATAATCTGGGTGCGATTAAGCTGGAAGCGTCTAACCTGCGTCAGTATGAATTGTCAGCGGTTACAGAGGAGCCGGATGAGCTGGAGGAGATTTCTGCCCATATCAGGGATATTATGCTTCCGAAGTGTTCGGCTAATATATCTGAACTACAGGATGTGCCTTTAATTCGGGAGGTAAACAGGGCACTGGTGGATCAGGAGTTTGTTTCAAAAGTTACGCCTGAGGAAGTGGATGCTTATAAAAAGCGGATGACAGATGTATCTTTTGAAATTCCGTTGAAAGTGCCGGAGGATGAAAAGGATTTGTCCATGCGGGGATCCAATATAAATGTATGTTATGCAGGCGGGAGAAAGCGGGTGTGGTGGGAGATTGAAATGGTGGTCAGTAAAACTATCAGGGATCTGCCGGGATATCCGCTGCATCAAAAACCATTTATGGCAATTACAGATGACGGCTGGAAGTTTCAAGCCTGGACCTGCGGACAGAACAATAAAAACCTGTATTCAAAAGATGATTTGAAAATTATGGGGCGCTGGATAAAGGGACGTCTTGTGGCTGCCGGTCTTGTGGAGCCGGTGAACCGGGTAGAAGGCGACCAGGATGGGAAAGGTGTTATTACCCATAAGATGTTGAATAAATACGGTCGTGATACCATTTCACTGACGAAAACGGATATCGTGACGAAAACAGAAGATGGTATGGAACTGGAAGTATGGATGCTGTCATTCCTTCCGGAGAGCAGGCATCAACAGGAGGCGGCAGATGAGATATCTTGATATATATTTGAAGACAGTAGAGGGGCGGGGGAATAGGCAGTTAGCCGATTCAATTAGGAAGACGGTAGATAATATTGCGCCCAGATATCTTGAAGGATTTTCTTTTTGTGACCATGAAGTTGGACTTCTTTTTGGCAATGTACAGTCGGGAAAAACAGGGCAGATGTTCGGAGTCATTTCTGCAGCGGCAGATTTGGGATTCCCGGTATTTCTGATATTGACAACGGATAATGTTATTCTGCAGCAGCAGACCATTGAGCGTGTAAGGGAAGATTTAGAGGGATTCTGTATATGTGATGAATATGATTCGGAGATATTTGCAGAGAATTGTCTGATGCAGCCGGCTATAATTGTCTTGAAGAAGAATGTCAGGACTTTAAAGCAGTGGTCTAATATTTTAGGCTCTACTGGTTTTATGAGAGGAAATCCTTTGTTTATCATTGATGATGAGGCAGATGCGGCTTCATTAAATACGATGGTCAATAAAAACAGTAAATCTTCAATCAACCGGTATCTGGATGATATTAAGGCAAAGTCGGCATGCAGTATATATCTGCAGGTCACCGGTACGCCGCAGGCCCTGCTGCTGCAGACAATGTCGTCAGGGTGGCATCCGTATTTTTCATATTATTTTCAACCGGGAGATGGATACCTTGGGGGAGATTTTTTCTTTCCGGCAGGGGGAAGAGGGAACTGTATTTCCTATATAGATTCTTTGAATGATCCTTTGGAAGAGGCGTTGCTGCATCATCTGACAGTAACGGGAATCATGCTGGCGGCGGGGAAAAAGGTATGTAATTTCCTGATTCACCCAAGCGTACGGAAAGCAGTACATGGCAGATATCAGCAGGATGTATCGAAAGTGCTTTCAGAAATGAAGGGAAAATGCAGGGATGATGGATTTATTTCAGAGATTGAGCGGCGGTATGAGGAGCTGACTCCGGTTAAGTTTGAGAAAAGGAATTTTAGTGATGTCCTGGATATTATACAGGTGCTGCTGGAGAATGATGAAATAAAAGTTCTTGTAATGAATGGTAATTCTGACGTGGGAAGTGATGATTATGTGTCAGGCTCCAATATAATTATCGGCGGGAATACGCTTGGCCGTGGAGTTACCTTTGCAGGGCTTCAGACAATTTATTATACAAGGACTGCAAAGAAACCGCAGGCTGATACGATGTGGCAGCACAGCCGTATGTTTGGTTATGACAGGGATGCCGGCCTTATGAAAGTATTTATTGATGAACATTTATACAAGCTGTTTTCAGATATCAATGCAACCAACAATTCGATTATTTCCCAAGTGGAAAAAGGTACGGCTGATGTGAAGATTTATTATCCTGAGGGGTTGAATCCGACAAGGAAAAATGTTTTGGATAATAAGAAACTGGCTGTTATTTCAGGAGGTACTAATTATTATCCGTATTCACCGGAGAATGATACGATTGCTGATATTGACAGACTGCTGGATGCATTTGATGATTTGCAGCCGTGCTATCAGGTGAGCCTTAAGTTGATTCAGGAGATTTTTTCACATATTAAATCAGAGGATGATTTTAAGATAAGTGTTTTTAGCGCTATTTTTGATATGTTTCTTGCTGAAAAACCAGCAGGACAGGGTGTCTTGATTGTCAGGCGGAACAGAAATGTTGCAAAAGGAACAGGTGCGCTGTTATCTCCAAATGACTGGCAGCTGGGGGCATCTATTACGGATAGGATTGTCCTTACAATGTATCAGATGACCGGGGAAAAGGGCTGGGGCGGAAAAAAAATATGGGTTCCGAATATTAAACTGCCCGAAAATCTGGTTTATTATGATGTGTTAGATGAAGGCGAGTAAATAAGACGCTGTTTTTGAGAGGAACAAGGTTATGAAATATTCGGATTTGGCGAGGAGAGTATTGTTTGAACCCCTGCAGTCGGGGGCAGACAGGCTGTGTATTCTGTCAGGATACGCAACTCCTAACATGGCTTCCTGGTTCATAAAAAATTTGAAGAAATTCACATCAAGACCGATTGATTTATCCCTTATAGTGGGGATGGTGCCTTTTGACGGACTTAGTATTTCTGTTTATGAGGGATTTAAAGAGCTTCAGAAGGAACAGATGCCTCATGAGGTAGCGAATTATCAATGCAGTTATGTCTGTGATTCAATACCAGTGCATGCTAAAGTATATGTCTGGCTTAGAGAAGATGAGCCTGTTACAGCTTTTACAGGTTCAGCAAATTTTACCCAGAGTGCATTTGGGGAAAAGCGTAGGGAGTATATGGTAGAGTGTGATGCAACGGAGGCATATAGGTATTATTGTGATGTGGAGAAAGATACTATATTCTGTAATCATGCTGAAGTTGAGGAATATGTTGTGCTGTACCCTACACACAGCGTTTTGGATATGGAAAATAGGCCAGTCGGAAGTTTGTCGGGCGGGAATATAGAAGAGATTACGCTCTCCCTTTTAACGGAAAATGGGGAAGTAGGAACTAAGTCAGGACTTAATTGGGGACAGAGAAGCAGGCGTAATAAAAATGAAGCGTACATACCGCTTCCGGCTTCTGTGGTCAGGACAGGTTTTTTCCCTCTGAATAAACAGCATTTTACGGTGGTTACAGATGATGGCCATCAACTTATTTTGAGAGTGGAACAGCAAGGGAATAAGGCAATTACAACACCGTTGAGTAATGCACAGCTTGGGGAATATTTTAGGAATAGGCTGGGTTTGGCTAATGGTGCTTATATTTGGAAAAGTGATTTAGATGCTTACGGACGTACAGATGTTACGTTTTATAAGCTGGATGATGAACAATATTATATGGATTTTTCAGTGTAATAAAACCGAAGCGCCGGCCTCGGTTTTATTAAAATATTATTCGTTGATATTAGGTTCAATACTGGGATATTCAATGCCAGCAAAGCTTTTTAAGATTGCCTCAAAAATAATCTTTGCTCCTTTGCAAGGGACAGCCATCCCAATCTGCTTTCTGACACTTTCCTTGCTTCCAATAAATTTGTAGCTATCAGGAAAAGTCTGCAACCGGGCGCGTTCCCGGTTTGTTAATGCTCTGGATTCTTTCCAGTGATATATGTGTGTCCCGCCGCCGCCGCTTCCAGTGACTGTGTATGCCGGCTTTTCTGGATCAAGCCGTTTATATATCTGGCTGATTTTTGCTCCTTGAACATTTAGTTTCAGATCGTCCGGCAGATCGGCAGTGAAGGCGTTCTGGCCGGGGAGGATGTGATCCAGCCTTTTAATGACGGTTTCGGATTGTTTTGTTAGCTCATTGTTAAAGGCATTTTTGGGAATGGGTGGTTCTTCAATGGCTTTCCTGCATGTGTTGTCAATTTCAGCATATGGCTCAGGGGATGGGACATGATATGCAACGCCAATGTCCTTTCTGATGCCAACAATAATTATCCGGTGGCGGGCCTGGGGGATTCCGTATTCTTCAAATTTATATAAATGAGGAACTACGGTATAACCGCCATAGTCTCCAGCTTTTCTTAGTTCATCTAAAATCTTAGTAAATGATTTTCCGTCATTGGCATTTCGGAGACCTCCTACATTTTCTGCAACAAACCATATCGGGTTATATATATTTAAGACTTTTACTCCATAGGAATACAAAGGGCCAAAAACACCGTCCATGCCTTTTTGTTCGCCAACAACACTGTAGTCGTTGCATGGAAATCCAAAAGCAAGGGCATCTATTTTAGGAAGACTTTCAAGGTTAAACTCACGGATGTCTTTGTGGTAAACGCTTTTAGGATTGTCGCGACAGATGTTATACCTATATGTTTCACAGGTGTCTTTGTCATAATCGTTTGCCCATTGATGTATGATTTTATATTCATCATTTCCTATATCAGCATGGAGGGCCCCCCATGCGATTCCGCCGGGACCGCAAAATAGTTCTCCTAATTTAAAAATCATTGTTTGCCCTCTCTTTCTTTTTCATGTTGGAAAATCAAATAATCAATTTGATTTTGTATTTGTTTTTTATCTTCTTGGGTTAGCTTTTCGACACCTTTAAAACAGGTTTCCATATATGAATCAGTGTCTTCTGGCATCAGATATCCAGCTTTCTGATATAATTCAATGAGCTTGATGTTATAAAGTAAAGCTAGTTTTCTCAAAGCAACAGGAGAAGGGTTTCGAGTAACATCGCATTCCAAGTGGCTGAGTCGAGTATTTGTTATGCCAGTTGCCTTTGTAACGTTTCCCATGCTTAATTTATGTTGTTCTCTGACAGCTCTTAAATACTGTCCTAGTGTTTCAGCAGACATGTCATCACCTCTATTTGGAGAGTATAGCACTTCTGCTGCGAAAATGCAACAAAAATTTGAAATATGCTGCGATATAGCAGCAAAATGAAATATTAAAATACGTTAATGCAGGAAATACTTTTTATACATGGTAGATAATGGAAAGTAGTGCTGCATCGTTAAAAATTTGCCTAAAAGCAGACTGCATTAGTACATGAAAATCATGAATATGTGCGGTACTGCCGGAAAGGAGAAAGACGATGCCTGCCCCTGCGCTTATATCAGGGATAAAACACCCGATAAGCAGAATGCCAGACACCAATGAAAAATACCACAGTATAAATCAAAAACAAATAATAAGTCCGCCGGAAGAGGTTCTGGATGTAAAGGTTTATTTTAAAGACCGCAAAAAGTTGAATTGTAGCTTTTTGCGGTCTTTTTTTGTCGGCATAGAAATTGGCAGTCAGTTTTTCTGGCTTTACCGCAAGGTAAAGAGAGGAATGCTGAATGCAAAAAAGAAAGATCACTATTAAATCTGGCAAGGAAGAAATCCAGATGGAGGTTACGGAGGAGGAGTACCAGAAGTTTTACCGGCCATGGTGGCAGCAGAAAAAGAAGGAACAGAGGAACCGGGAGGCTATGGAGGCGCAGGGATACAGGACGGAGTCTTATGAGGAATGGAAAGAGAATGATATGCGGACAGAGCTTTTTTCGGAGAGCCTGGAGGAAATGATGGAGAAGAGAGCAATGCTGGAAGTTCTAAAGGAAGCATTGGATAGCCTGATGCCGGAGGAACGGGAACTTGCGGAGAAAGTGTTTGGAGAGGAAATGAGTGTCTGTGAATATGCTAGGAAAAAGGGGGAAAACAGGAGGATGCTGGCACTTCATAAAAACAAGGTGCTGGATAAATTACGGGATTTTTTTGTACAACATGGATTTGATATCTAATGGGAAGAGATTCGACAGGATATGTCACAAGTGTCGAACGCTTTTTTAAGAAAATTTTTTATTTTGTTGCCAACTTTCAAAAAAGTGTCATTACGACAGTGAGAGGGATAAGATTTTAATTTCCCCGGAAAGGAGGCATGGATGGAGTGCAGAACACGACAGAGCTAATCGGAATCCTACAGGCAATCAGTATTGTGGCAAAAAGCCTGGCGCTGAAGCTGATGCAGATTGAGCAGGATGTGGCGGCATATGAGTCTGGCGCGGTAATTGCGGCAGGTAAAAAAAAGACCAAGAAAGGATGGAAATGAAGATGAGAAAAAAGATATTTATCTGCAGCCCCTTCCGTGGGGATGTGGAAGGGAACAGCGCAAAGGCGGTGGGGTACTGCCGGAGGGCTTATGAGGAGGGGAATCTTCCCATTGCTCCCCATCTGCTGTTTCCGCAGTTTTTGAAAGAAGACAGTTTGAAAGAACGGGCAGACGGGATTGCCATGGGGATGGAGCTGCTACTTGGCTGTGACGAGATGTGGGTGTTCGGGGAGGCAACCGAGGGCATGGAACAGGAAATGCGCTTTGCTGTGGAGCATGGCATCCACACCTGGTTTAAGGAAGACGTGGAAGGAGGCAGCAGGGTATGAAGCTGGTGATGGTTGTGACAAAGCTGACGGGAAATGAGAAGAATGACCGGGCGAGGGCGCAGGAGTATTGCCGCTATGCGGCGCATAAGGGTGTTATCCCGGTCAGTGCCTATCTGAACTTCCATGGAATGTTCCCGGACGAGCTTGGCGGGGCGGTGGAGCATGTGCTGGCTTCCCGGATGGCAAAACAAGTGGATGAGGTTTGGGTGTTTGGGAATGAGACGGATGAGGAGAAGCTAAAGAGGATTGAGGAAGCCTGCCGGGAGTACGATGGAAGGGCCAAGTATTTTGATGCAAGGGAGATCGGGGAGGATCTGCTGCTCTGCACGATGTTCTCCGAGGAACTGATTGAGAAGCTGGAAGAAATGGAGGAGTTTTAGATGGGAAGTGAATTGTTGAAAATGGCGGACGGGTTTGCTTTGGTTGCGGAGAGCCTGCGGGAGCTGGCAGGACAGGCTGTGGAAGAAGCAAAGCCGGATGCGAAGCAGGAGAGTAAAACAGGGAAGGGTACAACAGAGAGTACAGCCGGAGTGAAGGCGGATCAGAAGAAAGAGGAACAGAAGGTGGCTGTGGAAGATATCCGTGCGGTGCTGGCGGAGAAGTCCCAGGAGGGAAAATCTAAGGAAATCAAAGAACTGCTGGGGAAATACGGGGCGGCAAAACTGTCCGCCGTGGAGGAGAAGGATTATCCGGCTCTGCTTGCGGAAGCGAAGGTGCTGTGATGGGGAGACATGCGCTGTTGTCGGCTTCTTCTTCCAAGCGGTGGCTGAACTGTACGCCGTCCGCAAGGCTGGAGGAGCAGTTCAAGGGAGATACTGGGAGCGTATATGCGGAAGAAGGCACTGCCGCCCATGCCCTGGCGGAGCATAAGCTGAAACGGATGATGAAGCGGCGTTCTAAGCGTCCGGTATCGGATTATGACTGTGACGAGATGGAAGAATGTACGGATGAGTATGTAGCTTATGCCATGGAGCAGATTGAATTGGCAAGGCAGGGCTGCAAAGACCCGGTGGTGCTAATTGAGCAGCATCTGGATTATTCCGCCTATGTGCCGGAAGGGTTTGGCACCGGGGATTTGGTGATTGTTGCGGACGGGGCTTTGACGGTCATTGACCTGAAATACGGGAAAGGCGTTGCTGTGGAGGCGGAGTGGAATCCACAGATGATGTTGTATGGGCTGGGAGCCTTGGAACTATTTGACGCCATTTATGATATTGATACGGTGCGGATGACGATTTACCAGCCGAGGCTGGAGAGTGTCAGTACCTGGGAAATTTCTGTTTCTGGCTTGATGGAGTGGGTGGAAACGGAATTAAGGCCGAAGGCGGCACTTGCTATGAACGGTGAGGGAGAGTTCCGGTGCGGCTCCTGGTGCCGGTTCTGCAAGGCAAAGAATACCTGCAGGGCAAGGGCGGAGGAATATTTGAGGCTGGCGCAGATGGAGTTTCAGGTTCCGGCACTTCTGTCGGATGAGGAGATTGCGGACGTTTTGAAGGTTGCGGATGACCTGGCGAAGTGGGCGGCAGATGTGTATGCTTTTGCCACGGATGAAGCTATTACCCACGGGAAGCAGTGGGCAGGATTTAAGCTGGTGGAAGGCCGGAGCAACCGGAAGTATACGGATGAAGAGGAAGTGGCGGAGGCGGCGAAGGCTACTGGGTACACGGATATTTATAAGAGCACTTTGGTGGGCATCACGGAGATGGAAAAGCTGATGGGCAAGAAGAAGTTTGCGGAGGTGCTTGGGAAGCTGGTGTACAAGCCGCAGGGCAAGATTACCCTGGTGACGGAGGCGGATAAGAGGGAAGCAGTGATGACAGCAACCGCAGAAGCGGATTTTAAGGAGGCAGAACAAGATGGGAAATGAGAATGCGAATGTAAATGTAACGAAAGTGATTGTACCCTGCAGGTTTTCTTACCTGCATTGCTGGGAACCGAATGCGGTGAATGGGGGAGACCCGAAGTATTCGGTGTCGGCCATTATTCCGAAGTCGGATACGGAGACCGTGGAGAAGATCAAGAGGGCCATCGAGCAGGCGAAGAAGGACTCCGTTTCCAAGTGGGGAGGGAAGGTTCCGGCGAATTTGAAACTGCCGCTCCGTGACGGGGACATTGACCGGCCGGAGGATGAGGCTTATGCGGACAGTTATTTCTTCAATGCCAACAGCAGGCAGGCCCCGCAGGTGGTGGATAAGAACGTGCAGCCCATTCTTGACCAGTCGGAGGTGTATTCCGGGTGTTATGGAAGGATCAGCGTGAACTTTTACGGGTTCAATAATAACGGAAACCGTGGGATTGCGGCAGGGCTTGGGAATATCCAGAAACTGCGTGACGGGGAATCCCTGGGCGGAAGGAGCAATGCGGAGGAAGATTTTGATGCTGTGGGGGGCGAGGAGGATTTCCTTGGGTAATGGCAGCAGGGCAGTGGGTGACCGCTGCCCGTTCTCCAAAGTGCGGAGGAAAGGAGTCCTGCCATGGGAAGGATTTTAGAGATAGATATTGAGACGTACAGCGATGTGGATTTGATAAAGTGTGGGGTTTACGCTTATGCGGACAGCCCTGTTTTTGAAGTCCTGCTGTTTGCCTATTCCTTTGACGGAGGGGAGACTCAGGTGGTAGATCTGGCACAGGGAGAGGAACTGCCGGGAGAAGTGGTGGATGCCATTTTTGATGATGCCGTAGTGAAAACAGCTTTTAATGCCAACTTTGAACGGATTTGTCTTTCTAAGCACTTCGGAAGCAATCTTTCCCCGGATGCTTGGCATTGCGGTGCAGTACAAGCGGCCATGCTTGCCCTGCCACGTTCTTTGGAGGAAGTAGGGGCTGTGCTGGGACTGGAACGGCAGAAGATGAAGGAAGGGAAGGATTTAATCCGGTATTTCTGTATGCCGTGCAAGCCAACGAAAGCCAACGGCGGGAGGACACGGAACCTGCCCTGCCATGCGCCGGAGAAGTGGAAAATATTTAAAACCTACTGTATCCGTGACGTGGATGTGGAGAAGGGGATACGGAGGAAACTGCAGCACTTTCCGATTCCTGAAAGTGAGATGGAACTGTACCGCTTGGACCAGAAGATTAATGACCGGGGTGTGCTTGTGGACAGGGAGTTAGTGCGGCAGGCGGTGTCCTGCGACCTGCTGTATAAGGATATTGTGACGAAGCGGGCGTATGAACTGACTGGATTGAAGAATCCCAATTCCGTGGCGCAGATAAAGTCATGGTTGGGAGAGAACGGTGTAGAAATAGAAAGTTTGTCAAAAAAGGCGGTGGCCGGGCTGATTGAGGAATCAGACGGGGAGGTGCAGGAGCTTTTGAGGCTCCGGCTTTTGATGGCGAAGACATCCGTGAAGAAGTATGAGGCTATGGAGCGGTCTGTCTGTTCGGACGGGCGTGTGCATGGCCTACTGCAGTTTTATGGAGCCAACAGGACAGGCCGGTGGGCAGGGAGATTGGTGCAGGTGCAAAATCTACCCCAGAACCATATCCCGGACTTGGAACTTGCCAGGAGTCTTGTGAAGCAGGGACGGTTTGAGGATGTGGAGCTGCTTTATGATTCCACGCCGAATGTGCTGTCGGAACTTATCCGCACCGCTTTTATTCCAAAGCAAGGGTGCCGTTTTGTGGTGGCAGATTTTTCTGCCATTGAAGCGAGGGTACTGGCATGGCTGTCCGGAGAGACATGGAGGCTGGAAGTGTTTGCTTCCCACGGGAAAATCTATGAGGCTTCGGCATCTGCCATGTTCCATGTGCCGATGGAGGAAGTGACGAAAGGCTCCCCGCTCCGGCAGAAGGGAAAGATTTCAGAACTGGCCTTGGGTTACGGAGGCTCTGTGGGGGCGCTGACTTCCATGGGTGCTTTGGATATGGGACTGACAGAAGAGGAGCTTGCCCCTCTGGTGTCCGCCTGGAGGAGTGCCAATCCCCATATCACACAGTTCTGGTGGGATGTGGATATAGCAGCGGTAAAGGCGGTCACGGAGAAAAAGAAAACGAGGGTAGGGAAGATTACTTTTGAATATAAAAGCGGGATTCTGTTTGTGGAGCTGCCATCCGGAAGGAAATTGTCTTATGTGAAACCCAGGATGGTATTGAACAGGTTTGGCAGGAACGGGCTGGCCTATGAGGGGATTGCGGAGAACAAGAAATGGAACCGGATTGAGACTTACGGTCCGAAGCTGGTGGAGAATATTGTACAGGGTACAGCCAGGGATCTGCTTGCGGAGGCCATGCTCCGGGTGGAGGAAAGGGGCTATCCCATTGTCATGCACTGCCATGATGAGATCATTGCTGAGTTGCCGGAGGGGACTGGCTCCGTGGAGGAGATGTGTGCGGTTATGGCGGAACAGCCGGAATGGGCAGATGGGCTGCCGCTCCGGGCGGACGGCTATGAGTGTGCTTTTTATAAAAAGGAATAGGAGGCAGGGGAAAATGAGGCTGTTTATTTCAACAGGGAATTCACGGATGGAGAAGCGGTGGAACGGCAGGGAGATGGAACTGGAGGAATTTATAGGGCGTATCTCCACCACCATCCGTACTTCGGAGACGGTGGAGCAGTACCGGAAGATGTCCAAAGCGAGGCAGGATGACATCAAGGATGTGGGAGGGTTTGTATTGGGAAAGCTGAAAGGCGGCAGGAGGAAGAAGGACTGCGTGGTGTTCCGGTCTGCCCTGACGCTGGATATGGATTATGCTACGGCTGACATTCCGGAGCAGATGGAGATGTTTTTTGATTTCCGCTGCCTTATTTATTCCACCCATAAACACACGCCGGAGAACCCCAGGCTCCGGCTCATTATCCCGCTGTCCAGAACAGTAACGCCGGATGAATATACGGCAGCGGCGAGGAAGGTGGCGGAGGATATCGGCATGGAGCTGTTTGACGATTCCACCTATGAACCGTCCAGGCTGATGTACTGGCCGTCTACTTCTGCGGACGGGGAGTTTGTGTTCCGGGATATCGAGGGGGAATTCCTGAACCCGGATCAGGTGCTGGCAAGATATAAGGATTGGAAGGATTCTTCGGAGTGGCCGGTAAGCAGCCGCCGGCAGGCAGTGGTGCAGAGGGAGATGAAGAAACAGGCGGACCCCCTGGAGAAAGACGGAGTGATTGGGGCATTCTGCCGGACTTACAGCATTGAGGAGGCGGCGGCCGCTTTTCTGTCGGAGGTGTACCAGCCAAGTACCATGCCAGGAAGGTATGATTATATCCCGGCGGATTCCCAGGCGGGCGTGGTGGTCTATGAGGGGAAGTTTGCTTATTCCCACCATGCCACGGATCCGGCCTGCGGGAAGCTGATGAATGCTTTTGACATGGTAAGGATTCATAAATTCAGGGAGCTGGATGCAAAGTCATCCGAGGATGCAGACCCTACAAAACTGCCTTCTTTTAAGGCAATGAGCGAGTTGGCAGTGGGTGACGAGAAGGTGAAGATGACCATTGCCGGAGAGCGGAGGGAAAAGGCAGAGAGGGAGTTTTCACAGGCAGATGGGGACTGGCTGAAACAGCTGGAGTATGAGCCGCGCTCCACGGTATTGAAGAACAGCCTGAAAAACCTCCTGCTGATTCTGAATCATGATGAGAAACTGAAAGACATTGTGTTTAACCAGTTGAGTGACGGCATGGAGATTAAAGGGGAAGTGCCGTGGGAGCATCCCGGACGGTTCTGGAGGGATGCGGATGACGCGCAGCTGATTTCTTATATCGACCTGACCTATGGCACTTTTTCAGCCAGGAATTACGATATTGCGGTGGCGAAGGTGGCGGATGACCGCTCCTACCATCCAATCCGGGAATTTTTATCCACGCTGCCGGAGTGGGATAAAGTGCCGAGGGTGGATACTTTACTGGTGGATTATCTGGGGGCTTCGGACAATGCCTATGTCCGTGCAGTAACCAGAAAGACTTTGTGCGGAGCCATTGCAAGGGTGATGGAGCCGGGCTGTAAGTTTGACACCATGCTGGTTTTGAACGGCCCGCAGGGCAAGGGAAAATCTACGCTGATTTCTAAGATGTGCGGCGAATGGTTCAATGACTCCCTGCTCCTGAATGATACGAGGGATAAGACGGCGGCGGAGAAGCTGCAGGGGTACTGGATTCTGGAGATTGGGGAGCTGGCAGGGCTGAAAAAGACAGAGATTGAAACGCTCCGTGGGTTCCTTTCCAGACAGAATGACATTTACCGTGCATCCTTCGGGCGCAGGGCTACCCCGCATCCGAGGCAGTGTATTTTTATTGGGACCACCAATGCGGAGAGCGGGTATCTGAGGGATACAGCAGGGAACCGGAGGTTCTGGCCGGTGAAGACACCGGGGGACGGGAAATATGCATCCTGGGAGATGGTGCAGGAGGATGTCCGGCAGATCTGGGCGGAGGCGCTGCTCTATTATAAGGCCGGGGAGTCTCTGCACCTGGACAACGAACTGGCAGGGATGGCACTGAAAGAACAGCAGACCGCCATGGAGGTGGATGAGCGGGAAGGCATGGTGCGGGACTATCTGGATATGCTGCTGCCGGAAAACTGGGAGAGGATGGAGCTTTATGACCGCCGGAATTATATCTGCGGTTCGGAGTTTGGCGGTTCTAAGGAGCCGGGGGTGCGCCGCAGGGAGCGTGTCTGCAACATGGAAATCTGGTGTGAATGCTTCGGGAAGGAGCGAGGGAACCTGAAACGGCAGGATGCCAATGAGATTAGTGCGATCATGGCAAATATGGAAGGGTGGAAGAAGATGGACGGCAAGGTGCGTTTTTCGATTTACGGCGTGGTGCGCGGATATTGCCGTGAGAGAGTTTTTTCAGCAAATGAGGGCAACACGCCGGATGACTGACAACAATGGGCAAAAGTTGCTGTTGCCATATGGGATGCCGGATATTGTGCAGATAGGCAACTGGGAGATTTTCAGGAAACATGGGAGGTTGAGGTACTTTGTTGCTTATGTTGCTGATACTATCTTATATTTTATGAATGGATATATAACAGGCAGATAGCAAGTGCGAATACGTGTATATGCCATATATGCGCGAGGATGGCTTTTCGGCAAAGGGGAAAAGGAAGGACAGATATGGGCGAAGAAAGCAGGATAGAGAGGGCGTTGTCCGTACAGGTGAAAAAGATGGGAGGCATGGCGGTGAAATTCGTTTCTCCCGGCTTGGATGGAGTGCCTGACAGGATTGTCCTGCTGCCGGGGAGAAGTATTGCTTTTGTGGAGTTGAAGGCTCCGGGAAAGAAGCCCCGGCCTTTACAGGAAAAGAGAAAGAGGCAGCTGGAGGCATTAGGATTTCAGGTTTATGTGATAGACAGGGCAGAGCAGATTGGAGGTGTGCTGGATGAAATATGTGCCACATGAGTATCAGGAGTATGCGAAGGAGTTTATTGTAAATCAGAATATCAGCGCTTTGTTTTTGGACTGTGGGCTTGGGAAAACGGTAATCACTCTTACGGCTATATGGGAGCTGGTATTGGATTATTTTGAGGTGAGGAAGGTTCTGGTGGTTGCGCCGCTTCGGGTGGCGAGAGACACCTGGCCGGGGGAACTGGAAAAATGGGAACATCTGTCCGGGCTTGAAATGTCACTGGTGCTTGGCTCCGAGAAGGAACGGATAGCGGCATTGAACCGGAGGGCAAATTTGTATGTCATCAACCGAGAAAACGTGGAGTGGCTGGTGGCACATGGCCGGTGGGAGTTCGACATGGTAGTGATTGATGAACTGTCTTCGTTTAAGTCTCATAAGGCCAGACGGTTTAAGGCGTTGAAGAAAGTCCGTCCAATGGTGAAACGGATTGTGGGGCTGACCGGAACCCCGGCACCAAATGGGTTAATCGACCTGTGGGCGGAGATTGGGATTCTGGATATGGGGCAGAGGCTTGGGCGTTTTATAGGTGGCTACCGGGAACGGTTCTTTGTACCGGATAAGCGGAGCAGGGAGATGGTGTTTTCTTATAAGCCGGGAGAGGGAGCGGAAGAGGCAATTTATGGTTTAATCTCCGATATCTGTATCAGCATGAAAGCGGTGGATTATCTGGAGATGCCGGACTGCATTTATAACCGGGTAGAGGCTGCCATGAGTGAGAAGGAGATGGAGTTATACCGGAGGCTGGAAAGGGATATGCTGCTGCCTTACGAGGACGGTGACATTGATGCGGTGAACGCCGCCGGGCTGTCCAACAAGCTGATGCAGATGGCGAATGGGGCGGTTTACGATGAGAACGGGGCGGTAAAGCATATCCATGACCGGAAGCTGGAATCCTTGAAGGATTTGGTGGAAGCGGCGAATGGAAAGCCCGTATTGGTTGCTTACTGGTATAAACATGACCTGGCAAGAATCCGGGAGAGGATTGGAGCGGTGGAGCTGGATACCGCAGAGGATTTCCAAAAGTGGAATGCAGGGGAAATCCCGGTGGCGGTCATCCATCCGGCTTCAGCCGGGCATGGGCTGAACCTGCAGGCCGGAGGCTCTACCCTTATCTGGTTCGGGTTGACCTGGTCCTTGGAATTGTACCAGCAGATGAACGCAAGGTTATGGCGGCAGGGACAGAAGGAAACGGTGGTTATCCATCATCTGATTGCAAAGGATACACTGGATGAACGGGTGATGGAGGCGCTGGAGAAAAAGGACTGTGGGCAGTCGGCGCTGGTGGATGCGGTGAGAGCGAAGATTGGAGGTTGGAGCCATGACGGCAGGAGAGATGTTTAAGGAGTACCGGAAAATGAAACAGGAGTGTTTTGTACTGGAATTCCGGATGCGGCATTTTGAGGGAGTACCGTACACGGATGTGATTGAGAGTATGAATTATGCCAGACCGCAGGGGGAACGGGTGCAGACCAGCGGGATATCTGATAAAACAGGAAAGACAGCCATCCATTACCGCCGGGTAAAAGAGAGGATGGATGATGACTGGTATGATTCCCTGTTTCAAAGATACGAATACCTGCAGGAAGAAATCACGTTCTTTGAATATGCCGTTATGCAATTAAGTGGGAGGCTGCCGGAGTTTGTAAAGGATTTGGTTATGGACAGGATGGCATGGGAGGAACTGATGATTAAGTACCGTGTCAGCCATTCCATGATAGGGAAATACCGGAGGAAGGCAGAAAAGGAACTGGACAGCTTTTATGAATTCCGTGAGAAACAGACGGAAACTTATCTTTTGAGCTGACGGTAGACTTTTGGTAGACAAAGTGTAGCGAAAGAGTTGATTGAATTGAACAGATTTCTGTGTTATCCTTAAACTGCGAAGAACTGTAAGAAGCTCTGTGGAGGAATCCATGGGGCTTTTTCTTTTGCCTCCGCATGGGGCAGGGGCTTTATCCTTTCACCCTGCCCGTTACATAGAAAAGGAGGTGGCGCTGTGCCGATGAAACCGAAGAAGCCCTGTAAGCATCCGGGGTGTCCGGGACTGACTTCCGGGAAATATTGTGAAGAACACGAGGCATTGCACAGGGGAGACCGTGCCACGTCATCCGGGCGTGGGTATGACAGCCGGTGGCGCAGAGCAAGAAGCAGGTTCCTGAAAGCGCATCCGCTGTGTGTCCGGTGCCAGGAACAGGGCAGGCTGGTGAAGGCTTCTGTGGTAGATCATATTGTGCCGCACCGTGGGGATGAGAAGCTGTTCTGGGATGAGTCCAACTGGCAGGCACTGTGTAAGAACTGCCATGACAGCAAGACGATGACCGAGGACAGGTATCAGGAGTATAGATATTAATGCTGTACATTTTTCCCGTGGATTTTTCCGCAGGGGGAAGGGGAGTGAGAATATCCAGAACCCTGCCCCCCGGAAACCGATGCCCCCTCAAACGTGAATTTTCGCAGAAATTAGCAGGGGGGATAGGAAACATCGTGTTATCCATACATAAATGCAGGGTTTTCAAGACTTTCCACATATGAAAGGCAGATGGAAGTTGTAAAAATCCTACATTTTTGGGGCTGAAAAGCATCTATAAAGGGTGCTTTTTGGCTCTTTTTCTATTGGAGGTCAGGAGGATGACGGAGATACAGGCGGCACAGATAGAGGAATTGCGGTTGCAGGGGAAAGGCTATAAGGCCATTGCCTCTGCTGTAGGGCTGTCCCGTGATATTGTACGGAATTACTGCAAGACAAAGGATATGGAGGGCTATGGGAATATTGCGGCTCTGAACATACAACAAAGACTTGCAGAGGTAAAAATGGATAGGACTTCCCAAATGAATGCAGGAAGGATGGATGCATGAGGCCAGCAGAAAGGATAAGCTTTATGTGGCATCTCTGTCTGGCGGAAAGGACTCCACGGCAATGGTGCTCCGGCTCATTGAGGAGAACTGGCCGCTGGATCTGATATTGTTTTGCGATACCGGACTGGAATTTCCCCAGATGTATGAGCATGTAAAAAAGGTGGCCCAGTCTGTCATGGTTCCGATTGTATGGCTGAAAGCGGATAAGGGTTTTGAGTATTATTTCCTTCACCACAGGCCAAAGCGGAAGAACCCAAAGCTTGCAGATAAGGCAGGGTTCAGCTGGGCAGGTCTCCGGAACCGCTGGTGTACGGCTGTGCTGAAAACCAGAGTGATTAACCGTTACTTGTCGAACCTCAAAAAAGAACATGAGATCGTGCAATATATCGGGATTGCGGCTGATGAACCAAAGAGAGTCAGGGAATTTTGCTATCCGCTGGTGGATTGGGGAATGACAGAGAAAGATTGTCTAGAATATTGTTATGAAAGAGGATATGACTGGGACGGGTTGTATGAACTGTTCCGCCGGGTGTCCTGCTGGTGTTGTCCACTGCAACCGTTGGAAGAATTGAGGGTGCTGCGCAAACATTTCCCCAAGCTGTGGGAAAAGCTTCTGGAATGGGAGTCAAAGACATGGAGAAATTTCAGGTCGGATTACTCTGTGGAAGATTTGGATATTCGGTTCCGGTTTGAGGAAGAAAGGATGCAGGAAGGGAAAAAGATAAGTGGGAAGGCGTTTTCCCAGGAATTAAAGAAAAGATTGGGCAGGTACGGGTGATTGTGTTTTTTAATGCCGTGACAAAATGTAACGGGGAGGTATGGATGTCCAGGATAGCAGTAATTGATGCGGACTTGATTGGCAGGAAAAAGCACAAGTTTCCGAACCGGGCGTGTATGAAGCTGTCCGGTTATCATAAAGCACACGGTGATGAGGTGGTGCTGAAAACAGACTATGAGGGGCTGGAAACATTTGACCAGGTGTATTTGTCTAAAGTGTTTACGGATACCGATGTACCGGAGGACATTTTGAAACTTGGAAATCTGATATACGGAGGAACCGGGTTCTATTATGATAAGGCTCCGGCACTGCCGGATGAAGCGGAGCACCACATGCCGGACTATCACCTTTATGACCTGTGGGTGCAGGAAAAGCTGGATGCCGGAGCAAAGAGGAATGAGTACCGGTTCTATCTGGATTACTCTATCGGATTCCTCACGCGGAGGTGTTTCCGTAAGTGTGGGTTTTGTGTCAACAGGAACTATGACAGGGTATGCTTGCACAGTCTGCTGGAGGAATTCCAGGATACGGAGCGGAAAAAGATTTGTCTGCTGGATGATAACTTTTTAGGGCATCCGAAGTGGGAGGAGATGCTGTAGGGTTTGAAGGCGGTGAATAAGCCGTTCCAATTCCGGCAGGGATTGGATGAGAGGCTTCTGGATGACCGGGAATGCGCGGCTTTGTTTTACGGCAGGTATGATGAAACCTATACATTTTCCTTCGACAATATCGCAGATGCGGAAGTCATTGAAAGTAAAATGGTTCTGGCGAGGAAGTACAAAAATACCCGTCTGCGGTTCTATTGCTTCTGTGGGTTTGACCGGGAGGATGTGTGGGATGAAAGCTTTTGGGCGGAAGATGTGTTTGGCCTGTTAAAGCGGATTGAGATTTTGATGAGGCATAGGTGTCTTCCCTATGTCATGCGGTTCAACCGATATGTGGGAAGTTCATTCCGGGGCGTTTATGTGTCCATTGCAAGATGGGCAAACCAGCCTGGGATTTATAAAAAGAAAAGCCTGCGTGATTTTGCCGTGATGAACGGGGAGTAGAGTGCATGTTATAGATATTAATATGAATTTGAGCGGCAGTTTCCACAGGCCGCTTATTTTTATGACCTAAAATATGAAACAGTCAGCGGCATGGAGGACGAGGATGCAGCAGGGGGAAGGTGATTGATATAAAGCAGCTTACATTTTTGGATATTTGTGCGGGCATCGGTGGATTCCGGCTGGGGCTGGAAGCCGCCGGGCATAAGTGCATCGGATACTGTGAGTATGACAAGTTTGCAAGGGCTTCTTATGAGGCCATGTATGATACGGAGGGGGAGTGGAAAGCAGATGACGTTACAAAACTCAAACCAGGAGAAATCCCATATGCAGATATCTGGTGTTTTGGATTCCCATGCCAGGATATCTCCATTGCAGGAAAGCAGAGAGGCCTGCGTGGAAAACGAAGTGGAATCTATTACAGTATTATTGATCTCATCAAAGGCAAAGACGAAGGTGATAAGCCCGCATACCTTCTTGTTGAGAACGTTAAGAACCTGTTATCAATCCATGCAGGGTTCGACTTTGCCGCAGTTCTCTCTGAAATGGACGAAGCAGGGTATGACTGCCGGTGGCAGGTGCTTAATGCTCAATAATGTTTAGCTAAACATTATTTTGATAATGGAAAGTAAAAAATAATGT
>URMK01000009.1 GCA_900548905.1 uncultured Lachnospiraceae bacterium | reverse complement strand
TTCCGGCTGCTCCTGCGTCCCATTGTAAAATACAACGAAGCGGGGAACGGGAATTATAATCTGTTTACTGGAATACACGGTCTTTCCCGCCACATACTTCTCCAGCTGCCTGGCCATGTACAAAAGATCCCGCAGGGGCATATTCGGGTTGAAAGTAGATTGATGCTCATATAAATTCATTTCCGAATCAAACAGGAATGAGACATCATTTTTAACGCCCATATAGATTGCGTTTTCCAGTGTATAGATTTCCATAGCATCAGTGTCCGCATAAGCGGTTTCGTTCAATGCGTTGTATAATTCCAGCAGTTTTTCCTTGTCCTTATACAGCATACGGAACACCGTATCCTTGTAGTTTCTCACCACATGCCGTTTTTTCCCTTTCCCGGAAGTTCCTTTTTCTACGGGATTCTTTCTTTCTGTGGAATGCTCTGCTTCCGTGGAATGCTCTGCTTCCATAGAATGCTCTGCTTCCATGGAATGCTCTGCTTCCATAGAATGTTTTTCTTTCATAGAAAGCTCCTTTCTGCAATTGTGAGCAGGAAGCTGTCTGAAAGAATGTGCTATAAACCGCTTCTGTCCAGCAACTCCTGCCTGTTTCATTTGGATGGTAAGCATAGAGTTTCTGAATAGAGAATAGAAATGAGACGGCTTACGCCAGGATTTATAGAAAATTATGCTTATCATTATTTTATCATGCTGTTACCAACCTTGCAATAATTAATTTACCTTAAAATGTATACTGTGCAAGAAAAATCCGATTGGCTATTGACACATGAAATCCCCTCGTGATAGGATAATGCCATCGGCAATTTAGCATGATAAATTGCTAACTTACTAAAGAAGCAGTGCGTTACATTGTTTCAGGGAGGAATTAATTATGAAAAAGACAGCAGTGGTTTTGCTGGCAGGTGTGCTGGCATTCGGGCTTATGGGCTGCGGCAGTTCACAGACTTCGGGAGCGGCAGACAGTGAGCCGGCTTTGGAGAGTAGTGCGGCGGCGGAGAGCACGGTGGCTGAAAGTGCGGCGGATACGCAGGAAGCGGCAAGTACGGCGGCAGCGGATACCGGGGAAGGACGTAAGTTTGTAGTGGGCTTTGATGCAGAATTCCCGCCTTACGGGTATAAGGATGAAAGCGGGGAATATGTGGGCTTTGACCTGGATCTGGCGGCAGAGGTATGTAAGCGCCAGGGCTGGGAGTTGGTTAAGCAGCCTGTTGACTGGGATTCCAAGGATATGGAGCTGGATTCCGGCGCGATTGATTGTATTTGGAACGGGTTTACCATGAACGGCAGGGAAGATCAGTATACCTGGAGCGTTCCTTATGTGGATAACAGCCAGGTTTTTGTTGTGGCTGAGGATTCCGGGATCGCCGCTAAAGCGGATCTGGCAGGTAAAGCAGTGGGGGTTCAGAAGGATTCCTCCGCACTTGCGGCATTAGAGGGGGATGAGAAGGAATTGGCGGATACCTTCGCTGTGCTGAACCAGTATGCGGATTATAATACCGCTTTTATGGATCTGGAAGCAGGGGCCATAGATGCGTTGGCTATTGATATCGGAGTTGCCAATTACCAGATCTCTTCCAGGGACGGCGGTTATGTGATTCTGGAAGGAACGGATCACACGGAGTATTTATCTACGGAGCAGTACGGAATTGGCTTTAAAAAAGGCAATGAAGAGTTGAAGGATATCGTGGAAGCCACTTTGCTGGAAATGGTGGATGACGGAACGTTCATGACGATTGCGGAAAAGTATGCGGAATATGGCCTTTTGGACAGCATTTGCCTCGGAAAGTAAACGATTCACCGGGCGGCGGACAAAGCAGGGCAGTCCGGTACCGGCCTGCCGCTTACAGGAATAACAGATACAGGGAGAAAGCCGCGGCAGCGGCTTTTTTCCGGTTGAAATGTTGAAAACCAGAGTAACTGTTAAAGTACGCAACAGTTACGGAACAGGAAAAAAGGGAGGAAACCATGGAATTGGGAAAGATGCTGCAGCAGCTCGCAGGGGGCATGCTGATTACAACGGAGATTTTTGTGCTTACCCTGTTGTTCTCTCTGCCTCTGGGCCTGCTTTTGTCTTTTGGCAGGATGTCCAAAGTCAGGGTGATTCGTTTTTTGACAAAGGTATACATATCGGTGATGAGGGGGACGCCTCTTATGCTGCAGCTGATTGTGGTTTACTTCGCTCCTTATTATGTATTCGGCATGAAAATATCCCAGGGCTACCGGATGGTGGCGGTAATTCTGGCCTTTGTTCTGAATTATGCCGCTTATTTTGCGGAAATTTACCGCTCCGGTATAGAATCCATGCCGGTGGGCCAGTATGAGGCGGCTAAAATTCTGGGGTACAGCAGGGCGCAGACCTTTCTGAAAATCATCCTCCCGCAGGTGATCAAGCGGGTGCTACCGTCGGTGACGAATGAAATGATTACGCTGGTAAAGGATACCTCCCTGGCATTTGTTCTGACGGTTACGGAAATGTTTACCATTGCCAAACAGATTGCAGCGGCACAGGCCTCCGTCATGCCTCTGATGGCGGCCGGTGTATTCTATTACATTTTCAACCTGATTGTCGCCATGGTCATGGAACATGTGGAGAAGCGGCTGAATTATTACAGAGGGTAAGGTGGAGAAATGAACGGGAATTTTCTGGAAATCAAAAAAATGAAAAAAACCTTTGGGGAACTGGAGGTTATCAGGGATATTTCCCTTTCGGTGAAAGAAGGGGAGGTGGTTTCTATTATCGGTCCTTCAGGATCCGGGAAGTCCACCTTGCTGCGGTGTGCGACCATGCTGGAAAAAATGGACGGCGGAGAGCTTTCCTATCTGGGCGAGAGGGCGGCATACGAGGAAAACGGAAAATGTGTGTATGCCTCCAGGGCTGACCGAAAGCGGATTCACAAATATTTTGGGCTTGTATTC
Source organism: uncultured Lachnospiraceae bacterium (assembly GCA_900548905.1). GTDB lineage: Bacteria > Bacillota > Clostridia > Lachnospirales > Lachnospiraceae > Eisenbergiella. The sequence continues at coordinate 133,734 of URMK01000009.1, read as the reverse complement.
CAGAATTTTAATCTGTTTCCCCATTATACGGTGTTAAAAAACATTATTGATGCACCTATGACCGTGGATAGAATATCCAGGAAGGAAGCGGAGGAACGGGCGGAGAAGCTACTGGCGCAGCTGGGGCTTTCCGAAAAGAAGGACGCTTATCCTTATCAGCTTTCCGGCGGGCAGCAGCAGCGGGTTTCCATTGCCAGAGCGCTTGCCCTGCAGCCGAAGATCCTGTTTTTTGATGAACCCACCTCCGCATTGGATCCGGAGCTTACCGGGGAAGTGCTTAAAGTGATCCGCCAGCTGGCCCGGGAACATATGACAATGATCATAGTAACCCATGAAATGCAGTTTGCCCGGGAACTGTCAGACCGGATTATCTTTATGGAGCAGGGGGTCATCTGTCAGGAAGGTACACCGGAGGAGCTTTTTAACTCTCCCAATGCACGGGTTCGTGAGTTTATCGGCCGTGTTATGAACGTATGATTTGTAGGGTTGTGCCTTTTCAGGGAGCCGCCGGCTGATTTTTTTGGCATTATGTAGAAAATGGGGGAACGCCGGACATGTATTCTTGATTTCTGAAAAGTGGTGCGCTATACTTGTTACAGCAGCGCCGCTTTAATTCCCAGTTGCCTGCGGCGGGTGTTTGACTCCCGCGGGCGTTTTTCTTGAGGGCAAGCGGCGTGGAAAATTACGCAGGATGGCTTTTATGGCCATCTTTCAAATTTACGGCGCTTTTATAAGCGCAGATGGAGGATAAAATGGAGAAACTGGAACAGCTTTACGAAGGAAAGGCAAAGAAAGTTTTTAAAACAGATGATCCCGATGTGTTAATTGTGGATTATAAAGATGATGCCACCGCTTTCAACGGGGAGAAGAAGGGCACCATTGTAGGGAAAGGCGTCATCAACAATAAGATGAGCAACCGTGTGCACCAGATTCTGGAAGAAAAAGGGGTTCCTACTCATTATATCCAGGAATTGAGCGACAGAGAAACCGCCGTAAAGAAAGTGGAAATCGTACCTCTTGAGGTAATTATCCGGAATGTTGCTGCAGGAAGCTTCTCCAAGAGACTCGGTGTGCCGGAGGGAACTCCCTTTGAACAGCCTACCGTGGAATTCAGCTACAAGAATGACGATCTGGGCGATCCTCTGATCAATGATTACTTTGCAGTTGCCCTGAAGCTGGCGACCTGGGAGGAAATCAAAACCATCCAGGATTATGCGTTTAAGGTTAATGATGTTCTGAAGGAGTATTTCCTCCAGGCGGACATCAAGCTGATTGACTTTAAGATAGAGTTTGGCCGTTACCACGGACAGATTATCCTGGCAGATGAAATCAGCCCGGATACCTGCCGTCTGTGGGATGTAAATACCAATGAAAAACTGGATAAGGATCGTTTCCGCCGTGATCTTGGCAATGTGGAAGAAGCCTACAACGAAGTTTTCAAACGTCTGGGATTATAAAACTGCCGACGGGGCGCCTGAAGGAAAAGGAATAGGTAAGCCGCGGTATATCCGCGGCTTTCTTAAAATAAAAGGGACAGTAACTCGTACACAGCACAGAAACGAGGAGGCATATGACGGAAAGAGGCATCTATGAGCAGGCAGCGGTGACGGACAGGCCCGGAGAAGAATGCGGTGTTTTCGGGATGTATGATTTTGACGGCGGCGATGTGGCGGGCAGTATTTACTATGGGCTGCTTGCCCTGCAGCACAGAGGGCAGGAAAGCTGCGGTATTGCGGTAAGCGATACTTCAGGTCCGAAGGGGAAAGTTCTAAGCGTTAAGGATATGGGGCTGGTGAATGAGGCGTTTAATCCGGATAATCTGGAACGGCTGGGAGGGGACATCGGCGTCGGCCATGTACGGTATTCCACAGCGGGCAGCAGTACGCGGGAAAATGCACAGCCTCTTGTTCTGAATTACGTAAAGGGCACTCTGGCGCTGGCGCATAACGGAAATCTTGTCAATGCTCCTGAGCTTCGAAGAGAACTGGAATATTCAGGCGCTATTTTCCAGACGACCATAGATTCCGAAGTGATAGCATATCATATTGCAAGGGAAAGGCTGAATTCCAAATCGGTTGAGGAAGCGGTGGGCCGGGCGATGGGAAAGCTTAAAGGGGCCTATTCCCTGGTCATCATGTCTCCCCGTAAGCTTATCGGTGCAAGGGATCCTTACGGTTTCCGTCCGTTATGTATCGGAAAACGGGATAATGCCTATGTACTGGCTTCGGAAAGCTGTGCCCTGGATACGCTGGGGGCCTCCTTTATAAGGGATGTGCTGCCCGGCGAGATCGTGACGATTACTCCGGAAAAAGGGATTATCTCGGATATGGGCATGTGTATTCCCTGCAACGAGCACGCACGGTGTATCTTTGAGTATATTTATTTTGCGCGTCCCGACAGTTACATTGACGGTGTAAGCGTATACCATTCCAGAGTTCTGGCGGGAAAATTCCTGGCAATGGATTCCCCGGCGGAAGCGGATATTGTGGTGGGTGTGCCGGAATCCGGGAACTGCGCGGCGCTTGGATATGCGTCGCAGTCAGGTATTCCTTATGGCACGGCCTTTGTAAAAAATGCTTATATCGGCCGGACTTTTATCAAACCGAAGCAGAAGAGCCGGGAAAGCAGCGTCCAGGTAAAATTAAATGTCCTGAAGGAAGTGGTGAATGGGAAAAGGGTCATAATGATTGATGATTCCATCGTGCGCGGCACCACTTCGGACAGGATCGTGCATATGCTCCGGGAAGCCGGAGCGAAGGAAGTGCATATGCGTGTCAGCTCCCCTCCCTTTTTATGGCCCTGCTACTTCGGAACGGATGTGCCGGCCAGAGAGCAGCTGATCGCTTATAACCGCAGTGTAGAAGATATCTGTAGAATTATCGGTGCGGATTCTCTGGGATATCTGCGCATGGAGCGTCTGGATGAAATGGTAAACCGGCTGGGTATCTGCAAAGGCTGTTTTACGGGAACCTACCCTATTGCACCGCCTGAGGAAGATATCCGCGGAGAATTTGATAAATAACGTAACTGTCCGGTTCCATCGCAGTTACCTGTAAATATCCATTCACTGTTGAAAATGCTACCAAATAACAACCGAATAAAAGGAGTTGCCGGATTATGAGTAACAATACGGACAGATATGTGAGCCCGCTTTCAGAAAGATATGCCAGTAAGGAAATGCAGTATATATTTTCTCCGGACATGAAGTTTTGTACATGGAGAAAGCTGTGGATAGCCCTGGCGGAAGCGGAGAAAGAACTGGGCCTGCCCATTACGGAAGAGCAGATTGAGGAATTAAAGGCCCATTCCGAAGATATTAATTATGAAGTGGCCAAAGCAAGAGAAAAAGAGGTACGTCACGACGTTATGAGCCATGTTTATGCATATGGCGTGCAGTGCCCCAAAGCAAAGGGTATCATCCACCTGGGTGCCACCTCCTGCTATGTGGGGGACAATACGGATATCATCGTAATGACCGAAGCCCTGAAGCTGGTAAAGAAGAAGCTGGTAAACGTTTTATATGAGCTCTCTTCTTTTGCCGCTAAATACAAAGACCTGCCTACGCTGGCCTTTACCCATTTCCAGCCTGCACAGCCTACTACGGTGGGAAAGAGGGCAACCTTATGGATGCAGGAGTTTTATCTGGATCTGGAGGATCTGGATTATGTGCTCTCCACCATGAAGCTTCTTGGATCCAAGGGGACAACAGGAACCCAGGCTTCCTTCCTGGAGCTGTTTGACGGCAATATGGAAAAGGTTAATGCACTCGATCCCATCATAGCGGAAAAGATGGGATTTCAGTCCTGTTATCCGGTATCCGGGCAGACCTATTCCCGTAAGGTGGATACCAGGGTCCTGAATGTGCTGGCCGGAATTGCCGCCAGTGCTACCAAAATGTCCAATGATATCCGCCTCCTGCAGCATTTAAAGGAAGTGGAAGAACCCTTTGAGAAGAGCCAGATCGGTTCATCAGCCATGGCTTACAAGAGGAATCCCATGCGGAGTGAACGGATAGCATCCCTTTCCCGCTATGTGATCGCGGATGCGCTCAATCCCGCCATCACCTCCGCAACCCAGTGGTTCGAAAGAACACTGGACGATTCCGCCAACAAGCGCCTGAGCGTTCCGGAAGGATTTCTGGCGGTGGACGGCATTCTGGATCTGTGCCTGAATGTGGTGGATGGGCTTGTGGTATATCCTAAGGTAATTGAGAAGCGCCTTATGAGTGAACTGCCGTTTATGGCTACGGAAAATATTATGATGGATGCGGTGAAAAAAGGCGGGGACCGCCAGGAACTGCATGAAAGGATCCGTGAGCTTTCCATGGAGGCGGGGAAACGTGTTAAAGTGGAAGGCCTGGATAATAACCTTCTGGAGCTTATCGCCCGGGAACCCGTCTTTATGACGACTCCCGAGGAACTGGCGGAGACCATGGATCCTTCCCGTTACGTAGGCTGTGCGCCGGCACAGGTGGAATCCTTCCTGAAGGATGTGATTGCCCCGGTTATGGAAGAGAACAAACAACTTCTTGGCGTAAAAGCGGAAATCAATGTATAAATCCCTGCGTTTTATGGCAGGATGGAAAAAGTTCTGTGAAAGCAGGACTTTTTCTGCTTTAGCGATGAATATATATCGTGAAACCGAACAACAACCGGGAAAAGAAGGATGAAAGATATGGCATATCAAGAGAAATTGTGGCTGGAAGCAGAGAAAAGCTGCCGTTTTCCTACAGAAGAAATCGGGATGGCAAATTTTCTGCCAAAATTGGGAATGGGATTCAATCCGGGGAGCCTGATAAAGAATATATACGGCAAAAATCAAAACCGGAATGCCCCTGAAAGGGATCGGGATAAAGACAGGGATGAGGACAAGCTGCAAAATTGTTCGTCGAGAACCCAAACGGTGGAAAGAAGCATCCTGATTTTTCCGGATCTTATACAAAAAGAAACAATTGACACAATCAGAAGCCGTTTCGATCCTCTGGCTTCCCTGATAAAGCCGCATATAACCCTGGTTTTCCCTTTTAAAAGCAGTTACAAAAAAGAGGAGATAGAGACGTTTGCGAAACAGCAGCTTACGGGCGTTTCTTCCTTTCGCCTTTGCCTTCATGGAGTCTGTAAATACCAGGAAAATGGAGAACATTATCTTTTCGTGCAGATACAGGATGCAGAGGAAGAAATACGACAATTACATGATATTCTTTATCAGGGATTTATGGCAGAATTTAAGAAGGATATTCCTTACATTCCCCATATGACCGTTGGAAAGTTGTCCTCTGCCGAAGAATTGGAACGGGCCTGGGAGCTGGTGAAGGATAAAGAACTGCATTTTCAAACAAATGTGGAACACATATGTGTGGAGCGAATCGGGGAACAGGGAGAGTCAATTATTGAAACAGAGATATTCCTGACGCAGTGAGGACGGCGGGAAAATGCCGGTTTCCATTAAAGACAGCCGGACCGTACTGTGTCCCGGCCATTAATCCTGTGCTGTGAGGCAGTGTTGCCTTTATATGCTGCATGGGGAGAGGTTTGAGAGGATTAAGATTTTTTAAAGTAAATGCAGGCTTTTCATGAGAGAAAAGCCTGCAATCACTTTTAGCAGTTTGCATGTGTACTATGCGGAATGTTTATTTGTATCACTAATGTGTTTTTCCAGTATGTTATGTACACGTTCGACTTCATCAAGGATTAACCTGTCGCTGCGATACAGCATTTTTATATCTGCCTTCATATCAACAATATCTTTCTTCATGCCATTAATGTCCTGATGAATGCCTTTGATATCTTGTTCCATATCAGAAAATTTAACAATAAGAAAATCCAGTTTTTCATCTACTGTCATAAACTCTTCCTCCTGTAATAAGTTTATTTTCAAATAATACCAAAAGTTTCTTCATATTTAATGTGCATTGCCGAATTGTAAAAATATAAACCATTTCCGTCTTTTATGTTATCATAAAAGAAAGATAATGTCTATCTTATTAACGTTATATTTTAGCATCTAATATCGTATACAATATACAAAAAGCGGATGGAAAAACACACCTTCACAAAAAAGGAGAACTCTATGAAAAATAAATATCTTAGCGAGTACTATCGTAACTACCGCGAAGATGACAGGCTGTCGGCATCAAACCATGGAAGGGTGGAATATTTGACAACTATGGAATACATCCACCGTTATCTGGAAAAAGGAATGCGAATTCTGGAAACAGGAGCCGGTACGGGCATATATTCTCTGGCTTTAGCAGCCGAAGGCTTCCGGGTGGATGCTGTGGAACTGCTTGCGCATAATCTGGAAATTCTTCGTACCAAAATGAAATCCCTCGCAGTGATAAAGAATGGTACTAATATCCATACGTATCAGGGAGATGCACAGGATCTTTCCCGTTTTGGGGAAGGAACTTTTGACGGAACCCTGATACTTGGGCCCATGTATCACCTGTACTCGGAGGAAGAGCAGGTAAAGGCGCTTAAGGAGGCATTTCGGGTAACTAAAAAAGGGGGATATATATTTGCTGCTTACTGTATGAACGAGCCTACCATGATAGGAGAACTGTTCGGACTTGGAAAGGTGGAAGAATACCTGGAAAAGAGAAAGCTGACAGAGGATTTTCATTTACTGTGTGAATCTGAAGATTTGTTTAAGCTGGTACGCACTGAGGATATCGAAAGGCTGGATGAAAATGTAGATGCAGAGAGAATTAAGCTGGTAGCTACGGACGGTGCCACAGGCTATATGCGTCCGGTCATCGACAGCATGGATGAAAAAATTTTTGCCATATATATGCGCTATCATTTTGCCACCTGTGAACGGAAGGATCTGATAGGAGCAAGCCACCATACGTTGGATATTCTGAAAAAAAGATAACGGTTCCGCACCTTAACAGATTCAAAAACGAGAACCTTGTGTATTTCACCTCCCTTTTCTGCATCCCGGGCTGTAAGCTGTTGAGAAGATAGCGTTTCTGCCCTATACTTGCAGAATAAAAATAACAGGGAGGCGGCTATGGAGGTTTATTGGTTTCTTGGTGCTTTTTTCTCATGGAAGCAGGGAAAGAAGGGATATTTTTATACAAAAAAGGGAGAAATCCCCGTGTCGTATTCGGCTTTTGTTTTGGAGAATTACTGGGGTTCCTCTTTTTCTCGTCTGTCGGTGGATGGGAATGGAAGAATACGTGGCTGCTTCCGGCAGCGTATCTTTTATGGAATATGGCAGGAGCATGGCTGGATGCAGCCAAAAAAAGAAGGCGTAAGACAGGAGCAGGCAGGGCCGTGATACGTTTGCTTGTGCTGTCGCTCAGCCTGCTTCCAATCTTTTTGTTCCCTCCCATGAAACCGATTCCGATAACGGGCAGCTATGCCTATGAGACGGCAAGCTATACATGGACGGATGAATCCCGGGCGGAAAGCTTCCGTAACGACGGGACAGCAAGGCAGGTGGCGGTGCAGTTCTGGTATCCGGTAACGGAGAAGGAAGAGACTTTTCCTTTGGTGGTGTTTTCCCATGGCGCCTTTGGCTATGGGATGAGCAATTATTCCACATATACGGAGCTGGCCAGCAACGGATATGTGGTATGCAGTGTGGAGCATCCTTACCACGCCCTATTTTCCCGGTTGGAGGATGGTCGGCTGATAACTGCAGATAAAGATTTTGTAAGAAATGTATTCCGTATAAATGAGGAAGGCGTTCCGGAAGAGGAGATATTTTCTGTCAACAGACCCTGGATCGCACTTCGGGTGGCGGATTTGCATTTTGTGCTGGATCGGATAGGGGAAAACTGCCGCGGGGAATCGTCAGGGACGCCCTTCAGTCTGATAGATACGGAAAAAACAGGACTGATTGGGCATTCCCTTGGAGGTGCTGCGGCAGTTACCGTAGGACGGGAACGGCCTGAAGTAAAAGCTGTAATTGATCTGGACGGGACCATGCTGGGGGAAGAACTGGACTTTTCAAACGGAAAATACCGGATGAATGAGGAACCGTATCCGGTTCCCCTGCTCTGCATCGATACAACGGGACATTATGAGGAAGGATTGAAGTATGGAGATCAGTATGTGAACCATGCCATATTATCAGAAGCGCGGGATGGGAGGGAAATTCATTTTGACGATGCAGAGCATATGAATTTTACTGACTTACCTCTTTTTTCCCCTCCTCTTGCATGGCTGCTGGGAACCGGAAAGCGTGATGCCAGAGAATGTATTGAGACAATGAACGGGATTATTCTGGAATACTATGATTATTATCTGAAGCAGGAAGGGGAAAGCAGACCAAACACTCCGTCGTCCACGGAGCGTGTTTGACTGACTTTCCGGAATATGCCGGAAGAAGTCCCGGGAAGGAGCAGGCGGAAGTATATGAAGGTAACGGTAGAACAAATTGACAGACAGCAGGAAGAACAGGTGCTGATACGCTGTCACACAGTTACGGAAACGGTTCGGGACATCCGGCATTTTATTCTCTCCAGACAGGAAAACCTGGAAGGGTATGAAGCGGGGAAACTGTACCGGATCCCGCTGGCGGATATATATTATGCGGAGGCTGTGGATAACCGGCTCTACGTCTATACCAAAGATAAGGTGTATGAGGTGAAAATGAAGCTGTATGCATTTGAAGAGGCTTACGGAAGCAAGCAGTTTTTCCGGTGTTCCCGGACAGTGGTGGTCAATCTGATGCGGATTGATTCCCTGCGTCCCGCCCTGAACGGACGTCTGTCTGCCAGGCTGCACAACGGGGAGGATATTATCATTTCCAGAAAATATGTAAACAGCCTGCGGGATATTTTACGAGGCGGGGAAAGGGGCAAAGATGAGTAAAAGGGAGTTCATGGAACGGCTGGTAATCAGTTTTTTTGTGGTGGTAACCTGTGTCAATCTTGCCATGGCATTTCTGGGGATGCGTTACGAACCGGAAATACGGTTTGGCTATAAGGCATTTTTGTTTCCCGTTATGTACGGGTTCCTGGGAATCCTGCCTTCGGCGGTAACCTACAGCAGGAGAGAACTTTCGGTAAAGCAGATGCTGCTGCGAAAGCTGCTGCAGCTGCTGTTGCTGGAAGGGATTATGGTAGGTATTGTTTTTTTGGCCGGCAGAACGGATTGGGAAGTACTGCTGCCTTTTATGGTTATGATATTGCTCATCAGTATTGCGGCAGAAGGGGTACTGTGGTTTGTCGCCCGCAGGAAAGCAAAAAGCTTAAATGAAGAACTGAAGCGTTTTCAGGTAAGGAAGGAACGGCCACAGGACAGCGGCATAGGGGGGCGTGATCGGTAACCTCAGGTTTTTACTCTGCATCCATACATGGAAATAGCCTTTACAAATTTCCGTTTTTTCTGTATCATAAAGAAAAACAGCAGTAATTGTCCGTCAGGAGCGGGCAAAGGGGATGGATATTTCTTTATTTTACGGATTGGGGAAAAATATGATAAAAGCAATTGTGGTGGACGATGAAATCCTGACACGGGAGGGGATCCGTGCGAATATTCCCTGGGAAAAGCTGGGATATGAGCTGGTGGCGGCATGTGCGGACGGAAGGGAAGCGCAGGCGTATGTGAAAGAGCATGAGGTGGATGTGGTGCTGACGGATATCTGCATGCCTTATATGGACGGCCTGCAGCTGAGTGAATTTCTATACCATGAATATCCTCATATCCGGATCATTATTTTCAGCGGCTATGATGAATTCGATTATGCAAAGCAGGCGCTGAAGTATCAGGTTTCCGAATACCTGCTTAAGCCGGTGACGGCCTCCGAGCTTTCGGAGGTACTGGTACAGGTCGGGGAGAAAATCAACGAACAGAGAAAAAAAGAAGAACGGATCGGAAAGATGAGCACCACGTATCACCGGAACCATCTTCTGGTCCGCTCCAATGTGCTCATGAGCCTGATCATGGGGGACAAAACAAGAGAAGAAAATGACAGGGAGCTGGAGGAAGTGGGTATTACGTTGTGGGGAAGCGCCTACCGGGTTGCGGTGGTGGAGATTGACGACTACAGGGATGCCAACAGCCTGGAGGATAAGCAGAAGCAGGAACGCTCCCTCATCGCTTTTGTGGTATATAACGTATCCCAGGAAATCGTGGAAAAACGGCATGCGGGGGAAGTCCTTCAGGGAAAGGATTACCGTACCGTGCTGCTCCTTGAAACCAACCGGCCGGCGGAGCTGGGGCAGCAGCTTTGGGCAATTGCCGGTGAAATCAACCACCGTCTCCTGGAGATCCTGAACATGAAAACAACCATAGGAATCGGCGGCCTGGTAAAGGAACGGGGAGAGCTGTTCCATTCCTATGAAGAGGCGCTGACCGCGCTGCAGTACCGTTATATTTACGGGGAGGAATCCGTGCTTGTCCTGGAGGAGATCAAAGGCGGGCCGGACCGGCCGGAGACGGAACGGATGGAGGAAGGAATCCTGGATGCCCTGAAGCGGGGAGACCGTGACGGGATTAAACAATACATGGATACAAGGAAGGAAGGGATCCGAAGAGCCGCCTGGAACCGGGAGCGGGTCAATCTCTATCTGCAGCAGCAGTTGGATGAGGTGGTGGAGCTACTTCGTTCCTTCCATCTGGAGGAGCAGGATATCCTGTGGGAGAAGGAACGGACGCTTGGTAAAATTATGGAAGCTTCCGGCCTGGAGCAGGCTCTTGGCCTGATGGAGGGATATTTCCTGAAAGCGGCGGAAATGCTGGACATGGGAAAAAATGAGGGCGGAAAGAAGTATGCGCTTCTGGCTATGGATTACATAGAAAAGCATTACGGGGAGAACGAACTGGGGCTGAATGCGGTATGTTCCTACCTGAATATCAGCACCAGCCGGTTCAGCACCATTTTTAAGAACATTACGGGAGAAACCTTCATGGAGGTGCTCACCGGAATACGGATGCAGAAGGCGAGAGAACTTTTGGAGAACACTTCCATGAAAAATTATGAAATCGCGGAGAAGGTGGGATTTTCCGATCCCCATTATTTCAGTGCCGCCTTTAAAAAGGCCACGGGGAAATCCCCCACGGAATATGCCAGGGAAAAGAGGAAATAAGCCATGAAGGAAGAAAAGCAGGGAAGGATGGGAATTCTGCCGTTTTCCAGTATCCGTACCACCATGCTGGTGGTGTTTTCCATTTTAATTGTGGCGACGCTCACTTTCTTTTACATTATATCCCTGAATTATACGGAACGGACGATCCTGAATAATTCCATTGATTATACCACCCGGCTGATCGGACAGGTAAACAGGGACATTGATTCCTATATCGATTACATGGAAAACATATCCTCCCTGGTGGCGCACAGCAGCGATGTACAGACTTATCTGATGCAGGGGAAGGATTCGGGAGAACCCAATCTGTACCGGCGTATTGTCACCCAGTTTTCCACCGTTCTGGAGACCAGAACGGATATTTCCAATATTGCCGTGGTATCGGGGGATGGAAAAAGCATCATCAATGACGGAAATGACGTGCTTAACGATAATATTCCCCTGGATACGGTGGACTGGTACCGGGAGGTGGAACAGGAGGGAAGTACCTGTCTGACCTCTTCCCATGTGCAGAACGTCATCCGGGATAATTATAAATGGGTGATCACCATGAGCAGAGGGATAGAAAATCCGGATACCGGGGATGTGATGGGTGTTTTTTTTATTGATCTCAATTATAAGGCGCTGAAGGATCTGTGTGAACGGAATAATATCGGATCGGACTATATCTATATTATCGATCAGAACGGGAAAATAATCTATCACCCCAAACAGAAGCTCCTTTACAGCTCTCTGAAAACGGAGCTGATCGATGAGGTCCTGGAATGTGAAGACAGTTATTTTCTCACCGGCGGTGAAAAAGACAGCAGGCTGTATACCATTTCCGTGTCGGAAAAAACCGGCTGGAGCGTGGTGGGCGTTACCGATATGGCGGAGCTGATGCGGGGGCGTTCGGAGGCACAGCGGCTGTATGTTATCATTACGGCGGCTTTTCTGGTGGTGACGGTGCTGCTGTGTGTGATCTTTTCCTCCGCCATCACCCGTCCTCTGGAGCGCCTTAAGGATTCCATGAAAGAAGTGGAGAAAGGTAATTTTGAAGGGATCCGGGTAAAAGAAGAGGGAAATAATGAAATCGCAAGCCTTGGGAAATCCTTCAATATCATGATTATCCGCATCCGGCAGCTGATGGAGCAGAATACCTATGAGCAGGAGCAGAAACGTCTCAGCGAGCTGAAGGCCCTGCAGTCCCAGATCAATCCCCACTTTCTGTACAATACCCTGGATTCCATCATATGGATGGCGGAAGGGGGAAAGACGAAAGAGGTAGTGCTCATGACCTCCTCCCTGGCAAGGCTCCTGCGCCAGAGCATCAGCAATGAGGACGAGCTGGTTTCCATCAAAAGGGAGGTGGACTACGCCGGCAGCTATCTGACCATACAGAAAATGCGTTATCAGGATAAATTGGAATTTCAAATCGATGTGGAAAAGGAGATCCTGGATCAGCGGATCATTAAGCTGGTGCTTCAGCCTGTGGTGGAAAATGCCATATACCACGGAATCAAGTACAAGGAAGGAAAGGGGCTTATCAAGATGACCGGCGTACACCGCAGCGGCTGCATTTATCTTACCGTATACGATAACGGGAAAGGGATGGAGCAGGAGGTGCTGGAACGGATTTTTGAACCCAAAACCGGAACCGAACAGAAAGCAAAATCAGGTATCGGCATCGGTAATGTGCAGATGCGCCTGCAGCTTTATTATGGAAAGGAATATGGGATTTCTTATAAAAGCATTCCCGGCGAGGGGACAGCCGCTACGATAAAAATCCCGTTTGCAGGAGAGGAGGTGCATAAGGATGTGGAAGAAAAATAAAGGATGCCGTGCATTACGGACCATCCTTATGTCCGGTAAAAAGAGGCTCCTGTCTGCCGCGCTGCTTCTGGCCGCCGCCGCATTCCTGCTTTTCTATGCCTTTGGGAGGGAGGAGACGGTCAGGGAGCCGCTGTCCATCATCTTTATATCCAAGACGATTGATGACAGTGATTTCTGGACCCAGCTGATCGACGGGGCCCGTATGGCGGCGGAGGAATACGGTGTGAAGTTTTCCGTATGCGCGCCGGAAACGGAGGATGATTATAAAAGACAGAATGAACTGATCGAACAGGCCATCCGGGAGAAGCCGGATGCCATTGTCCTCACACCCTCCAGCTTCACGGAAACAACGCCTATGGCACAAAAAATCGTGGACAGCGGAATCCGCCTTTTTCTTCTGGATTCCGAAATCGACACGGAGGTGGCGGAATGTATGATATCCACGGACAACATTAAAGCCGGAAGGCTGCAGGGAGCGTTTGTCAAGGAGATCCTGAAGCCGGATTCCCGGATAGCGGTGGTCGCCCATGTGAAAAATTCCTCCACAGCCATGGAACGGGAGCAGGGCCTGCGGGAGGGGCTGGGCAGTGATACGGAAAAAATAGTGGACGTGGTTTTCTGTGACTCTAACTATGATAAGGCTTATGAGCTGATGCTGGGGATCCTCGCCTCGCATCCGGATGTGGATGTGGTGGTGGGGCTGAACGAATATTCCGCCGTCGGCGCGGCACGGGCTATCGTGGATAAGGGGTTGGCGGGGAAAATCAGCTTTGTGGGATTTGACAGCTCCCTGGAAGAGATAAAAATGCTGGAAGGCGGGATTTTCCGCGGCATGGTGATCCAGAATCCGTTCAAAATGGGCTATCTGGGTGTGGAAACCGCCGTAAAGGCCCTGCACGGGGAAACGGTCCCGGAACAAATCGATTCCGGCTCCGTCCTGATTACAAGAGAAAATATGTATCTGGACGAAAACCAGGAAATGCTGTTTCCCTTTAAAGGGGAATAAAGGCGGGCACGACAAGAATCAACAAAGAAAATCTATTTTTTTGTGGTATTTGCGGGACAAAAAGGGTAAAAATTTACAAAACAGTAAATTTTTACCCTTTTTTTATAGAAAAACACATGTAGTTTTATTTAAGGTGTCACTATAATAAAGGCATCAGACAAGGGAGTACAATTTGAAAAAGAGAAGGGATGGAAGGTGAAAAAGTGGGGGAAGTAATTCTGACGATGAAGGATATCGATAAATCCTTTCCCGGAGTCCACGCTCTGAAAAAAGTAAGCCTGGAAGTCCGCCGGGGCGAGGTCCATGCGCTGATGGGGGAAAACGGCGCCGGTAAATCTACGCTGATGAAAATCCTGACCGGTATTTATGCCAAGGACAGCGGCCGGATTATGTATGAAGGCCGGGAAGTGGCATTTACCAATCCCAGGGAAGCCCAGGATGCGGGAATTGCCATTGTGCATCAGGAACTGAATATGATGCAGCAGCTGACCGTAGCCCAGAACATATTTATCGGCCGTGAATTTATGAAGGGAAAAATCATAGATGACGGAAAGATGAATGAGGAGGCCGGGAAGCTGTTTGAAAAGCTGAATATCGAAATCGATCCATCCCAGGTTATGGGGGATCTGACTGTCGGAAAGCAGCAGATGTGTGAAATTGCCAAAGCCATATCCAGAGACGTGAAGGTGCTGGTGTTCGATGAGCCTACCGCGGCGCTGACGGATTCCGAAATCAACGAGCTGTTTAAAATTATAAGGGATCTGCGGGCAAAGGACATTGGTATTATTTATATTTCCCACCGTATGGATGAGATTAAAATCATTACGGACCGTGTGACCGTTATGCGGGACGGCGAATATGTGGGGACTTTAATCAGTAAGGACTGTACCAAGGACGACATTATTAACATGATGGTAGGACGTACCATTTATGAGGATCCCAAGACGGAAAGCAGTGTGCCGAAAGACGCGCCGGTGGTGCTGAAGGTAGAGCACCTGCAGGCGGGAAAGATGGTACAGGATATCAGTTTTGAACTGAAAAAAGGTGAAATCCTCGGCTTTTCCGGCCTGATGGGGGCGGGAAGGACGGAAACGGCAAGAGTCATTTTCGGAGCTGATAAAAAGGAAAGCGGAGATATTTATATTAACGGCAAAAAGGTGGAGATACACAGCCCGCAGGATGCGGTGAAGGCCGGTATCGGATATCTGTCCGAGGACAGGAAACGCTACGGCGTGGTTCTGGATAAAACCATAGCGGAAAATACCACCATGGCGTCCCTTGAAAAATTTGTAAAGGGTATCTTCATCAACAGAAAGAACGAAGAAACAACGGCCCAGGATTATGTGGATCGGCTGAATACCAAGACACCTACGGTGAATACACCCACACTCAGCCTGTCCGGGGGCAACCAGCAGAAGGTGGTAATCGCCAAATGGCTGGTGCGAGACTGTGATATCCTCATTTTTGATGAGCCCACCAGAGGAATCGACGTAGGGGCTAAAAGTGAAATCTATCATTTGATGAGCGAACTGGCCGCTTCCGGAAAATCCATCATTATGATTTCTTCCGAACTGCCGGAAATCCTGCGCATGAGCGACAGGGTCATGGTGATGTGCGAGGGAAGAAAGACGGCGGAAATTCCTATTGAAGAAGCGTCACAGGAAGCGATTATGCAGGCTGCTACGGTCGGTATGTAAAGGGGGAGGAAACAAATGGCGAAAACAACGAATACGGAGGGGGCCTTTCGGAAAAACCCTCTTGCTAAATTTGCAAAGTCCGTGGGGACGCAGAGGCTCATCGCCCTGCTGGCCCTCATTATCATTTACCTGGTGTTCGGATTTATCAATCCGGCATTCCGGTCTTATGCCACGCTCGTGAATATTTTTGATGCGTCCTATTACATAGGGCTGATGGCAATCGGCGTCACTTTTGCTATCACTTCCGATGGTATCGACCTTTCCATCGGTACCGTACTCACCTGTTCCGCGCTGATTTCCGGACAGCTGATTACCAAATACCACCTGCCCGTTGCCTTGGGCCTCCTGGTGTGTATCCTTATCGGCAGCCTGTTCGGCCTGCTGAACGGCCTGATGGTATCCTATATGCATCTGCCGCCGTTCATCGCCACTCTGGGCTCCATGATGCTTTCCAAGGGCCTGGGTTCCATTTTTACCAAGGCGCAGAGCGTTACCTGGCCGCAGTCCAGTCAGGCGGAGGGGTGGTTCCGCAATATTTTCAAAATCAACAAGAACGGAGTGCTGATACCTACAGGGTTTATCCTCTTGATCATCGTGGCTGTCATTGCCTCCATCCTGTTGAATAAGACCCGGCCGGGGCGTTATATCGTGGCACTCGGCAGCAACAGCGAGGCGACAAGGCTCTCCGGCGTTAATATTGCCAAGTGGAGGACGCTGGCTTATGTTATCAGCGGTACGCTGGCCGGTCTGGCCGGTCTGGCCTATGCCTCCATCTATTCCACCATCCTGCCCGGGGGCGGGGGCGGATTTGAACTGGATGCCATCGCCGGCGTAGTTATCGGCGGTACCTCCATGAGCGGCGGCTACGGAACGATTTCGGGCACCCTGATTGGTGTGTTTATCATGTCCGTACTGAAAACAGGCCTTCCCTTTGTGGGGCTGCAGAGCAACTGGCAGCAGGCGGTTACAGGTGTTGTACTCGTATTCGCGGTATTTATGGATGTCATGAACAGGCAGAAAAAGAAAAAAGCCTGACAGTTTCCGTTTGTAATGCCCGTCATGCCAAATAAAAAAACAGGGGATGAGGGCTTGCTATTACAAAACCGGCAGTAAGGTAAACCGGGGGTTTCACTAAATTTTAAGGAGGGTTTTTGCATGAAAAAGAAATTACTCAGCATCGCATTAGGAGCAGCCATGGTCGCAAGCATGCTTGCAGGCTGCGGAAACAGCGCCGGCACATCGGCTCCGGCAGAGTCCGCGCCGGCTCCGGCAGAGACTAAGGAAGAGACGCCTGCCGCATCCACAGAGGCAGCGGCGGATACATCCGCTGATACGGCGGAGGCTTCCGCAGAAATAACAGGAAAGATTTACCTGGTATCCAAGGGCTTCCAGCACCAGTTCTGGCAGGCGGTTCTGCAGGGGGCCAATGAAGCGGCAGCTGAATATGGCGTGGAAATTGATTTCCAGGGACCGGATACCGAATCCGATATTGCACAGCAGGTACAGATGCTGAACAATGCATTCAACAACAATCCCCCTGCCATCGGCCTGGCGGCTCTGGATACCGAAGCATGTCTGGATACCATTAAGGAAATCCAGAAGGCAGGCATTCCGATTATCGGTTTTGACTCCGGTGTACCCGGTGCACCCGACGGAGCTATCGCTGCCAACGCGGCAACCGATAACTATGCGGCAGGCGAACTGGCTGCGGATGAGACCTACAAGCTGATTAAGGATAAAGTAGCCTCTGCAACAGGTACCGTAAGAATCGGCGTTATGAATCAGGAAGCCAACTCCGAATCCATCGTACAGCGTGGTTCCGGCTTCGTTGACAAGATGAAAACCCTTCTGGAAGCAGACGGCAAGACCGTTTCCGTAGAAGGCCATGACAAATGGGCAAACAAGGTTGACGGCGCAGACGTTATTATCGACGTGGCAGTTCCCGCTTCCGTAAGTGCCGACCTGTCCTCCGTTGACGCACAGAACCTGCTGAACAAACCGGATACCATCTGCATTTATGGTTCCAACCAGTTCTCCGGTGAAGGCCTCATTAATGGCGATGCCAATATCGGCAAGCTGGGCAAGGATATTATCGGCGTGGCATTTGACTCTGGTGTCCTTATCAAAACAGCTGTCAGAGAAGGAAAGCTGGCAGGCGCTGTTACCCAGGATCCTCTTCAGATTGGTTACAAGACCGTTGAGCTTTGTGTAAAAGCTATCAAGGGTGAACCGGTAAGCGATGTTGACACAGGCTGCCAGTGGTATACTGCTGAAAATATGGACGATCCCAAAATCGCTCCCAACCTGTATGACTGATTGATTTAACATAAGCTTAACTTATTCCGAATATAATAAATATTGATTTTACTTATGGTATATAATAATATATAATCATGAAGTAAAAGACGTAGAAAGCGGGTTTTTTACAACGGGTTTGTAAAAGCCCGCTTTTTTTGGAATAGTTAGGAGGAAAATTCCTCTGCTCACCAGAGGGTTCGCATTTTGCTCCGCAAAACAAGGAGGAATCAGAAATGGTTAAAGCAGTGGTTGGTGCTAACTGGGGTGATGAGGGAAAGGGTAAGATCACGGATATGCTGGCCGGAGAGGCGGATATCATCATCCGTTTCCAGGGCGGTGCGAATGCAGGGCATACGATTGTGAACGATTACGGTAAATTTGCCCTCCACACCCTTCCTTCCGGTGTTTTTTACGGACATACCACAAGCATCATCGGCAATGGCGTCGCATTGAATATTCCGGTTCTTATAAAGGAAATCCGTTCCATTACGGATAAGGACGTACCCATGCCCAAAATACTGGTGTCCGACAGGGCGCAGGTGGTGATGCCTTATCATATTCTTTTTGACCAGTACGAGGAGGAGCGCCTGGGCGGGAAATCCTTTGGATCCACCAAATCGGGTATCGCCCCCTTCTATTCGGATAAATACGCAAAAACCGGCTTCCAGGTCTGTGAGCTGTTTGACGAAGAAGGTCTCAAGACCAAGCTGGCAAGCGTATGCGAAACCAAAAATGTCCTTCTGGAGCATTTATATCATAAACCCCGGCTGGAGGTGGAAGCGCTTTATGCCACCATGCTGGAATACCGGGAGATGATTGCCCCTTATGTATGCGATACCTCCGCATACCTGGATCAGGCCATCCGGGAAGGGAAAAACATTCTGCTGGAGGGGCAGTTGGGAACCCTGAAGGATCCGGATCACGGAATCTATCCCATGGTTACCTCTTCCTCCACGCTGGCGGCTTACGGTGCCATCGGAGCGGGGATACCTCCTTATGAAATCAAACAGGTGGTGACTGTCTGCAAAGCCTATTCTTCCGCTGTGGGCGCCGGCGCTTTTGTATCGGAAATCTTCGGGGAGGAAGCGGATGAATTAAGACGCCGCGGCGGTGACGGCGGCGAATACGGCGCGACTACGGGACGGCCCCGCCGTATGGGCTGGTTTGACTGCGTGGCCTCCCGATATGGCTGCCGTCTCCAGGGAACCACGGATGTGGCCTTTACTGTGCTGGATGTCCTTGGCTATCTGGAAGAAATTCCGGTTTGTGTGGGATATGAGGTGGACGGAAAGGTTACGACGGACTTCCCTGTGACCTGGAAGCTGGAAAAAGCAAAACCGGTGCTGGAAACCCTGCCCGGCTGGAACTGTGACATCCGGGGGATCAGGAGCTATGAAGAACTTCCGGAAAACTGCCGGAATTATATAGAATTTGTGGAGAAGCACATCGGCTATCCCATTACCATGGTGAGTAACGGGCCGGGAAGAGACGATATTATTTACAGAAAAAGTTCCCTTTCCCGATAACGGCGGATCTGCCGCAGGGCGGAAACGAAAGGGGCCAAAGCAGCGGGGCGGAGAATGCCGGAAGGGAGCGGGTATGGTCCAGAATCTGGAATACTATAAGGTTTTTTATCATGTGGCCCGTTACGGTTCCCTGACCCTGGCGGCCCAGGAACTGGCCATCAGCCAGCCGGCGGTCAGCCAGTCCGTCAAGCTTCTGGAAACGGCGCTGGACGTCAGGCTTTTTGTACGCAGTGCAAAGGGCGTCAGACTGACAAAGGAGGGCGAACTTCTGTATTCCTATGTAGCCGGCGGCTATGAGCAGATCGAAACAGGTGAAAAAAAGCTGAGACAGATGATGAACCTGGAGCTGGGGGAAATCCATATCGGCGCTTCCGACATGACCCTGCGTTTTTATCTCCTTCCTTACCTGGAACGTTTCCATGAGCTCTGTCCCGGGATAAAGGTTATGGTGACCAATGCGCCCACCCCGGAAACGCTGGCTTTCCTGAAAGCCGGGAAAATTGATTTCGGTGTGGTGAGCACCCCTTTTTCCGGCGAGGGTATCCACAGCGAAACCGTCCGGGAAATTGAAGATATTTTTGTGGCAGGAAGGCGTTTTATCCAGTATAAAAACAAAACCCTGGATTTTCATGATTTGGAAACCCTGCCTCTCATCACCCTGGAAAGCAATACCAGTACCAGGAGCTGCATGGACTGCGTCCTGGCGGAAAACGGTGTGCGTATCAATCCGGAATTTGAACTGGCTACCAGCGATATGATAGTACAGTTCACCCTCCGGAATCTGGGAGTGGGAACTGTGGTGAGGGATTTTGCGGAAGGGTATCTGGAGGACGGCAGGCTCTTTGAACTCCGGTTTAATAAATTGATTCCCAAACGCCACTTCTGCGTGGTGACGGGAAAAGGGAACCTGCTGTCTGCGGCGGCCCGCAGGCTGCTGGAATTAATAAGGACGCAGGAAGGCGGAAAGGAATACCAATGATAAAGACAATCATATTTGATATCGGTAATGTGCTCACAGTGTTCGGCTGGAAAGATTTTCTGCACAGCTTCGGATACCCGAAGGAAATCGAGGAACGGGTGGGGAAAGCGACGGTGGATAACCCGTTCTGGCATGAATTTGACAAAGGGTTCCTGAGTGATGAAGAGATGCTGGAGGGCTTTATCCGTAATGACCCTTCGGTGGAAAAGGAATTGCGGGAAATCTATATAAGTCTGCATGGCATTGTCACCAGAGCGGATTATGCCATTCCCTGGATACAGACTCTGAAAAAGGCGGGATATCAGGTCCTGGTGCTGTCCAACTTCTCCGACAAGGTGAAGCGTGATAACAGCGATGCCCTTGATTTCCTGGAATATGTGGACGGCGGCATCCTTTCTTACCGGGATGGGGTAATAAAGCCGGATCCGGCTATCTACCGGCTTTTGCTGGACCGCTACGGACTCAAGCCGGAAGAATGTGTGTTTCTCGATGATATGCAGCAGAATCTGGACGCGGCAGCCGGATTCGGCATCCATACGATACTTTTCCGGAGCTACGCACAGGCAAGGGAAGACCTGAAAAAGATGGGGGTGGAGACGTGAGGGGCCTGAATATCCCGCCCGGGACGGCTGTCAGAAAAAAACAGGAGATTTTATAGGAATATAGGAAAAATAAGGAAAAGCGCAAAAAGAGGGCATCCCCGTGGGGACGGCCTCTTTTTTGCGCGGTTTATGCCTGAAGCTCCCGTATTCTTTCCCGGATCTGTGACATGATTTTGGAACGGCTCACCCCGGTATAACCGATGCGGTTTGCGATTTTTAGCAGATGCTCCCTGAACAGCTGCACGATATCCGGCTGGGATATTTCAAATATGGTGAGCGGCGGAGCCGTACGCACCAGGAGGGCCTGCTGTATGTCTTTCACCAAAAGAATACCGTTTTCCTGTAACCTGGTATTCACAGGGATGAAGTGGTAATTTTCGCAGACTTCCAGAATATGAAGGATATGTTTCAGATGCATGATATATAGTTCCGGTGTGTAATAAAGCGTAAGATACTTGTCCCAATAAGACAGGATGATAGGAACGCTGCCGCTGCGGACTTCCTCCGCGCTGGCAAGATAGGCAATATCTATAAACTCAAAGTAATCCGGGCCTTCCGTCATGTGCCCCGGCTCCTGCAAAAAAAGATGCCCCAGCTTTTTCCAGTCGGGGTTCTGGAACTTGTCCATGCAGCAGGCCAGCAATTCAGGAGGGGCCGTGTCCGCGGATAAGGTGGCGGTCATCTGGATGCGCCCGCCGTTCAAAGAGAAAAATTTGATGAAGCATTGCATCAGCTTTTCCGGTTCGTTATATATGGTCTGCATAGGCCGGCAGAGGGAGAGATAATTCTGAAACTGCATATTGTAGGCCTGTGTCAGCCTTCTGTCAGTAGTTAAAATGGTTGCGCTGCTGTCCTGCTGCCCGGCCACGGAATTGGAGGTTAGAGCCAGTTCGCCGGGAACCACCACAAGGGTGCGCCGGTGGACATTATCCCGGATCCGGGGATAAAAATAAGCATCTACCCGTCCTGTCATATACAGGGGAGTCCACCGGATCAAAGACTCAAACGCCAGATCCGCGGAAGCCGCAGGAGGTGCAATCTGACAGAAGCAAAAGCCCAGCTGCAGAAGGGTAAGACCCCAGCCCTGCAGGCTGCTGTGGAATTCATAATCTTCCGAAATCCAGTCATCCGCTTCGTCCGAAAAAAGAAAAATGGTACAGGGATTCTTAAGGGAGAGCAGATGCTGATAGACAGCCCGTGCGGCGGCCCGTTTCCCCTCTTTTCCGTAATAGGCCATGTGGCTCGTTTTCAAATCGCAGGAAACAATATTCTGGCCGCTATCCATACTCCCCACATTTAAAGATTCAAAGGTGCGCATGAAACGGCCCACCTCATCGGACTCCCCGCAAAGCCAATGATAGAGAATCTCCGCCAGCTGTTCCTTTTTCATGGTCAGCGCCAGCTTGATCCCGAGCATCTCGGACAGGGCCTGCCGTTGGTATTCGGTAGTACAGCGCCTGGCGAAATAGGAGGCCATGGCTTTTATATGGTCACGGTTATGAGGGACACCTCTGGTACCGGTTTTGAGGCGGCTAATCAGAGAGGGATCCACCTGCAGCTCCCGAGCCAGCACCCGGTTTGTGGTTTGTGTCAGATTCAGCATGAAAATCAGTTTTTCGTAAAATTGCATGATATTTCCCTCCTTTGCTTTCAGTATACACAAGAATAGAAAAATGGCAAGAAAAGAATGTCATTTTAAATGACAAAAAAGTGGCATTGCCAGATTGAAAAGATGGCTTGCGGAATTTTCTTAAAATGTATAATATATACAATAAATTATAATAACGATGTAAATATAAGTGATAAGGACAAATGAATACTTTTTTTAAAATAAAAAAAGACGATTTGGCAAATGAAATTCAGATGCCGGATAGTTGTCATTTTTGTTGCAAAAAATCCGGTATGATATCTGTTGGCAGAGGTATTGCAGACGTGTTGAGAGGTAAAGCAGGATAATTATTACGGTATTGGCAGTGCCTGTCTGCTATCGTAAAAACAATCATCCGTAACATGAGACAGAATGCACTTCCCCCTCCTGCAGGAAGAATTTTTCGGGGGAAAATAAAGGACAGCCGCGGATTAAGCGGCAGCGTGATATAAAACCGGCGGCGGGCTTCATAACTGCCGCCGGTTTTATGTGATACGGCTAGGAGGTAATACAAGTGAAACAGAAAAGAAAAAAACGTTCCCTGTCAGGCATTACAGGAGGTTTGCTATGCCTGCTGTTTCTTCCGGTTATTATCATAAACCTGCTGTTGATTGCCGACAGCTACATAAATCCGGAGGCGCTTCCCGGCGTTCTGGGAATAAAACCTGCTATAGTATTATCCGGATCCATGGAACCGGTAATCCGTGCCGGCGACTTGATTTTTATCCACAGCACGGAGACGGAAAAGCTCCGGGAAGGGGATGTGATTTGCTATCTGGATTCCGGCGCGGCTGTCACCCACCGCATTATAGCAATAGCAACCGGAGAAGACGGTCTTTTACGGTATCAGACCAAAGGGGATGCCAATGACGCCCAGGATCGCATCAGTGTAACCGCTGATCAGATACAGGGAATATGGAAAGGAGGCCGTATAGCAGGCCTTGGCAATGTCCTATTGTTCATGCAGACGACAACAGGCATGCTCCTTTTTCTTGTTTTGCCCCTGGTTCTTTTTTTCCTTTGGGATATGGGGATCCGCTATCGGTCGGATAAAAAGGAGGCTCTCAGCAGAGCGGAACTGGAAGCCGAGCTGACAGCCCTGAAGACAGAAAAAGAGAATGCGGAATCGGCAGAGCCGTAAAAACAATTGTATGCACCGCCCATGAACGCGGGCACAGAGCAAAAATGGGCTGTACAGTACCAGGTAAGAAAGGTGTGCCTGGGATAGAGTGCCGCAGGCACACGGGAACCGTGTCTGTGCAGACAGGTCTGGTTCCCGGAAAAACAGAAAGAGAGGACGATAGCTATGAAGAAAAAATCCAATACAGCGCGTCTTGGCGCCCTGGCACTGGCGCTGACCATGGTGACCACCTGTTTGACAGGCGGGACTATGGCGAAGTATGTAACCACGGTATCGGCAACAGGGTCGGCGACGGTGGCGAAGTTTGATGTGGATATTAAGGGGAATGGGACTGAGTTTGGCAGTGAAATAAAAGACCTTTTTACTTCTGGATGGAAAGCTCCGGTGGGAAACGGCGTGGAAGAAAATATGCTTGCTCCGGGAGTCTATGGGTACTTTGATATTGTTGTAGAGAATAAGAGTGAGGTAATGGTTAAAATCAGCGATGTAAAAATCACTCCAGCAAATAATGGTAAAATTAGAATGAAATTTGCTTTAACCGAAGTAACAGCAGATGATAAGCCGGTGTCTTTCGACATAGAATCTGAAGATAATTTACAGAGCAAAATAGTAGAAGGCCTTAAGGGGAATATTGGTTGGCAGGATTCTGATAAGTCTAAAAAAGTGCGTGTTTGGTGGACATGGGATGTTGGTGAGTCAGATGAGGCTGATAAAGCAGATACCGCAATTGGCAGTTATGGATCAGATGCACCTACATACGGTCTGACTATTTCTATCACCGCTGAACAGGTGGTTTCTACTCCCACTCCCTAATCACCAAAATGCTTCCGCCCCTCCTGTGCCGGGGGCGGATCTGCCGATGGCGTCCAGCCCGCGGCAAAGGGGACGGATTCCGCCCCTTTTTCCATAGGCTGAACATATCTGTTTTTCAAAAGGAGGATCTCCATGATAAAACAACATAATTGTACCTCCCGAACAGAAAAGCAAGAGGCTGACAGGTATTCCGGCCTGCCGCTGATCCTGCTCCTTATGCTGTTAACGCTGGTTACCTCCGGCATTGCAGGCTTTATATTGGGCAATCGCTCCGGGACACCTTCACTCGGTCAGATTATAGACACGATTCTGCTGTCACCGGATTTACCGCCTGCAGAAGAAACCATACATCTTACGGGCAGGGTATTCTACACCGATGGAATGCCGGCAGCTTCCCGCAGTATGGAACTTCACAGTAATCCGCTGAGTACGGTAACCAATTCCGATGGAGGGTTCCTGTTTTCCGGTGTGCCGGAAGGGGAGCATACCATTTATGTGCTGAATAGTGACGGTACGGCTGCTGCTCACAAGGAAATTGAAATCGTGCGTGACGGCAGTACTAAAACAGCCGTATCCGTGGATATGAAAACCGGAGGCGGATACCTAATCGAGCTTTCCATTGATGTAAGAATACTGGAGATTGAAATAGAACTGGATAATCATACCCTTTTTATTGACCCGGAACGGATTTCGTATGCAAACAGGGACGGTATGGTAACGACACCTGCAGGTACGGCTTCCATCCGGGATGGAGTTGTTGTTACACCCGGAGGTAATGTATATCTGCCGGACGGGAAGGTGGTCTTGCCCGGAGGGGAGGAGAATGATACCACCTATATTATTCTTGCCGATGATACGGTCCGAACGGATCAGCAGCTTTCGGCAGGGGACATTGAAGTATCCGCGGATGGGACGGTAACGCTGCCGGACGGTACACAAATCCGTCCGGGCGGTGTTATTATATCGCCCGACGGTGAGACAGAAATGCCGGGACAAAGCGGGGTGGTTATAGGAAATGGTACGGTAACTCCTATCGGGGGAAGCGGAGATCGGAGTGATGTTGCTTCAAACGGTTCGGATGTGATAACGCAGCCGGTAATACCTCCTGCAGCCGGTGAACCAGACGCACCGACAATACCAAATACACCTGCTGATGCTGCCGGACCGGAAGACAACGTGGTAGACGAAAAGGAAAGTGCTGCGATACCCGGCGCTTCTTCAAATCCCGGCTCTTTTGGAGAGAGCGCAGAAGGCGGGAACAGCGGAGACCAGGAAAACAGTGATGACGGGGGCGGAGGTATTCCTGACAATACCGATAAAGGGAGTCTGTATGTAGAGGGGGCACAGAAAGACGGCAGCTATGTATCCTGGGAACAGAACAGTATCATTGATCTTTTCTATAATCCTCAGACCGGGCAAAGCGGGAGAATCGCACCAGGATCCAGCGGCTTTTATCTATTCCGGCTGAAAAATACCAGAGAAGAAAAGCTGACGGTTACAATATACCTGAAAGAAACCGCGGCATCCTCCTATCTGCCCCTGCAGTTCACACTGAAAAGGCGGGATCAGGAAGGAAACGCGAAGTCGGGTTCCTTAACCGAGGGGAAGATACTTACCCTGAATACGGCACTGGAAAAAGGAGAGGAAGCCGTTTACCAGCTGGATTGGGTATGGCCCTTTGAAAGCGGAAACGATGCGGCGGATACCGCAGCCGGAAAGCAGGGAGGCACATATACGCTGGATTTGCGTATTCATGCGGAGGGAGGAGGCTGACCAATGAAGAAATACGGGAAAATAGGTAGGGCTGCAGGAGTACTTTCCCTTATTTTATTTATGGTTTTGGTCCTTTTACAGCTCGCGGTGTCTGTTTTTTCCGGCCGGGAGCTGCCCGTACTGTTTGGGTATTCTTATCTTGCCGTTCTTTCAGGAAGCATGGAACCTGCCATATCAGCCGGGGATTTAATTGTGATCCGCCGTCAGACAGACTATGGGGAAGGGGATATTATCACATTTTCGGAGGATGGTTTTTTGACTACCCATAGAATTATGGCATCGGAAGAGGGCGGATATGATACAAAAGGAGATGCCAATACGATACGGGACACAAACCCGGTGCCGGCAGAACAGGTGCTGGGAAAGGTGGTAGGCATTATCCCGAAGGCCGGAAAGCTGTTGCTCGCTATCCGGTCACCATTGGTTATAGCTATAGTTTTTTTGGCAGGAGCGGCAGTTTGGTTGATAACAGATCAAAAGAAAACCGGGGAGAAAGGAGCGTGCGGATGAAAGGACAATTCTCTATGCGGCGGGCAGCTTGTTACCTGCTCTGTGTACTATTTGCCTGTTTGCTGGTATTTGGCACAACAAACGCCCGTTTCCAAACAACCGGTATTGGTACCGGTTCCGCTCAGGCGGCAGCGGTAGCAGTGGCAATGAATTCACAAATTGATTTGACCAGTGTACTGAAAAGTATGAAACCGGGAGAGGAAAAAAAGATTACTTTTACAGTCAATAATTATAGTGGGAATGGAGAGCTGAAGGTCAGTGAAGTGGCACAGGAGTATTCCATAACCATGACTACAACAGGAAATCTTCCTTTGAAATATCAATTATTGTTGGACAACGGGTCACAGGATAACCCGGACACTGGATCGTATGTAGATGTGGAACACAGCGCGGAAGAAGCTTTCCAGGTAATCTGGAATGGCGGATATCTTCCCCATAGTGTGCAAACAGAACATACATATGAACTGATTGTGACCTGGCCCGAAACGGAAAACCAGGGAAGCTACGCGGATGAAATTGATCTGATAACCTTAACAGTTGATGCAAAACAGGCGGAAGCAAAAACGGACTGACGGGTGAGGGGGAAGGATGAAAAAAAGAGATAGAAGAAAGAAGAAAAGGTTACCGGGGATATTGATCCTGCTGGTATTGACAGAAATCATAGTCCTTGTGTTTGCCGGATATACGGCGGCCCGTTATGTATTGCAAAAGAAAGAAATGACAGTTGCCGAAGCATCGGAATTTTATTTTACCAGTGATCTGCTCAGGGAGACGACGGGTGATGTACCTGTTTATTATATAGATCCGCAGAATGCCGACTTTCAGATTAAGTTATATAATTCTGCGGATTCGCAGAGAGTTACTTCCGCCGAGATAGAGTATACAGTTGAAGTTACGAACGGTGCGGCAGATAAAACGAACGGCACAATAAAAGGCGGGATTGCCGGAGCTTCCCCAATCATTGTCACTCCGGACAAAGATGCGGAGGAGGCGGTAGAGGTTACCGTCACAACAACAAAACCGTATGCCAGGACTCTTTCGGCTGCCTTTACCTTAGCATTAGGCAATCAATATTCCATAGAGGATGCAGAAGGAAATATAGCGGCAGTGCTTACGATAAACTGCACGGATGATGCGAAAACCGTGAAATTGTCTTTGCCGGAAGGAGTGATACCCGATAATACGAATGACAGGGTGGAAAAAGAAGGAGAGGACTATCGTTTTCAGTCCTCCGGTCATGAGGTTTATTCTATAGTATTATTGAAAAAGGATAGTGGGATGAATTTAAGCAAATCTTTTATTCCTTTTGCAGATGAAATTAACATTGGAAATGGTTCTTAGAACTATAAGACGGTTGTATATCTTAACAGAAAAGCAGTGGTAATGTATGGGAATGGAGGAACGGCCATGAGGACAAAAAGACAGAAAAAATCAGGAAAAAAAGAGAGTTGGAGGCAGCGTGTCCTTGCGGTTTTGCTGGTCCTCTCCATGCTGTTTTGTCAGATGAATGGTAAGGATATGATCACCTATGCAGCAGGCAGTGATTCCGTTACCGTCCGGGTAGGGGAAAAGATAAAGGGTACCTTAAAGAATGGTACGCTCACTATTTCCGGGACAGGAGCCATGGACGATTTCCGGGCGGATACAGCCCCCTTTTCTGATTACAGCGGGGAAATCCACTCACTG
The DNA here is from genome assembly GCA_900548905.1 of uncultured Lachnospiraceae bacterium. Classification (GTDB taxonomy): domain Bacteria; phylum Bacillota; class Clostridia; order Lachnospirales; family Lachnospiraceae; genus Eisenbergiella. Next base: position 105,202 of record URMK01000009.1, on the reverse strand, counting down.
GTTATTGAAGACGGAATTACATATATAGGATCCTATGCTTTTTACGGATTGGGCGGGCTGGAAGGAGAACTGGTACTTCCTGAAAGCATTATCGGCTTCGGCGACTATGCTTTTTCCGGAGACAATCGGGAAGAAGCGCCCCGGTATACAGTTATAAGAAATCTTTTTTTGGAAAAAGAAATCGTATATTCTGAGAATACAGAAACAGAAACGGAGACAGATACGATTACGGAAGAAAGCAGTCAGGAAACAACGGAAACGGAGGATGTTTTCGGAACAGCAGCCAAACCGGATACGGAAGCAGAAGAGGGAAAAGAGACGGACGCCACCCGGGACAGCCAGATACAGACGGAGGGAGCGGAAGAAACACAGGAGCAGAAAGAAACACAGGAGCAGAAAGAAACACAGGGAGAGAAAGAAACACAGGGAGAGAAAGAAACACAGGGAGAGAAAGAAACACAGGAAAAGAAAGAAACGCAGGAGCAGAAAGATACACAGCAACAAAAAGAAGCGGATGAGCAAAAGAAAATGGAAACGGACGGGCCGATAAAAACGGAAGCAAAAACGGAAAGCCCGGAAGAACCAAAAAAGCAGGAAGCCCATGAAGCAGTTTTAAATATTATGTCTGTCGGAAGAACGGTATCGCTGTCTCCGGCAGCGAGGAAAAAAAACTCTGTAATTGCATCCGCTTTCATCGCAGAATTTACCCCGGAATCCACAGCAGCGGAGAGTGATAAAAACGAAGATACGGCTGCGGATTCGGCGGATAAAGAAGAAACAACGCCTTCTTTGGCAGCAGGCGGAAAGGATACGGAGCAGGCCGGGGAACAACACGACAGTCATACGGAAAACCCGGCAATACCGGAAAGGGAAACAGAAGAACCGGCCGGAAACAGCACGGAAAAGAAACAAAATACCAGTATCTGCCTGACACGTCAGGAAATGGAACATCCGGATACGCTCTTTTATCCGGGACAATCAGGAAGCGTAATCTGCTCTGACGATAATACGACATTTCTCGAGGCAGCTTTGGCAGCCGGTTACCAGTTAGCAGACGGTTCCATACAAGTGACGCTTGATGACCGGATAGCGTTGGAACTTCCGTCATTAAATGGCCGGATCCAACTGCCTGATTGTCCGCAGGAAATCAGTGCCGCATATGAAGAAGATACTTTTTTCTCCTATACCTTCTCGGGATGGACCGAAGATTTATCCGGGGAAACCGCTTCTATTCTGGCAGCCGGCGAATCCTTTGATACGAAGGGACAGGAACAGCTTTTCCTTTATTCTGTTTGGGAGAGTACAAACAAGTATCAGCTGGGGATAAAGAAAGAAATCAAAGAAAAATCCGTGCTTTATACATTGATTGATGACAGTACCGGCGAGCCTGTGAGCACACCGGAAGGCTATTCGCTTTCCTTTCAATGGCAGGCTGCGGATCCGGGAGACACGGATTCGGTAATATGGACGGATATTGATGGCGCAAGGGGAAAGGAATACCGGAGAGGTCTGCTTCCCAAAGGGAGCAGACAGCAGCTTAGGTGTCAGGTAAAAGCAGTCAGGCTTATGCGGGCACGAACGGAAAAGGGCGAGGTAACGTTATATTCGGAACCAGTGGACGCGGCGGCGGAATGTAATATTATTTATGTGGATCAGGAAGCAGGCGATGATACGCAAAATGACGGGCTTTCGAAAGATAAAGCTGTTAAGACATTGGGAAAAGCATCCGAATTACTTAAGGCATCTGAAGGGAAGAGCGTAGAAACGAATAAAATCATTCTGGTTAGTGATTACTTTCTGGAGGGAAAGGAGAATAATAATTTTTCTATCGAAATTCCAGTTACTATTTCCGGGATAGAGGGTGAGCCTGTAACATTGGCTGGATGGCCGGATAGTAGTAATGATCAGGGTATTACATTGAATGGGGCCCTTTATCTTGAGAACCTTACGGTGGAAAAATTACGACATATTTATGGGAATGGATATGATATCACGATAGGAAGTGGAATTACGAATCCATCCTCAGGTTTTTATCTGTACGGTGCCGGTCGGAATGAGTTAGGTGAAAAGGTTGGAAAGATAGCAGTTTATAGTGGACACATTGAGAGAATTGTCGGATATGTAAGAAGTACTGGAAAAACCTTTGATGTTGAAAATAAACAAGCCTGTATTACAGTAGGAGGAACGGCAAATGTAGTTACTATTATAGCCGGCTGTGCCAATGGAGGAATAGAAAATGGTAATGTGAAAATTAATGTGGAAGATGGTAATGTAACAACTCTGGTTGGAGGAAATCAGGGATTTGGGAATCAGGAGGCTGCATTTTCCGGAAAAACAGAAATTAATATTAGCGGAGGAACGGTAAAAGATCTTTATGCAGCCGGATCAGGGCGCGGCCAGAGTATTCCAACCTATTCAGGTTCAATAACAATTAATATGAAAAATGGAAAGGTAGATAATATTTACGGTGCCGGATCCGCAGCCTATGTGATAAGCCCTGATACTAAGAATTCCTCTTCTATACATATTAATATGCAGGGCGGTACGGTAACCAATATTTTTGCAGCCGGCAAAGGAGGGGATGCTGCAGTAACAAGCGCTGCTGATCATAAGGTAGAACCATCCACATTTGGAAGCCTGACAGGAGATGTTGAGATTTTGTTAGGAGGAGACGCTGCTGTTACGAATATTTATGCCAGCGGAGAAGGATTTTATAAAGATGGTTATACGTATGAAACCACAGAAAATGCCTATCTGAAAGGAAACGTTACCATAACACTTGAGGGAAACGCTAAAGTCAAGGACAGTGTTTATGGCGGCGGAAAAGGAATAGATAAAGAAGGATATGAGGCCTGCGCCCGTGTTGAGAGTACCTCTGTTGTTAAGCTATTTGTTAAGGGAAATGCAACGATAGCGGGCAACGTATACGGGGGCGGTGAGAATGCCGGGATGGAAGGGAATACCTATATATCCCTGTCGGAAAATGGCTGTGTAAAAGGGAATCTGTACGGCGGCGGTAAAAACGGGCTTGTAGGAGGCAGAGCTGTCGTGGAAATCGGCGGCGGTATCGTAGAAGGTTCCGTTTATGGCGGCGCGCTGGGAGTAACGGGGCAAAAGCTGGTCTATGGGGGATCTGCTATTAATATGTCCGGAGGATGGATAAAGGGCAACCTTTATGGCGGCAGTGAGCTGAGTGATGATGGTCCGAAAGAGGGGGAGCCCCTGGACCTGATATTTGTCAATCTGGCCGGGGGCACGGTGAGCGGCAATGTTTTCGGAGGCGGCTACAGAGGGACTGTAAATGGATCCACGCATCTGCATATAGGATTGCATGCGCCGGAGGATTGCAAATATTACCAGGCGCATTCGAATGAGAAGCCTGAAATGAAAGCCTCCGTATTAAAGGTGGATGGTTCTGTTTATGCAGGAGGGGATTACGGAGGCGGTGATACCATTGATTACACAACAATAACCGTAAAGGGTACTTCACATGTGTATATTGACGGAACGGGATACAATACCGGAGGAGCGCAAGAGGGGCCGGAGATGGGAATTTCCGGCGGTGTATTTGGCAGCGGGGCCTCTTGTGATGCAGGTTCCACCCGTCTTGTAAAGCTGAAGAATTACGGAACAGCCGTCAGGGACGATGATGGGATGGCAGCCGGTGTAACACGTACGCTGGAAGCAATTCAGAGGGCAGACCGGGTGGTACTGAATAATTCCCATGTACAGCTGACAGGAAAATCGGATGTGGCAAATCCTAATCAGACCACACTGTATTCCCTGAATCGTATCGGTGATCATGGTGCCGGCGAAGGCGTGTCTGAAGGGGAAAACAGCCTGGTTCTGCAGGCAGGCAGTACGCTCCTTCTGGATTCGGCGGTAATCGAGACGGCTAATTTTCAAAGTATAGATGAGGAGGGCATCCCTGTTACATTGAACAGTCTTAAGGGGACTCCCAACACCATTCTTTTTGATACCGGTACGGTATTCAGGGTATCCTGTACCAAGGCAGGAGCGGACGAGGAAGTGTATGGAGCGGTTTCCGGTTACGCTTATATGTTTGCCGGGGAAACCGCAGACGCCTACGCGTATGCAAGGATAAAAACGGAGAGTCAAAATAATGCCGATGGAGGATTCGCAGACAAGGAGAGAAAAGCACTCGCCTATGAAAATGTAACGAATGAATATCGGTATTGGCACGTAAACGGAAAGCAAGCGGTGGCAGCCCGCCATGCAGTACTGACCGCACAGACTTTACAGAAGGACAGCGGTAATCTTGACAGTGAAGGGTATGCCGTGGCAAAGGGAAGTGTGGAACTTCCGCCTGCGGCAGAAGGCTCTTCTTATAAAATTACGAATGTCATGATTCCTACCGGAAGCAATCTGGTATTGACAGATGCGGTTAGAGCGGGGGCTGATGGCAGCTGGATAACTTCAGGAATTAATAACGATCCGGAACTGACAATGGATACGGAAGAGCCAAAAAAAATAATAGATGCTGAAAAAAAGAGGATAAAAGAAACCCCTTTAACGACCTTTGGACTTATCATGCGGGTTGGGTCCGGATTTACAGATGCAGAAAATGCAAAAGGAAAAGTAATATCCAACGCATCCGCAAATGACAAGGATAAGAACACTATTATAGAAAAATCTACGGCAGCCGCTACAGGCGGAGGGACACCTCACATTGATTTCTATCTTACGTATTGGAATGAAGGGATAACAAGCAGCAAAAGCTTGGGAATGCTGGAGATTGAACTGACGCCTTCCGGGGACGGGGCTAAAATTACCATGTATGTGGAAATCATAACAAAAGCGAGCGGCCTTGCAAATCAGACAGTGGACCTTTATGCCACACAGAGCGGCAGTTATACGGGGAGTTTGGTAATACCTTCAGGGGACAGCCGGAGTTTACGTCTGAGCGGGGTGGAAAAGGGAAGTGCGCCCCTTGTAGCTGCCGGGAATAACAGTAAGCTTCAGGCAGGGGAATTTTCCATTACCATGCAGCCGGTAAAGTCTCAGGGCTGGAATTCGTCGGGACTTTTGCAGGAAGCATTCGACCTGGCTTCCTACCAAAGCGGCAATAGCGCAATCGGTACCACGGACAGCCGCTATCAGGCTGTTATTGAATTCAAACTGAGCAATAATCCTGCTTTTACGTCAAAGGAAAAAGCGGATAAGATTGTTCTTATCCTGGAGGATGATAAAGGGAAGGCAGAAATCACTCTCAATATACACTGGAAGGCATCTATCGTTAGATCCATTGAGGCCGCGTCCGGCAGAGCATATAACTGGTCTGCAAGAACCGGGAATGCGGATCCGGTGATTCTTTCCCCCAAAAGCGCTTTGACCGCAGTTATCGAATTGGGAGAGGAGACCACGTCCAATGGATTATGGCTGGAACTGCGAAGGCAGGACAACAACGAAATGATTGCCCTGCCGGTGGGGACGAGGCTGACTTTGCTTGGGATGAAGGATTTCTACAGCTATGAGGTATTGGAAAAGGAGGGGGATAACAGGCTGATTTTAAGTGATTTTTATAAAATGTGGGGGGAGGATAAGCTGTCAAGTAATATAACGAAAGATATAAAATTAACTTTTGTTGTGGATTTCGGAGCTGCTGCCAATCCGCTCTCCGCCGGGTCATATAACCTGCGCCTGCGTAATGAAACAGGTGCGGATACAGAAAGTGTGAATTTTACTATCCAAAACTCGGATCCTGGTATCGGCTGGAAAGATAGTGATGCTGCCATGTATGCCAAAGGAGAGAATACCTTCACATTAGATCTCCTGCCCAATTATGATACCAGGTGGCAAAACGGCGCTGCCGTGGTTTTGTCTCCGGAAAGCGGTAGTGACTTCCCGGAAGGGACGGTGTTCCGGTATGGGAATGCGGATTATTACCCAAGCGGAAATAAGGTTTACATACCTCTGAACGATACGGATCCCCATACCATAACAATGAATACTGCAAATTCAGCCGGTATGATACCGGGTCCCCATGAACTGTCTGCAGAGATATTTCCTGTGGGGCTAAATGTGGGGACAACAATCAAAAAAACGGAGATCGTTTCCTACACAGTCAAGGCAAACCCCTCTTATGGACTTACCATCGAACTGGCGGAAACTGCCGATCGGGTGGTAGCGGCACAGCAGGTAATTACCTTTACAGCATCCTATTCCTTACAGAATACGGACAGCAGTCCGCAGAAAATCAATGTAAGCACTTTAAAAAAAGAAAAAGGGGATTACAATAATGCGGAAGACTGGCCCGTGGAAGGAAATACGGACATTACGGATGAAAAAGGCACGCAGACAATAACGGTTACCGTTCCGGAAAACATCACAGCCGGGACCTATCGTCTCTATTTTATATTCGGGGATCAAAAAGTCCCATACAATCTCATTGTCCGGTAGTATTTCCGTTTATGAGATAACAAGCTCAAACAAAAAGTACCCTGCCCGCCAGACACGTTTTCTTCTTCCGTGTCAGACAAACAGGGTACTTTCCTTTTGGTTTCTTATTTCTTTCCGTCCGAATCCTTTTCCTGATATCTGTCCTTTACTTTTCCGTACAGCCAGATATAGATCCACAAAAGGATAGGAAGGCCTACCGTTGCCACCAGACATGCCTGGAACAGCCGGTCCGCACCGGGGAAATTCAGGCAGGCGACCACAAGAGTGGACAAGTACAGCAGTACCAGCAGTCCCACGCAAATCAGCGCGGCAATTTGTTTCGGTGTTTTTTTCTTTTTATCCATGATTTTATCTCCTCTGTCGTAACCATTCAGACTTGTCTGCGGGTTACCTTCAGTCATCCACATCAAAGGCTTCCAGCTTGCTTTTTTTCGGAATTGGCTTGCTGTCTCCATGCTTGACAAACAGCATGGTAAAGAAGGCCGCGGTTACGAAAAGGGCCGCATAAGGGAACAAGGTGTGGTATCCTACATGTTCCAGCAGAAAACCGGAAAGAATAGGAGTAACGATCTGGGCAGCCATGGAAAAGGTATAATAAAAACCGGTAAATTTGCCGATATCGCTGCCTTTGCTCATTTCCACCACCATCGGGTAGGAGTTTACATTTATTGCGGCCCAGGCCACGCCAACGAGGGCAAAAAGGCCGTTGATCCAGGCATGGTATTCTTTGACGGTCGCACCCAGGGCAAACATGGAAGCGAGAAGGACTATGCCGCCGAGGATGGTTTTTTTGCGTCCGATACGGGATGCAATGGCGCCAACGGGGATATAGGAGCAAATGGCGGCGATGGTAGCCACCAGCAGGCAGTTGGCAAAGCCGCCGCCCTGGATACCCCAATAAATCTGCGCATATTTGGAAAAAGCCGTCGTAACCGCGTTATATCCCATGAACCAGCAGGAAACGGATAGCAGAATAAGAATCAGGCTCCTTTTTACCTCAGGAGTCATCGGGGCGTTTGTCTCGCTTTCTTCCTGTACGGTGCCTTCTTCGATATCCAGCTGGAGATCGGCCCTTTCCCGTTCCTCACGCAACGGATTTTCCTTGATTTTCCAAAGCAGGATCAGTACGGAAACCACCATAACCACCGCTACAATGAAGAAAATAGGAAAATAATCGGGCTTTCCCGTTTTGGGAATGAGGACGGAAATCAGAATCAGGGAGATGACTCCGCCGACCGCTCCCATCAGGTTAATGATGGCATTTGCCTTGGAACGCAGAGGTTTGGGCGTGACATCCGGCATGAGGGAAACTGCAGGCGAACGGTAGCTTCCCATGGCGATCAGCGTAACGCACAGCGCGGTCACAAACAGGCCGAGGGAGGCGATATTATCGGAAAAAGGCAGGAACAGCATGGCAATGACCGCAGCTGCCGTACCGCAGAGGATAAACGGCGTACGTCTGCCAAGTCTGGTATGTACCTTATCGGAAAGGCTTCCGAACAAAGGAAGCATGAACAGGGCGAGCACATTGTCAACAGCCATGATGCCCCCGGAAATCGTGTCACTGATATGGAAGGTGTTTTTGAGAATCAGCGGGATGATGCTGTCGTACAGCTGCCAGAAAGCACTGATGGACAGAAAGGCAAGACCCACCAGAATGGTCCTTTTTGTGTTGAGCTTCATAAGAGATACCTCGCTTTGTATGTTTGTCTTGTCTGCCTCCCTGCGTCTGCCTCGTCCGCGGCCATAAGCAGGAAAACGCTCTGATCTAATGATATCTCATTGCCGGAAAAAGGGCAACGAATAATTGCAGAAACCGGAAATGCAAAATCCCGCCTGCAGCACTGCTGCTGCAGACGGGATTCTGAACTAGGGGAGGAATCCTCCCCGCAATGGGAGGATAAGTAATTATTTATCTTGCGTAATCATAAGCCGGCGGCGAGGCCGCCCGGTTTATGAATCATCAAAGGAGGGGGTTCCGATGATATTAACAGTATAACCCGGAGAAAAAAGAATATACATCAAAGTAAAAAAAATATTTCAAACAGGATGCCACGGCTTTTTTGGTCCGCTTTTTTATCCCTGCGCCTTTGCAATCCGCTGCTGGACTTTACAGACATTTTGTTATATACTATTTTTATTCTGAGCGAAAGCTGGGAAAGCTGGGGTAAATCCTGCAGCGGCAGTGCTCTTTGCGGGCAGTGCCGGATAGACAGAACCGGGCCTGACCGGTGAAAATACACGGACGAGGTGATAAAAATGGCATTATTAGAACAATGGAGATCGATGGCTTATTCCGAGACAGCCAACAAAGGAGATTTACAGAGACTTTGGGCGGCTTATTTTGAAAGCGAAAAAGAAATTTACGCACAGCTTTTAAAAAATCCGGATGAAGTGGTCAAAGGAACGGTAAAGGAACTGGCGGAAAAGTATGATGTTGATATCATGACCATGACCGGTTTCCTGGACGGAATTGACGACAGCCTTGTGGAATCCAATCCGATTGAAGAAATGGAAGAGGACACAGCGGTAAATCTTGGATTTGATAAAGCGCTTCTTTATAAAAATATGGTAGCGGCCGGAGCCGACTGGCTGTATGAGCTGGAAGAGTGGAACGATATTTTTGATGAAGAGACAAAGAAAGCCCTTTATAAGGAACAGAAGTCTTCCACCACGATTGTGAAGGACAAAAAGGTATATCCCAACGATCCCTGTCCCTGCGGCAGCGGAAAGAAATATAAGAAATGCTGCGGCAAAGGTAAATAAGGCGGGAAGGAAATGAAAAGCAGGATACAGGATGCAGTTAACATGTTTGAATCCGGTTTTAACTGTGCCCAGTCTGTTTTTGCCACCTATGCGGATGTTTTCGGCATGGACAGGCAGACGGCATTGAAGCTTGCCGGACCTATGGGGGCCGGTATGGGGCGCATGCGCGAGGTATGCGGTACCGTATCCGCCATGGCGCTGCTGTCCGGCCTGAAAATGGGGAATACCGATCCTGCCGACGAGGAAGCTAAGACCCGCTCCTATGAAATGGTGCGCAGGATGAGCGATGCGTTCCGGGAAAAAAGAGGCAGTATTATCTGCCGTGAACTTCTGGAAATGCCCGCCGGCATGCAGCGGGAGGATAGTGCCAGACCAACGGAGCGGACTGCGCAGTATTACGCCTCCAGGCCCTGCAGCCATCTGGTTGCGGAAGCGGCACATATTATAGAAGAAATGCTTTTGGATACAGAAGAATAAACAGGTATGGCAGAGCTGCTGTATAAAAGATACAGGAGCCTGCACCTGCAGGGAATGGCCCGCGGTTATTTTATCGCGGGCCATTTTTTAGATCGATAGCACGTTTCGTTTATCCCCTTTTAAGCGCAGCAGAATTAAAAGTCCTTTTACGGTTGTTTGATTTTGTTAAGAATTTTGATCAGACATTTTTAAGAAATAGCTGTTATATTTTTAGATAGAGCAGAGAGAAATACCCTCGCGGCAGCCGTTAAGCGGATGCGATCGCGCATCCGTCCGGAGCGTTGCCTGCGGGAATAAAAATAGGAACAGAAGGCTGTTCCCCGGAACCGAATGAGGTCAGAAAGGAAAGAATCTATGCGAATCCACTTGAACCACCTGAACATGATCTATCCCACCGGAAAGCAGGCGTTAAAGGACATCAGCCTGACGCTGGAAAGTCCCAGCCTTGTAGGCCTGGTAGGCCCTAACGGCGCGGGAAAATCGACCCTGATGAAGCTGCTTGTAGCCGGGCTTCTTCCTACGGGCGGTGAAATAACGGTTGATGAGGTACCTCTGTCCAAATGCGAAAAAAAACTGAAGGGAAAGCTGGGTTATCTCCCGCAGGATTTTGGGCTGTATGACGAACTGACAATCCGGGAATTCCTGGATTATATGGCGGCAATGAAGGGGATACGTGACAGCGGTGAGGCTGTCGAACGCGCCATTGCGGCTACCGGACTGGAAGAAAAGAAAAAAGCGCGTATCCGGACGTTGTCCGGCGGGCAGCGTCAGAGGGTGGGAATTGCCCAGGCGCTGCTGGGGGAACCGGAATTTCTGATCTTTGACGAGCCAACTGTCGGCCTGGATCCGGAGGAACGTATCCGGTTCCGAAACTTTTTTTCCCAAACGGCCCAGGATAAACTGGTGCTGCTGTCCACGCATATCATAGAGGATGTGCAGTCGGTATGTGACAGGCTCATTGTGATAGACCGGGGGAAGATTCTGTTTACCGGCAGGCCTGAGGAATTGATCCTCCGGGCCAGGGGACATGTGGGGGTTCTCCTGGAACAGGCCGGCGACGGAAAGGAATCCGCCCTGCATATCATCTCCCGGGTTAATACGGCGGAAGGTGTGCTGTGCCGGGGCGTGGCGGAGGTTCTGCCGCAGGAGGCCCGCAGTGTGGAACCCACACTGGAGGATGCCTATCTGTATCTCATTACACAGGAGGGGAAAACACAATGAAATTCTATTCTCTTTTCAGGGTGGAGCTGGGGCGGCTCTTTAAAAGCAGGCTGACCTGGGCAGTCCTGTGCTTCACACTGGCGGCACCGGCGGTGGGGCTGACTATCTATACCCCTCTGTCCGGCTCACACAACAGTACGGCACTCGCCAATCCTGCTCTGGGCGGTGCTCTGGCCGGCGCGCTCCTTTTTGCGCTGCTCACCGTGCTGGAACTGGACCGCGTCCATCGCAGCCGCACTGATGTGCTTACGGAATCCATGGTTTTGCCTATAACGGCGGAAGCTTCCCGCACCCTGGCCCTGCTGACAGCGGCAGCAGCGGTGATGACAGGGGTTCTGGCCGTCTGGATGCCGATCACAGCCTTAACGGCCGGCCCGGCATTCCGTCCGGGACTGTGTGCGGCGGTATATCTGCTGGTGATGCTGCCCGCTCTCTGGTTCTCTATCCTGTTTACCGCTGCGGCCTATCAGCTCATCCGGAGACTGGATGTGACATTGATAGCTTTTGTGGGCTTTTTTCTCTTAAGCCTGACCGCCTGGTCCGGGAACTGGCTGCTGCGGTGGGTAAATCCCGCTTTGGTTTATCTCTCCGACGATTTCGGAAATAACCGCAGGCTCATGTCACTGGGATGGAACCGGCTGTTCTGGCTGTTTACGCTGGGTGGGATCTGGTGTCTGTGTCTGCTGTGCGTCCGCCGGTATGGAAAAGGTCCTGCCGGTTCGCTGCTGCGGAACGTGCGGATATTTTATCTTCCCCTATTGGGTGTTGTTCTGACGGTAATGGGCTGTCTGGCCTATGTAAAGCAGCCTTTTGTCGATAGCAGCAGGGAGGAAATCGATTATGAGGCACATGAAAATTTTGCTTACAACGAACATGTAACCTATTCCGCTATATCGGTGGATGCGAAGCCGTCCCTTTCCCGCGGTACCCTTCAGGCGGAGGCCACCTATACCCTGCATAATGATTCCGGACAGCCTCAGACTATTTCACTCTGGCTGAATCCCGGTTATACCGTGCGGTCCGCTGTCGCCAACGGAAAAACCGTACCTTTCAGGGATCTTCAGGATGATGATATCAATGAGAAAACTATCGAGCTGGATATCCCTGCCGATGAGGACATGGAACTGACGGTAGAATACGGGGGATTTCCGCAGGAGTGGAGCATAATGTCCCTGTCTCAGGGAGAGTGTGAGATCAGCGATGATTATATTTACCTGGCCCACCAGGATTTTTCACCCATGCCCCGTGATTTTGTGGAAAGTACCATGGAACGCGCACCCTTTACGGCGAAAATCACGTTACCGGACAAAATGACACCGGTTTTGTTCGGAACCGGTACCGTAAAAGCCGGGGAGTCAGATGCCGGATCCACCCAGTGGCTGCTGCAGACTTCGGGATGGAGCCTGATACTCTATGCCGGTGATTATGTCTCCGAGCAGATCGAGGCGGCGGGGCTGGACGTGGAATTTTACTACAGTGCCAAACACCGGAAAGTTATGGAAGAATGCAACGTAAGGGAAACGCTGAAACAGGTATTTGAATACTGTACCAGTCACTACGGCCCCCTGTCTTTTTATGGGGAAGAGGGTATGCGCCTCATAGAGATTGGAACAGTGGGCGGCGGCTATGCAGGCAGAGGCGCCAGCGTTATGGGAGAGGACAGCTTCAGCGAAGAGGGCCTTAAGGATCCGCTGAAGGGTGCCGGGGGCAGCGAAGTCATGGCCCATGAAATCATCCATCAGTGGTGGGGCCTGGGTAACATGATCGAATCCTCCTCCGCGTCGGATCCCTGGTCCAGTGAAGGGCTGACGGTTTACACGACCTATCGGCTGATGAAGGAGCTTCACGGCGCGGATTATGCCCGGACGTATTATGTGGATGTGTGGCAGTCCCAGGTGGATGCGTATTACCAGGATTTCTATGTCCGCAATCCCCGGTTCCTGTCGGCGCTGCCGGAACAGTACAAAGCCGATATCGCCAACAGCCAGTCCACTGTCCGGCAGTATTGCGAAATGCCGCTGAAGATCCTGAAGGCGGAAAAATTGGTGGGCGGCGAGGAGGCTATGGACCGCATCCTGTCCGGGCTGTTTACCGGAGAGACCAATCCGTCCTATCCCTATCTGACATGGCAGGATTTCCTTGACGCCTGTAATCTTACGGAGGAGGATTTGAAGCTTGAGTAAAATATATTTGTACGAACTGCGCCGGACTGTGCGCGGAAAATTCTTCTGGGGACTGTTGGCCGTATGTCTGTTTTTCGGCTGGAATATCCTGCAGACTACCGTTATCCGGGGCGTCGCCCATACCGCCCCGTTTTCGCCCTGGACCTTCGGGGCTTATCTGGCCCGGCTGATGCCGCTTTTGGGCGTGGCGCTGCTGTTCTTCCAGTGGAACCAGTGCAATGAAAAGGCCCGGCGGTTTTGGAGCCTCACCGACGCGTCTCCCGCAGAACCGGGACAGTATCTCCTTGTAAAATGTGCTGCCGCAGCTACCGCCTGGCTGCTGCTGGCACTGGGTGTTACCGCGCTGGGGATCGGCTTCCTGCTGGCGCTGTTTCACGACAGCGTGCCTATGGGAATGCTGCTGCTGACGGCGGCGGCCGCCCTGCTGCCCCCGCTTGTATTTCTGACGGGGACCGGACTGCTGGCCGGTCATATACGCTCCTCCCTGTTGTTTGTATGGATGGCGTTTGCGCTGGGCGTTGGTTTTATTCCTCTTCCCGGGAACCTTGATCTCTATGGATATTCTTTCTTTACGGAATATCCGCTCACCCTGCAACAGACCGATCCGGCTTTTTCCATGCCGGCCGGCATGCTTGCGGCAAGGGTGGTTTTTCTCCTTGTTGGAATGGGATTCCTTTTTCTGGCGGTATGGCGGCAGCGCAGGCAGAAGGGTAAGGACTGAAATGATTTCCGGCACATGTAACCGGCTGTTTGTCCGGCGGTTATGTGTGCCGGTTTTTGCTGTTTTATTACTGGAAAAGACTCGTATCAAAGCAGGTGCTTGACAATCGCATTTTATCGGAGTAGAATGAAAATATATTCTATTACAATAGAATGGCGGAGGGGTTATAATACACTGCATTTCCCTTTCGATAATTTCAAAGCGCGCCATGCGCGCGGACGGGAGCCAAAATGAAACGATTCTTTACACTGTTACTGCCTGTTTTTCTCATTTTTTTCTGTGTTTCCTGCGGGAGGAGCCCGAGCGGCGGCACGGCGGGGAATGAAAAATTTGCGGACTGCCTGACCGAATCAGGCAGCGGACTTGCGCGCCGGGTGGAGGCCGCGGAGGATATACGGAAGTACCGCAGTAAGGAGTATATTTCCCTGGAAGAGGATCATGCGGATATCCGGTGGTATGACGGCAGGAATATGACCGCAGAGGAAAAAGCGCGGCTGGAAGGCTGTATTCCCAATATTACTTTCAATGAAGATACGGTTTTCCCGGACGGCCTGCAGGATGCCTTCCCCGCGAAAGAATGCCTGGAAGCAGGGAAATCACCGGGACTGGGGGTAGGCGGCCTGTATGACCGGGGGATCACCGGAAAAGGGGTGTCTATCGCTGTCATTGATCAGGTCCTTTATACCGATCATCCCGAATATGCGTCAAAGCTGGCCCTTTATGAGGAAATGCATGTAACGCCCAACCAGACGGGTTCGATGCATGCTGCGGCGCTCGCATCCCTGGCGGTGGGAGAGCACTGCGGGGTGGCGCCGGATGCGAAGCTCTATTTCTGGGGGTTCGATAATGTGATAAGCTGGGAAGACGAGGGGGAAAATAATCTTGCCTGGGAAGAATATGCCCGTGTGATTGACCGTATTATCGAAGTGAATAAGACGCTGCCGGCTGACGATAAAATCCGGGTAATTGCTATTGCCAGAGGTTATGCCCCTACCGGGGAAGAGAAGGAGGATGAGCGGCTGCAGGTGCTGCTTGACGCGATAGAGCGGGCAAAAAAGGAAGGGATGTTTGTCCTTACCACATCCACGGAACAAAACTACGATTTCTTTTCTGCGTTTCATACGGAAGCGCCGTTCGCCGGGCTGGGAAAAATCGATCCTGCCGGCGATCCGGATTCGGTTGCCAATTATACCCTGGGTTCCTGGCAGTGGGCCAGCGCGGATATGTTTGTCAATTCCCTTCTGGTTCCCATGGACGGCCGTACCACCGCGGATATGTCGGGGGACACGTATGTGTATTATGCCGACGGAGGCTGGAGCTGGACCGTACCCTATGTGGCGGGGATCTATGCGCTTTGCTGCCAGGTCAGGCCTGACATAGGGCCGGAGGAATTCTATCGCGCCGCCATGGATACGTCCACCGAAATTACACGCACACAGCCGGGAGGCAGTCAAAGCTACACCTTCCATGTCATCAATCCCCAGGCTCTTATTTCCTCCCTGCAGAAAACTTCCTGACAGCATCCTTGTATCCGCCCCGCCGGCGCAGCCGGCGGGGCCTTTTTGGAGTGTGCATATGCAAGACGTATGTAAGCCCGCTTTGTGGGGAGGACAGACGCACAGGCCTGGGCCGTGCCTGCATACATCATTTTTATGGCTTATATAAATATTGTACGTAAGGGTAACGGTTCGACAGGACAGCCCGTCTGCTGCGCTGTCTGTAAGAAAGGGATCAGGGGTGCAAAAATCGGAAAGACCGGATAAAATCTTGTGAGTTGTTTTCCTCCCCCGGTATTGGTACTATTAACCTAATACGGAAGTATTACAGCCTGCCGGTGCGGATGGTAAGCAGAGGCAGGCTGAAGGAAGGGAAAGAAATGATTTTCAGATAAAGGAGAAAAAGACAGATATGGAAACGATCAGATTTCCCAAGGATTTTTTATTCGGTACGGCCACCAGTGCCGCACAGCTGGAAGGAGCAGCCCGGGAAGAGGGGAAAGGGCTTTCGATCTGGGACACATTTGCCCGGATCCCGGGCAATATCGCGGACGGCTCCACGCCGGAAAACGCCTGTGATCTGTATCACAGATACGAAGAGGATTTGGATTTGGCACAGCGTATGAACCTGAACAGCTTCCGTTTTTCTTTTTCCTGGCCCCGGATTCTGCCGGAGGGAAAGGGAAAGGTCAATCAGAAGGGCCTGGATTATTATAAAAGGTTTATTGACGGGCTGTGGAAACGGGATATGATACCGAATGCCACCATTTACCACTGGGATCTTCCTTATGAGCTGGAACGGCTGGGAGGCTGGCTGAACAGGGATGTGGCGGACTGGTTCGGAGAATATGCGTCCCTATTGTACCGGGAGTTCGGGGATGCGGTCCCTATGTGGGCGACCGTCAATGAACCCATTGCAACCTATGTGGGATATGCCCTGGGAGGTTTTGCACCGGGCTTTCGGCTGGAAAAATACGGGAGGCAGGCAAACCATCACATCCTGCTGGCGCATGGGGAGGCGATAAAGCGGTTCCGGCAGGAGAACCTGAAAGAGAGTAAGGCGGGTATCGTCGTGGATATCTGGCAGCATTACCCCCTGCGCCCGGACAATGACAGGGACTGTGAAATTGCGCGCCTTGAAAATGAGAAAACCTTCCGTTCCTATCTGAATCCGGTGCTAAAGGGCTGTTACCGTCAGGAGCTGCTGCAGTATATGGAAGAAAAAGATTGTATGCCCGTGATAAAAGACGGGGATATGGAACGGATCCGCCAGCCGCTGGACTTTTTCGGGCTGAACTGCTACAACCGTGTCCTGGACTGTGCGGAGCCGGAAGCCGTGCCGGATCGGAAGAAAAACGGCGGGAATTTCATGGAAAACGGAACGGAGTATTATCCGAGAGCTGTTTATGAAGCCGTGGAAATGCTCAGGAAGGAGTATCAGCTTGCCATTCCCGTTTATATTACGGAGAACGGCACCTGCAACTGCGGGGAACAGGTGCAGGACGGGGGAAGGATACGGGATACGCAGCGGATCGAATATCTCAGGGGAAACCTGTACTGGATTGCCAGGGCCATGGAGGAGGGCGCGGATATCCGGGGATATTATGTCTGGTCGCTGCTGGATAACTGGGAATGGTGTGCCGGCTTTGAAAGCCGCTTTGGCCTGGTACATGTGGATTTCGACACGCAGGAGCGTTTGGTAAAGGACAGCGGCAAATGGTACGCACAGGTTGCGGGATCCGGAGAAATGGATTGGAAAGAGGGAGAAAAATGATGGGGATAGAGGACAGACAGAAGCTTTTTGAGAACCCTTCAAAGGAATACAGGGGGAAGCCCTTCTGGGCATGGAACGGGAAACTTACGGAGGAGGAGCTGCTGCGTCAGATCGATATTTTTGAGCAGATGGGCTTCGGCGGTTTTTTCATGCATTCCAGGACCGGGCTGGAAACGGAATATCTGGGGGAGGACTGGTTCCGGCTGACGCGCTGCTGTGCGGACTATGCGGCGGAGAAAGGAATGGAGGCCTGGCTGTATGATGAGGATCGCTGGCCCTCCGGTTCTGCCGGCGGTATGGCGACGCAGCAGCCGGAATACCGGGCGTCCTTCCTGGAAATGAAAAGATATACCCCGGAAGAATGGATGGATGCACAGCTGTCCATGGAACAAAATCCTTGTAAGAAGGAGGGGGACTTTGCGGCAGAGGAGGAGCCTGCTATATTTGCTATTGTATTCCGGGACGGGGACATGCAGAAGGTGCGCCCCCTGAAGCCGGGAGAGCCTCTGGAGAACGGGGAGACGGCGGTGGTTTTTACCGTGGTTCCGGCAGCATGCAGTGACAATTATAACGGATACACATATCTGGATACCATGAACAGAAAAGCAGTGGGGCATTATATGCAGCTCACGCATGAACGGTATGCGTCAGAATGCGGATCCCGGCTGGGAAAAAGCATTCCGGGAATCTTTACGGATGAACCGCACAGAGGGCCGCTTTTCTCCGAGTTTTCCGGCGGGAAGGAAACGGCGGTGCCTTATACCCCATCCCTGTTCCAGGAATGTAAGAAACGGTTTGGCTACAGCCTGAAGGAGAAACTGCCGGAGCTTTTTTTCCGGTACATGGGAGAAGAATTGTCCGGGACGGCGAGGGATTATATTGAATTGTGTCAGGAACTGTTCCTGGAGAATTTCGCGCAGCCTATTCAGGACTGGTGTTCGGCGAACATGCTGCTCTTCACCGGACATGTGCTGCATGAGGACAGCCTGACGGCACAGACCGTGATGCAGGGCTCCCTGATGCGTTTTTACGAATATATGGATTATCCCGGCGTGGACGTTCTTACCGAAAAAAATGACAATTGGTGGATTGTGAAGCAGATCGCCTCTGTGGCAAGGCAGCTGGATAAGAAATGGATCCTTTCCGAGCTGTACGGCTGTACCGGCTGGCAGATGGATCTGGAGGATTATAAGCAGGTGGGGGACTGGCAGGCCTTGTTCGGCATCAATCTGCGCTGTCCTCATCTTTCCTGGTATACCATGAAGGGCGAGGCCAAACGGGATTATCCGGCAAGTATCTTTTTCCAGAGTGCATGGTATCCGGAATACCGGAAGCTGGAGGATTATTTTTCCCGAATCCATGCGCTCCTTTCGGATACCGAGCCGGTCTGCGGCGTTCTGGTGTTAAATCCCATAGAGAGTGTGTGGGCGCGTTCCCGCTGCGGTGCATTCCGGGGGCTGGAAGCCGTTGGGGAGGGGATTATCCGGCTGGAGGAAAGGTATCGGGATACCTTTCGGATCCTAATAAGCAGCCATATTGATTTTGACTATGGGGAAGAGGATATGATGGCCAGGCACGGAAGCGTCCGGGACGGAATGCTTTATGTGGGAAAGAGCGCTTACCATACGGTGCTTGTGACCGGAATGGAGACTATGCGCTCCTCCACCTTAGAGCTGCTCGCTAAATTCCGGGAACAGGGCGGCAGGCTTGTTTTTGCCGGTGAAGTTCCCGGCTATGTGGATGTTCTCCCGACGGATAAGGTGCGCAGCCTCGCGGAAAAGGCGGTGCGGATCCCCTTTGAGGAAGCACGTATCACCGAATGCTGTTCGGACGGCAAGATAAGCATTACCGGGAAAAGGGCTTCCCGGGTTGCGGTACAGTGCAGAAAGGCCGGGAAGGAGACTTATCTGTTCCTGCTGAACCTGGATCGGGATCACGCCGCAGGGAGACTGGTGCTTTCCCTGGAAGAGGAGGGGTGGCCGGAGCTATGGGATGCAAAGACCGGAAAGATATGGGCATGCCGCTTTCGGAAAAAGGGCGGCCGGCTGGAAATTCCGCTTTCTTTTGCGGCCGGGGAGGAGAAGCTCCTTGTCATAGCCGGACGGGACCGGGCGTGTCCAATCCCGGAGCCGCATGTCTGGGAACGGGTGGACGGCCTGCCGGAGGAATATGATTACCGGCTGTCGGAAGAAAATGTATGTGTGCTGGACAAGGTGCGCATCACCACGCAGGACGGCACGATGCTGCCCCGGCAGGAGGTGCTGAAGGCGGATCGGGCGCTTCGTGATACGCTGGGAATCCCGTGGCGGGGCGGGGAGATGCTGCAGCCCTGGTATGAAGAAAAGAAAAACGGGATACCGGAAAAGCCGCTGAAGGAAGTCGTTCTGGAATACCGGTTTGAGGCGGAGACTGTCCCGGAGGAATGCTTCCTGGCCCTGGAGGATAGGGAGCATGTGACGGGGCTTTCGTTGGGAGAGAGGGAGATTCCCGTGCAGTCGGCGGGTAAATGGCTGGACAGCTGCTTTGACAGAATCGTCCTGCCTTCCGGCTGTGTGAAGAAGGGCGTCAATGTTATAAAAATTACATATGCCTATTATAAGACAGGCGGAATCGAAGCCGTCTATCTGCTGGGCCGCTTCGGCGTGAGACTGGCGGACGGCGGGAAAAAGGCTGTGCTGACCGGACTGCCCCCGCGGCTGAAGGCAGGGGATATCGGGGATCAGGGACTTCCGTTTTACTCCGGCCGCATCCGCCTTAAGCTGCCGGATCTGGGAAAGGGGCTTTACCGGATCCGTATGGCGGGTACCCATGCGGCCTGCATCCGGGTACTCGGGAAAGAGGAAGCGCTTATGATACAGGCGCCCTATGAGGCGGAAGTGGAAGAACCGGAAGCAGTGGAGCTGGTATTCGGAAGGCGGAATACCTTCGGGCCGCTGCACGAATGGCCGGCTGTTGCTTCTGCATACGGTCCCGGCAATTTCATGACGGAAGGAAAGGCATGGAGGGATTCCTATGTACGGATCCGGCAGGGGATTTTGAAGGCTCCTGTCCTTTGGAAGGAACGAACCGGACGTCCCGACGTGTCGGAACCGTTATAGGAAAGAAAGGTAACCGGGTAAAGTACCCTTACAGAGAGAGGAAGAAGCGCATGGATAACAGGACAATTTTCAGGGTTATGGATAAGGAAACAACGGATACGCTTCACCCGGACGAAAGGAAGGCCGTATACCTGCTGCCGCGCAGCGTGGTTTGGAAGCAGGGGAAGGTGTCCCATGAGGAGGTTCTTTTAACGGAGAGGGAGCCGCAGATATCCCTTGCGGCTCATGAGCCTTTCGTGATGGACAGCTCGGACGGCCCGGCATCCCTGCTGCTGGATTTCGGTTATGAAATCCACGGCGGGATCCGGATCCTTGCCTGGCAGGACAGCACGGGCAGGGGAGCGAAGGTCAGGGTGCGGTTCGGGGAATCGGTAATGGAGGCCATGAGCGAGCCGGGCGGGGAAGGAAATGCCACCAACGATCATGCCAGAAGGGATATCCATACGGAAATCGGCATGATGAGCATGAACCGGATCGGGGAAACGGGTTTCCGTTTTGTGAGGCTTGATCTGGAGGAAAAGGATGTGCAGCTATCCCTGAAGTCGGTGGCCGGTGTGCTTGTTTATAAGGATGTCCCCTACCGGGGCAGCTTTTCGTGCAGCGATCCGCTGCTGAACCGTATCTGGGACGTGGGAGCATATACTGTGCATCTGAACATGCAGGAATATATCTGGGACGGGATTAAGAGGGACCGCCTGGTATGGGTGGGGGATATGCATCCGGAGACGCTGACCATACGGACCGTTTTCGGAGCGGATGCATCCGTTGCCGGAAGCCTTGATTTTATCCGAAAAGAGACCCCTCTGCCGGGCTGGATGAACGGGATGGCCAGCTACACCATGTGGTATGCCGTCATCGTATATGACTGGTTTCTGTATACCGGTGATCGGGCGTGGCTGAAGAACCAGGAAGCGTATCTGGAAGGCATAAGCAGGCAGCTGACGGACTGTATTGGAGCGGACGGGAAGGACACGGTGACGGATGGACGTTTCCTGGACTGGCCGTCCAGCGAGAAGCCGGAAGCGGTGGATGCGGGCGTGCAGGCCCTTCACCGGCTGGCGGCGGACCGCCTGCATAAGCTGTTCCTTATTCTGGGGAAACAGGAACTTGCAGAACGCTGTGAAAGGGATGTTGAGCGGCTGGGCCGTTTTCCGGTTGCTTCCGGCGGATCCAAGCAGGCGGCGGCACTGCTTGTCCTGGCCGGGCTGCGGGAGGCAGGGGAAATGAACCGGGAAATCCTTTCCGTGGGCGGTGCACAGGGAATGTCCACCTTTATGGGCTATTATATTCTGACGGCCCGCGGCATGGCGGGGGATTATGAGGGCTGCCTTTCGTGTATCCGGGACTATTGGGGCGGGATGCTGAAGCTGGGGGCCACCACGTTCTGGGAGGATTTTGATATAAACTGGATGGAAGCGGCGGCGCCTATCGACCGCCTCCCGGCAGCAGGGGAAACGGATGTGCACGGAACCTACGGGGCGTACTGTTATAAGGGGTACCGGCACAGTCTCTGCCACGGCTGGGCTTCCGGGGTAACGCCGTGGCTGACCGAAAATATCCTGGGGGTCAGGATTGTAAAGCCGGGCTGCCGGGTGCTGGAAATCAAACCGCATCTGGGGGATTTGTCCTGGGCAAAAGGAACCTTCCCCACGCCTATGGGTATCGTCCGTATCTCCCATAAAAAAAGGAAGGACGGCAGTGTGGAGACGAAAATTAAGGCGCCGGCAGGAGTGACTGTGCTTTCCGGCACCTGATTAGCAGGAGGTATTTATATGGAAGCGGGACTATTTTGCAAAGCAAAGCCGGTTTTTGTGCCGGGCAGGGCGGATAAGCCGGATACACTGGCGGCCTTCCGGTGTGATTTTACGGCGGAAAAAGGGGAGACATATACGTTGACGATAGCCGCACACACCTTTTACAGGGTATATGTAAACGGCGCCTTCCTCGGGGCCGGCCCGGCTCCCGCCCCCTTCGGGATGCTGAAGGCGGATCGGTACCGGCTGGAGGGACTTAAGGAAGGAAATAACCGGCTGGCTGTAGAGGTGATGGGTTATGTGCCGGAGGAAAATAATTATGCCACATATGAAACCTCCTGCCTGTTGGCCGAGGTTACCCGGGGAGAGCAGGTTATCTGCGCCACGGGGGATGCCGCCTTTACCTGCGGCGTCCTGACGCAGAAGGACTGCCAGGTGGAAACTCTGTCCTTTGGCCGGAGAGTGCCCCTGGAGGCTTACAGTCTGGACGAAGCGTATACTGCCTGGAGGACCGGGAGGATTCCCGGGGAAACAGCCTGCATGGAGACAGGGGATAACCGGATCATCAGGGCCAGAGGGACTGCCGTGCCGGATTTCAGCCTTCTGACAAACCTGCGTATGCTGGGGGTTTACAGTCTGCGGGAAAGGCCGGAGGTGTGGAAAGCGCAGAACTGGTGGGAATCGGAAGCGTATATCGTCCGCAGCGGCGGGGAAGGGATGAAGCGGCCCGCGTATGAGGATTCCCTTCTGGAGGACGGTGCCTATGAAGGGCAGCT
This sequence comes from uncultured Lachnospiraceae bacterium, assembly GCA_900548905.1. Lineage (GTDB taxonomy): Bacteria > Bacillota > Clostridia > Lachnospirales > Lachnospiraceae > Eisenbergiella. The sequence goes on along the minus strand of URMK01000009.1, from coordinate 82,516 downwards.
GGAAGAAAAGAAAAAGGCGGACGGCGGCGCCTGTTATATCCTGTCCGGATACGAGGTCCCGGCGGCGCTGGAGTTTGTGACGGAGAAAGCGGAAACCGGATTTATCGGTATTTCTTATACCGCAGAAGCACCGGTTACCGTGGATATTGTCTGGAACGATTATCTGGATGAGGAGGGGCTGCTGCCTGTCAAAGCGGACAACGTGAACCGGGTAATCCGTCTGCACTCGGAGGGCGGCAGCTTTTCCTTCGAAGCGATGGAGCCTCATTTTATCAAGTATATCAAGGTGATTTTCCGGGGCGGGGAGAGGGTATGCCTGGATCGGCTTTCCGTGCGTACCTATCGGTTCCCGGATACAACGGCCTCCGGTTTTGTCTGCTCCGACGGGGAACTGAACCGGATCTATGAAGGGGCAAGGCGGACCCTTCTGACAAATTCCCTGGCGTTTTTCCTGGATTCGCCGGAACGGGAGCGGGGAGGCTGGTCCGGCGACAGCTACTGGACAGGCAGGGCGGCGGCGATGCTGCTTTCCGATACGACGCTGGAACGCAGTATGCTTGCGGATTTTCTTGCCGCGGATTCTACCGTGATGCAGGAAGCGTCCTTTCCCGCCTGCTGCAGCGGCGGGGCCAGACAGGATCCCTGCATGATGTATTCCTGGAATCTGTTTCTGCTGCTGGAGCTGACGGATTATTACAGAAGAACCGGGGATGAGGCGATGAAGGAGGGCTTCCGGGAACGCACCGAACGGTTCCTGAAGGCATCCTGTGCTTATAAAAACAGCATGGGCGTACTGGAAAATATCCCCGGTTCTCTGTTTATCGACTGGTCCCAGTCCAATGATGCGGCAAATACCGCCCCTGTCAGCACGGCGGCGAACGGGCTTTACGCACTCACCCTGGAGCGGCTGGGGGAGATGTACGACAGGAAGGATTATCGGGAAGAGGCGGAAGCTGTGCGCAGGGTATTCCGGGTATTTTATGAGAAGGGGAAGGAACGCAGGAACGATTTGTTTACCATGTATCCTTTTTTGCCGGATTCCATGACAGTTACGGCGGACGGCCTGACGGGAAACGGGGTATACAGCGAAGCCGCGCAGTACTATTATTTCTGGACGGGGCTTCTGTCCGTAGAGGAAGCCCCCGCACTGTGGAAGCTGCTGAAGGAGGAATATGGACCCTGCCCCGGGAAGTACAGAGGGACGGCCCATCTGAAGGTGGCGGACTGCGGCGTTTTCTTCGGACATATGATGCGGTTTGAACTGTTGGAACGGTATGGGGAAACCGCCCTGCTGGAGAAAGAAATGAAACATCTGTGCGGCTATATGCTGTCGCGGGAGCCGGGCACCTTCTGGGAGACACTCAGCGGTACGGACAGCAGGAATCATGGCTTCGGCGCGTATTATGGTGCCCTGCTCATGCGGGGCTTTTTGGGAATAGAAATACCGGACAGGGTACAGAAGGCAGTGCGTTTCGCGCCCCGGACAGGCAGCCTGCGGTGGGCCAAAGGCACAATGGATACGGCGGACGGACGCATCAGCGCATACTGGCGGACGGACGGGGATGGAATGCGCATGGAAATAAGCGCCCCCCGGGGCTATCGGATAGAGGCCCGTATCCCCCGGGAATTCAGGGGCTGCCGGTACATGACGGTCAATGGGGAGAACAGGGAGACTACGGAAGAGATAACCGCAGGAAACCGGCTGTCTCTGGTCATCCCTTCCCATTGCGGAACTGGGAAGGCGTAATACCTGTTTCCTGCTTGAATTTGCGCCGGAAGCTGGACACGTTAATATATCCTACACGGACACTGATTTGATCAATGGGCATGCTTGAATGGAGAAGCATGTCCTTTGCTTTGTCCAGACGCAGCTCCCAGAGATAATCGGAAAAGTTTTTGTTGAATTTTTTCTTAAACAGGTAACTCATATAGGCGATGCTGACTTCGAATTTGTCGGCGAGCACCGATATGGAAAAATCAGGTGAGGTATAGCCTTCCCGGAGGATTTCCATGATCTGCGAAGCATGTACGGCAGAATTCGCATATTCCGCTTCAAAGGCGGCCAGCAGTTCATCCACATTCCGCGACACATCTCCCCCTTTTTCCTGATACGGACAGCTCCGGCACAGATACAGGGTTTCATAGTAGAGATCGCTGTAATTTTTGAATTTGATATTGATACGGTTCATGGCATTGGTAATGATGGTAAGGATATCGATCAATACGCACCGGATAAAAAAGTCCGGAAAAAGAGTCCCGTTTTCAGAGGCGCTGTCAATTTGGGTAAAAAGCTCTTCCTTCAGCCGGCGTGCCTGTGTAAATTCAGGCGTTTTCAGGCAGAGCGCAAGAGCGTCCAGCTTTTTATACGGATACGCCAGATTGGAAGGGGAAGGGATCCGGGGGGCTATTTCCCCATAGGAAACCACCGCTTCCTCCTGGCGGTATTTATCGGCCAGCAGGGCGTTTTCATAGAGATAAGGGATTTCCAGAGGGGAGGAGGCGCCGTTGCTGACCGCGGCCCGGCATCCGGTTTCGCTGCAGTAATCCCACAGGAGAAGGCGGATGACCTCATCCTTGTTTTCTTCAATCCCCGGATAATTGATCATAAAGACACTCCGGTTTTTACCGGCTTCCAGCAGGGCGCAGGAATTTTTGTCAGGCAGGGCATTTTCCAGAAAAACCATGACGTCATTGGGATTGCAGCTTTTCCTGGGATGACTGACGGTGAGGACAAATATCATATTGTCCGGCTCATCGCTGAAAAACCGGTCGATATCCAGAAGCCCGTTCATCCGGGAATTGCTGTTGTCGGATACGATGGAATCCAGGATGGATTTCTGCATGGACAACCTGTACTTGTCCAGCTTTTTCTGCAGCTTATTTTTCTCGGAAAGCGCGGAGGTAAAGGCGGCGTCTATCTGCTCCACGTAGCTGCGGCCCGGCATCGGCGTGTCCACCAGCTTGGTAAGAAGCTTGTGGAGAGGCCAGTAGGTAATACGCATGGAGAAAAGTATGAGGAAGATTCCGCAGGTGGCCAGCAGGACGAGAATCAGGTAGGTATTGCGGAACGCCAGGCTGACCTGTCCCAAGATGGCTTTGTTGGAGGAAAGGGCCAGAAGAGTCAGGCTGCCGGGGAGGCCTGTGTATACAAACATGGTATCGTCGGAATCAATCGGATACCGCCCGGCTTCTTTTTTCAGGCCGTCCAGGTAAGGCAGGATGGCATCCTCGTGAATGCCTGAGATGATCTGGTTGTCCGGCGTGACAAGACAGACGGAATTGATGCCGTTGAAGCTGCCGGCCTCCAGCGTGGATTGAAGCTCCTTCATACTGATGATATAAAAAATGCAGTAGGACTCTATATTGCTGTTATAAGGAAGGTAAATCAGCAGCCCGGAGGTTTCGTCCGACAGGTAGATAAGCTGGCTTTTATTCGAACCGGCATACTGCACCAGCGGGAACGGAAGATAATGGGAACCGGTATAGATATAGTAGATACCGTCCTGTTTATAAACATGCTTGCCGGAGGAGAGGATGCTTTCGGTTTTATTGTCCACATAACAAATCGTGTCGATGAAGCTGTTACTCACCGTATATTCATTCATGCGCTGGGCGGCCTGATAGTTGTACCAGTTTTCATTTTTATAACGGGAAAGGACAAGATTGATATCCTTGGACAGAAGGGACTGCACCTGATTGATGTTGGACAGATCGTCCTCCAGCTGAAGCATGACATTGTTCAGCCGTTTGTCGGTCTGATCGTTTAAATCCTTAAAATAGATACGGTTCAGCTGGATGCGTACGGCGAGGAAAAAACCGAGAAACAGGATGCTCAGGATAATAAAATAAGAAAGGAAATATTTGATCAGAGTGGAATGTTTACTGTTTGAAAAAAAACGGACGCAGTATTTCATATGCTCTCCTTTGCATACCCGGGAATATAGGACATCTATGTAACTCTTCAGCAGGTCTGTACATTAACTGCACAGTTCCTATCATACAATAAATGGAAATCGGGCGCAATAATGCGGGCCGGTTATCCCGGCCGGATGGACGGAACAGTTTTCAAAAATTTTTTTTGTTATTTGTACGCTTGCCGCACAAATACCGTAAATATGCGGCTTCCCTGACAGGACCCCCGATACCGTATTTATCCGTAAGCCCATAATCATGTGTCTTGTGGAAACGGTACGGTGTTACCTATAATAAAGCCATGCTCACAAAGGAGAGGCGCCTCCGGACAGCATCAGATGGGTGAGCCGATAACGGTATATTGACAAAAAAACAGGAGGTATTACTTATGAAAATGAAAAAGCTTACGGCCCTGTTGTGCGCAGCGGCAATGGTTGTTTCCCTGGCAGGCTGCGGCGCGGCGAAGGAGACATCGGACGCCGGGGTTACCCCGGAAAGCAGCAAGGCGGCGGAAGGGACGGCGGAGGAAGCCGCGCAGGCGGGGGAAAGCCAGACATCCGGCGATAGCCTGACCTTCCCGCTGGCGGAGACAAAGGAATACAGCGTATTTGCCATAATGAATGGGGAATATGATTTGCAGGATAATATCACCATGCAGACGGTGACGGAAAATGCCAATCTCAAATTTGATTTCCAGTCGGTTATGGGTGCGGATCTGAAAGAAAAGAGAAATCTGGTCCTTGCTTCGGGAGAATATCCGGATATGTTTTTCAAGGCCGGCTTTGATGCCAATGATCTTGAAAAATACGGAAAACAGGGATTGTTTGTTCCTCTGGAGGATTTGATTAAGCAATATGCGCCCAACCTCAGTGCCAGGCTGGACGAAACAAACGGCTGGGATTATATCACATCCTCGGACGGACATATTTATTCCCTGCCGGATATCGAAAGACAGAACGGTGCGATGACCACCTATTGGATCAATAAGAAATGGATGGACCGGCTGGGACTGCAGGAGCCAAAGAGCCTGGATGAGCTTTACGAAGTCCTGAAAGCCTTCAAGGACGAGGATGCCAACGGAAACGGGGATCCGAATGACGAGATCCCTTTGACGGCAACCGATGTGGTGAAGCCGGATCTGCTGCTTGCCTATTTTGGGATCCCTTATGATTATGGGACCAAAACTGCCGTTATTGACGGAGAACTGACCTATATCCCTACTTCCGATACCTTTAAGGAATATGTGGCATATGTGGCGAAGCTGTACCAAGAGGGGCTGCTTGACAAGAATGCATTCACCCAGAAGCATGAGCAGCAGGGAGCCATCGGCCAGTCCGGAGATGTGCTGGGAAGCTTCTTTGATGCGGGAGCCTTCCTGACGGTAGGAAGGGATAACGACGATGATTACATCGCCCTGACACCCTTTGAGGACGGCATGTATCCCCTGAATACCGGTATTACGCCGGGAACAATGGTTTTGACTGATACCTGTGAGAATCCCGAAATCCTGGTGGCCTGGGCCGATCAGTTCTATACCGAAGAAGGGGGCATCGTGGCATGGCTTGGTATCGAAGGAAAGACCTGGAAGCTGGATGCGGACGGAAACTGGGAATGGATCGTCGGCCAGGGTTATGGTGACGATATCGCTGCAGTCCGTTCAAGCAGCACCATACAGGGCGCGGCCTTCCATCCTTCCATCCAGCCGGATTTCTGGTTTGACAAGATGTCCGAAAAGGTGGATCCGGATGAAGTATATCTGAACGGAGAGCGGGCAAAGGTTGCCGCAAAGGGTGCGGTTCCGCTGCCGATGATGTATTACAGCGATGCGGATGCCAAGACCATTTCCACCATCAAACCTGATATTGACGCCTATATCGATCAGTATGTGGCACAGGTTGCTACCGGCGAACTCACCCTGGAGGACAGCTGGGAGGAATATGTGGCGACGGTGGGCAACATGGGAGGAAACCAGCTGGCGGATATTTATAAAAATACCTATAACAAATCGGCAGGAAAGTAAAGTGCCGTAAAAAACGTTTATTGCCGCTGCCGGGTACGGCAGCGGCCTTATAGGGAACAGAAGGGAGAATACCTATGACTGCAGGGATGAAGGAAAAAAGCGCCGCGCGGCAGAAGAATACAGGATTTGCAGGACATAAGGCCGAGCGCCTGCCTGCCCGTCTGTTAAAGGATATGAAGAAAAACTGGATTCTCTATGTGATGATTCTGCCGGTAGTGGTTTATTATCTCATATTTTCATATGCGCCCATCTATGGTATCCAGCTGGCATTCAAGGATTACATCGTAAAGAAAGGGATCTGGGGAAGCCCGTGGATTGGAATGGAAAATTTCATCCGGTTTTTCAGCAGCTACAATTTCGGACTGCTTCTTAAAAATACAATAGGAATCAGCGTATACAGCATTCTGGTGGGATTTCCCATACCTATCATATTTGCCCTGATGCTGAATTACCTGAAGAATAAATACCTGAAAAAAACGGTGCAGATGGTTTCTTATGCGCCTTATTTTATCTCAACCGTAGTTATGTGCGGTATGATCACCATTTTTCTGAACCCGGATACCGGGATTTTTAATGTGGTCAGAGGCTTTTTCGGCCTGGAAAGCGTTGATTTTCTCGGAAAGCCGGAGCTGTTTAAATCCATCTATGTCTGGACCGGCGTATGGCAGGGCATGGGCTGGAGTTCCATCATCTACATATCGGCCCTGTCGGGAGTGGACTACCAGCTGCATGAAGCGGCTATCGTGGACGGCGCCAATAAGCTGCAGCGTATCGTGCATGTGGATCTGCCTTCCATCAAACCAACTATCGTCATGCTTCTGATTCTCCAGATGGGTTCCCTGATGAGCGTGGGCTTTGAAAAGGTATTCCTGCTGCAGAATACATTGAATAAACAGGCAGCCTCCGTTATTTCCACCTATGTGTATGAGGTGGGTCTGATCAACAGTGATTACGGATATTCCACGGCAATCGGCCTGTTTAATTCCGTGATCAATATGCTGTTGATTGTCGCGGCAAACCAGATCTGTAAAAAATTTACGGAAGAAAGCCTGTTTTAAGGAGGGAAAATAATGAGGAACAAGAAATCCTGTTCAGATAAGGTCTTTGATATCGTCAATGTAATCGTTATGATAGCGCTTCTCCTGATTTTTCTCTGGCCGCTGTGGTTTGTGGTCATAGCCTCCTTCAGCAATCCCAATGAGGTGTGGAACGGAAACGTGATCCTGTTCCCCAAAGGATTTACCCTGTCGGCCTATGAGGCGGTTTCCGAATATAAAATGATTTGGACGGGCTATAAGAATACCATTATTTATACGGTGGTCGGAACGTTTATCAATCTGGTCATGACCGTCTGCGCAGCCTATCCGCTGTCAAGAAAAGACTTTGTGCCGCGCAATTTCCTGATGTTTCTGTTCATGCTGACCATGTATTTCAGCGGCGGCCTGATCCCCACCTACCTGGTGGTGAGCAAGCTCCATCTTCTGAATACCCCGTGGGCCATGATGATACCCGGAGCCGTTTCCATATATAATGTGATCATCACCAGAACCTATTTTGTGAACAGCATACCCTCAAGCCTGCAGGAGGCGGCGGAGCTGGACGGTGCCAATACCTTCCAGTTTCTGATGAAGATCGTCCTGCCGCTTTCCAAACCCATCATGGCGGTTATCGCCCTGTATTATGCCGTCGGCCACTGGAATGATTTCTTTACGGCGCTGATTTATCTCAATGACAAAGAGCTGATGCCGCTGCAGTCCTTCCTGCGGGATCTGCTGATGTCCAATAAAATGAGCCTGACGAATATGCAGGGGCTGGATGCCGCGCAGGCGGAGGCCAAGATGCAGCTTTCGCAGACATTAAAATACAGTGCGATCATTGTATCGACCGTACCTGTATTATGCATTTATCCTTTTATCCAGAAATATTTTGTAAAAGGGGTGATGATCGGCTCGGTAAAGGGCTGACAAATCCCGGTGCGGGACGGCGGCTTTGCCGGATCCGCCCTGTCCGTAAACAGCAAGAGGCGCTCGGTCGGTAGTTGTACTTATTCTGACTGAGGCCTTTTTTTGTCCGTTTCCCTTCCCGAAGCCGGAATTGCCTGTTATCCAATATGGTGGGAACCTTTTTCTGTCCCGGAAGAAACGTCAAAAATATGCACATAAAAAAACAAAATCCGGGTGGGATGAGAACAATTATATACAAAATTTCACATATCTGACCATAGCAGGATTGACTGTCAGCCCTTATAATGAAGTTGATAAGACATTCCCTGCGCAACGGCCGGCGGCTTTTCCCTTGTGCCGCCGCCGTATGCGCGTAATCATGTGAGATGGAGGATTGCTATGCAATACGGACATTTTGACAACGAAAAAAGAGAATATGTGATAGACCGGGTGGACCTGCCCGCCTCCTGGACCAATTACCTGGGACTTAAAAATATGTGCGCCGTGGTGAACCATACGGCCGGCGGCTATCTGTTCTACAAAACGCCGGAATACCACCGCATCACCCGGTTCCGCGGAAACAGTATCCCCATGGACCGGCCGGGCCATTACGTGTACATAAGGGATAATGCGGACGGGGATTACTGGAGCATCTCCTGGCAGCCTGTGGGAAAGAGCCTGGAGGAAGCCCGGTACAGCTGCCGCCATGGGATGTCCTATACCGTATATGAAAGTGAGTATAAAGGCATCAGCGCCAGCCAGAAGCTTTCCATCCCTTTGCAGGATCCGGTGGAGCTGTGGGATGTTACCATTAAAAACGATAGTGACAGGACACGGGATTTGAGCGTGTTTTCCTATTGTGAGTTTTCCTTCCATCATATTACGACAGACAACCAGAATTTCCAGATGAGTATGTACTGTGCCGGTTCCTCTTATGAAGACGGGATTATCGAGCACGATCTTTTCTATGAAGAGTTTGGTTTCCAGTATTTTACCGGAAACTTTGAGCCGGACGGTTTTGACTGCCTGCGGGATAAATTCATCGGCCCGTACCGCACGGAGGATAACCCGCTGTCCGTGGAAAAAGGACAATGCGGCGGCTCCTTTGAGCTTGGAAACAACCATTGCGGCAGTCTGCAGAAGAATATCACCCTGAACCCCGGGGAAGAAGTGCGCCTTGTATTCCTGTTAGGCGAAGGAAACCGGGAAGCGGGCCGCAGGATGCGGGAGAAATATTTCTCTCCTGAGGCGGCAGACCGTTCCTATGAAGAACTGCGGGAATACTGGGACGCTAAATTCAGCAAGCTTCAGATTCATACCCCCAATGAGGGGATGAACACTTTGATTAATACATGGACTCTGTACCAGGCGGAAATCAATGTCATGTTTTCCCGGTTTGCCTCTTTTATCGAGGTGGGAGGCCGGACAGGGCTCGGTTACAGAGACACGGCACAGGATGCCATGACCATTCCTCACTCCAATCCCGAAAAATGCAGGCAGAGGCTGGAGGAGCTTTGCAGAGGTCTGGTATCAGAAGGTTATGGACTGCACCTGTTCCAGCCGGAGTGGTTTGTTCCTGACAACGAGGTCAAGCCCTTCAAATCCCCTACAGTCATCCCAACGCCGAATAAGGATGACTATGTGCACGGCCTCGCTGACGCCTGCTCGGACGATGCACTCTGGCTGGTGTCCTCCCTTGTGGAATATATCAAGGAGACAGGCGATTTCGATTTTGCGGATACGCTGCTGACCTACGCGGACGGCGGGGAAGGCACCGTGTACGAACATATGAAAAAAATACTGGATTTCAGCGCCGGACAGGTAGGCGCCACCGGAATCTGCAAAGGGCTGCGCGCCGACTGGAACGACTGCCTGAACCTTGGCGGCGGGGAAAGCGCCCTGGTTTCCTTCCTGCACTACTGGGCGTTGTCCGCCTTCCTTGAACTGGCGGAATTCCTCGGCCGTGAAGAGGATGTAAAGACCTATTCTGAAATGGCGGAACGGGTGAAAACAGTCTGCAACAAGGAACTGTGGGATGAAGAATGGTTCATCCGCGGCATCACCAAAAACGGTAGGAAGATAGGAACCAGCCGGGACGAGGAAGGGAAGGTCCATCTGGAATCCAATGCCTGGGCGGTGCTTTCCGGTGCGGCCAGCCCGGAAAAAGGGAAAAAGGCCATGGACAGCGTGGATACCTGGTTGTTCACCCCCTACGGGATCCAGCTGAATGCGCCCTCTTATACGGTGCCGGACGACGATATCGGTTTTGTGACCCGGGTGTATCCGGGACTTAAAGAAAACGGCTCTATTTTTTCCCATCCCAATCCCTGGGCCTGGGCGGCGGAATGCGTGCTGGGACGCGGGGATCGGGCGATGAAATATTACGATGCCCTCTGCCCGTACTACCAAAATGACAAGATAGAAATCAGGGAAGCGGAACCATACTCCTATTGCCAGTTCATCATGGGACGGGATCACAGCGCCTTCGGACGCGCGAGGCATCCGTTTATGACAGGAACCGGCGGCTGGGCCTATTTCTCGGCCACCCGGTACATGCTGGGCATGAAGCCTGAATTTGACCATTTTGTGGTTGACCCCTGCGTTCCCGCAGACTGGAAGGAATTCCATATGAGCCGCGTTTGGCGGGGGGCCCGGATGGAAATAAGCGTGCAGAACCCGGACGGCGTCATGAAAGGCGTCAGAGAAATCCGGCTTGACGGGGAAAAGGTTTCCCGGATACCGGTACTGCCGGAGGGCAGCACCCATCAGGTACAGGTGATAATGGGACAGGAGTGCCCGGAAAAAGGGAGGAAAACCGATGATTAAGTTTGGAACAGGCGGATGGAGAGCAGTGATAGGGGATGATTTTACCAAGGCAAATATCCAGCTTCTGGCAAAAGCCCTCTGCAGAAAAATGAAGGATGAAAACGCCGCGGACAAAGGGATTGTAATCGGCTACGACAGACGTTTCCTGGCAAAGGAAGCGATGCAGTGGGCGGGGCAGGTATTTGCCGCACAAGGGGTGACGGCCTATCTCGTAAACAAATCGGCACCCACGCCGCTTGTCATGTTTTATGTCATGAAGCATGAAATGCCCTACGGCATGATGATCACCGCCAGCCATAACCCCGCCATATATAACGGCATCAAGGTATTTACCGCGGGCGGAAGGGATGCAAGCGCCGCACAGACCGATGAGATAGAAGAATATATCAGCCGGATCGAAACGGAACCGGTGGAAACGATGGAATACGACAAAGCCCTGGAAACCGGGCTGATCCGGGAAATCTATCCCCTCAATGAATACCTGGATAATATTATTGACAACATCGACATGCAGGCGATCCGTAACAGCAGGCTTAAAATAGCCCTGGATCCCATGTACGGCGTGAGTGAAACCTCCATTAAGACCATCCTTCTCACCGCCAGGTGCGAGGTGGATACCATCCATGAACGCCACGACACCCTGTTCGGCGGAAAACTGCCGGCCCCTACCGCAGCCACCCTGCGCCCCCTGCAGAATTTCGTCCTGGACGGGAAATGTGATATCGGGATCGCAACAGACGGAGACGCGGACCGGCTGGGAGTCATCGACGACAAGGGAAAATTCCTCCATCCCAACGATATCATGGTTCTGCTGTATTACTATCTCGTGAAATATAAAGGCTGGCATGGCCCCGTTGTCCGCAATATCTGCACCACCCATATGCTGGATAAGGTGGCGCAAAAATTCGGGGAAACCTGCTATGAGGTACCCGTAGGTTTCAAACATATTTCCGCCAAGATGACGGAAACAGACGCCGTTATCGGCGGGGAATCCTCCGGCGGCCTAACCGTGAGAGGACATATCCATGGGAAAGACGGCGTATATGCCGCCTGCCTGCTGGTGGAAATGATCGCCGTAACCGGCAAAAAGCTATCCCGGATCTATGCCGATATCGAAGCCGAATGCGGAAAGATATATATGGAAGAACGGGATTACAAGTTCAACCAGGAGAAAAAGGATGCCGTGCACAAAATCCTTCTGGAAGACAGACTCCTGCCGGAGCTTCCGTATGAAATCGATCATGTATCCTATCTGGACGGCAGCAAGGTCTACTTTACGAACGGAGGCTGGGTAGTGGGACGGTTTTCCGGAACCGAGCCGTTGATCCGTATTTTCTGTGAGATGCCGGAGGAAGAACAGGCGAAGGATGTCTGTCGGATTTATGAGGAATTCCTGGATCTGAAGTAAAATTGCCGCGCAGTAAATGCGCGGACCTGACTGAATAGTTACAAAGTAATTTCATTACCGCAGGGCGGCATAGTCGGAAGGCTGTGCCGTCCTGCTTTTTTTCTATGTTGTTTCATAGCCCGCCCGTCCCTGCCTTGTTCCGGCCCCCCGATAAAGCGCCGGAGAATCCCTGTTTTCTGTCTGCGGTGTCCGCCGGATATATCCGTGCAGGAACAAGGACTCTTAAATAACGCAGAATAATAATAAAAAACAGCAGGAGTCATGTTATAATTAAGACAGCGGACAAACAAAAGTATTTTGTGACAGGAAAATAAAAAGGCATTTTGATATAATGAAAGGGGTGGAGTTCTTGTATTGGCTGCAAAGCGTCAACAAAGCTATTACATTTATGGAACGTAATATGACAAATAAGATTGGAATAGAAGATATCTCGAGGGAGGTTTATTCTTCAGGTGCACATTTCCAGCGTATCTTCCACCTGGTAACAGGCATAACGATTGGGGAATATATCCGCAACCGCAGGCTGAGCCTTGCGGGCAGAGACTTACGGCTGCAGAAGGAAAAGATAGCAGAAATTGCCGTAAAGTATCAATACGATACCCCTGAAAGCTTCTCCAAGGCATTTTCAAGATTTCATGGGATTAAGCCTTCAGAGGTTCAGACAAAAGGCAGCCGCCTGAAATTTTACAGTCCTCTGATAATTAATATTTCGGTAGAAGGAGGTTTTGATACGTCTTTTAAGTTCATAGACAATTTTTGCTGGAACAATATTGACGACAAAATTACCGTAACGCTTTCAGATACGGAAAAATATCAAATGGTCGTTGACTGGTCCCGTACAGCCCGGGGACAAAATCCGGATGTGTTCGATTCGCTGACGGACTGGATACTTGATGATCCCCAATGGACAGAGGACAAGCTGGTGGAAAACGAACAGATCCTGATGAATGGTGTGCTGGCCAGATTTAAAGAGCAAAATGCAAAGCTACGTACCTATTTAAGTAAAATTACCTGCCAGGATATTGTAAACGAGGCTGTTTGGGGTGCGCTGGACAGATTTGACAGCCAGCTGAGAGGAAAAGCCGTTGACCCGGGCCTGCAGAAAGCGGTGGAGGATATGTTCTGCAATTTTTCCATTATGAAAGACCGCCGTATACGGGAACTTATCGCCGGCAACAGAACCGGCTCTACGGGGACAGACAGCGTGGAACTCTATGGCTATATCAACTGTTTAAAAGACTGCGACGCAGGGGTGCAGTGGACTTTATTTATGCCCCAATTTGTCCGGGAACAGCAAAAAGATTTCCGGCTGAAAAGCTTTACATACAAAGCCTTGCCGGCCATGCGGTTTATCGGAAAGAAATGGTTGGAACACGATCCCTATGACCGGACCCGGAGAAGCGAGGTGATAAAGACACTGGATACGCTGGTGGAGTATAAATCGGGTTTTGATTATGATCTTCTGTTTATGCATCACAAGGGGAAAGGCGTGGATGTGGAACCCCGGCACGGATTATTGGGAAGATTCATGAAGGCAGATACCCCGGTTCCGAATGGCTTTATTTCCGTGGATTTTGTCCCAAAGAGAGACTCTGAGGGTACTGACTTTGGACCGCCCTATCTCTCCCAATTTTCTTTTGCCGTATTTACAGGAGATGTAGCGGCTATGCACAGAATCGACGGCTACGACAGTGACGCCATGTACGATGTTACAAGGAATATAATTTTAGGGCAGGGGGTGCAGATTCCCTATCCCGATAAATACTGGACGGCGGAAGTATTTTTAAACGGTGCGGAAAATGACGGTACCGCCTATCTGTTCAGTGTGGAACTTTAAATAAGGACAGATGCAGCAAAGGCGGACAGCGTGATAAGGACTGCAAGGCTTTTGCGAAAAAGTACCCTGCCTACTGCGGCACCTGCGGATAAATTGAGGGGGAACCTTAACATCCAGGGAAAATCGAAAGGAAAATAAAATTATGAGCGAAAAAGCAATTATTACATTTCAAATCCATCAAGAAGCGTCTGTATTTCTCGGAAACGAAAATACTGTTACCGAGTCTTCCGATTTCGGGCAGATTTGGGGGCATTTCTTTGAGATGGGCGGATACGAGCCAATTTTTCCCTATGCGGTGGATACAAAGCCGGTAAATATATGGTGCATTAACGAACAAGGAGAACGGATTTATTTTCAGGGACTTTTTGTGCAAAACGTAGACAAGGTGCCTGAGGGGTATAAACTTGCCCGTTTTCCTGCAGGTGATTTTCTCGTCGTCACAACGGAATGGATGGAAACAAATGATGAGGCTGTGGGTGATGACGGAAACGGCCGCGTCAACCGGTATGCAGAAACAGTGGCAATGCCGGAAGGTTATGTACGCAATGACGGTCCGGTTACCGCAATCGAAAAAGAGAACGCAGATACGCCCGACGGCAGCAGATATGAGGTTTGGGTGCCGATTCGTAAAGTAACGGAGTCAGGGAAATAAAATACTATGAATAAGACAAAAGCTGAGAGCTTTACGAGAAGGAAAAGGATTGGGGTGAGAATAAAATTCTTACAATTGTTTTCAGCCCTTTTGACAATTATGATGATATCGTCCTGTTCTTCGGATTCCTCCGGCGCCCGGCCGGGGACGGAGGATCCGGTGCAGGCAGATGTAACGCAGACTCCTGACAGCCAGGCAGAGACAGAGGCTTCCTTGCAGACAGAACCAGCCATGGACTCCCCGACAGAGACGGAGCTGCGGACAGGCGAAGGGATGCAGCCGGATCCCAACGACGCAGCCCGGATGCCGGAGCAGGTACCGGAGCTTTTGCAAACAGGACGGAATATAACAGACTTTGTTCCTGAAAACTGGGAATTGATGGATTCGGCAGAGCTGGATTATAACCAGGACGGGATTACTGATTATGTGGGGGTGCTGCAATATGGGCCGACAAATTCGGAAGGCTATGGAGAACTGCCCCGTATACTGTTTGCGATATACAGCGAAGGCGCCAAGCAGTACCGGCTGGATTTTCAGGATGCCAACTTAATCAGGACCATGTCTGAAGGAGGGATATTCGGAGACCCTTATCTGCCGCTGACCGCAGAAAAGTGTGCGTTCACAGTCCATACCTATGGCGGAAGTGCCTGGAGGTGGTCGGAAGATTTCACCTACATATATAAAGAGGGGATATGGTATTTGAACAGGGCAGAGAAAACTTACGGATATGGTCTCTATGTCACGGATTATTCGCTGAATGATTATGAAACAGGAATCGGTATCCGGAAAAAGAGAAGCAGCAATTTTTCAGATATGGAGTTAGTGTTAGAGAACGCAGGGGAAAACGACATGGATGATACCGATGCATATCCCTTTGATCTCATCTATGAAGTATCCCTGGATGCGCCGCCCACGTTGTACCAGGCTGGTATGAGATGGTGGCTGGCACCGGACAGAATGACGGAATGGCCGGTGGATACGATTGAAATTGCCGGAGGAATTGATCTGGAACCGGATCAGGTGCAGCTGCCAGGTGAAAACACGGTATTTAAGTATAATGATGAAGAGTATATGCTTTACCATTTTTTTAAGGAAGATAGAAACAAGGAATATATTGTGCTGTATGAAATAAGAGATAAGAAACTTTCTGTGCTGGCGGCCGTAGAGAAGGATCATTTTAATGAGATCATTACGCTGTATCAGGGGAAGGTCTATTACTCCTCTTATATAAAGGAGTCGGATCTCGGTGATGTACAGACTTCTTTAGGCGTGCCGGAGAAACAAGACGATGAGGAAGTCGGAGTACGGCTGCACCAGGTCGATAAAGACGGTGCACAGCGGGTGATATTTGAGTATCTTCCGGAAAGAAAACAATCGGATGATTATCCCTATTATAGCTTGATTTGCGAGATCAACGGTGGTGTGCTTGTAGCAGAAGTATATATTGGAGACGAAGCCCATCCGTTCTATAAAATTGATTTGGAAAGCGGGGATACACAGTTTATGGGGCAGGTGCCGAAAAAATGAATTCCTAATATAAGGAACCTGTCATCCTGATCAGCAGAGCAAATCTGCCGCTTTCATAAGGTCATAACCCCCTTCCGCTTGTCACGAATCAGAGTTAACATCGTTTCCGCGGGACAAGCCGGCAGTTCTTTGTTTGCCACAATCATTTTTTCCTGCACCATATACACAGATAACCTCCTGTTTGTTCATTAGTATCATTTTGGTAACTACACCACAATAAAGTGCTTACTTTACAGTCCGGCACCATAAATGCATAATAAAAAAAAAGAGGAACCCCTGATGGGTTTCTGAAGAAACTGTTTGGCGGCCGCCAAATGCATACAAAGAAAAAACGGAGGTTAACACCATGAATGAAGTCGTAACGTTTTTGCAGGAAAATCCTGTGCAGTATCTTGCCACGATTGGCCGTGACGGAAAGGCAAAGTGCCGCCCCTTTATGTTCTGTTTTGAACAGGACGGCAAACTGTGGTTTTGCACCAACAATACCAAGGAAGTCTACAAGGACATGCTGGCCAATCCCAACATCGAGGTTTCCGTATCCAGCCCATCCTATGCGTGGATCAGACTGCATGGAAAGGTGGTGTTTGAAAACAACAGGGAGATCAAAAAGGGCTGCATGAACAACCCCATTGTCAAGGGGCAGTACCAGACCGCCGACAACCCCATTTTTG
Organism: uncultured Lachnospiraceae bacterium; assembly: GCA_900548905.1. GTDB lineage: Bacteria > Bacillota > Clostridia > Lachnospirales > Lachnospiraceae > Eisenbergiella. Next base: position 65,720 of record URMK01000009.1, on the reverse strand, counting down.
AGGTGTTCTATCTGGAGGACGCGCAGGCTGTCATTGCTGACTTTTCCGGTAATCCGCCCAAGGAATACATACTGTAAGCAATAAACTGCCCGCCGTTACCATAAAGATTTATAATCCATTGACCCAAATCCTGAAAGGACAGTATACACATGAAAGCGGAAAAGTATCTTCAGTATTTGCAAAAGGAGATTCACTCAACGGTTTTTGCCACAATTGATGAAAACGGAAATCCGGTAACCTGTGTCATTGATATGATGCTGTCTGATGAAAACGGCCTGTATTTTTTGACGGCGAAGGGCAAAGCCTTTTATTCGCGGCTGAAGGCTCACGACAGCGTATCCGTTACAGGCTTTCACGGTAAGGATACTATGTCCTCCAAGTCTGTCACAGTGCGGGGAAAAGTGCGGGAACTGGGCGATGTGCTTCTGACGGAAATATTCAAAGCAAATCCTTATATGGAAGAAATCTACCCCGGCGAAAAGAGCCGCGCCGTGCTGAGAGTGTTTCAAATTTACCAAGGCGAGGGAGAGTTTTTCGACCTCTCCGCAAAGCCCATTTTTCGGGAGAGCTTTTCCTTTGGAGGGAGCGAAAAAAAGATAAGCGGCTACTTCGCGGGCAGTGCGTGCATCGGTTGTAAACTTTGTTTTTCTGTCTGCCCGCAGAAATGTATTGATATTGCTGCAAAACCGGTGGTCATATCCCAATCAAATTGTCTGCATTGCGGAAGGTGTGCGGAAATCTGTCCTGTAGGCGCGGTGGAAAAGCGATAACACAGTGACCCGCACAGTGCAGGCAGTCTCTGATAGATGCGTTTTATACGCAGATATCAGAGGCAGCTTTCTATCCATTCCCGCAGCACCCTCAGCTGTTCCTGCGTATGGAACCAGTGTTCCCCATCCTCCATAACGGTTAACCGGCAACGGAACCGGCGGCTGAAGCTTTCTGCAGCAGTTCGTTCAATCAGATGATCCCGTCCCGCATACAGAATATCCGTGGGGATTTCCCAATGACAGACGGGATGCTCTTTTGCATAACAATAGTATTCCCAGGACAGGGTTTCCCCAAAGGAAGTCGGTATGGTGCCTTCCTGTTCCAATTCTCCCGCGGAGACAGAAGCCCACTGCATCATGCGGCGGATCAGGTATTCCATATCAGGCACCGGCGATACAAAAAGTGCCTTTCCGAAAGATTTATCCGCAAAACTGAGCATGGAAAACCATGCGCCTATACTGTTGGCATATAAAGCAGTTCTTTTCCATTTCTTATTTACAAATTCATATATGCAGTCCAATTCCGGAACCACATGCCAGGGGTCAAAACACCCGCCTTCCTCTTTCCGTTCCCCATGCTCCGGCAAGTCCATACTCAGCACCTGCCAGCCGCGGGCACAGGCAAACTCCGCAAAAACGCCTGCTTCTTCCTTACAGCCGGATTTTCCGTGAACATAAAGATAGATACTTTCGGACGGCGTTCCCCACAAAATGGCGGGGATGCCTTTTGTTTCCGTGAGCGGGCCGGACGGATGTGGCCGCATATCCAATTGGTTATTGTTGTGAGGATCCAATCCCCTGCAGCTTTCTGCGGGGTATTGGATTATAAAATTCTGCTTTTCCATTGGGACTCCTATTTTTTAAGCGGCAGCCGGTCGGCCGCCCCTACTTCGGCAGGTTCTCCTTTAACATCTCCAGAAATGCGGCTTCCGCCCGGGTTGGTCTGTAATCCTCCGGATAAATCAGCAGATCCGTCATTTTCCTGGGGGAACCCTGGTATTTTTTCTGGACCAGATGATATCTGGATAATATAGTATCCGGAACCGGGGAGACAAACATAAAGGTACCGGGAACGCCTGTAAGAATGTCGAACTGGCTGCCCCGTTCATGGATATGGATACTGTTTTCGTTATGCTCCGTTTCCGGCGCTTCATGCAGATAGGCTGAGAGGGAGGTATCATCGCAGACCACCTCTATGGCCTGGGAAAGCAGATCCGGTGTCAGCACGGAGGTTTTTGCCAGCGGATGCCGGTCGGACATGATAACCGTTAACTCAAATTTACATAAGGTTTCATAGGAAAGCTCCCGCAGCTTAAGCAGGGGCAGAAGCGTTTTCTCATAACGGTCAGGGCAGCGTATGATAGCCAGGGATGCGGTGCGGTCGGATACCTGGCAGATGGCGTCCATCGTCCCGGTTTCGTTATAATTGACCGACAGCTGCCGTCCTTTGGCATGTTTTTTCAGAAATGCGGTAAACGCTCCTGTGATATAGCTGGCCCGCGGGACACAGATGTGCAGGCTGATATTGTCCTTTTCATCCCGGGAACAATAGTTTTCCAGAGCCTGGTATTGTTTGACCGCCTTTTTGGCGAGTACGAGGAATTCCCTGCCTTTTTCCGTAGGAATGACACCGCGGGAACTGCGGGTAAAAACCGTGAAGCCGATCTCCTCCTCCAGCTCCCGGATATCACGGCTTAAGTTAGGCTGGCTGATAAACAGCTGTTTTGCCGCCCCCGTGATGGAACGGCTGCGTTCCACTTCTATAATATAACGAAGTACATTGAGATTCATCTGCGGCCTCCCTTGTGCGCCGTTTCCCGTGCGGATACGGCGGACGGCATGCCTGTAACAGTACAGGGCCGTTACGGCATCTTACCTGTCTGTGAGCTTGTATTTCATTTTATACATTGTATACAAAATGTATCCGGTTCCGTACAATCCCCGGAAACCTGCTTTAAGCATAGCTTTTTCCGGGAGAAAAAGCAATACATTATATAAAAAAATATATAGAAAACATATAAAAAAGGTATACCCATGCTTGTCTTATAAGATGTATAATATTGAGTATCAATAAGATAAATTTTTAACAGCCCTCAAGGTGCTCCTTAAGGGCAAGCGCGTATGCAAGCAAATCCAATGTATCCGCATAGGCGCTGTAAAAATTTGACTATCTATAAAGATAAGAAAGGAAGGTTTTTATGGCAAGGAAAATGAAAACCATGGATGGTAACCATGCAGCAGCACATGCGTCATATGCATTTACAGATGTTGCGGCTATTTATCCTATCACCCCTTCTTCACCCATGGCGGAAGCTACGGATGAGTGGGCAACAGCAGACAGAAAGAATATGTTCGGTCAGATCGTGCACATCACGGAGATGCAGTCTGAAGCAGGTGCGGCAGGTGCCGTTCACGGATCCCTGGCAGCAGGTGCTCTGACAACTACCTACACGGCATCCCAGGGTCTGCTTCTTATGATTCCTAACCTTTACAAAATTGCCGGCGAGCAGCTTCCCGGTGTTTTCAATGTTTCCGCAAGAGCGATTGCATCCCATGCACTGAGCATTTTCGGTGATCATTCCGACGTTTATGCATGCCGCCAGACCGGTTGTGCCATGCTCTGTGAAAGCAGCGTCCAGGAAGTTATGGACCTTACCGCAGTTGCTCATCTTGCAGCTATTAAGGGAAGCATTCCTTTCATTAACTTCTTTGACGGATTCCGTACCTCCCATGAAATCCAGAAGGTGGAGACCTGGGACTACGAAGATCTGAAGGATATGGTAGATATGGATGCCGTTGACGCATTCCGTAAGAAAGCCCTGAATCCTAACCATCCCTGTCAGAGAGGTTCCGCTCAGAACCCTGATATCTTCTTCCAGGCAAGAGAAGCAAGCAACCCTTATTACGATGCGCTTCCCGGAATTGTTCAGACCTATATGGACAAGGTTAATGAGAAGATCGGAACAGACTACAAGCTGTTTAACTACTACGGTGCAGAGGATGCCGAGCACGTAATCGTAGCTATGGGATCCGTAAATGATACCATCGAAGAAACCATCGATTACATGATCAAAACCACAGGTGCCAAGGTTGGTGTCATTAAGGTTCGTCTGTTCAGACCTTTCTGTGCGGATGCCCTGATCGATGCTATTCCTGAAACCGTTAAGCAGATCACCGTACTTGACAGGACCAAAGAGCCGGGCGCACAGGGTGAGCCTCTTTACCTTGATGTTGTTGCAGCACTGAAGGGATCCAAGTTCGATGCGGTTCCGGTATTCACAGGACGTTACGGCCTGGGTTCCAAAGATACCACCCCTGCACAGATCGTTGCCGTATACAACAACGCTGAGAAGCAGAAATTCACCATCGGTATCGAAGACGATGTGACCAACCTGTCCCTGAAGCTGGGAGCAGAACTGGTTACCACTCCCGAAGGAACCACCAACTGTAAATTCTGGGGTCTTGGCGCAGACGGTACGGTAGGTGCCAACAAGAACTCCATTAAGATTATCGGTGACAATACCGATATGTATGCACAGGCATACTTTGATTACGATTCCAAGAAGTCCGGCGGTATCACCATGTCCCATTTACGTTTCGGACATAAGAAGATTAAATCCACATACCTGATCCGTCAGGCTAACTTCGTTGCATGCCACAATCCTGCCTATGTACGTAAGTACAATATGGTTCAGGAGCTGGTTGACGGCGGTACTTTCCTGCTGAACTGCGCATGGGACGCGGAAGAGCTGGACAAACACCTTCCCGGACAGATGAAGAAATTCATCGCTGACCACAATATCAACTTCTACACCATCGACGGTGTTAAGATTGGTATCGAAACCGGCATGGGTCCCACACGTATCAACACGATCCTGCAGTCCGCATTCTTTGAACTGACCGGAATCATTCCTGCCGAGAAGGCAAACGAACTGATGAAGGCTGCTGCAAAGGCTACTTACGGACGTAAGGGCGAAGATGTTGTTATGAAGAACTGGGCAGCTATCGATGCAGGCGCCAAGGGCGTTGTTAAGGTAGAAGTACCTGAAAGCTGGAAGAACTGTGAAGATGAAGGACTTGATTATGCAGTGGTAAGCGGCGGCAGAAAAGATGTGGTTGATTTCGTTAACAACATCCAGACCAAGGTAAGCGCTCAGGAAGGAAATACCCTGCCTGTATCCGCATTCAAGGATTATGTGGACGGTTCCACCCCTTCCGGATCTTCTGCTTTTGAGAAGAGAGGTATCGCGGTTAATGTACCTACCTGGGATCCTACCAAATGTATCCAGTGTAACTTCTGTTCTTATGTATGTCCTCATGCCGTAATCCGTCCTGCTGTTATGACGGAAGAAGAAGCAGCTAATGCTCCTGAAGGAATGAAGATGCTTGATATGACCGGAATGCCCGGTAAGAAATTTGCAGTAACCGTATCCGTACTTGACTGTACCGGATGTGGATCCTGTGCAAATGTTTGTCCCGGCATGAAGGGTGAGAAGGCTCTGAACATGAATCCTCTTGAAACACAGCTTGCTGAGGAGAAGATGTTCAACTACGGACAGTCCGTATCCGAGAAGCCTGAAGTTCTTGCGAAATTCAAAGAGAATTCCGTTAAGGGATCTCAGTTCAAACAGCCTCTGCTTGAGTTCTCCGGAGCTTGTGCAGGATGTGGTGAGACACCTTATGCGAAGCTGATTACACAGCTGTTTGGCGATAGAATGTATATTGCAAACGCAACCGGATGTTCTTCTATCTGGGGTAACTCTTCACCGAGTACACCTTATACTGTAAACAGAGCCGGCAAGGGACCCGCTTGGGACAACTCCCTGTTCGAAGATAACGCTGAGTTCGGTATGGGTATGCTGCTTGCACAGAACGCTATCAGAGGCGGACTGAAAGCTAAGGTTGAAGATGTACTTGCCAATACCGGGGACGAAGCTGTTAAGGCGGCATGCCAGGAATACCTGGATACCTACAACAGCGGCGTGACCAACGGACCGGCAACCGATAAGCTGGTAGCAGTTCTTGGATCACAGGATTGCGGCGTATGCCAGGATATCGTTAAAAACAAAGACTTCCTCTCCAAGAAATCCCAGTGGGTATTCGGCGGTGACGGATGGGCATATGATATCGGATTCGGCGGTGTGGACCATATCCTCGCCAGCGGAAAAGATATCAACGTTATGGTATTCAATACCGAAGTATATTCCAATACAGGCGGACAGGCTTCCAAGGCTACTCCTACCGGTGCTGTGGCACAGTTTGCAGCCGGCGGTAAAGAAGTGAAGCAGAAAGACCTGGCTGGCATTGCAATGAGTTATGGTTATGTATATGTAGCACAGATTTCCATGGGTGCTGATTACAACCAGACCGTTAAGGCCATCGCAGAGGCGGAAGCCTATCCGGGACCTTCCCTGATTATTGCTTACGCTCCTTGTATCAACCATGGTATCAAGAAGGGTATGAGCAAGGCTCAGACCGAAGAAAAACTGGCTGTAGAGACCGGTTACTGGAATATGTTCCGCTACAATCCTGCTGCTGAGAAGAAATTTGTCCTTGACAGCAAGGCACCCAGCAAGGATTTCCAGGAATTCATCAGCGGTGAAGTAAGATATACCTCCCTGGCTCTGAAGGATGCCGACAAGGCTGCAAGACTTCAGGCTCAGGCTGCGGATAACGCAAAAGAAAGATATGAGTATCTGCAGAAGCTGCAGACTCTGTACGGCGACAACTAATTACTGACCGCATTTGCGGTAAGGCTTACCGGGGGAGACGAAGGAAACTTCGCCGTACCCCGGGTACTGCCTGAAGAAACAAAAATATAAGCTGGCTTGGGATTGTCTCAAATCCAGCTTTGTTTTTGGATGTACCAGTTAATTTTTTAACAATCAGAAAGAGGATAAACAAAAGAATATGGGTATAGTATCTGATGACGCTACCATCTTAAAAATTAAGCACGAGGTACTCACTGAAGTGGCTAAGCTGGCATTTGCCGGTGAACTGGACGAGAAAAAAGAGAATATTCCCTACGATATGATTCCCGGGCCCGAAGCGCGTTTCCGCTGCTGTATTTACAAGGAAAGGGAAATTATCAGACAGAGAGTCAGACTGGCAGAAGGAAAATGCCCCGGTACCAGAGAGAGCAGCAATATAGTACAGGTTATCAACTCCGCCTGTGAGGAATGTCCCATTTCCTCCGGTTATGTAGTTACCAACCTGTGTCAGGGATGTCTGGCAAAATCCTGTAAACAGTCCTGTAATTTCGGAGCTATTACCATCGGTGACGATCGTTCCTTTATCGATCCGGATAAATGTAAGAGCTGCGGAAAATGTGCACAGGCTTGTTCCTATTCCGCTATCGTAAAAATACAGAGGCCTTGTATGAAGAGCTGCCCTGTCAGTGCCATTACCATGGATGAGCATGGAGTATGCCAGATAGACGAATCCAAATGTATCCAGTGCGGACAGTGTATCCATAATTGTCCTTTCGGGGCTATTGCTTCCAAAACCAGCATTGTGGATATTATCAATGTAATCCGTTCCGGTAAAAAGGTAGTGGCTATGCTTGCGCCTGCCGGAGAAGGACAATTTGGTGAAAACATCACCATGGCAAGCTGGAGAACCGCTATGAAGAAAATCGGCTTTGCCGACTTCGTGGAAGTGGGTCTGGGCGGTGATATGACTGCTGCGTTTGAGGCGGAAGAATGGGCGGAAAGCTTTAAAGAAGGCAAGAAAATGACCACCTCCTGCTGTCCCGCTTTTGTTAATTATATAAAGAAACATTTTCCTGAACTGACGGAACACATATCCACCACCGTATCCCCCATGTGTGCGGTATCCAGAATGCTGAAGGCCAAGGATCCGGAGACGGTTACCGTATTTATCGGGCCTTGCATCGGCAAGAAGTCTGAAGTGCAGGATCAGAAAATCGAGGGGAATGCGGACTATGTCCTGACCTTCGGAGAGATCCGCGCCATGATGCGTGCCAAGGACGTGCAGCTGGAGCCGGAAGAAAACACGAGCCAGGAAGCGAGTGTATTCGGCAAGCGCTTCGGCAACGGCGGCGGTGTGACGGAAGCTGTCGTGGAATGCCTGAAAGAGACCGGGGAAAACGCCGATCTTAAGGTGGCAAGATGCAGCGGTATCGCGGAGTGTAAAAAAGCGCTCATGCTTTTCAAGCTGGGCAAGCTGCCGGAGGATTTCATAGAAGGCATGATTTGTGAAGGCGGCTGCGTGGGCGGACCCAGCCGGCATAAAGCGGCTCTGGCTGCCAAGAAAGACAGAGATAAACTGATTTCCCAGGCAGATGCAAGAGGCGTACATGATAACCTGAAAAATTATGACATGGATTCCTTCTCCATGCACCGATAGGGTGTTTCAGGCTGCAATATTTTTTACAGATATGTACTAGAATTGTTTTCCGGAAGGAGCTGGTAGTTTACTGGCTCCTTTTTTTATATTATAATGAATAGAAATATGCTTTCAGAAGCATACATGGTAACCGCCGCCGTGCGGTTCTGTTTATGATACGGGGATTGAGGGGGAGCAAGAGTGAAAACAAAACAGGCATTGCAGGAATCATTTGTGACAGAGGAAAAACGGCAGCCGGCGCAGCTGAAATGGAGTATGACCATTCTGATGCTTCTCTGCTGGCTTTTACCGCTTGCCATTCTTACTATGGCGATACTGACCTATGTTTCGAACCGGTTTTCGGGCCAGATGAAAGAAAATATAGAAAAAACCATGGATACCGCTGTGGAAATATGTGAAATGCGGGTGGAAGCGGCAGTACGGGTATCCCGAAATGCTTCTTACATACCTGAAATCAAAGAAAGCTGGCGGCAGTACCAGGCGGACGGAGACAGGCTTGATCTGTATGAGAGGGTTACCACCTTCCTGGAACAGCTGTACCGTTATGACAGCAGCTTTTTAAGCACAATATTGTATTTTACCGAAGAGCCGGAGCGGATTTATTACAGCTATAGCAGCAATAATTACGACAGTATTAAACAATTCAAGAGTCTGGCAAGGGAAAGTGTGGAGAAGAAGGCGCAGGAGATTGATACCGGGATAGGCTGGGTGAATGAAAGAGGCCATTTATATATGGTCCGTAATATTATGACTCCTGTATATCGTCCCTATGCCGTAATTGTAATGGATATTGATAAATACAGCGTATTTCAGAGTGTGGAGGGGATTCCCTGGTATCTCGATTACGATGTGAGCATAGATGGGGAATGGGTGTTCGGAACGGGCTGGGCGGAGGATTTTATCCGCCGGGAGAGCGCTGAACGATACAGCGTATACCATGAGGAAAAGGATGTGGCCTACGTGACCTGTGAGCGGAAAATGGATAATCATGTCATACGTTATGTGGTGAAACTGGATTATGATGCCATCCATTATGAAAAAGAGGCCATACGGTATATAACTATTTTGATGATGGCATTTACCATCCCCCTTATCTTTATTGTATTTTACTTCCTGTACAGAAAGGTTACCATGCCGGTAAAACGTTTGATCGATGCGGCTTCGGAGATTGAAAAGGGCCATTTCGGGGTGCAGATAGAAAAGAAGGAAAAGAGCAGGGAGTTTTTATATCTGGACAATGCGTTCAACAGCATGTCGGATAAGCTGAAAAATCAGTTTGAACAGATATACCTGGAGGAGCTTGCCCTGCGGGATGCCAATATAATGGCCCTGCAGTCCCAGATCAACCCCCATTTTCTCAATAATACCCTGGAGATTATCAACTGGGAGGCGCGGATGGAGGGAAACGACCGTGTGAGCAGTATGATCGAAGCCCTTTCCACCATGCTGGAGGCCACCATGGACAGGAAGAAGCAGCAGATGATACCGCTGTCGGAGGAAATCAGCTATGTGGAGGCCTACTGCCATATCATCAGGCAGCGTTTCGGGGAGAAGTTCCAGTTTGAGAAGCAGATCGATCCGGATCTTCTTCTGACAGAGGTCCCCCGGCTGATCATCCAGCCTATCATGGAAAATGCGGTGGAGCACGGCCTGGCGGGACGGGCGGGGAAAATCGTGCTCCGCATCGGTGCCGAGGAAGATAAGCTCAAGATAGAAATCATCAATGACGGCCTTATGACAAAAGAAGACAAAAAGAAGGTGGAAGACCTGCTTGGCAGCGGGACGGACAGCGGTGAACAGCATTCCGTCAGCCTGGGAATCCGCAATGTGAACAAGAGATTACAGATAATTTACGGCCCGGATTGCGGGCTGACGATCAAAAATGACAAAGAAGATTGCACGGTAAGCACAATAACGGTCAAATTGCATAAATGACTTCCGGCGGAACAGAACAATAAAAGACAAATAATCACAATAGGAATCATTAACCTTTCCCCTGGATTGTTATATGATTAGTACAGATGAAAAACAAGTCATCCAAAACGAAAGGGAGGTTTCTTACATGAAAAGAAAATTATTAGCTTGTGTATTAGCATGCACGATGGTGGCTTCACTGGCAGGCTGCGGGAACAGCGCAAGCCAGACGGCAAGTGAATCCAAGCCGGCGGACACTGCGGCGGCGGAGCAGAGCCAGGCAGAGGACAGTACACCGGCAGAAGAATCCACAACAGAAGCAGACGCGGGAACGCTGGAAGTAAAGAGCGGAATTACGCTGAATGTAACAACAACCTTCGCGGGTGAAGAAAGCAACGTACAGAACTATCAGGATTCCGTAAAGAGATGGGAAGAGAAATACGGATGTACCGTAGCGGATTCCTCAGGAACAGCGGATGAAACTTTTAAGTCCCGTGTAATTTCCGACTTTGAAGCAGGCGCGGAACCGGATGTGCTTTTCTACTTTAACGGCAACGACTCCAATCCCTTTGTGGAAGCGGGAAAGGTAGTTACCATCGACGAAATCCGTACAGTATATCCTGATTATGCATCAAACATGAAGGATGAAATGATTCCTGCCTGTCCTGCGGACGGCAAGAAATACGCAGTTCCTTTCTACGGCTATTGGGAAGGCCTGTATGTGAACAAATCCGTATGTGAGCAGGCCGGCGTGGAAATCCCCGGGGCAGACACCACATGGACTGAGTTCCTGGAAATCTGCCAGAAAATCAAAGATGCCGGATTTACCCCTATTGCAGCATCTCTGGCAAAAGAGCCTCATTACTGGTTTGAGTTCGCTATTTACAATCATGACACACCCGCTACCCATGCATCCGTACCCGCATCCCTGGACGACGCAGCAGGAAAAGCTTGGATCGCAGGCCTGGGAGATATCAAGGATCTGTTTGAAAAAGGATATTTCTCTGAAAACACCAATACCGCAGAGGCTTCTGAAGTATTCCAGAGCTTTGTAGACGGAAAAGCGGCATTCTATGTGGACGGTTCCTGGAAAATGGGAGGTATTGCGGAAGCGACCGACGATATCGATAATTTTACCGTAACCTTTATCCCCGGGGCAAATGACCGTAAAGCAAGCGATATTATCAGCGGACTTTCTTCCGGCTGGTATATTACCAAAAAAGCATGGGAAGATCCTGAAAAACGTGCAGCAGCCGTATCCTTTATCAGTGACATGATAACCGATGAGAACGTATCCCTGTTCGCACAGACAGCGGCAACCGCTCTGAAGAACGGCGTTCAGCTGGACGAAGCATCTCTGAATTCCCTGCAGAAAGACAGCCTTGCAATGATTAAAGATGCAACCGGTGTTACCGGAGCGGCACAGGATCTTTGCACACAGGAACAGAGAGCACCTATCTTTGACCATATGCCTGAAATCGTAACCGGCAGTGTCAGCATTGAAGACGCTATTTCCCAGGTGCTGGAGAACATGAGCGAATAATCGCCGGTATCGGATATAAATACGCAGACTATAACAACACAAGGGCCGAAGGCTTTTCCTCCGGCCCTTTCATGAAGAAAATAATGAGGATATGACGTAATAATAAAGCTGTAATAAGGTTTATATCGTCAGCGCCCGGCGGAACGGGCAGAGAGGTGTTGGTATGAACAATCAACCAAATATCTATAAAAATAAAAAACCTGTCTTTTTCTTCCTTTTCCCGGCTTTTCTTTTTCTGGCGCTGTATCTGTTTTACCCGTTTCTCAGGAACATCTTGAACAGCTTCCAGATTATCAAGGATTTGGGAGCGCCTGCAAAAGGATGGAATGACCCGATTTATAAGAATTATGCAAAGCTGTTTACCGATAAAAACATGGGAATCGCCATGAAGAACACACTTATCATGATAGTGGTAACGCTTTTAGGCCAGGTAGGGATAGCTTTGGTACTTTCCCTTATGGTGGATAATATTAAAAGGGGAGCCAAGTTTTTCCGAATCGTTTACTTTTTCCCCATTGTGGTATCCGCTACGGCCCTCGGCCTTTTGTTCAACCTGATTTTCCTGTACGACAAGGGGATGCTGAATCAGTTCCTGGAAATGTTCGGAGCAACGAAGTTAACGGACTGGAAGGATTCGGCCCACGCGATGGTGACTATGATGGTTCCGGTAATGTGGCAGTATGTGGGATTTTACTTTATCATCCTGCTGACGGGACTTAATAATATTTCGGATGAATTATATGAATCGGCGGCAATTGACGGCGCCACAACATGGCAGAAGGTGAGATACATATCCCTGCCCCTGCTGCATAACGTTATCTGTACCTGCAGCATTCTGGCTGTAACAGGCGCGCTGAAGGTATTCGACCTGCCCTGGGTTATGCTTCCCAACGGTATGCCGATGGGTGAGACCTGGCTGACCGGCACCTACATGTACTATTGGGCTTTCCAGGGAAAAGATATTGATTACAGCTGTACGGTAGCGATTGTTATCGTTATCCTGGGAATTATTCTTTCCAAGGTGGTCAATATGATTTTCAGGGAAAAAGATTATTAGGAGTAAGGCGCTGTGACGCGCAGATGGGAGCATAGATGAAAAAGAAGAAGTTTTCCATAGGAATGCCCTTTGTGTATCTGCTTCTTGTTGTATGGGCATTGACAACGATTTATCCGCTGGTATGGGTGGTAATGAATTCCTTCAAGGATAAAAAACAGATTGTTTCCAATTCCTTTGCCTTTCCGCTGGGCAGCCTGTTCACGCTGGATAATTATGAAAAGGCAATCAATAAATTCAGTATTTTTACGGCGTACCGGAACAGCCTGCTCATTTCCTGTACGGTGGCGGTGGTGGTTATCCTCTTTGCAGGTTTGGCTTCCTATGCGCTGGTACGTTACAAATTCAGAGGCAGTGACCTGATGAACAGCCTCGTTATAGCCGCAATGATGTTTCCCGTATTCGCAACCATCATCCCGGTGTTCCGTATGGAATCCAGCTGGGGAATCGTGAATACCAACAATCTCTGGCTCGCGCTGCTGTCCTGTGCGCTGCCGCAGATAGCCGGGAACCTGGCCTTTGCCATAGTGGTGCTGTCCGGCTATATCAAGGGACTGCCTGTGGAACTGGAAGAGGCCGCCTACATGGAAGGCTGCAACGCCTATCAGATTTTCTTCAAGGTGATTATGCCCCTGACAAAACCCTCCTTTGCCACGGTTGGTATTTTCAGCTTCCTGTGGAGCTATAACGACCTGTTTACCCAGACCTTCTTCCTGCGTTTCCCCAATCACTGGGCGATAACCAGGCTGCTGAATGAGATTTCAGGAAGACAGGGTACGGATTACGGCCTGATGGCTGCGGCAGTTTCCCTTATCGTGGTGCCGTTGATTGTGGTTTATGTCTGCCTGCAGAAGTATATCATCAAAGGAATGACGGCGGGCGCTATCAAGGGCTGATGAATGTACATGTGTCAGGACCGGCAGGTCTGTATTGTCAGGACCGGTAACAGTCCGTACAGGTATGAACGGTTACGTAATAAGAAGTTACCGGTCACGGAGTGAAGGGTAATAATAAGAAAAATGCGGAAAGTGTTTCTTTACGGAACGCTTTCCGTTTTTGACCGTTTATGGTATAATGATAAAGCGTACGGCACGGAACAGTCAGACAAAATAAAGGCCCGCGGCGGGGCGCGGAGCAGACGGCTCCGGGGGGAGAAATTATGTATAAGGTTGCGATTGTGGATGATGAACCGGTTATCGTCAGGGGGCTTACCAGGACAATACCGTGGGAAAACTATAACTGCCGGGTAGTGGGGACTGCCGGGGACGGACAGGAGGGGATGAAGCTGATACGGGAACAGAAGCCGGATATCCTGATTTCCGATATCTGTATGCCGGGTATCGACGGTCTGACGATGATCGCAGGGATGAAATCGGAATTCGGGCATATGCAGATTACCATACTTACCGGCTTCCGGGATTTTGATTATGCCCAGCAGGCTATCCGGCTGGGGGTGACCCGTTTCCTGTTAAAGCCGTCCAAAATGGATGAGCTGGAGGAGGCGATCCGTGTTATGATTGAGAACCTGGAACATCAGGGGATTACAGGGCACGAAGAAGAGGTGGATGCGGTAAAGGGAGAGATTGCGAAAACGCAGCCTGTACATACGCCGGAGGAAAACGGCAGGGAAGAAGAAGCTTCCGGGGAAAGCAAAGAGGGAGAGGAAACGGACAGTCCGGCCAGCTGTTTTATCGTCAAGAATGCCCTGGCATATATTGAGGCCAACTATACGGAGAAGCTGAAGCTTTCGGATGTGGCGGATCAAATCTATGTGAGCCAGTGGCATCTGAGCAAGCTGCTGAATAAGCATACGGGACAGAATTTTTCCGAAATCCTGAATAATATCAGGATCGAAAAAGCAAAGGAACTGCTCAGGGAGCCTGCTTTGCGTATCGGGGATATCGCGGAGGAGGTGGGCTTTCTGGATATGGCCCATTTTTCCAGGGTATTTAAAAAGCAGGTGGGGATATCGGCAAACGAATACCGGAATACGAAGCTGGGTTGAGAATACGGAAGGGGGCGGCCTGTTTTTTAGTACCATAAAAACAGACCGCCTCCCCTTTTTTCTATCCGGTCATTGTTCCGTTGGTTTCAGCAGGGAGCCGTTGGGGGCATTGAGGATTTCCATAAATTCATCCCCGGTAATGGTTTCCTTTTCATACAGGAATTTTGCCAGCTCATGCAGCTTCCCGATATTGCTGTTCAGGATGTCACAGGCTTTGGCATGTTCTTTTTTCACCATACCTACCACCAGCCGGTCGATTTGCGCAGCGGTCTGCTGGGAACAGGCGAGGGAGGTGTCTCCGCCAAGATACTGGTTGGTGACGGTTTCCAGGGCCACCATATCGAAGTCCTCCGACATGCCGTAACGTGTGATGCAGGCTCTGGCCAGCTTGGTGGCTTGTTCGATATCGTTGCTTGCACCGGTGGTGATGCTGCGGAAAATAAGCTCCTCAGCGGCACGGCCGCCGCAGAAGGTGGCGATTTTGTTTTCCAGCTCTTCCTTGCTCAGCAGGTACTGATCCCCCTGATCCACCTGCATGGTATAACCCAGGGCGCCGGAGGTACGGGGGATAATGGTGATCTTGGTTACCGGGGCGGAATCGGTCTGCTTGGCCGCAACAAGGGCGTGGCCGATCTCGTGGTAGGAAACGATCATTTTTTCCCTGTCGTTTAGCAGCCGGTCCTTCTTCTGGTAGCCGGCGATGACCACCTCCACACTTTCCTCCAGATCCGTCTGTGTGACGAATTTACGTCCGGCGCGCACGGCGCTCAGGGCGGCTTCATTAACCATATTTGCCAGTTCCGCACCGGAGGCGCCGGCAGCCATACGGGCGATCGCTTTGAAATCCACATTATCTCCCAGTTTTATCTTCTGGGCGTGTACCTTCAGGATAGATATGCGGCCGTTCAGATCCGGAAGCTCCACCGGCACGCGGCGGTCAAAACGGCCCGGGCGCAGCAGCGCGGGATCCAGCGACTCCGGCCGGTTGGTGGCAGCCAGGATCAGCACGCCGTTGTTACTGGAAAAACCGTCCATTTCCGTCAGCAGCTGGTTCAATGTCTGTTCCCGTTCATCATTTCCGGAAAAACCGCTGCCGTCACGTTTTTTCCCGATGGTATCGATTTCGTCGATAAATACGATACAAGGCGCTTTTTCATTGGCCTGCTTAAACAAATCCCGCACCTTGGCGGCGCCGGCTCCCACGAACATTTCCACGAATTCCGAACCGGATATGGAAAAGAAGGGGACGTTTGCCTCCCCGGCAACTGCCTTTGCCAGCAGGGTTTTACCGGTTCCGGGAGGGCCGACAAGCAAGGCCCCTTTGGGCATGGACGCGCCGATTTCCTGATATTTATTAGGATCGTGGAGATAATCAACCAGCTCGGAAAGCACCTCCTTCGCTTCATCCTCCCCGGCAACGTCCGCGAATTTAATCCCTGTTTCGGACTGGACGTACACCTTGGCATTGCTCTTGCCGAAGGACATAGAATTCATCCCGCCGCCGCTCTTCATCATTTTGCGCATCACGAACTGCCCGATGGCAACCATGACAATAATAGGAAGGATCCAGGTCAGCAGGAAGGTGACGAGGAAGGGCTGCTGCTTTACGATTTCCGTTCCAAAGGTAGCCCCGGATGCATAAAGACGGTCCACAAGGGCAGGATCTTCCATGGGGCCTGTCTTATAATAGCCGGTCGGTGAATTTTTATCCGAAAAGATAATTTGGCTGCTTTCGATCTGTACCTGCGCAATCTCTTTGTTTTCCATCATTTCCATGAACGTGTTATAGCCCACTTCCTCTACCTGGGCCGACATCAGCCGGGGAAAAAGAAAGGCGTTCAGGACCAGAAGGACAAGCATTGCGATGCAGTAATAATAAAGCAGTGGTTTCTTGGGAGGTTTTACTTCTTGCATGGTATTTCCGCTCCTTTTCGACTGGTATTAACCGTATATGACAATTATATATACCCTTTTTTCGGGAAGTCAACACGGCACAGGATTATTTCATATAATTTATTTTTTTTTCATATCCGAAGGGGCGCAGGAGGGGATGAAGCAGAACGCAGGAGACCGTCGGAACGGTTACCGGCCGTGGGCGCGGGTAAAAAAGTACTTTACATCCGGCAGTAAGTAGACTAAAATACAGCTATATGGCGCTTTTTTGTGCCGGAGTTGGAAAGCAATGTAGCGGTTCAGACATAACTGAACGGTTATGGATCAAAAGGACAATCAGGGCGGAAATGCGGAGTACGTCCCTTGTATCCCAGCCGGACTGGATAAGATATGGGGGGCGCTTTTTTTAGCCGCCTGCCGCGGGCCGGCGGGAAACCGTGCTGCCTGAAACAAAAAAGGAGTCGGAATATGCGTGGAATCGGTGAATATGATTGGAACGAAATCAAGAATGTGACAAAGGATGGTGCACAGAAGGTAAAGGAGAAGCTGGGTTCTTCCAACAGCCTGTCCAACATGGAGATGGGACTTCTTCTGGGAATCAGCCTTTTGCTGGGAATCATTATCGGCTTCATCTGGGCGCCCATTAAAAAAGGCCTGGTCATTGCGGGGAATGATGTGTATACCGGAATGGATGAGGAGCAAAGCAAAGGAGAAGAAGCGTAAAAATGAAAATCACGTTAAAGGACGGATCGTTTAAGGAATATACGGAAGGAAGAAGTATTATTGATATCGCAGGAGATATCAGCGAAGGGCTTGCCAGGGCGGCCTGCGCCGGAATGGTGAACGGGAAGGTGGAGGATCTGCGTACGGTGCTTACGGAGGACTGTGAGCTTTCTATCCTCACGGCAAGGGATAAGGAGGGGCTTACCGTAGTGCGCCACACAACTTCCCATGTGCTGGCCCAAGCGATGAAGCACGTTTTCCCGGAGGCAAAGCTGGCAATCGGGCCCAGCATTGAGAACGGATTCTATTACGATTTCGGACATGAGCCTTTTTCCAGGGAGGATCTGGATAAGCTGGAAGCGGAGATGAAGAAAATCATCAAAAAGGGAGAAAAGCTGGAACGTTTTACCCTACCCAGGCAGGAAGCAATCTCTTTTATGGAAGAAAAAGGGGAGCCTTATAAAGTGGAGCTGATCCGGGATCTGCCGGAGGATGCGGAAATCTCCTTTTACAGACAGGGTGATTTCACGGATCTGTGCGCAGGCCCTCATCTGATGAGTACGAAAGGAATCAAGGCATTCAAGCTCACTTCCTCCTCCGGCGCTTACTGGAGAGGCGATTCCAACAAAGACATGCTGCAGAGGATATACGGTACCGCCTTCAATACCAAGGAAGAACTGGCGGATTATCTGGAATATCTGGATAATATCAAAAACCGGGATCACAATAAGCTGGGACGGGAGATGGAGCTGTTCGCAACGGTAGATGTTATCGGACAGGGACTTCCCCTGCTGATGCCCAAGGGGGCCAAAATGATCCAGACGCTGCAGCGCTGGATTGAGGATGAGGAAGAGAAGAGAGGCTATATGAGGACTAAAACCCCTCTGATGGCTAAAAAAGATCTGTATATTATTTCCGATCACTGGAATCATTATAAAGAAGGCATGTTCGTGCTGGGTGACGAGGAAAAGGAAGAGGACGAGGTATTCGCCCTGCGTCCCATGACGTGTCCGTTCCAGTATTATGTCTATAAGCAGAGCCAGAAATCCTACCGGGATCTGCCCTGCCGTTACGGAGAGACCTCCACGCTTTTCCGAAATGAGGAGTCCGGTGAAATGCACGGGCTTACCCGGGTACGTCAGTTCACTATTTCCGAAGGCCATCTGATCGTAAGGCCGGATCAGATCGAAGAGGAATTCCGGGGCTGTGTGGATCTGGCAAAATACTGCCTGACCACGCTGGGGCTGGAGGAGGATGTGACCTACCGCCTTTCCAAATGGGATCCCAACAATAAGGAAAAGTATCTGGGAGATGAGCAAACCTGGGATTACGTCCAGAATATGATGCGTGACATCCTGAACCATATCGGCATCGATTTTACCGAGGAGGACGGCGAAGCTGCTTTCTACGGCCCGAAGCTGGATATCCAGGCTAAGAATGTGTACGGCAAGGAAGATACCATGATCACCATCCAGCTGGACATGTTCCTGGCGGAGCGGTTTGATATGACCTATATTGACGCCAACGGGGAGAAGAAGCGCCCTTATATCATCCACAGGACCTCCATGGGCTGTTATGAAAGGACGCTGGCCTGGCTGATTGAAAAATACGAGGGCAAGTTCCCTACCTGGCTGTGCCCGGAACAGGTGCGCGTGCTTCCTATTTCCGAGAAATATGAGGCGTATGCACAGAAAGTAAACGCAGCGCTTGCAGGTAACGGTATCCTGAGCACGGTGGACAGCCGTTCCGAAAAGATCGGTTACAAAATCCGCCAGGCCAGGCTGGATAAGCTTCCTTACATGCTGGTGGTGGGACAGAAGGAAGAAGAAGACGGCACGGTATCGGTAAGGAGCCGCTTTGCAGGAGACGAAGGGGTAAAGGATCTGGAAGTGTTTATCAATGATATCTGTAAAGAGATCAGAACCAGGGAAATCCGGAAAAATGAAGAATGAAGTAAAGCAATGGAGGCAGATAGCAGGGATCCTGCTGTCTGCATTTGCCTGCGGAATGGTACTGTACAGCCTGTATCTGTGCCTGGGCAGTGATATCTGGTATGACGAGCTTTTTACGGAAGGTTTTATCAGCCAGTCTGTGGGGCGTATGGTTTCCCTTGCAGCTAAGGATGTGCACCCGCCGCTTTATTATCTTCTGGTAAAAATGGCGGTGGATTTTAGTCAGCTTTTTGTACCCTCCGCCAATGCGGTAGTCATAAGCAAGGTGGTGTCGGTTCTTCCCTACATGGGACTTTTGGGATATTCCCTTGTTTTCCTGCGTAAAAAATACGGGTGGCTGTGCTCCGGCCTGTTTTCCTTCTGCATTCTTGCTATGCCGCAGATGGCCAATTATACGACGGAAGTGCGGATGTACGGGTTCGCCCTGTTTTTTATCACCGCTGCTTTCCTGCATGGGGGAGCCATTCTGGAAAACGGGGGGAAAAAGCACTGGGCCGCTTTGACCGTGTACGGGATCTGTGCGGCATATACCCATTATTTTGCGGCGGTATCGGCAGTGATGCTGTATCTGGGGCTGGCCGTGCTTCTGTATATAAGAAAAGAGGATACCCGGGTGAAGTGCCTGTTGACCTGGCTGCTGTGCGCGGGGATATCCGTCCTGGCCTATCTGCCCTGGCTGCCGGCGGCGGCGGAGCAGGTGTCCCAGGTACGTGAAAATTATTGGATCCTTCCCCTCACCTTGAGCTGCTTCGGAGGCTGTGTGAAGTTTGTGCTGAAGCCTTCCACCGGGTATCTGTGGATGGATTACGCCGTGGCGGTGCTTCTTTTTGCCCTGCTTGCCGGCATGCTTGCGGCTGCGTTTATCAAAAGAAAAGAAGATGACGGACGGGCGGGGGAGGATGCGTATGCATTTTACGGCCTGTGTATCTTAGCGGGAACCGCCCTGTTCGGAATTGCGGTATCCTTCCTGATGCGTCCGGTTTTTATTTACCGGTATATGCTGCCCTCCCTGGGCTGCTTTTGGTTCTGCTTCGCTTCTTTTCTGAGCAGGCTGAAAAAAAATGCGGTGCTGGTTCCGGCGCTGGTCCTGCTTCTGTTTACAGGAGCGGCGGATTATTCTGCCTTTGCCAGGGGAGAACTTGTAAAAAAGGACCAGATGGACAGGACGCTGGAGGAGCTTTCCCGGCTGGGGGCGGAGGATGCCGTTTTATTTAATTTTGATCAGGTACAGGCTGTTGCGGGTTATTATATGGATCAGGAAAGCTATCTGTACGGAAAAGAGCCGGAGACCCTGATTAAGGAAATGTTTCCGGACATCCATGGCATGCAGGATACGGAATGGATCCGCCGGAGGCTTCAGGAAGGGCAGCGGGTATGGTTTATCGGCAGCGGCCTCGCAAGAGAGGATATCCTGAAGGAATGGGCACAGGAAGGGATTATTTCGGTAGAAACCGCAGACAGCTGCCTGTTGGAGCGATATTGGTTTAATATATACCGTCTGGAACTGGAAGGAAGCGCGAAAGCAACAGGCATCCGGCCTGACGGGAAGTGATTTCGTTGGCAGGATGCGGTAACGGTTCAGATTTGTATGGACTGTTACCGGTTATGAATATTTTCCTGAAAATCAGACAAAATAATTCTGGAACCATGTAACAAAAGTTTAGTTTGATATGATTTCAGGAGGCGACCAGAAATGGCAGAATTGAAGTGCGGAGTAGACAATTGTACCTATAACAATGATAAGTGCTGCTGCAAGGGCGATATCATGGTTGGCGGCAAAAGTGCACAGAAGGAAGACGATACCTGTTGTGACAGCTTCAAACAAAGAAGCGGTGACAGTGCATCCAATTCCATGAACCCCTGCAGGACTATCAGCATTGACTGTGAAGCGGTAAAATGTGTGTTTAACACAAATTACAAGTGCTACGCGGAGCATGTTGATATTAAGGGCTGCGGCGCATGTGACTGCGGAGAAACGGCATGTGCTACTTTTAAGGAAAGATAAGAAATACTGTATCAGGAGGCTGGCATAAGCCTTAGAAAACGGTGGAAAAGTCTGGGAAATAACAGACTTTTCCACCGTTTTTTTTGTTTGCACAGAATAACTGTTGAAAAAATGCTGATAAAAACAATATAAAAATGTTATATTTGCAGCATGTATTTTTGAAAACAATAGAAAATTCAATGTAAATCAAAAAATATTCTATATAACATTGAAAAAATATTGTATAAACTATCGATATTGACAAACAACAAGGAAACGTGTCAAACAGAAGGGAGAAAAAAATGAAAAGAAAATTAGGTTGCATGACAATGGCATTGCTGCTGAGCTTTTCCCTGGCCGCATGCGGCTCCGGGGAGAAGCCTGCGGATGCGGGGGCATCGGCTGCAGGTTCTGAAACAACGGCTTCGGGAGCGGAAACGACAGCTGCTGCGGAGTCAGCGGCTCCGGCGGAAGAAGCAGCGCCGGCCGACGGAGGAACGGTAGCGAACAAGGATAAACCGTTGGTATGGTTTAACCGCCAGCCCTCCAGCAGTGCCACAGGCCAGCTTGATATGGCGGCTTTGAATTATAACAAAGATACTTATTATGTGGGCTTTGATGCCAACCAGGGGGCGGAACTGCAGGGGACTATGGTGAAGGATTATATTGAGCAGAACATAGATTCCATTGACCGAAATGGCGACGGTATCATCGGTTATGTCCTGGCTATCGGCGATATCGGGCATAACGATTCCATAGCACGTACCAGAGGCGTCCGCAAAGCTCTGGGCACAGGTCTTGAAAAGGACGGCAATATCAACAGTGAGCCGGTGGGCACCAACACAGACGGTACGGCAGCTGCCGTACAGGACGGCACCCTTGAAATAAACGGAAAGAAATATATTGTCCGTGAACTGGCTTCCCAGGAAATGAAGAACTCGGCGGGAGCCACATGGGATGCGGCTACGGCAGGAAACGCCATAGGCACATGGTCCTCCTCCTTCGGCGATCAGATTGATGTTGTCGTATCCAATAACGATGGTATGGGCATGTCCATGTTTAACGCCTGGTCCAAGGACAACGAAGTCCCCACCTTTGGTTATGATGCCAACAGCGACGCGGTGGCCGCTATCGCAGAGGGCTACGGCGGAACCATCAGCCAGCATGCGGATGTACAGGCATATCTGACCCTGCGTGTTCTGCGTAACGCCCTTGACGGAGTGGATATTAACACAGGTATCGCCACGGCGGATGCGGCGGGAAATGTTCTCAGTGATGACGTATACGTATACAGAGAAGAAGAGCGTTCCTACTACGCACTGAATGTTGCGGTTACTGCCGACAACTTTAAGGATTTCACGGATTCCACCATGGTTTTCGCGCCGGTATCCAATCAGCTGGATGAGAGCACAAGTCCTGTAAAGAAGGTATGGCTGAATATCTATAATTCCTCTGATAACTTCCTGGGATCCACCTATCAGCCTCTTCTCCAGAAGTATGATAAGCTCCTCAACCTTGATGTGGATTACATCGGCGGCGACGGACAGACAGAGTCCAATATTACCAACCGTCTCGGCAACCCCAGCCAGTATGATGCATTTGCCATCAACATGGTTAAGACAGACAACGCAGCATCTTATACATCCTTGCTCGATCAGTGATATTCATTTCCGCAGGCAGCGGTCCGGAGTATCTGACAGAAAGGAAAGCCGGGCAGGTTACCAGGGAGAAGAAATTCTCCCTGGTAATCTCTGTAGAGGAGCAGGTGTTTTTATAGCAGAGGAGTAAAAAAATATGGCAGATAAGAAAGATGATATCGTCTTATCCATACGCGGAATGAGCAAGTCCTTTGGCCGGAACAGGGTTCTGGATCGTATCAGCATGGATGTAAAAAGCGGAACCGTCATGGGTCTTATGGGGGAAAACGGAGCCGGTAAGTCAACCATGATGAAATGCCTTTTCGGCACCTACCAGAAGGATGAGGGGACGATTTTCCTGAATGGTAAGGAGGTGAGTTTTTCCGGACCCAAGGATGCGCTTGAGAACGGTATTGCCATGGTCCATCAGGAATTGAATCAGTGCCTGGAACGGAATGTGGTCGATAATCTGTTCCTCGGACGTTATCCGGTGAATTCCATGGGGATCGTTGATGAAAGCAGAATGAAAAAGGAAGCTTCCGAGCTTTTCCGGAAACTGGGCATGACGGTCAACCTCACCCAGCCCATGCGGAATATGTCCGTATCACAGAGGCAGATGTGTGAAATAGCCAAAGCTATTTCCTATAATTCCAGAGTGATTGTCCTGGATGAACCCACATCCTCACTGACGGTACAGGAGGTTGATAAGCTCTTTGAGATGATGCGGATGTTAAAAAAACAGGGAATCGCCCTGATATATATTTCTCATAAGATGGATGAGATATTTGAGATCTGTGATGAGATATCCGTGCTCCGGGACGGAAACCTGGTTATGACAAAGAGTACCGGTGATGCGAACATGAACGAGCTGATTGCAGCTATGGTGGGCCGTTCCCTGGATAACCGTTTTCCGCCGGTGGACAATGTCCCCAAAGGTGTGATTTTATCTGTCCGGAACCTGTCTACCAAGTTTGAGCCTCATTTGCAGGATGTTACCTTTGATGTAAGGGAAGGAGAAATTTTCGGGCTGTACGGCCTGGTGGGAGCAGGCCGTACGGAACTTCTGGAGACAATTTTCGGCGTGCGCACCAGAGCGGCGGGAAGGGTATATTTCAATAACCGCCTTATGAATTTCAACAGTGCCAAGGAAGCAATGGAACACGGATTTGCCATGATCACCGAAGAACGCAAGGCCAACGGGCTGTTCCTGAAAGGAGATCTCACCTTTAATACCACGATTGCTAATCTGGAACAGTATAAAACCGGTTTGGCGCTTTCGGATGCAAAGATGATTAAGGCTACCGGAAAAGAGATCAAAATCATGCATACCAAATGTATGGGGCCGGATGATATGATCTCCAGCCTTTCCGGCGGAAATCAGCAGAAGGTTATCTTTGGGAAATGGCTGGAGCGTGAACCCCGTGTATTCATGATGGATGAACCTACAAGAGGAATCGATGTGGGGGCGAAATACGAAATATATGAACTGATTATCAATATGGCGAAACAGGGAAAGACAATCATAGTCGTTTCTTCTGAAATGCCGGAAATCCTGGGAATTACCAACCGTATTGGTGTTATGTCAAACGGCCGGCTGTCCGGAATTGTCAATACAAAAGAGACAAACCAGGAAGAGCTGTTGAGACTCAGTGCAAAATACCTATAATGGGGGAGATTGTGATATGGATAATATAAATAGTAAAACCCTTACGGCGGAACAGGAAATGCAGCTGCGCAAGCCAATTGAGGACTATGTGGGCGGGATTCAGGAAGAAATAGACAGCCTCAGGGCGGACGGATCAAACATGGTGGTTTCCCTTCAAAATGAAATGGATGCAGTAAGGAGGGACCACGCCCTTACGAAGGAAGAAAAGGCGGTAAGGATTGCCGATATCAGGACTTCCCTGAATAAAGCGAAGGCGGTGGAGGATAAGAATAAAGAAAAGATATCCGGGCTGACGGCAAAGGCTGAGGCTTATCTGAAGGCGCATTTTGATAAGGACTATTACCAGGCGGTGAAAGGAAGCTGCGCGCAGGAAAAAGAACTTGCCCGGAGAAAATATGCGGATAATATGGCGATGCTGGAGCAGGAGCATAGGAAAACACTTGCAAAGCTTTCCGATCGCAAGGAGATAAAAAACGAAAAATATGTTTATAAGAACCGCCGCTTTGATGCCAAAATGGAGCTGGAAAAGGAACTGGCGCAGATCAAGGACAGAAGACATGCGGCATATGTCTGGAAATATCATCTGATCGATATGCTGCGTATGTCAAAATTCACGTTTCTGGACAGAAGGGCGCAGAAATGGGAGAATTATAAGTATACCTTTAACCGCAGGACATTTCTGCTGCAGAATGGGCTGTATATCGCAATCATCCTGATTTTTATCGCGTTATGCGTGGCGACACCTATTGTGAAGCATGTTCCGCTGCTTACTTATAACAATATTTTGAATATTCTCCAGCAGGCTTCCCCGAGAATGTTTCTTGCCCTCGGCGTCGCGGGACTGATCCTCCTTACCGGTACGGACCTTTCCATCGGGCGCATGGTTGGTATGGGTATGACCACCGCAACCATCATCATGCATCAGGGCATTAACACAGGTGCGGTTTTCGGCCATGTATTTGATTTTACAGGCATGCCAATCGGCCTGCGGGTGATTTTTGCGCTGGTGATGTGTATACTTCTGTGCACATTCTTTACTGCCATCGGCGGTTTTTTTACCGCCAAATTTAAGATGCATCCGTTTATCTCCACGATGTCAAATATGCTGGTGATATTCGGCCTTGTAACCTATGCCACAAAAGGGGTGTCCTTCGGAGCTATCGAGCCGTCGATCCCCAAAATGATTATTCCCAGACTCAATGGATTCCCCACGATTATTCTCTGGGCGGTGGCGGCTATCGTCATTGTATGGTTTATCTGGAATAAGACTACCTTCGGCAAAAACCTGTATGCGGTGGGCGGGAATCCGGAAGCCGCATCTGTTTCCGGTATTTCCGTATTCGGCGTAACCATGGGGGCATTCATCCTGGCCGGTATTCTGTACGGTTTCGGTTCATGGCTTGAGTGTGCCAGGATGGTTGGATCCGGATCGGCAGCCTATGGGCAGGGATGGGAAATGGACGCCATTGCAGCCTGTGTGGTGGGAGGGGTATCCTTTACCGGCGGCATCGGCAAGATTTCGGGCGTAGTAGTCGGTGTCCTGATTTTTACCGTGCTCATCTATTCCCTCACCATCCTTGGTATCGACACCAACCTTCAGTTCGTATTTGAGGGCATTATCATCATTACGGCGGTAACCCTTGACTGTCTGAAGTATGTGCAGAAAAAATAGTAGTTAATACCGCAAAAAGGGCCGGAAGCAGTTCTGGCTCTTTTGTGCATGGCAGGCCGGGGGATAGATAAAAAAGCGGGTGACGCCTGGCCGGCTCTGACATTTACATAACTTTGGGCATTTGCTATAATGAAGAAAGAAGCCATGCCCGAAACGATAACAGTTCCGGTCCCGGCTGGACTGTTACCGGATACTTGCATATGGAGAATGGATATGGATACATATACGGTGCTTCTGGTAGATGATGAGGAAGAGGTAATCCAGGCTATCAGGAGGAAAATTAATTGGGAAGGACTGGGATTCTCCGTGATTGGGTTTGCCAATAACGGCGTTAAGGCGCTGGAAATGGTGGAGGAATTCCAGCCGGATGTGGTATTGACAGATATTAAGATGCCGTATATGGACGGCATGGAGCTGGCTAAGAACATAAAAGCGGAGTTTACCACAACCAAGATTTTATTCCTCACAGGCTTTGATGAATTTGAATATGCGAAGGAGGCCGTTCATCTGGAGGTGGAGGAATATATTCTGAAGCCGGTTAATGCGGCGGAACTCATCAATGTATTCACACAGATGAAAATAAAACTGGATCAGGAGATCAGTGAAAAACGGAATACGGCGGTGCTGCAGAAATACTACATGGAGTCATTGCCGTTTCTGCAGGCCAATTTCTATTCCACGTTAATCGAAGGGCGGCTTAGGGAGGATGAGATTCCCGGATATCTGTCCGATTATCAGATTACTTTGGACGGGCCGTTTTATTGCTGCCTTGTGATCCATACCTCCTCCAGCAGGGTCCCTGCGAATATGAATCCCCTGCTGCTGGCGGCGTCTGTCCAGAAGCAGGCCAGGGAGCATCTGGGAGAAAAATGGCAGGCGAAATATTTTTCTTATCTTGGGAATACCGTTTTAATTGCACAGCTTACGAGCGAAAATGAAGTTGCGGAACTGACGGATGAATGTGACAGATTCTGCAGATATGCCCAGCGTATCATCGGAGCTGTCGTCACCGTGGGAATCGGACAGGTCTGCGGACATCTTACCGGATTGGCCCAGTCTTACAGCAGTGCCAGGGAAGCTGTTTCTTACCGGGTCATCTATGGTGTCTCCAGGGCCATTAATATGAAGGAGATCGCACCGCAGGAAATAAGCAAGTCCGACGGGTCGCTGGATACAGAGCTGTTTAACCTGTTCGGTATGATCCGCCTGAACCCCAGGGAGGATATCATAGAAGCGGTCAAACGGTATCTGAATCATATATCCTATCCCGCCAAACCCCTGCAGCAGTATCATATCGACCTTATGGATCTGATAAGTGCATTGTACCGTTTTGCGGTCAATAATGATATTGAGGTCCCGGATTTCGGGGGGAATATCAGAAACCTGTATCTGCGGATTCTGGATTTAGAGCCGGAGGCGCTGCTTACATGGCTCACGGATATCTGCCTTTTGTTCCGGGAGACCCTAATCAGCGCGCGGAGCAAATCAACCCAGTCCTTTGTGTTCAGGGCAAAGGAATATGTGGCCAGCCATTATTCGGACGAGGAATTTTCGCTTGATAATATCTGCGAAATACTCGGGGTGTCCAATTCCTACTTCTCCACCATTTTTAAAAAGGAGACAGGAAACTCCTTTATCGGCTACCTGACGGAATACCGCATGGAACGGGCATCACGGATGCTGATGGAAACCAATGAAAAAAGTTATATCATCGCAAAGAACGTAGGGTATACCGATCCCAACTATTTCAGCTATGTCTTTAAGAGGCGGTTCGGTGTATCCCCTTCAAAATACAGAATGGAGCATGGCTCATGTGAATAAGAAAATTTTACGGCATTTTACTAAATTTAAGCCCCGTGGGATCCAGTCCACGATAATGCTCGTGTTTTCCGTAATATCCATTTCTATCATGCTGATTCTGGGTATCGTGATGTATTCCAGGTTTTCCACCCTGTCCCGGGAAAAAACGATACAAAGTACGGAGAAGCTGATGGAACAGGCGGGGGAAAATCTGGAGGATTATCTGGTCAGCATGCGGCAGATATCGGATGCGGTTTATTATAATGTCATAAAAGAGAACGATTTTTCTGATCAGAGTGATGTCATACAGAGGGGGATGGATCTTCTGTACGAAGCCAACAAAAATAATCTGCGCAGCATTGCCATATATAACGGCAGCGGGAGCCTGATAGCAGCGGAGCCGGTTGCGCGGCAGAAGGAGGATCCGAACGTCACCAGACAGGACTGGTATATACAGGCCATGGGCGAAATGGAGAATATGCATTTTTCCACGCCTCATATCCAGAACCTGTTTGATGATGGCACCTTGCGTTATTACTGGGTGATTTCGCTGAGCCGTGTCGCGGAATTCACCAATCATGGAGATCCGCAGATAGGGGTACTGCTTGTGGATATGGATTATTTCAGCATATCCCGTATGATGAAGCAGATCAATACCCTGAATAACGGACAGTATTACTATCTGTGTGACAGCAACGGGCAGATTATCTACCATCCTCGCCAGATACAAATCAGCGACGGGATCGCGAATGAAAACAGTGAGGCCGCCGCAACGTATAGGGACGGCGTCTGGGAAGAGAGCTTTGAAGGGGATCACAGAACCGTGATTGTTAACACCATAAGCTATACCGGATGGAAACTGGTGGGGGTGATCCCGGACTCTACATTTACCCATGGTATGATTAATGTCCGGTATTTTATTGTTATGCTCATGCTGCTGATGGCAATGACCCTGGTGATCATTTACCGTGTGGTTTCGGTGCGGATATCCAGCCCTATCTGCAGGCTGAACGATTCGGTTATGGGATATGAAGCGGGAGAAAAGCCGGAGATTTATATCGGCGGTTCTTCAGAAATCAGGTATCTGGGGCATTCCATACAAAGCTCTTATGAAAAGATTGAAATCCTCATGATGAAAATTGTCCAGGAGCAGACGGAAAGAAGGAAAAGTGAGCTGGATGTGCTGCAGAGCCAGATCAATCCTCACTTTTTATACAACACACTGGATTCGATCATGTGGATGGTGGAAGGCGGGCGGAATGATGAGGCCGTATTCATGATTTCCCAGCTGGCGAAGTTCTTCCGAATCAGCCTCTCCCGGGGACGGACGGTAATTTGCGTGAAAGACGAGCTGCAGCATGCGGAAAGTTACATGAACATACAGAAGGTTCGGTATAAAAATTCCTTTTCCATTACATTTGATATCGACCCTGCTGTCTGTTCCTATTGTACGGTTAAATTAATATTACAGCCCATCCTGGAAAATGCCATTAATTATGGGGTCAGCAGCATGGACGACTGCGGGGAAATTAAGGTGACGGGGAAATTTTGCGAAGGCAATATTATTCTCGCGGTGGCGGATAACGGGATCGGGATGTCGGAGGAGGAAGTGCGCTTCCTGCTTACGGACAGCGGCAGGATCCGTAAGCATGGCTCCGGCGTCGGCCTTGTGAATGTCAATAACCGGATTCAGATCCTGTTTGGAAAGGAGTATGGTCTCAGAGTGGAAAGTGAGCCGGATGAGGGCACCACGATCTCCGTTATCCTTCCTGCAGTACCGTTTACGGAAGAAAACCGGGAAATTCTGGAGAAGGGGCATATATTCAGGCGGGAGGAAATGAGCAGCAAAGACTGACAGGGCAGTTAGGAATACATATGGGGCAGGTGGCGATGAAGAACAGCAAAAAAATGTTTATTCTGACAGAAACCATTTTGGCAGTCATGGTGATTGCCGTGGCTTTTATCATGGTCCGGGAGAACAGCGGAAAAGAACAGGATAAGATATCCGTGATAATCCAGGATTCGGAGGACAATCAATGGGCGGCTTTTCAATACGGGCTTAAAATGGCGGCGGAGGATTTGGAAATCAGGATGTTCCTTGTCAGTACAGGCGGCACCTTAACGGTGGAAGAGGAAAAGAGCCTGATAGAAAGAGAGATTGACAACGGGGCGGACGCAGTCATTGTACAGCCCGTTCCGGGTTCGGAAGAAATGCTCAGGAAGATAGCAAACCGGATTCCGGTGATGCTTACAGAGCATACGGAGGGCAAAGACGGGGAGGTATCCGGGCTCCCTGTTGTGGAACCTGATAATTATGCTATGGGCGCTGTTTTGGCGGAGGAGCTGCTGAAAGACTATAACGGAAAACTGGGCGGAAAGACTCTCGGCATATTTTCTAAAACAGGGGATTCCCTGGCGGCTCTTGAGCGCAGAAGAGGCTTTATGGATGTCGTGGCAGATACGGATGCCGGTATCAGCTGGTCAGTCTCGGCTCCTTTTTCGGAAGAGGAAGGGGAAGCCCTTCTGGAAACCCAGCCTGCGGTGGATATTGTGATCGCCCTGGACGATAATAGCTTGACTATGGCAGGAGAGTATGCGGCAGCAAATAACCTGCATGGTGCGTTGGTATACGGAATCGGAAATTCAACGGAAGCGGTCTATTACCTGGATACGGGGATCGCGGTTTGTCTGGTGGTGCCGGATGAATTCAATGTAGGTTACCAGAGTCTGGCGGAGGCGGCGGAGAGTCTCACACATTATCTGCATAAAATGGAAGACAGGACGGTTACCTGCCATGTCATCCGCAGAGATACGCTGTTTTCCAAAGAAAACCAGGAAATCATTTTTACAATGAGCCAGTAACGCAGAACGAGGGGGTTACATGAAGATAAAAAAATATATAGCCGGGATGCTTGTCCTTTCGGGAGTTCTCTTTCTTACTGCCTGCGGGAAGCGGCAGGACGAACCGGAGGAAATCTATGTGGGGGTGGCGTGTTATAATGAAAGCGATGTATTTATCGGGGAATTGATTGACTGCCTCCGGGAACAGTTGAACGGGCTTTCCGGGGAAGGCATGGAAACCGCGGTGACGATCCGGGATGCAGCAGGTTCCCAGCGGACCCAGAACGATCAGGTGAAGGCGCTGATAGAGGAAGGGAGCAATATCCTCTGCATCAACCTGGTGGATCGGGCCGATCCATCGGAGATTATTGATCTTGCCAGGGAAAATAATGTACCTGTCATATTCTTCAACAGAGAGCCTGTTGCAGAGGATATGATGCAGTGGGAGCAGCTTTATTATGTAGGGGCGAAAGCGAAGCAGTCAGGGGTGATGCAGGGAGAGATGGCGGCGGATCTGATACGCTCGGACAGCCGGGTGGACCGTAACCGGGACGGAAAAGTACAGTATGTGGTGCTGGAAGGGGAGCCGGGGCATCAGGATTCCATAATCCGGACGGAGAATGCGGTGGACACGCTGAAAAATAAGGGGATTGAGCTTGAAAAGCTGAGCTACGGCATCGCCAACTGGAACCGGGCACAGGCACAGAACCGGATGCTGCAGATGATCGGCCAGTATTCCAATGAGATCGAGCTTGTACTGGCCAACAATGATGATATGGCGCTGGGAGCCATTGACGCCTATGCCAAACTGAACATTACAGAATCCGCCTTACCTGTTTTTTTTGGAATCGACGGTACGGATGCGGGCCTGAAGGCAGTTACGGATTCCCGGTTGGCCGGAACCGTGTATAACGATAAGGAAGGGCAGGCGGCGGCGATGGCAAAGCTGGCGGTAGCGCTTGTTTCCGGAGAAGGGCTGGAGGATATGGAGTTTGAAAACGGGAAATATATTTATCTGCCCTATTATAAAGTCACCATCGATAATGTGGGGGATTTTTAACAGTCCGGACGTAACGGTTCGGCCGGCCTGAAATGTAAAATAAATATAGAAATATATTGACATCGAATTGCCGATGTGTTAAGGTATTCAAGTACGTAAGTACATTACATGCAAGCAGAGTATCCACTCTCACCCTATAGCAATCGGGCTCATAGGTGTTCATAGGTTCAGTAAACCGGCGGAGAACCGTCCGGATTTAGGGAATTTAGGTGGATAGTCTGACTATCCACTTTTTTATGTCCGGCGCACAGTGAGCGGCCGGCAGAAGTCATTTATCTTTTAATTGAGGACGCACGGAAAGTGCGGATCCGTTTGTTTCTTAGGAGGGCAAAACAATTAGCGATTTATTAATTAACGAACAGATCAGAGACAGGGAGGTACGTTTAATCGGAGAGGATGGTTCTCAGATGGGCGTCATGACGGCCAAAGAGGCCATGAAGTTAGCAGAAGAGGCGGGCCTTGATTTGGTTAAGATTGCACCTACGGCAAAACCGCCCGTGTGCAAAATTGTTGATTACGGTAAGTACAAATATGAGCTTGCACGCAAGGATAAAGAAGCAAAGAAAAAACAGAGAACGATTGAAATCAAAGAAATCCGTATGTCTCCGAATATCGACACCAACGATATGAACACAAAGGTTACAGCGGCAAAGAAGTTTATTACCAAGGGAAATAAGGTAAAGGTTACCCTGCGTTTCCGCGGACGTGAAATGGCCCATATGCAGAAGAGCAGACATATTCTGGATGATTTTGCCGAGATGCTGGCAGATATAGCGGTAATTGAAAAGGCACCTAAGGTGGAAGGCCGTACCATGACTATGTTTTTAACTGAAAAGCGTTAATTCGTACAGTTAAAATAGATTTTCAGGATAATGAGTATAGGAGGATTTTGTTATGCCCAAAATGAAGACAAGCAGATCAGCTGCAAAACGTTTTAAAGTTACCGGAACCGGTAAATTAAAAAGATCCAAAGCTTACAAGAGCCATATCTTAACGAAGAAATCCACGAAGAGAAAAAGAAATCTCAGACAGCCGGCTATTACGGATGCAACCAATGTTAAGAATATGAAGAAGATTTTACCGTATTTATAAGTCGTAAGGAGGAAAATTAAGAGATGGCAAGAATTAAAGGCGGCATGAATGCCAGAAGAAAACATAACAAGGTATTAAAACTTGCGAAAGGTTACAGAGGAGCCAGGTCCAAACAGTACAGAGTAGCAAAACAGTCTGTTATGAGAGCCCTTACCTCTTCTTACGCAGGACGTAAAGAGAGAAAGCGTCAGTTCAGACAGCTGTGGATCGCACGTATCAATGCGGCAGCAAGAATGAATGGTTTATCCTACAGCAAATTTATGTATGGCCTGAAGCTGGCTGGTATCGATATGAACAGAAAGATGCTGGCGGAAATGGCTGTTAATGATGCAGAAGGTTTCACAACTCTTGCAGAAGCGGCAAAATCCAAAATTGCATAAGACGGAAAACTTATTTCCGCATAACCGTAATTGAGGCTCCGGGTAAAACCGGAGTCTTTTTGCTTGTAGGAAAGACTGCTGTGTGCTATAATAACAAAAGCGGACAGGCTTTCAGGAAACGCCGCAGGCCTGTATCATAGGAATGGATATGGAGGATGTCGATAGATGGAAGTATTGCTTTTAATGGGCGGTATGTTATTGATTATTATTGTTGCAGTAGTTGTTGCAGCGGTTTCTTCCGTTGTTTCGGCTGTTGCGGCAAGCGAAGATGAAGAAGAATTCTGAAGAAGAAAACGGTAACAGGGCGGCCATTACAGGCCGCCCCGTTTTTTTCGTTCAGGAGTCTTTTCCGGTTGAGAGGGAATTCTTGTAAATCGTAATAAAAGTCAAAAGAAATTTTCCGCAAACAATTGCTATAATGGCTCCTATGAGAATCCCTGCTGTCATAGTGACCCTCCTTTCTTTATAACGTTTGCAGTAATGTTCAGACAAGTCTGAGCGGTTGCCGTTTGTATGCTCTATAACTGTATTATAACACTTTTACAGGTAAAAACAGGGATTTTAGGGTTAAGATCTTGTTAAGCCTTTGCCGGGGGAGGGGAAGGGACAAAGGCGCGCGGCAGCGGCGGAGTGCCGGGATATAACGTGGTATGGTAAAATGCGGTACGGCAAAATGTAAAGGCAAAATATACGAATAAGAAAAAGGATTGCGGAGCGGTCCGGTATCTGTTATAATTAGTTAGATTTTCAGAAGGAGGTGTGTGGATGTCGTCTGTTCGATAAAATGAGAGACAATAAAATCAGGAACTCTCGGGTTATGAGGGTTTTTTGTTGTACTTATTTTGCGGATGGATGAATTCAGGGCGTCGTTTGGAGAAACGGCGGGCTTCTTTTTGTATTGCCGCTTATCGTTAGCAGAAAACTCTACATGACAGGGTTTTCTGCTTTTTTTGTTGCGAGGAAACGAAATGGGAAATATAAAATGTGCTTTGTTAAAACAAAGAAAAGGAGTAAGATCAGCATGAAGAAACGAAGTTTTTCCGGTGTGGTATGTTATGCGTAGCAAAGGCTGACGTGTAACATTTTCAGAGCGAAAAGAAATGATACGGGTATAGCCTTTGCTCAATCCTGAAGATAAGAAAAAAGGAGAGGGCATAATGAGCTATAAGAAAGCGGCCGATGTGCTGCCGGAAGCAATAATAAATCTGATACAGGATTATGTGGACGGGGAGTATCTGTATATTCCCCGTAAGGAAATAAACCGGAAGGCCTGGGGGGAGAATACCAACAGGAAGAAGGAAACGGAGGGGCGAAACAGGGAAATCTACCGCAGATACCGGGAGGGAGTGCCGGTTTCCCGCCTTTCGCAGGATTATTACCTTTCCCCCAAGAGCATACAGAAAATCGTTGCGCGATGCAGGGATAATTCCACATAAAAAATAACCCGCCAAAAGGCGGCATAAGAAAAGTGTTTCCGATACATCAGTTCTCCTCTCCCTAACGATTGCGGGGCAGGAGAGCTGATGTGTCGGGGCACTTTTTTTGCTTAATCCCAGACCGCACCGGGGTAATCCGAGGAACGTTTATTAAAATTGGAAAGTGTACGGGAGAGGTCAAGGGCATTTACATATCCGTCCGTGACGATATCCAGATTGGGAGCATATGGCGGGGTGGGATATGCCGCGTCCAGTGCATTGGTAATCAGACCGGTATCGGTGCTGTTAATGATTCCGTCCCCGTTTGCATCTCCGCCCGTCAGCGTGAATACCGCTCCGTCAGGCGGTGCTGTCTCAATCACATCGGGGCTGTCTGCGGCGACAGATACCGCCAGCGTCCGGGGCAGGTAACCCGGGCGGTCAATATATAGGATATAGTTTCCGGCAGGGACATTGGTTATGGTAAACCGTCCGGTTGCTGTGCCGTTTCGTTCGACAATAGTTCTAAGCGTGCCCGGTACATGGAGTGAAGTGCGAAGTTCAACGGTAATGCGGAACAGATCAAGAAAAGCTTCCCCATGTCCAAAATCATCATAGACGACAGGTGAAACAAGTCCCGTTACCGTCCATGCCGGGGCTGCTTCTATAACTGTTGATACGGATGGGCCTGGCAGCGCATCCGGGCAGTATGGAACGGCGGAAACGGTTTCTCCTGCAAGCAGCATTACCCCTGCGGGTACGGCGGCACTCCATAAACCTTTGGCATCGACTGCAGCGGCGATCAGCGTTCCGTTTGGCAGCGTAACCACAATGGTACAGCCGGGGCTGCCTTCCCCTGAAACAGTAGTGTCGCCCGCACTGACGGGGAACAAAACGGGTGCGGAGCTGACAGGCGGGGCCGGAGGACAAGGGTACGGGGGATATGGAGGACATGGGTATGAGGGATACGGCGGGCAGGTATAATAACAGCTGTACGGGTGGTAATAAAACCGGTACCAGTCATATGACGGCATATAATAATTCATGGTATTCTCCTTTGCTATCGGTCATTATAATCCAGTATATGCCGCCGGCATAGCTTTGCTTACCGGCTTGTGCGGGATGCAGACAGCCTGAAAAACGGTCAGGGAGGAATACTTTCCGGGAAAAAGGATGGCGCTTTTTCCTTTCTGAAACAGGAAGCCGGTTGCGGGCGGTGCCTGGGGATATCTATAATATTCCTATAAAGCAGCGGTTTTTCAAGAGAGAGGATCAACGTATGAAGAAAAAAGAAAAGAAAACGGAACACGGGAATACAAGGCCGGAACGTGTGAATAAAGGGGTGGATGGCGCAGGAAAACAGGGAATTGTGGTACGGATTGGAAATAAGCAGGCGCTGGTGCTGGCGGAGGGCCGGGAGGAAGTATGCCTGCTGGCCGGCTTCGGAGAAAACGGGAGAGAGGCTGCGGTAGGAGATCTGGCAGTCCTTGAGCCGGCAGGCGTGCAGCAGTATAAGCTGGCGGAGATTATGCCGCGTAGGACGGAGCTTTACCGGGGAAACCGCCGGCAGGGGAATGGACGGCAGGGAAATAAGCAGATGGGAAGGGAAGAGGGTATACGGATCGCAGTAAACGCGGATTGTCTGCTTGCCGTGGTGAGCGCCGAATATCTCCTCCATCAGGCAGGTTATCCGGAGATGGCAATTTTGGCCGCCAGGCGTGCGGGTATGGGCGTCGGCCTTTTTGTCAGCAAATGGGATCTTGTGAAGGAAGGAGCCGGGGCGCTCCTTTTCAAAAAAATGGAGCTTTATCGGAAAACGGCGGATTTTGTATTCGCAGGATCCGCCCGTGAAACGCAGCCGGAGCTGTTTCAGGCAGTAAGAGGAAAGAGTGTGGTGGTGACGGGGGACAGAGGCTGCGGGAAGACGACGCTGATCCGTGGAATCCTGGGGAGCGGGACGGATACCGGTAAAAAGGCGGAGTATGCGGCGGGAACCCATACCGCGTATCTTCAGGCGGGGCCGGAAGGAACCTTGCTGACAGATACACCGGGATTCCGGGATTTTGCACTTGCTCATGTGACACAGGAGGAACGGGAAACCGTTTTTCCCGAAATAGCGCAAGCGGCGGCAGAATGCCGGTATGCGGACTGTACCCATACCTATGAAGAGGGCTGCCGGGTGTTGGAGGCCTTGCGGGAAAAACGCATAGAAAGGGAGCGGTATGACGCATATCAGAAAATGGGGGAGGGGGAAGAGGCCGCCCCTGTTAAAAGCAGACGCCCGCGGGCGGATTACAGACAGGAACCTTGTATGGAGAGTTTTGTATGCCGGGTATGCGGGAATCCTGTGACGCCGGAAGGGGCGGGAAGCATGCACAGGAACCATTGCCCCAAATGCCTCTGCAGCGTACATGTGGATAACGAGCCCGGGGACCGGGCATCCCTGTGCAGGGGAATCATGGATCCTGTGAGTGTATGGGTACGTAAAAACGGAGAATGGGCCGTCATTCACAGATGCCGGCTATGCGGAGCCTTAAGCTCCAACCGGATCGCAGCCGACGATAATCCGGCACTTCTTATGTCCATCGCGGTGAAGCCGCTGGCGATGCCCCCGTTTCCTCTGGACAGTCTGGAGGACGGAATACGGGCGGCAGGCGGTACCGACGGGCCGGAAAACGGTGTTTTGTAACAAAGGGCATGAAACTGAGAGAAAAAGTGAATATCTTCTATTGACAAGGGGAATACTGGAAACTATAATCATATCTAGTGGTAGAAATAACCACCAATTTCATATTCCTCGATAGCTCAATGGTAGAGCACTCGGCTGTTAACCGAGTTGTTGTAGGTTCGAGCCCTACTCGGGGAGCTTAGAGTACCGCATTACGTAAGCTCAGATGCCGGGGCATCGGAATTTACGCAAGGCGGTACTTGGGATTAAGCGGTTTGATAGAATTCTATCAGGCCGCTTTATCGGTTACAATCAAAGACCCCGAGGCAGTCACCTTAATCCATGTCGGCATTGCTGCCCGGCTCGCTGCTCGTGGGAATAAAATGTCTAGCCAAACGAATAAAAGGAGAGTACAGGATATGAGTAAAGTCAGCCAGCTGGAGCCAGCAAACGTGTTTCACTTTTTCGGGGAAATCTGCGGAATCCCTCATGGATCCGGAAATGTGGAACAAATCAGTGATTATCTTGTGGATTTTGCAAAGGAAAGAAAGCTCACCTGTTTCCAGGATGAACTGAAAAATGTGGTTATCATAAAGGAAGCCACTGCCGGTTATGAGGAAGAAGAACCTGTGATCCTGCAGGGGCATATGGATATGGTAGCGGTCAAAAAAGCGGATTGTACCAAGGATATGACCCGGGAAGGCCTGGATCTGGATGTGGACGGGGATTATCTTTTTGCAGAAGGAACCAGTCTGGGCGGGGACGACGGAATCGCCGTTGCCTATGCACTGGCGCTTCTGGATGCATCGACCATAGCCCATCCCCGTCTGGAAGTGGTGATAACTGTGGATGAAGAGACCGGGATGGAGGGCGCCAATGGTATTGACCTTTCCATGTGCAGGGGACGCCGGATGCTGAACCTGGATAACGAAGAAGAAGGCGTGCTGCTGACAAGCTGTGCCGGCGGAGCCAGGGTTCACGGCAAGATGCCGGTTGCGCGGGAGAAAAGACAGGGATGCCGTTTCCGGATAGAAATAAGCGGCCTTATGGGAGGCCATTCCGGAGCGGAGATCGATAAAGGACGGGCAAATGCCAACTGCCTTTTGGGGAGGCTGATTCATTTCTGCAGAAAAACAGGGGATATAAGATTCCTCTCCGCGGAGGGAGGAAGCGCGGATAATGCTATCCCGTCCTCTTCCCGGGCAGAGCTTTTTACGGAAAACGCCCGGGCCGCAGAATTGGAAGAGGCTGTGGGGAAGCTGGAGGATATACTCCGCAGGGAATTTCCCGTAACGGATCCGGGGATAAGTATCCAAATCCTGGAAAAGGAAGAAGGAGAATGGGACGTTTTCACGGAAGAAAGTACGAAGAGAGCCGAAATGCTGCTCTTTATGATGCCTAACGGAATACAGAGCATGAGCGCTGACATCAGAGGTTTGGTACAGACCTCCCTGAATCTGGGTATTTTAAAGACAAAGGACGGGGAACTGGAGCTGGATTATTCGGTGCGCAGTTCCGTAATGAGTGAAAAGGAAATGCTGCTGGATAAGGTATGCCTTCTGCTGGAATCACAGGGAGGAAGCTGGGATATATCCGGGGATTATCCGGCCTGGGAATTCAGGCAGGATTCTCCGCTGCGTGATAAGATGGTGGAGGTATACAGGGAGATGTACGGCAAGGCCCCGCGGATTGAAGCAATCCATGCCGGACTGGAATGCGGAATCCTGGCCGGAAAGCTGCCGGGGCTGGATTGTGTATCCATCGGACCTGATATGAAGGATATCCATACGCCGGAGGAACGTCTGAGCATTTCATCCACGAAGAGGGTATGGGACTATGTTCTTGAGATACTGAAGAAAAAAAAGTAACCGCTCCGGCTTGTCTGAAGGGTTACGGAAAAAGTGAAATAAGGAGCAGGAATTTCTATGATTTTATTTCAATGCGACTATAACGAAGGCGCCCATCCCCGGATAATGGAGAGGATGATGGCCACTAACCTGGAACAGAATCCGGGTTATGGAGAGGATTCCCACTGCAGCAGGGCGGCACAGCTCATCCGGAAAGCCTGCGGGAATGATACGCTTGCCGTACATTTTCTGGTAGGCGGCACCCAGGCCAATATGACAGTGATTGATGCGGCTCTGCGTTCCCACCAGGGAGTGATTTCTGCAGCAAGCGGCCATATCAACGTCCATGAAACCGGGGCGGTGGAGTCCCTGGGACATAAAGTCCTTGCCGTTCCCCACAAGGACGGAAAACTGACCGCAGCCCAGGTGGAAGAGCTGTATCAGGCTCATATCCACGACGGCTCATTTGAACATACCGTTCAGCCCAAGATGGTGTATATTTCAAATCCTACGGAGTACGGAACGCTTTATGGCAGAAAAGAGCTGGAGGAATTAAGCGGCGTATGCAGGAAATACGGATTGTATCTCTTTATGGATGGTGCCAGGCTCGGCTATGGGCTGGCCTCTCCGGACAATGAACTCGATCTTCCTTTTCTGGCAGAACACTGCGATGTTTTCTATATCGGAGGAACCAAGGTGGGCGCACTGTTCGGGGAAGCTGTGGTGATTGCCGAAGAAGAACTGAAAACGGATTTCCGCTATTTTATCAAACAAAAAGGGGGTATGCTTGCCAAGGGAAGGCTGCTCGGCATCCAGTTTGAGACTTTGTTTGAAGACGATCTATATATGGAAATATCCCGCCATGCTATCCGTATGGCTGAAAAGCTGCGGGATGCTTTCCTGGAAAAAGGCTATCCTTTTCTTGTGGAAAACAGAACAAACCAGATTTTCCCTATCATGCCGGATTCCGTACTGGAAAAACTGGCGGGAACTTATGGTTACTGCTATCAGGAGCGTGTGGATGAGACCCACAGTGCCGTTCGCTTCTGCACAAGCTGGGCTACCAGGGAAGAGAGTGTAAATAGCCTAATTGAGGATTTGAAAAATTGCTGACAGACCGTCCTGTAGTTAGTACTTGTGGGGAAGGAGAAGAAACGCTCCCTTCCCCCTTTTTAAAATATATAGTTTCTATAAAGCCATTCCTAATCACAGTATCCTAATAACATACAAATGAATTACTTGAAATGAGGGATAAAGAATGGCGGCAATTCATGTATTGGCGGAAATGGGAGAACATCTTCGCAGGCAGCGGAATAAAATGAAAATTACGCAGAAAGAAACCGCGGAACTGTCGGAGATGTCAACAACTTTTTATGGTGAAATAGAAAGAGGCAACAAAAGGCTTGTGGAAGTTTTCATGGACTGCCCCACGGAAAAAGTACACATATTGGAACAGATTCTGGTATATCTGAAAATGTTGTGTAAATGAGCCCGTCTGACTGAAAAGAGGAACAGGGACAGATACGAAAGAGGATATTGGGCTAATGGAGAATAGCAGAGAGTTTTTCGATAAATTGTACATGTCTGAGTTCACTCAGATAGAAAAATACGTCCGTCGTATGCTTTATGACAGCAACGCAGTGGAAGATATTGTGCAGGATACTTTCTTTGAAGCGTACAGAAAAAGGGAAGAACTGATGAAGCATCCCAACATTCCAGGCTGGCTCCGCGTGACGGCTAAAAATAAGGTGATGAAGTGGGAAGAAAAGCAGAGAAAGTACAGCCTGGATTTTGATTTCCTTCTGGATAACTCTGTGGAGGAACTGAATCCTAAAGTGGATGATTTTAAGATGGTGGAGATTTATACCGCGGTTAAAGAAATTTTATCAGAGGAAGAGCTTGAGCTTTTACGCTGTTATTATGAATATGGTTATACATCGCAGGAAATAGCAGAGAAACTCGGCATCAGCGATACCTGCTTTAAGGTACGGATTCTGAGAATGAAGCAGAAAATCCGCAACAGCATGCTGCTGCCGTTTCTGTTTGGTGTGTGCGGGCTGATATATCCGCTGATTACATTCATGGGAGACAAGTTATGACACAGTCAAAAGAGCCTCAAAATGAAAAATTGATAAATGATTTATACGAAAAGCTGAACTGGTATACATTTGAGGCCAGCAATGAGCAGTTTGATGCAAAAGAAGTGGATGCCATTGTGCAGCTTCTGGATGTTCTGGAACCGATGAAGGAAGATCCCGGATATCCATCGGATCCGGCGGCCGCCAGGGAGCGTTTCTATAAGCGCTACGGCCTGGAAGCGGAGCGTGCAGAACAGAATGGGAGCGCAGAAAAAACAGGTATTACGGCGGAAGATGGGACAGACAGGGAGACGGCGGAGGGAAAGCCGAAGAAAAGGAAAAAGAAAAAGATGTTTGTTCGTTTTGCCGCTGGGCTTGTAGCTTGTCTGGTGCTGATGCTTTCGGTGAATGTGGGGAGTTATGCTTTGAAGAAGAAATCGTTCTTTGAGGTGGTCAGGGATGGGATTGGGCGGACGAAGGTTACTGTGACGGGGAATATAGAAGGAATAGATGATAGTAGTACGGACATCAGCAAATATAATTCTTGGGCAGATGTAAAAACGATTGTCGAAGATAAAATATTACTTCCTGGATATATTCCAAAAGAATTTAGTTTAGATGAGATAGTTATTAACAATACAATATCAAAAGTATCTATACTTGCAAAATATATTACAAATGAAAAAATCCTTACATATGAGATTAATATCTGCCCTCAGAATTATTATGAAAGATATATTCAATATGATGATGAGTGGGTTCTTATTGATGAAGAGGGTGATGATAACGAGATACAGTACTATGCAAAGGGAGGGCAAACAGAGGCATTATTTACGTATAATAATGGTGTATACTTGATAAGAGGAGATGTTACACTTAGTGAGTTAAAATCTATTGTCCATAATTTAAAATAATGATAGACATGAATAAATAAAAAATGGAAGGGTGCAAAATCAGCATTATTATAGACTGCTGATTTTGCACCCTTTTGTGTAACTATATTGTAGTAAGTTAGAATAGATAGGCATAAGAATTCACAATAAAGTATAAAGGGAAAAAGGAGAAAGAGTATGAAAAAACTACAAAAGAGGGTATTGTTGATGGCATTAATTACAATTCTATTTGCTAGGCCACTAACTATTTTTGCATCAAATGCAGGAAGTGATTTTATTGAAATACCTAATGTGCAAATTAACATTAAGTCCTCATCAAATGGTTCTATCAATCCTTTAGCAGAACCATCGTTAGATGCTTGTGATTTGGGAATAGGAATTTGTAAGAATGGACTGGGAATCGAATATACAACAAGAACAACTGTAACGGCAACAGAAATTGGCGTTAAAGATTTGGTGCTGCAAGAGAAAACAACTTTTGGGTGGAAGGATATACCAGTTAAAGATCATAGTACAACAGATTCAGATTATTATACGGGTTCTATCGTATATTTAAAAGCCGAACCTGATAAAACATATAGAGTTTATTGCACTCATTATGCTATAATAGATGGTATAGAATATACACTATATAATGAAACTAATCCAATAGTTTATAACTAATTTTTTATATGTGGATTCTTATGATCTGGTATATTTAATGTAGTAATAATTAATGGCTAATAACGGTTAACTTTTATAAAAAATCTCATATACATGTCTTATAATTATAGTATAATAAACCCATCCCAATAGAAAGGAACAACCACAAAAGAAATGTTAAAATCATACATAGCCTTCGACCTGGAAACAACAGGTCTGGATCCGGAGCAGCATGAAATTATTGAAATCGGAGCCCTCAAGGTGCGGGATGGGCAAGTGGAAGCAAGGTTTATGGAGTTTATCCGGCCCAGCCGGCCGATATCCGGGGTGATTACGAAGCTTACCGGAATTAGCAATGAGATGGTGGCGGATGCGGAGAAAAGGGACACGGTGATTCCTGCCTTTCTGGAGTTCTGTGGTGATGATGTGCTGGTCGGGCACAATATTATGTTTGATTATGGGTTTATGCGGAACCAGGCGGCTGCGCTTGGATATGGATTTGATAAGCAGGGAGTGGATACGCTGCGGATTGCGCGGCGTGTCCATAAGGAGATGCGATCCAAAAGCCTGGAGGCTTTGTGTTCCCATTATTCCATAGAAAACCAGGCGGCGCACAGGGCTTATCATGATGCGCTTGCCACGGCAAAGCTGTATCAGACGCTGGCTCATTATTATGAGGAAAAGGAGCCCCGGGTTTTTAAACCGGTTGCCCTTGTTTATAAGGAAAAAGGCAGGGAAGAGCAGCCGGCAACGCAGAAGCAGGCGGAATTTCTCATGCGTCTTTCCGTTCAGAAAAAGGTGGCGGTAACCTGGGATCCGGACCGGCTGACCAAAAGTGAGGCCTCCGGGCTGATTGAAAGTATCCTGTCAGGGCAGAAAACCGGGAAAAAGGATTGACAAAACAGGTCGGTGATTATAGACTCAAGGTATAGAGGTCTATAATCACCGACCTGTTTTGCGTGGAGGTACGTATGGAGAATTTAAAGCTTTGTGACAGTGATTACCGGTTTATGATGATTGTGTGGGAGCATGCGCCGGTGAATTCCGGGGAGCTTGTCCGGTTGTGCGGGGAAGAGCTGGGATGGAAGAAGTCCACGACTTATACAGCGATTAAGAAGCTATGCGGGAAAGGCTATATTACCAATGAGAAAGCGGTGGTGTCAGCGGTGATCCCGAGGGAACAGGTGCAGAAGGATGAAACGGAGTATTTTGTGGAACGTACCTTCGGCGGTTCCCTTCCGCAGTTTGTAGCGGCTTTTCTGGGAGGGAAAACATTATCGGAAAAGGACGCGGAGCGGATTAAGGAGATGATTGACGCCCATAAGGAGGGATGAAGATGCCGGAACGTCTGTTTGTACAGCTGGTCAATATGAGCCTGACCGCGTCCTGGGTGATTGCGGTAATTCTGGCGGTGAGGGCTTTATTCGGGAAAATGAAGCTTCCGAAAAAGTACGCTTATTATATGTGGATTATTCCGGGGTTCAGGCTGCTGTGCCCGGTATCGGTTTCCTCCGTAATCAGTCTGTTTAATTTACGGCTTTTCAAGGGAGCGGGGCCTGCCGGCACACAGGCAATGTCTCCGGCGGTGATGGATAGGGGGACAGCAGGAAATCCGGGTTTTGCTGCGGGAGTGTCCGGCTTGGATCCGCTGCTGCAGGCATTGCTTCCGGCTGAAACGCCTGCGGTCAGTATGAATCC
Organism: uncultured Lachnospiraceae bacterium; assembly: GCA_900548905.1. Taxonomy (GTDB): domain Bacteria; phylum Bacillota; class Clostridia; order Lachnospirales; family Lachnospiraceae; genus Eisenbergiella. The sequence continues at coordinate 21,125 of URMK01000009.1, read as the reverse complement.
CATGCAGCCGGTGCTCCGGGCAGCGGTCATCGTCTGGCTGGCCGGTGTGGCGGTAATCGGGATTGCAGGCTTTGTTTCCTGGCTTCGTGTGAAAAAAATGGTACATATGGCAGTTCGCAGGGAACGAAATGTGTATGAATGTGGGAATATCCCTTCTCCTTTTGTGCTGGGGCTGTTTCATCCAAGAATTTATATTCCTTATCGGCTGCCCGAAAAAGAGAGGGACTATATTCTGCGTCATGAGACGTACCATATCAGACGGGGAGACTGTTTTGTCAAGGTGCTGGGATTTCTGGTCAGCACCCTCCACTGGTTCAATCCGCTGGTTTGGGCGGCTTATTCCTGTATGGGCCGGGACATGGAAATGAGCTGTGATGAGAAGATACTGTCCGATATGGGAATGGAAATCAAGAAAGAGTACAGCCTTTCTCTGCTGTCTTTTGCCTCCAACAAGCGCAGATATTTTGCCGGCCCGCTTTCCTTCGGGGAAAAGGATGCCGGAAAAAGGGTGCTTCATGTGCTGAATTTTAAAAAGCCGGGATTCCTGGCGGCAGCAGGGGGGACTCTCCTGTTGGTTATCATAGCGGCGGTCTGTCTTACCAATGGAAAAGGGGATGGCGTGCCGGAGGAAACAGGCGTGCCGGCAGGAGAAACGGAAGAAAGCAGGGAAGTGCGTCCGGAGTTTACCCGGGTCAGGGATCGGATATTGGCGCAGGGGCTTCTTATGAGCCGTCCCCTTGCTTTTGGTGAGGCGGTGGATCCGGAGGATGGCGATGCCGTTGTTATGATGGCGGAATCGGCCGACGGGGGTTATGCGGCTTACGGCTTTATCAGTCCGGAATATGGATCCAGAGGAATATGCCTGCGTAAATATCAGGGAGCGAATGAGCATCTGCAATACGTGGACACAGGATGGATGAATGCTTATGAGGAACCGCAGCTGGCTGTGGGGGATTATGATGGAGACGGTGAGGACGAGGTGGCTTTTGCCTTCGTTTCCGGAAGCGGCACCGGTGTATATGTGGAGACATTGCTTGTTTTTGAAACGGACGGGACCGGCCGCATGTATCCCAATGAGATGACGCAGGAAATGCAGGAAGAGGAGATCAGCCGTCTGCTGGAGACAAGGGTAAATGCGGACGCTAAAACGCTGGATCTTGTGGAAAAGGCGACCGGTGAACCGGTGATCGGCAGTATATCCTATGGAAACGGGGAGGAGCAGGCGGAATATACCGGGATGGATTACAGCAGCCAGATTCGTTACAGCGTCGGAGAGGATATATTCCTGTTTGTCGGAGTCGGGGTATTTACGGACACTTCTCCCATGCCGGAATTTTCAGAGGAAAGTATAGCCTTCCGGGTGCGTTTTGACAATCCGGATAACGGTTCCGGCGGCCGTTTCACACTGGAAGATCCGGCGCTGGGCGTTTACGGTGTTTCTCTGCAGGCAGGGACTGTTTTTGATGAGACTACAATTTTGATACCGGGAGAGAACGTTGCCCGGATAGAGATTACAAACGGGAATACGGGAGGTGTCAGTTCCATTTCGGACAGGGCAGTCCTGGAAAAGGTACTGGAGGCATACGGCGAGCTGGATATCCGTCCGAATGAGGAGCTGAAGGCACGTTCCGGGTATTCCTACCGTATGGAATTATACGACAAAAAAGGGAACCTGCTGCAAAGCGTGATTCCCTATAAGGATGCGGTGACGATAGATGGGCAGATATATGACGGGAATATGAACCGTACCACTACGGATTTGCTGTTGGCGCTGGCGGAGGCCGAGAGCCGGTAAGTGCGCGGCGACAAGGGAAACTGCCGGTGGGGAGAGCTGCCGGCGGTTACCGGAAATATATCTGTTCCAATTCATCTCCGGGAAGAGGAGATGCAAAATAATCCCCCAGCCCCTTTGCACAGCCCGTAGCGCGCAGAATCTGATACTGCCCGGAGGTTTGTATGCCGTCTGCGATCACGGTGATATCCATTTTCCGGCAGAAATCCACCAGGGCAGTAATCGTCTTTCTGCATTTCCCGTTATCCGCCAGGTGCAGCAGCATGCGTTTATCCAGCTTCAGCATATCGAAATCCAGGGAAACAAAGAGGTTCAAATTGACATTGCGTATCCCGAAATTGTCGATGATGATGACGGCTCCCCTGGCTTTCAGGGTTTCTATGGTATTAAGGAGCGTATCCTGTTCTTTCGTATCTTTTATTTCGGTTTCTATTTCAAGCAGACTGGCAGGCACCGAATATTTGTCCAGCAGGGAATCCAGCAGTTCGATAAAGCCTTCCATTCCCAGTGTGCTTTTGGAAATCTTAATGGAAACGGGCAGAAGTATGTCCGCTTTCCCTTTCCATTCATGGATTTGTCTGCATACCTCTTCCAGTACATAAAAATCAAGGGTGCGTATTATCCGGACTTCCTCCAGAACAGGAAGAAACTGATCGGGAAGGATGAGTTTTCCTTCTTCGCCCCTGTAATAGACGACAGCCTCTATGCCGTCTGCTTTTTGGTCCGCCATGGAGAAGCGGGGACGGTACCGGATAAAGAACCGGTCGTCCTGAAGCAGCTTTTGCAGCCGTCCGGGCTGAATCATGCTGTATACGTCATCCAGGGTAAAACGGTACCGGTCGGCCCGGTCATTGTTCCTGTAATGAAGCTGTTTATCCAGATACATCCTTTCATCAGCCCGGTACAGAAGTTCCTGCATATCCACCGGATCTTTGTTCCAGCAGCTTCCGAGGGCTACCGTATAATTGTTTTTCGAAGCAAATGCCTGCTCCAGGGTATCCGTTATGTGCTGGAATTCCTCCTGGGAGATATTTTCACAAATCGTGACGAATTCGTCGCCGCCCACCCGGTAATTCCTTTTGCCGGGACAGCACCTGCGGATTGTTTTGGCAGTGTCAACCAGGATGGAGTCGCCGTGCTGGTGGCCGAAAAGGTCATTTTTTTCCTTGATCCCGTTTACGTCTATGTAGATTACCCCTACGGGAAACGGAAAGCTTTTTTCCAAATCCCGGACATAGGCGTTACGGTTCATGAGCATGGTCAGAGTATCAAAATAGCCGAATTTCTCCAACTGCCGTATGGACCACTGGCGATACAGCGCCGAGGAGAGGAAAAAACCGATGGAGGTCAGGAGTACATTGGTACCGGACGAAACAGGCAGGGGAAAATTGAACAGCCGCAGGCAGCCGATGCATTTATCATCCCACAAAAGGGGCACGATAGCGATGGAACGGATCTGGTCGGCGGCCGATTGTCTATATTCCTCCGGAAACTGCAGCCGGATATCCTCCGCCTCCTGGAGGATGGCCGCTTTTCCGTCCCGGAAGCAGGAAAGCAGTGTGGGATCCGGCTTCATGGGAAGCTTCGGGGCAGCACCGGGTTCCGGACTCCATTCACAGGTCTTTTCAAAATTCCCCTTCTTTTCCTGAAACAGGATGGCATTCTCCGCATGCAGGTATGAGCCGGTCATGCGCAGGACATCCTTCAGGACATTTCCTTCTTTATCCGCTTCTATCAGTTTTTTGGCGCAGGCGGTAATCAGGTTTTCCATTTCCAGTTCGTTCCGCAGTGCAGCCTGCTGGGCTTCCTTCTGGGTCATGTCAAAGGCAACTTCAATTTTAACTTTTTTCCCATTCCAGTCAATAATCCGATCCTTCAGGAGAAAATGCCTGTCCAGCTTCCGGTTGGAATGCTCCCAGGTATAAAAGGCATCCTCCGTCAGAAGGGCATTGGGGCAAAATTCGCAGGGAGAATCCTTGCCATGGACAAGTTTATAGCATAGATGTCCTTTGACATCCGAAACGCCGAAGGAATCCCGTCCGGCCTTGTTCATATAAAGCAAATGGTAATTCTCTAAATCCACTACATATATCAGTTCGGACATCTCATCAATAATCTGAAACATAATGCCGGCCTCCTCTTTCATGAAGACAGGAAGGTTGGTTGCGGGCGGAAAATGCGCGGAGGCATTAATAACCGAACCTAATCATCTGTTTGTATTTCTTTTATATTCGACATTTTTACCGTTAAATTTAGTATTTTACACAAATAACAAGAAAGAAATTAATTTTTGGGAAAACCAGCCGAAATAATACATATGGTATGAAAATTCTAAAGAGGGCTGATAAGTATGATAAAAACAACGGGCGGGCAGTATCTGCCTGCGGGTCAGTACGTGTATGAAAGCAAGGGTAAGACCACCTCGTCCTCCCTTCCTGCCGGAGAGTATATCCGTAAGCTGTCTTCCCTTTTCCCGGGAAGAGATATCGTGATTGCGGATATAGACGGAAAGGAAGGGCTGAAGGACTATGCCCTTTCCCATGAAGGCGGTATGCAGATCGTGATTTCCGGGAAAGCACTGGAAAAAATGATGGCGGATCCGGAGTTTGAACGCCAGTGCACGGAAGCTCTGAAGCAGGCCCAGAAGGAGCAGGCGGATAAGCTCATGCGGCTGCCGGAACAGGGAAAAAGCCTGGTTGGATCCGGAATTTATCTGGAGGAAGATGGCGATGTTTCCCGGTGGGTACTGTCCCGTAAGCAGCCGGAGCAGAAGCTCCCTTCCTTCGGGGAAAAGCAGGGGGCCGGGAACGGGGGCAGCTTCAGCACCGGCATTCATACGGAAAAAGGAACCCTTACGATAGAAAAAAAGAAAGTAAGCTATGTGCCGGCGAAGGATCTTGTCAAAATCGCCCGGTCCAGGAACCGCCAGGATGTGCGGAGGACGATATCGGGCATACAGGCACAGATTTACCAGCTGAAAACAGGGAGCGGAGACAAACGGGTAAAAGCGGTCCTGGTAAAGCAGGCGGAGCAGGTACTGTCAAAGGCCAGGGTGAAGGACAAGCAGCTGAAAAAAGAAGAATTTCTGAAGTGGCAGCAGAAAAGGGCGGCCCAAAAAGCAGAACTGGAAAAGAGCCTTCAGCTTAAACTGCTTTTGAAGCGGAAGCAGGCAGGGAGGAAAGCCAGGGAATACGGGCAGATCCGGGATTATTATGAGACGCCCCAGGAGCGCAGGCTGGAAAAAGAGCTGGAAAAATATGAAAATACCGTAAGCGTTGAAAACAGCGGTCCTACGGGAAATTATTACGCTCCTTCTCCGGGAGGGCCGGAAGCCGTTCCGGCCGGAAGCATGACGGGCGGCACAGTGGGGATGACGCTTGATATTACCGTTTGACTTTAAAAGAACCGAATTATAGGAACGGGGAAGTAAGAAGACTCCCCGTTATTTTCAGGAGGAAGGTATATGAAAATATACGTAGCCAGGCAGCCAATTTTTGATGCGGCCGGGAAATTATTTGGCTATGAATTTCTTTACAGGGATAGTGAAAAAAATGAGTTTAACAAGGAAATGGACGGCAGTATGGCTACTTGTCTGCTTATTTCCAATATGATAAGCGAATTTGGCCTGGAAAACCTGACTGGCGGGGCATATGCCTTCCTGAACCTGACGGAGGATCTGCTTCGGAGCGATTATGTTAAAATGCTGGATCCCAGATGCTTTGTTGTGGAGATTTTGGAGGATGTAAGGGAAAGCCCGGTGCTGCAGGCGGATTTGGTATCGCTCAGAAAACAGGGCTATATATTTGCCCTGGATGATTTTACGGGAGGGAATGCCAAGGAGAGACTGGTGGAGGCCTCGGATATTATCAAGGTGGATTTCCGGCTGACCTGCAGGTGGGAGCAAAAGGATATCGCACGGCGTTTCGGGGACAGCAAAATACTGCTGGCGGAAAAAATAGAAACCCAGGAGGAGCAGCTTTGGGCTTTGAAAAACGGGTATTCCCTGATGCAGGGATACTATTATTCCAGGCCGGTTTTGCTGTCCAAGGATAAAACGGAAATCGCGCTTGCTACCTATATGCGGCTTTTGAAGGAATTTTCCAGCCCGGATCCGGACTTTGACCGGCTGGCGGACATTATCCTTATGGATGTAAATTTGTCCTATAAATTTTTGCTTCGTGTGAATACACTGCAGTACGGCGGAAAGTACCGGGTGGATTCCATCAAGCAGTGTCTGGTCAGGATGGGTCTGGAGGAGGTCAGGCGCTGGGCACTGGCGATCCTTTTGCGGGACGTTTTCGGGAAAAAGGAAAATGAGGCGGCGAAAAGGGCCCTTATACGGGGGGTATTCCTGGAACAGCTGGTGGGGCTGATGCGGCTTGATTATCTGGCGGAGGAAGCCTATATGGTGGGCATGTTTTCCACCATCGATATATCGGTGCAGGACAATCTGGAAGGGCTTCTGGAACACATCAAGATATCCCGGGAATCCAGGGAAGCGCTGTTCGGAAGGAACGGGACGCTGGGGCGATGCCTGGATTTTGTGGAAAACTATGAAAACGGCAGGTGGGAAAGCGTGGATGCCTTTTTGGAAAAGTTCCGACTGAAAAGAGAGCGGATCACGTTGATGTATTTTGAAGCGGTGAAATATGCGGAGACGATGTTTGAGGAACAGAACGAGAGCCTGATTAAAAATTTTGCAGCCGGTCTCTCCGGAAACAGCCCTTTCTCGGATTTGCTGATCCGTCAGAGAAAGAAGCTGGATAAATAATTTTTCCGGTCCGTACTTTATTTTTAGATTCGTTGCGCCGATAGATAAAATAAAAGCGGGAGAGGCCCGCCATAAAAGACTGGAGGAAGAAAGATGGAAGAATCGGAAAGGCTTGGGCAGGAAACAGTACTTTCCGCAGAGTTGGAGAGCACATATCTTACTTTTGTGACAGATGATCAGCTCTTCGGAATTCCTATTGCTGAAGTGGTACAGATTATAGGTATGCAGAAGATTACGGAAATTCCGGAATTTCCTGTGTATGCCAGGGGAATTATCAACCTGAGAGGGGAGATCATCCCTATTATTGACGTGCGGACAAGGCTTTGTAAGCCGTTTATGGACTACAATGACCGTACCTGTATTGTGGTGACGGATATCCAGGGAAAGTATTTCGGTTTTGTGGTGGATCAGGTGGATGAGGTAACGGAAATACCGGATGCATCGATAACCCCTCCCCCTCACATGGGAAATGACGTCGCAGCGCGCTACCTTACCGGAGTGGCAAGGATAAAGGATAAGCTGGTGTTGATCATGGATGTGCGTAAATTCCTGGGAGAACAGGAATTTGCCAATCTGGCGGAGAATGCGCAGCAATATGAATGATAGAGGAGAAGAGGCAGATGAAGAACTTCAAAATAGCAAATAAGCTGATAATAACCTTCGGTGTCATTATCATTTTGTATCTTATAACGGTGGTCATGGCTGTTTTCAGCCTGAACAATACGGCGGGCAGCTTTGAAGAATTTTACACGACTGGTTATCCGGTATCCCTTAAGACGGCGGAAATGCGCAGGCAGATCGAAACGACGCTTAAAAATATCAGCTACAGCCTTGTGGAGACAGACAGTAATAAAGTGGAGGAATATCTGTCTGCTGTCGATACGGAAATGAATGATCTGCAGAAGGGATTTGATTTCTTACAGGAGAACTACCAGGGTGAGAAAAATATCATTGATGAGGCGGCTTCCTTGCTGTCGGAGGCTAAAACCTACAGGATGGAGGTTGTGGAGCTGGCCTCACAGAACAAAAAAGTGCAGGCCCAGGAGGTTTTCTTCAGCCAGTACCAGCCTATGCTGCTTCAGGTGCAGGAACTGATGGAGCAGATGGATACGTTGTCCTCCGGGCAGGCGGCGGATGCTTACAATACATCCATTTTTACCAAAAATATCATTATGGCGGCTATGATTGTTATGTCGCTGATCGCTCTTGTTATCACGGTTATTTTATCCACCTATATTACAAAGGGGATTACGCTTCCGGTCAGGGAGCTGGAAGCTGCCATGAAGGATGTGACGGCAGGGAAGCTGGATGTTGCTATAGGCTACCGCTCCCGGGATGAACTGGGAGTCCTGTCGGAAAGCATCCGCAATATGACCGAAGTGCTGAAGGAGATTATACAGGATGAGGATTACATATTAGGTTCCATGGCGGACGGAAACTTCAATATAACGAGCACCATAGAAGAAAAATATGTAGGCGATTACAAGTCCATACTGGAATCCATGAAAAAAATCAATTACAACCTGAGCGACACGCTGAAACAGATAAACCAGTCGGCGGAGCAGGTAGCCAGCGGAAGCGATCAGGTATCCGCCGGCGCCCAGGCGCTTTCCCATGGTGCCACGGAACAGGCATCCTCCATTGAGGAGCTTGCCGCTTCCATTAACGAGATTTCCGAACAAGTGAAGAAGAATGCGGATAACGCTCTGGATGCCAGCAAAAAGGCTACACAGACGGGATCCAGAATGGAAGAAAGCACGGAGCAGATGCGTGAAATGATCCATGCCATGCAGGAAATCAGCGGTTCTTCCAAAGAAATCAGCAAAATTATCAAAGCGATTGAAGATATTGCGTTCCAGACCAATATCCTGGCCCTCAATGCGGCGGTGGAAGCCGCCCGTGCCGGAAGCGCCGGTAAGGGGTTTGCGGTGGTTGCGGATGAGGTGCGGAATCTTGCAAGTAAATCCGCGGATGCCTCCAAGAGTACGGCCGCGTTGATAGAGACTTCCCTGAAATCGGTTGAAAACGGCACCAGAATAGCCGATCAGACGGCTAAAGCCCTTATGGATGCGGCGGAAGGCGCCAGAATACTGACGGATACCATTGATAAGATTTCCGAGGCGTCCAATTCCCAGGCCTTGTCAATCGGCCAGGTGACGCAGGGCGTCGACCAGATTTCCAGTGTGGTGCAGACCAACTCCGCCACAGCGGAGGAGAGTGCGGCAGCCAGTGAGGAGCTTTCCGGCCAGGCACAGATCCTGAAAAATCTGGTAACCCGCTTCCGGCTTCGGGATACGGACACCGCATACGGTACGGATTACAGCCAGGCCGGGGATTATGGTTCCGCATATGGAACGGATTATTCAGCGGATTATGGAACCGATTATGGAACCGGTTATGAAACGGAATATGAGAACGGTTATGCTTCACAGACAGCCGATAGCGTGCTCCAGCAGCCGACCGGTTACGATACGTACAGTTACGATTCCCGTGATACCTATAATACCTGCGGTGACAATAAGTATTAACGGAATAGGCGGTAAAACGACAGAAGGAACAGGGGCTTTGCCGCTCCGGCTATAAACAGGCGCAGGTTGCGCAGAGGGAGTTAAGATGAAACGGATTAGGGATAAAATACTGGTAATAATGATATCGGCTGTAACCGTATCTGTCCTGGTGGTAGGTTTGATTGGTATCTGGCAGAATTATTCGGCTACCATGACTACGCTCCGGGATTTGATGAAGGTATCGGCAGGTATTGCAGCCGACAGGGTGGAACAGGAGCTGCAGGCCAGTTTGAATGTGGTGGTGGAAGCAGGTCATATGGACAGTCTGGCGGATGCATCCACGGGAATTGAGGAAAAAAAGAAATTAGTAGAACAAAGTATGAGTGTCTGTGATTTTTCCAAAGGAGATATTCTGGATTCGAAGGGGATTAGTATTTTCGACCGGAAGGATTATTCCGATAAAGAATACTTCCGGCAGGCGCTCCAGGGAAAGGCAGTTGCTGCACAGGCCACGGATGGGGAACTGTATCTTGTGATGGCGGCGCCTTTGTGGGAAAACGGGGTGCCGGATTCCCGGATAATCGGCGTGGTCTGCTTTACCTCTAAGGAAGGCTTTTTATGTGATATGGCAGGCTCTATCAATGTCAACGAAAACGGCAAAGCGTATATTCTGGATAAAGAAGGCTATACCATTGCCCACAGCAATACCTCCAATGTAACCGGGCGGGAAAATACTATCCGGGATGCACAAAAGGATCCGTTACTGCAGCCTCTGGCCGAACTGGAACAGAAAATGGTAAACGGAGAAAGCGGGGCAGGGGAATATGACTATGACGGGGTAAGAAAGGTGATGGCTTATGCGCCTGTACCCGGAACAGATGGATGGAGTATTGCGGTAAACGCTCCGAAAATAGACTTTATGAATGCTACCTATACCGGGATATTTATCATTGCCGTGCTGGTGGTTGTAGCGCTTATTGCCGCTTTTTTCCTGGCCCTTTATCTTGCAAACGGTATCGGCAGGCCTATCCGGATATGTGCGGATCGTTTGAACCGGCTTGCCCAGGGGGATTTGGAGTCAGAGGTAGAGGAAATCCTTGCAAAGGATGAAACGGGGCAGCTTTCGGATGCCACAAAGCGTATCGTGGAATCCCTGAAGGGGCTTGTAGTGGATCTGTCTAACGGTCTGACGGCTCTGGCATCCGGAAACCTGGATTTGAAAATTGAGAAGAAAGAGCTGTATATCGGGGATTTCCAGCCCATAGCTGTGGCTATTAATGAGATCCTTAATAAATTGAACAGTACCATGCATCAGATAAATATTGCCTCCGAGCAGGTGGCAAGCGGAGCTTCCCAGGTGGCGGACGGCGCCCAGGTGTTATCCAGAGGAGCGACGGAACAGGCTTCTTCCGTGGAAGAACTGGCCGCTACTATCAATGACATTTCCAGATATTCCACGAATACAGCCGCGAGCACGCTGGATGCGGATAAACAGGTCCAGATAGCGGGCAGCAGGGTTCAGGCCTGTGACAGGCAGATGAAGGATATGCTCGCCGCTATGGAAGAGATCCGGTCTAAATCAGTGGAAATCAGTAAGATCATTAAAACGATAGAGGATATCGCTTTCCAGACGAATATCCTGGCACTGAATGCCGCCGTAGAGGCCGCCAGAGCCGGAACAGCCGGAAAGGGTTTTGCCGTTGTCGCGGACGAAGTGAGGAACCTTGCAAGTAAATCAGCGGAGGCTTCTAAGAATACGGCGGCCCTGATAGCAGGGACGGTACAGGCGGTGGAGAAGGGCTTCGGCTATGCTAATGAAACAGCCGGATCCTTAGTGGATATCGTGGATGTGGCAAAATCCGTGTCCGTTACGGTAGGAAAGATATCCGAAGATGCCAAAGAACAGGCAAATGCCATTTCCCAGGTGACGACCGGTATTGAACAGATATCCGGCGTGGTGCAGTCCAATTCCGCTACGGCAGAGGAGAGTGCCGCAGCGAGTGAAGAGCTTTCCGGCCAGGCCCAGATGCTTAAGTCTCTGGTAGGAAAATTCAAACTCCGTTCTATGTAAAAATGCCCCCTAATTGTAATGAAGTATAGAGAGAACAGAACCCCCTCCGGGAAGTGAAAGCTTCCCGGAGGGGGTTCTGTGTAGGGGGAGGGTTAGGTTTTTTTGTAACAGGGCAGACGGCTCTTTGTGCCCGGCGGCATCCTGCTCCCCCTTCCCATTATTTGAGGAAATGGGCGGCACATACCGCCAGGAGAGTGATTACCTCATTCCCAACCTTGTCCTGCCGGATACCGGTGATTACTAGCTCGGTAAATATGGGCGTATGCGCAGGCGCTATCTGAAGGAACACCACAAGGTGCTTTACACCAACCTGCTGACATCAGGCACTTTTTTGTGCTCTTTGACGGGTATAATCGCGCACGAGATAAATGGCAGCTCAGCGACAAGTTGTTTGAGATTGCCACGAGAGCTGTGAGTGATGATCGTACCAAGCGTCAGCAATCAATCAGACAGTTCACAGCAGAATGGGAGGCGGCACAATAATGAAAGCTACGGCTGGTGCAAAAACTATAACTGTTGTATACTAAAAGGGTTGAACGGTTGTTGGAAATGTTCTGAATTTCCTTGCACCGGATGTATGCTCGATAAGCCCCGTATTCGTGCTTTTGCAGAGTTTGCGAGAAGCTTTCAGATTGGAGAAAAGATGAAAATACAATTAAGCGACAATCTAATAAAGCATTATTTACAAAATGTTTACTTTATAAACGGGCATAGTTATGCGGGTAAATCTACAATGGTCAAGATGTTAGCTGAACGATATGATATGATTCATTGCGGCGAAAACTACCATGATGTATTTCCTCGAAATAAACTTTCCCGTTGGAAGCAACCAGGACTATGCTATTTTGATACCATGAGTGGTTGGCAGGAATGGTTAAATATGACCCCGGAAGAACATTGGAACTGGTATAATCAAGTCTCCAATGAATGTGTAGAAATTGAGATTTTGGAGTTGATAAAACTGGCGGCATCCGGAAGAAAAGTTGTTGTTGATACAAATATTCCTCCCGACGTATTGCGTGAGATCTCGTCCTATAATCGTGTTGCTGTCCTCCTCTGTGATCCACCGGATATATGTGCCATCCGATTCTTTGATCGAGACGACCCCGACAAAAAATTTATGATGGATCAGATCAAAAAATGCCCCGATCCAGAAGCTACTTTAAGGAACTTTAATTCATGGGCGCTATATCATCCTCCAGTAGAGATCGACTGGGAGCATACTGGATTCTTTTCATATACTCGCTCCGATTTTGATACCGACACACGAGAAGAAATGCTGTCGATTTTAGCAAAACACTTTGCCTTAGAGGAAGGAAAATAAATGACTATCCACAAAACAACTGCATTTGGGGCGACTAATGTCAGAGTGGTACGCAAGGGACATCAGCAAGATGTAGTGAGTACGCCAAGGGCAAAGCCAGACACCCTAAATGTCATTCACCGCACCGCGTTGACGTGGATATTGTCATGCAGAACATAGCGGAAGTTTTACGGAAGATAGCAAAGTATTCCTTAGCCGACAGAGCGGGTTTGAAGCGTTGGTGAAAAACAGCCTTGCCAAAGGGCAGACGGACGAAATGAAGAAACAGCAGAAACGTATCCCACAGATAACGCAACGGCTGGAACAAATGGAAAAGGTAATGGATAAGCTGTATGAGGACAACGCCCCTGGAGCCATCGAGCCGGATCGCTATGAACAGCTATCGCAAAAGTACGCAGAGGAATACTACCCGCTGAAAAAAACCTCGTTCTACGTCCGTTCCGACTATCCAGACCGTCAAGGACGAGTAGTATTTTTTGCAAATGGCGCGAAAAAATCTCCACCCATAAACCCTTGACCGTCTGGATTTTTACCGTTGTCATTTCGCTGCCGGAAACGGAGAACAGGATAAGAACTGGATTTATACCGTAAATTATGGTAAAATATGTTGTAATAAAGTCGCATTTTACATAGAGGTTATCTTATGCTTGAACAACTCTTATCAATAAGTGAGCCGTGGCTACAATACGCAATCAGAATAAATCTTCTCAATGAAAGCAGAGAGGATTTATTAGACTTGAAAAATGAAGTATTGAAAGACAGAAAAATCCTCTCGTACCTTAACGATATTGCCAATTTCCACAATGCAATAGTTAGAAATCATAAAGACCCCGATTTATCAATACACAAACTGTTATTCCTTCTTGATATTGGGCTTGAAACGGATATACCCGAAATTGAAAGCGCAGTTAAGCAGATAATGAGCCACAAAGACAAGAACGGAGTATATCAGTCAATGACAAACATACCGCCGCACTACGGCGGCAAGGGCGAAGATGTTTTCGGCTGGTGCTTATGTGACGCGCCTTTATTACTTATGGCATTAGTAAAAGCCAAGATTGATTATCAGCAACATATCAAGCAAGGCGTGGAACACCTGTTAAGCCTATACAGAGAACAAGGTTTTCCCTGTTCGGTATCGGAAGAACACGGAACATTCAGAGGCCCCGGACGGAAAAACGATTGTTGCCCGTTTGCAACGCTTATCATGTTAAAACTATTATACGAGATTGAGGAATGTCGAAACAGCGATGCTGCAAAGGGCGGGATAGAGGTTATACTATCTCTATGGGAAAACAGCCTTGAACAGCATCCGTATATGTTTTATATGGGTACAGACTTCCGCAAACTGAAAGCACCCGCCATGTGGTATGACATTGTGAGTGTTGCCGACTTATTAAGCAAGTTTGATTTTGTAAAAACCGATTCACGATTTTGCGAAATGATAGATTTGATACAAGGAAAACAGAACGAAGACGGTATGTTTATTCCCGAATCGGTCTACCAAAAATTCAAAGGTTGGGATTTTGGGCAAAAGAAAACGGTATCTCCCTATTTGTCATATCTATGTATACGACTACTGAAACGGGTAGACGGATAAACGCCTGCTACAATAACGCTTCAAAATTAATGAAGTCACGGTAATTGCGCCGTGGCTTCTTTTAATTTCAAACAGGATATGTAGACATTTAGGGCATTTACATACCCCGCAAACCAGCATGAATACAGGCTTTTTGTTACGCTTAAACCCCGTTTTGTGAGGTTTGAGGGATAATACATCACCCACCCGCAAAAATGGCTTGTATCTTTTAACATGAACAAAAATAACGGAAATGTATGCAACTGGGTCTATCCGGCCCATAATAAAAATGGCCCCTCTGAAATCATTCAGAGGGGCCGTACTCTTAACAAATTATATTCAGACTACCGATTGGGTATATTACTGTAATAACTGAAGCACGCCCTGCGGTACCTGATTTGCCTGAGCAAGCATAGCCTGAGAAGCCTGAACCAGGATATTGTTCTTGGTGTAAGCCATCATTTCATCTGCCATGTCAACGTCACGGATACGGCTTTCTGCAGCTGTCATATTCTCAGTTGTCACACTCAGGTTGTTGATGGTATGCTCCAGACGGTTCTGGATAGCACCCAGATCACCACGGGTGGAGGATACTTTATCAATAGCGGATTTAATCAGATCCACTGCAGCCTTTGCACCGGACTGTGTGCTGATATCAACACCAGCAATTCCGAGGGAGTTGCTGTCCATAGCGCTTACCGATACGGTCAGCTGATTAAAATCTGCAGAGGTATCACCAATCTGAAGGGTCAGGCCGCCGCCGTATATTGCTTTGCCCTGAGCTGAAATTCCCAGAGTCTTCGCTGCGCTTCCGCCATCTTTGTCTTCAAATCCGATCTTGATGTCTGTGCTGTTATTAATTTCAAGCTGTCCGCTCTTATTGAAGGAAACAGATATCTTTCCGGCTACAGCATCGTCGGTGCCTGTTGTTCCTTTTGCTGTATCATAGTTGCCTAATGCTGTCTGGATAGCTGTATTTAATTTTGTGGCAATATTAGTTCCAGTATCACCCGCAGCTAATGTGGTCAAATCAATTTCAATAGATTCCCCATTCAGGGTCATATTGAATTTTCCGTTTCCGTCTGTGGGGGTGATCTTTAATGTATGGGTAGCGGAAGCCTTGGTTGCAGATGCATCCTGTGCTCCGAAAGAGCCTAATACAGACTTGTCAGTTGCGGGGTCTCCCGTGACAACAATCTCAGAAGCTCCGTTATTTTCCATTCCACTGGTAATCTTGAAGGTCTTACCACCAGTTTGTGCTTCCACTTTTACATTTGCAACATTAGTACCATTCTGTGCATTTGTCTTTGAAATGGACTCATTAATTTTGTTTTCGACTATGGATGCAGCTTTTTTAGATACCGCATCAGATGTATTACTTGTCCAGTCAATTTCCAATGCCGATTTTTCATCAGCAGTTAATGTAGACCAGTCGACTTCAATATTTACGCCATCTACTGTTATGACATCTTTTTTGGTGTAATCAATGGCGCCTGCACCAGAAGCATCAATACCGGTTATAGCAGCGGTAGATGCCGGTTTAAAGTTGGCAATAACGCCGCCGACAATACCGTTTGCTCCATTGGATCCGCCTTCCAGGGAACCATCCAGCAGATTGATTCCGTTGAAATTAGTACCTTCAGATATACGGTCAATTTCATCCTTCAGGGACTGCACTTCCTTCTGCAGGTTTGCACGGTCGGTTTCATTATCATAGGTACCGTTAGCGGACTGGTCAGCCAGTTCCACCATACGGTTCAGCATGGAATGAACTTCTGTCAAAGCGCCTTCAGCTGTCTGAACGAGGGAAATACCGTCATTGGCGTTCTTCTGTGCGGTTTCCAGACCTGTGATCTGCGCGCGCATCTTTTCGGAAATAGCCAGACCGGCTGCGTCATCCCCTGCACGGTTGATGCGGTAACCGGAAGACAGCTTCTCCAGGTTCTTGGATACGGCATTGTTATTTCCTGTCAGGTTACGGTAAGAGTTTAATGCTGCGATGTTGTGTTGGATTCTCATATAATTTCCTCCTTGAAAAATACCCGGGGCTTCCCTGCCCCTTGCGGGTTTCCTTCCTTTTTTTGATCATAGGGAAGGAATGATTAAAAGTTTCTTTCCTACGTGAATAGGAAGGTGGCAGATGTTACCCTGCCCGTTTGTTACTTGACGCGTCAAACACCGATAAATAAAGCACTTCAGCCTTGTGCACATAATGTAGAAGTTTATTTATCATGTTCACTTAAGATATCGTCGTATTCCGAAAAAATATAAGGGGAGAAAAATAAAAAATAAAAATATTTGCAGAACCCCTTAAAATAGGGCTTTTAGACAAGCTTTTTCTACAGTACTATAGTAGTACCGGCTTTATTTCCATAAAGGTCTTTTTTTCAGGGAAAAACAGTATTCTATCTTTTCTTCTTTCCGATTTGAGTACCGGATAAGTACTTGCGGAAAAGAAAATGTAAGCCTGAAAAAGAGAAAAATTCTGTCATATATGGAAGTAAGCATTGATACATAAGAGGAGGAAAGAAATATGCCAACATATTTCAATGAAAATGCACAGACCTGGTATTGTAAATTTTATTACAGGGATTTTATGGGAAGGCATCGGCAAAAGAAAAAGGGAGGATTTAAACTGCAGAAAGAAGCCAGGGAATGGGAACGTGCCTTTATCAGGCAGAATGAAGGGGGACCTGATATAACTTTTAATGATTTGTATGCAATATATGCAAATGATATGGGGCACCGCTTGCGCCGCTCCACCCTGATAACGAAAGAACATCTTGTACGCACGAAAATCCTTCCTTATTTTGGAGAATTTCCTGTTAACCAAATAGGGGCACATACCATTCGGGAATGGCAGAATATTATGTGGGACTATAAAGATTCATATGGCGACGGATATTCCCAAACATATTTGAAAGCTATGAATAACCAGCTTTCCGCTATTTTTAATTACGCGGTTCGTTACTTTCAGCTGACTTCCAATCCATGTCACGCCGCTGGAAGCATGGGGAAAAAACAGGCAGAACAAAATCAATTCTGGAGTCCAAAAGAATTCCATAATTTTCTGGATTATCTGCGGGAGAATACGGAAATGCATCTGTTATTTTCACTGCTCTATTATACCGGTATTCGAATTGGAGAACTTCTGGCCCTAACTCTGGCTGATTTTTATAAGGAGCAGGGGATTATAAATATTAATAAATCCTATCATCGTATTAATGGTCAGGATTTTATAACGCCGCCCAAAACGCCCAAAAGCTTACGTGTTGTTGCCCTTCCCGAATTTTTGCAGCTCCAGCTGGAATCATTTATAAAAGAAAAAGCAATCAACAGGCCTTCGGAACGTCTGTTTAGCTGTACTAAATATTATATTTCAAAATATATGACAGAGGCTTGTCAGCGGTCCGGGGTAGCCAAAATCCGCATTCATGATCTCAGGCACAGCCATGCAAGCCTGCTTATTGAACGTGGGTTCAGTCCTTTGCTGATTGCAGAAAGGCTGGGGCATGAGAACATCGAGACAACCCTGAACACCTACAGCCATTTATATCCTCACCGGCAAGCGGAGCTTGCACAAAACCTGCAGGAAATTTATCAATATTACGAAGATTTGTAATATATCATTTCCTTCTTTAATCATTCCTTCCCAATGGAGGGAAATTTACCGGAGGCAGGGAGGCCTCTGGGTATTTCAAGGAGGAAATTATATGAGAATCCAACACAACATCGCAGCATTAAACTCTTACCGTAACCTGACCACTAACAACAATGCCGTATCTAAAAATCTGGAGAAACTGTCTTCCGGTTACCGTATCAACCGTGCCGGAGATGATGCCGCAGGGCTGGCTATCTCCGAAAAAATGCGCGCACAGATCACAGGCCTGGAAACCGCACAGAAGAACGCTAATGACGGTATTTCCCTTGTTCAGACAGCTGAAGGCGCTCTGACAGAAGTTCACTCCATGCTGAACCGTATGGTAGAACTGGCCGATCAGTCTGCTAACGGTACTTATGATAATGAAACGGATCGTGCGAACCTGCAGAAGGAAGTACAGTCACTGAAGGATGAAATCGACAGAATTTCCGAAGGTACAAACTTTAATGGTATTAATCTTCTGGATGGTTCACTCGGTGGAGCAACTGCGACATCATCTGTCACAATCAGCGGTTATAATATCTCTGACTTGTCCACGGACGTTAAGGGAGTAAAAATAACATATGCTGCCGGAGCTGCGACCGCTCAGACTGCAACGGCAGACGCATTGGATGATGATGGAATTCTGAATATTACAGTTACTAACAGTGGTACTACCTTAACAAATGCAGATTTGCAGGCGGCATTGAGAGGTGCAGGTTATAAAGATGCTACGGTAACGGGCACAGGGACAAAAGTAGCAGCAAATGTAGCAAAAATAGATACTGCAAAAGTTGAACCGACAGCAGCTACCATTGCGGGTACACGCGGAGATGGATTTAAGATTAATTTTGCAAAAGGTAAGACAGATCTTACCAGCGTACAGATTACGGGAACAGCCGCCGCTGGAGCGCACGGTGCTACGAATACAAATGGGGTAATTGCCATTCAATTGGATAATACCAAATCATATACTTCAACAGAGATCAATAAAATTCTGAAGGATGTTGGTGCTGATGCTATGACGGTAGAATTTTCCGGTTCCAAAACAGGAGCCGATATTGTAACCGGATTAGGTCTTGGTACAGCACAAAACATTACGGATGGAGCTGGGAAAGCCGGTGCAGGACTTGCTTTACAGATTGGGGATACTGCAGAATCCTTTAATCAGCTTACCGTCAAAGTAGGTAACATGTCATCCGCATCTTTAGGTATTGGTTCAATTGATATCAGCACACAGACAGGGGCAAAGGATGCTGTGGCACTCATTAGAACAGCAATCAATTCCGTATCCTCCACCCGTGGCGATCTGGGCGCTATCCAGAACCGTCTGGAGCATACCATCAACAACTTGAGTGTAACAACCGAGAACATGACAGCAGCGGAAAGCCGCATCCGTGACGTTGACATGGCCGATGAGATGATGAGCTATACCAAGAATAATATTCTGGTTCAGGCATCTCAGGCTATGCTTGCACAGGCAAATCAGGTACCTCAGGGCGTACTTCAGTTATTACAGTAATAAGCCGCAGTTCAACTGAACATAGGAAATTGAGTATAGCCCTTCCGGAGTTATCCGGAGGGCTATATTATTGTCCTTTTATTACCATACATTCTTTTCTGTAGAAACAGATCCCGTACTTCAGAATAGTTTGATATCCCTCTTTTTCCGGCTCCATGGCATAACATTGTGTTTCGATTTGTTCCAGAGCTTTCCGGCAGCCATTCTCCATTTTCCCATACTCGTTTACCACCTTTAATTCCAAAATAATCGCCGCACCGCGTATGCTTGCAGTTTTCAGGATAATATCCGGCCTTCCAAATCCGGTTTCGGGATTGGATATTACTCTGTATTTCTGCTGGACTTTTAATAATCCTGTTAAAAAGCCATGGTAATAGTTTTCCGCATAATCATAAAAGCTTATTGACTCCTGCAGGCAGGAAGAAATTTCTTCCGCCATTACCTGGACATCTCCCTGCTCGAGAGCAGAAATAAGCTTGTTCAAATCCTTCTTTTCTATTTTCTTACCGAACCAGTTTCGGATTGTATTTTTATAGATATATTTCACCTCAGCATTTGGAAGTGCCATCGTAATATATTCTGTCTCCGCCTCAAGTTTCCTGGATACCATCCGCAGATAACCTGTAAAGAAAAGAAAATTCCACAAATTATCCTCGGAATCGTATATATTGTCATAGGTAATGTCTTCATGCACCGGCTTTTCAATCGTATCGCCTTCAATCAGGTTTTCCAGTTCGCCTTTTACAGAAATATCAGCCCGCTCAACCAGGCTTTTTACAATATCATTGGAACTGGTATTTGCCCAGTACGGCGAAGGGGTTACACCTGCATTTTCACTGGATGCATCCAGGAAACTGATAACGCTCCACGGATTATAGACTTCCGTCTCTCCGAAACGATAGCCGTCGTACCATTCTTTTACCGTATGGAATTTATCGAGCCTTCCGTAATCTGTAAGCAGCTGCTGTGTTTCTTCCGGGGTAAAGCCAAAATATTCATCATACATACCACTTAAGATAGAGTTTATTTTCAGATTGTTCAATCCTGTAAAAATGGATTCCCTGGTAATTCGCAGGCAGCCGGTAATTACGCCAAATTCCAGGCATGGGTTGGTTTTCAGTGCCGCTTCGAATAAGGAGCGGATAAATCCTGCCATTTCTTCATAAAATCCATTGAAGTATGCATTTTCTAAAGGAACATCATATTCATCTATTAATATGATAGCTTTTTCTCCTGTGCTTTCCCACAGAACTTCACTCAAAAATTTAAGCGCTCCCGAAAATTCATCCTCCGATGCGGTTTCGCTTAATATCCTACGGTATCTTAATGCTTTTTCTGGATGAAGGGACTCTGTTAGTTGCCGATGTCGGTCAAATTCTCCTGCCAATTCCCTACGCAATTTATGATAGGCTGACGGATAGGTCTTTTGTTTTGCCGACTTAAGTGACAGGCTGATAACCGGATATTTTCCCATCTTTTTAAGATAGCTTTCTCCGCTGTTTGTAATAGCAAGCCCATCAAATAGCCTTTTGTTCTTTTTATTTATCTCCAGGCTGCCGCTGTCTTCAAAAAAATACTTCAGCATACTCATATTCAGGGTCTTTCCAAACCGTCTCGGACGGGTAAACAAGGTAACATCCCCTTTTTTATCAAGAAGCTCCTTTATAAATAAAGTTTTATCTACATAGTAGTAACCGTTTTGAATTAATTTTCCAAAATCATCTACACCAACAGGTAATGGCTTTTTCATATTATATCTTCTCCTTGCCGTGGCTCCTATCAATAAGGCGTTGTGTTAATAATTTAAATTTCTACGTTAATCATATCATATTCCCTCAAGGACTGCCAGTCTATAGCTTGACTGGTTTGTGTAAAGCAAACGTTGGCAACTTTCCTACTTTTTTCTAAATGATTTCGGT